>UQYM01000014.1 GCA_900545315.1 uncultured Alistipes sp.
ATGTCGAAATCGGCATTGACCGTGTACAGATCACTGAAAGTTCGGATTAAGTTTCGATAAATGGTGTCGAAATTCATGAATCCGGTATATGTACTGTTGTAATCGTTGTGGTTGTCGGAGTGGTAATTATTATAATCGAACAGCAGCTTGAACATGGATCCAACCGTATCGAGTTTGAGAAAATAGTTTCCTGATACGCTGAGTCGTTCTCGGTCTAACCCCATGCTATACAGACTGGCAATATCCGTATGGTTGCCATTATCGTCAATGGTCATATTTCCGGTTGTGTATCCTGAAATGACAGGAGTATTCGAATAGTTGACCTCCAGCCCGATGCTATGCTTGTCGGAGATGTCGTATACTCCGCCTATACGCAGTTGCTCGGAAGTACTGATATGCCGGATCATTGAGTTTATGTTTTGCTCAGAACGTGTAACACTGCTGGCGTTCATGTTCTCAAAGATATTTGTCGATAAAGTGTGAATTTTAGATAAGTTTCGCTTGACCGAGAAATTCGTATAAAGACTGAGTTTTTTACGACGGAAATTCACACTGGTGGCAGGGGCCAATTGCCATGTGCCTTTGGTATCCAATGCCTGTTGGAACCGCAGCGAAACCGATCCTTCAAGGCCGTCTTCGCGCTGTTTGCGCAAGGTGATTTTCACAATTCCTGACATTGTGCTTGCATCGTATTCTGCTCCTGTATAGGGGATTACCTCAATTTTTTGAATATCTTCCGCTTTCAAAGATTGCAGGTAGGCCAGTAACTCTTCGCCTGTCTCGTGTAACAGTCGTTCGTTCACCATCACGCGGGTTCCGGTACGTCCGTTAACCGAGATTTCACCTCGATTCGATACCCATACACCGGGTGCCAGCATCAGGGCCTCCTTGGCATCCCGACCAATAGCTAACGGAGTGTTGCCCAGGTTAACTACGTAGCGGTCGGCTTCTCGGGTGATAAGGTTGGCAGTGACCACTACCTCCTGCAAGTTGACAGCCGAAGTGGACATCTCCAATTTTCCGAGATCAGTTTTTCCATTGACGGCCAGCTCTTGTGAGTACTCCTGGTATCCGAGGAAACTGATCCGAAGTTGATAATCACCTTTGGGGACAGTCAAGGTGAATTTGCCTTCCTCATCGGTGATTGCTCCATAGAAGCGGGTGCTGTCTTGTTGATGCCGAAGCTGTACGGTGGCGTAATCCACCGGTTCCCCCTGGTCGTTGACAACCTGACCGGTGAGAGAAAATGTGGGTGACGTTTGTGCGGATACCTCCAGCGAAGCAATCGCTGTCAACAGTATGAATAAGGAGATGAATAGTTGTTTCATGGCGTTGGGTTTTAGGTTGGTGAATCGAATTGTTTTGTTGGTGCGCAGCCTCTATTGTTTTGTTATTGCTTGAACTTTTCATGCCGGCGGAGAGTTATCATCTTATCATTTTTGGCCGGTATAACCCTTCTTGTGCCGGATGATCTGTTCTTCTGTATTGCAAATATATGTATTTATTTTAGTATTATGCAATACATAGATACTATAAAATTGAAAATATTTTATTTGAGAAAGGTATATGGTGATTATTTGTTATACTTAACATGTTGATAGTTAGTTGTATAATGTCGATTTTGTTGGGGCGAAAAAATGATATTGCGGCTCGATTTTTTTATTCACCACGCTGCGAAAAGGGGAGAAATTGAGTAGAAAGGTGCTATTTATCGGGTAGATTTGTGTTTTGGAGAGCCGAAGGTGCGTGATGGAGCTCTGTTACCATACCTGGTTTGTGGTCCTTGTGCAGAAACCTACTTATATATATGTGGCTGCGAGACTCGATTGCTTGGTATATAATTTGCGTAATTCCCAGTCAAAATAAAAACATACCATCATGGCACAGAAAGAATCAGAAAAGAAAATAGTTGATAAAGAAGAGGTTAAAAACGAGGCCCAGGCGCAAGAGAAGGCTGCTGAGGCTGCGTCTGAAATCCCTGCATCTGACAATGTGGCAGAAGCGACTGAGGATGCTGGTGACAAATCGGCACAGTTGGCAGAAGCCGTCAAAGAGTGGCAGGATAAATATTTGCGGTTGAGTGCCGAATTCGACAACTATCGCAAACGTACCCTCAAAGAGAAGATGGATTTGGTCGCAACCGGCGGTGAGGAGGTCATTAAGGCCCTGCTGGGGGTTATGGATGACATTGACCGGGCCTTGGCTGCGATGGAGACTGCCAAAGATGTTGAATCGGTACGTCAGGGTGTGATGCTGATCCACCAGAAGTTGATGGACATGCTTCGGGCGCGTGGCGTTGAGGAGATCGAGGCGATCGGTCACGAGTTGGATACCGATCTGCATGAGGCAGTGGCCAAAGTTCCAGTCCAGGAGGAGGAGAAAAAAGGTAAAATTATCGATGTGGTGCAGAAGGGTTACAAATTGAAAGATAAGGTGACCCGTTATGCAAAAGTTGTGGTTGGCGAGTAAACGCCGATGAACACGACAAGATAAGAGGGAGAGTAAGGAGAGTAAACGGTTATGGCAAAAAGAGACTACTATGAGGTATTGGGTGTCGATCGTGGAGCGAGTGCCGATGAGATTAAAAAGGCATACCGCAAAGCGGCACTGAAGTACCACCCGGATAAAAACCCAGGCGATAAAGAGGCTGAGGAGAAATTTAAGGAGGCTGCCGAAGCATACGATGTTTTGAGCAACCCGGATAAAAAAGCACGTTACGACCAGTTCGGACATGAAGGTATGAATGGTGGAGCCGGCGGCTTTGGTGGCGGTGGCTTCAGTGGTGGCGGCTTTACCATGGAGGATATTTTCAGTCAGTTCGGAGATATCTTTGGTGGCCACTTTGGGGGTGGCTTTAGCGGATTCAGCGGTAATGCCTCTCGAGGAGGCCGCCGTGTAAATCGCGGTTCGGATTTGCGTATTAAGGTAAAACTGAGTCTGAAGGAGATTGTTAACGGTACTACCAAAAAGCTGAAAATCAATAAGGATGTTGCTTGTGATCAGTGTGGCGGTACGGGAGCGAAGGACAAAGATTCCTATACTACCTGTAAAACTTGTAATGGTTCGGGTTATGTGTCACAAGTGGTCAACACCTTCTTTGGCCGGACGCAGACCACGCAACCCTGTCCGAACTGTCATGGTGAGGGCAAAGTGATTACAAGTCCTTGTCCGAAATGTCACGGTGAAGGGGTTGTTCGAGGAGAAGAGGTGATCGAGATCAAGATCCCTGCCGGAGTGGGCGAGGGTATGCAGCTTTCGGTCAGTGGCAAAGGTAATGCAGCCCGTCACGGTGGTGTCCCGGGAGATCTGTTGGTGTTGATCGAAGAGGAACCCGACAAAGAGTTGGTACGTGATGGCAATGATCTGATCTATAATTTGAATTTGACTATTCCGCAGGCAGTTTTGGGTGCTTCTGTAGAGATTCCGACGGTAGATGCCCGGGCCAAGGTTAAGATCGAGGCCGGAACGCAAGCAGGTAAAGTTTTACGGTTGCGTGGTAAGGGTGTGCCCGATGTAAACGGTTATGGTCGAGGAGATCTGTTGGTTGTGGTTAACATTCCGATTCCGACGCGGGTCAATGCTGATGAAAAACGGTTGTTGGAGCAACTTTCGCAAAGCGACAACTTCAAACAGGCTGCACCGACTGCAGGAGGAAACATCTTCGATCGGATGAAGAGCTTCTTTCGTTAGTTGATGTAGACATAATTCTATTTTTTAATGTCTGGGATTGCCTGATTCGTGATGAGATACCAGAAAATAATTGGGATTGGTGTTTGATCGGTTGTTGAGTATCTTGTGAGGGGGCGTCAGAAGGTCTGTTCTTGTTGATAAGAGTGGAGGCATTTAAAGATAGCAAGAGGTTAGTAATATAGTTGTGTGAAACGAGTATAGATCTGGAGCGAAGTCTCTCTTCGTTTGGAATATATCGTGGAATATTTGGGTTTGCGGACTGTTTTTCGAGGAATCGTAAAATAGTTCGCAAACTGTTTTTATCTTTGTAACTTAAACCCGGATAATACTGAAAACAGCCCAAAAAGCGTTGAGGCAACGTTTCGTATATGAACGAGCAGGAAAATAACCAAAAGTCTGTTGACGTGCAGGTTGAGGAGGAGACTCCTCAAGAGTGGCATCTGCATCTGCGTCGTGGAATCGTCGCCCGTCGTATGCAGGGACGTCGTCGCCACCGCAGTATGGTGGTGCGGATGTTGGTCTTGTTGGCAGCGATTTTGTGGGTGCTGTTTTTGGTGTTGGTGAGTCGTTAGGTAGGAGAGAAGACCGATGGAAATCCAGAAAATTCAAGTATTGCCGGATGGCGTGGCTAATCAGATTGCTGCAGGAGAGGTTGTAGGACGACCGGCTTCTGTAGTCAAAGAGCTGATGGAGAATGCTGTCGATGCGGGCAGTACCTCCGTCAAGGTCAATTTCCGAGAAGGTGGACGTGGTTTGATTCAGGTGATCGATAACGGTTGCGGTATGAGTGCTTCGGATGCCAAGCTGGCATTTGAACGGCATGCCACTTCGAAAATTCGTTCGGTCGATGATCTTTCACAACTGCACTCTTTTGGATTCCGAGGAGAGGCGCTCCCGTCAATCGCTGCAGTGGCGGAGGTCGAGGTGAGAACCCGTACTGCCGATGACGAGGTGGGAACCTGCGTGACGATTAACGGTGGAAAATTTGTGTCGCAGGAGCCTGTACAGACTCCGCAAGGAACGCAGTTCCTGGTTAAAAACCTGTTCTATAATGTGCCGGCACGTCGTCGCTTTCTTAAAGAACCGCATATTGAGGCACGTTATCTGACTGCTGAGTTTCAGCGGGTCGCTTTGTGTTATCCAGAGATCGCGTTTGCCTTATACAATAATGATTCTCCAGTGTATAACCTGTCCAAAGGCAATTTGCGGCAACGTATAGCCGGAGTTTGCGGTAAGGATTTGGCCAACAATTTGCTGGAGGTTTCGGTCGATACCTCGATTATTAAAATCGAAGGGTATGTGGGGCATCCGTCGGTGGCTCGCAAAACCAAACACGAACAGTATCTGTTTGTGAACGGTCGTTATTTTCGTTCGCCCTATTTCCACAAGGCGGTGATGCAGGCTTACGACAAGCTGATCTCGCCTGATACACAGCCGCCCTATTTCTTGTATATGACGGTGGCGCCGAAACGGATCGATGTCAATGTACATCCTCAGAAAACAGAGATCAAGTTCGAGGACGAACAGGCTATTTGGCAGATTTTTAATGCTGCCGTGCGAGAATCTTTGGGCAAGTTGGGGGTGGTTCCAATGATGGATTTCGATATGGACAGTTCGATCGATATACCGGTTTACAAAAAAGGTACCATCTATCGTGAACCCGATACCGGGGCAAATCCTGCTTTTAATCCCTTCCAGGCGGAACACACAACAGGTCATACGCAACCATTACGTGGTGGGGGAGCTGTTCCTCGTTCACACAACAGTGCCTTGGATGGCTGGCAACAGCTTTATGAGATCGATTCCCGGGCTGGGGTGGATGCTGACCTGACAGAGCGCTTTAATGAGATGGATAGCTCCATGCAGGCTTTTTTGGAGGGGACTCCAGAGCCGGAACTGGCGCAACAAACTGAACCGCAGCAACAGCGCTTGGATTTGAATCTCGCTGCCGGATTTCGAGGTCAATTGAAATTGACGGATCGTCTTTATGCTACGGCATTGGGCGATGCGTTGGTGGTAGTGGATGTGGAGCGGGCCCGTGAACGGGTGCTGTTCGAACGCTATTTGTGTCTGTTGGGAAACAATGCGGCGGTCAGCCAACAACTGCTTTTCCCTGAGGAGGTAACCTTTTCGCCTGCTGACGGTGCGGTTATGATGCAAATTAAAGAGGAGCTTTCCGCATTGGGTTTTGAGTTTGAGCCTCAGAGGGAATCGACTCGTGCAGAACACTCCTCCGATCATCGAGAGGTAGCTCCCAACTCTGAGCAGATGGATGTGGAGGTGATGCCACAGACGAATAAAGATGGTTTTAAGGAGATTGAGAGTGCTATTGCCGGTTCTGAAGGCTCCGGGTCGGTTGGCGTGGCTGAGGAATCCGATTTGGTGGAGTATGATTCAGTGGCGCTGGAGCACAACACGGAGTCGGACGATGACGTTACTTTTGTGGTGACGGGGATTCCGCCTGAATTGCCGGCCGGTATGTTGCGTGATGCGTTGCATGAGGTGTTGGCCTGTGTCCATGAATTGGGGGCGGTCCCTAATCAACAGAAACTGCAGGATATGGCAGCTGTTTTGGCACGACGGGGTGCCTCCTCTGCGGCACATATTGATGAGGCTGCTGTGGGCGCCTTGTTGGATGAATTGGCCTCTTGCAGTGAGCCGGCATTTACCCCCTCCGGTAAAACTGTTTTGGTTCGGATTAGCGGTGAGGAGCTGTCCAAACGATTTTAAATTAAAAAAACGATTGTATGCGATTTGATAATGGAGCATTTGCAACCCCTCCGGTGGTCAAAAATCTGATCATCATCAACGCGCTCTTTTTCCTGGCCGAGGAGATTTTGCCGAATGGGCTGGGAAATATGCTGGTTGAGCGGTTGGGACTATACTCGTGGCAGAGCCCCAATTTTCACCTTTACCAGCTGGTGACTCACATGTTCCTGCATGGGAGTTTAACCCATCTGTTTATGAACATGTTCGCCTTATGGATGTTTGGGCGTACACTGGAATATGCATTGGGTAGCAAACGTTTTTTGACCTATTATATGGTGACGGGCATCGGTGCAGGCTTGTTGCAGATGGCTGTCGGATGGATCGAGATCGCCCGACTGCAGGCTATCGCTCAGGAGATGGGAGGCCTTACTCCTTATATGCAGAGTGTGATTATGCAGCGGGCCAATGTGGTGACGATCGGTGCATCGGGAGCGGTGTTCGGCGTGTTGCTGGCATTTGGAATGATGTATCCCAATTCGATCATCATGTTGCTGATTCCACCCATTCCGATCAAGGCCAAATATTTCGTGATCGGATACGGTGTGATCGAGTTGCTGCTCGGCGTGGTGGGATCACGAAGCGGTATCGCCCACTTTGCCCATGTAGGCGGAATGATCTTCGGATTCTTCCTGCTCTACTATTGGAAAAAGAAAGGGAAAATCTACTATTGATCGCTGTTGTGAGGCCGCCTTGGATGGCAGACAGTGGACAGTGAGAGGCGAAGGTTCAAGATGTAGTAAATTGAGAACGCGATTCTTCACTGGTAATGAAGTCAGTAAACGTTCTTGAGCCGTAGCCAATGAATGGTGTAGCACTTACGACTCAGATCGCAGTGTAGCCCAAAAGAGGTGTTTGAGGCAAAAGGAGCATAGAAACATAAGGTTAGCCTCTTTGGTAGAAAAGATAGCTTCCGGAGAGGCGGGTACAACGAACCCGACAGAGAAACGTAAAGGAGATAAAGTCGAAGGCAATCATGGGAAATTCGAAACATGGATGGACCAAATGGGGCATCGGAGTGGTGAAACTCTTCGATTGGTTGCTCTATGTGCTGACCTTTGCGGTGGCTGTGGCGATGGTGTTGGCCTATTGCGCGCCTTATGTTCATCCTGCCAAAATCTATTGGTTTGCCTTTTTGGGACTGGCTGCTCCATTCATCTACATCGCCAATGCGCTGTTGATGCTCTATTGGACGGTACGTTGGCAGAAGGTGGCGTTGCTGTCGTTGGCAGTGTTTGTGCTGGGGTTGGGACATGTAGGAAAATATTTCCGACCCCAATGGAGTAAACAGTACGAACACCCCCGGCAAGAGGGAACCTTACGCATCCTGAGTTACAACGTAGGGGGCTTTTGGGGAAATACCACCGGAAAGCCCGAAAACCGGATGCAGGAGATCACTACGTATATTACGGAGGAGGATCCTGATATCATCTGCTTCCAGGAGTTCGAGACCAATTTTGTCAACAAACGCACGGAGATCGATAGCCTGTTAGAGGATTGGAAATATAAGTCGGTGTTTTATACGCATGAACTGAACCACAATGGAGGTTGGGGATTGGCGGTGTACAGCAAGTATCCGATTGTAGCCAAAGACCATATGACCTTCCCAGAATCGCAAAATTCGGTGATGTGGGTTGATATTGCGATTCGCAAGGATACGATCCGGGTATTCAACAACCATTTGCAGACGACCCAGATCAACGAGCAGGATCGGGAGTTTTTGCGTTCGGAGCCGCTGCTCGACACCTCCCGGAATGACAAGGCGAAGGGGATTGCCCGCAAGCTCAAACGCAATTTTGTGAAGCGGGCTGAGCAGGCCGACTCGGTTTCGTTACGCATCCATGACGGTACGCCGTGGGTGATTGTTTGCGGCGATTTCAACGATACGCCGATGTCCTATACCTATCGGAAGATGCGCGGCAACTTTGTCGATGCCTTTAAGGAGAAGGGACATGGAGCGGTCTTTACCTATCGGCGGTTGTTGGGGGTGCTGCGTATTGATTACCTGTTCCATTCCGATGACTTTGAGACGGTCAGTTACCGCAGTGAACAGCCCGAATGGAGTGATCACAATCCGGTGATTGTGGACGTTCGGCTCAAACATAAATAAATAGGGGTTGAAAGACTTTATAAAACAGATAGAATCATGGTACTGGATTCAATAACTGATTTGGCTGCTTACGGAGCGTTGAATCGTCATTTTGCGACGGTTTGCACCTATCTTGAGCAGCATTCGCTGGCAGATTTGTCAGAGGGAAAATACCCGGTTGACGGGGACAATGTCTATGTGACGATCAGTGAGCGTGATCTGAAGAAGCCTGCTGAGGCGGCGTTGGAGGCGCATGATCGTTATATTGATATTCAGGTGGTACTGGCGGGCCGTGAGGGGTTCGGCTGGAAAAAACGTTCGCTTTGCACGACTCCCCGTGGCGAGATGAACCGCGAGAAGGATGTGATCTTTTATAACGATGCCCCCGAAACCTATTTTACGCTTGGTCCGGGAGAGATGGGCATCTTCTTCCCGCAGGATGCGCACGCACCGTTAGTGGGCGAAGGACATGTAAAAAAAGCTGTCATCAAGGTGAAAGTGGAGTAAAAAACACATAGTAATATTTGACCAATAAAAGCATTAAAGCAATGGCAAACAGAATGATTCTTAACGAGACCTCCTATTTTGGTCCCGGATCGCGTAAAGTAATCGCAGAAGAGGTTGCAAAACGCGGTTACAAAAAAGCATTGGTAATTACCGATAAAGATTTGGTAAAATTCGGTGTAGCTGCTCAGGTGACCGATGTCCTGAAAGAGGCCGGTATTCCTTTTGAGCTGTTCGATAACGTAAAACAGAACCCGACCGTTAAAAACGTAAAGGCTGGTATCGAGGCTTTCAAAGCTGCGGGTGCTGACTTTATCGTAGCTATCGGTGGTGGTTCTTCGATCGATACCTCAAAAGCTGTGGGTATTATCATGAACAACCCGGAATTTTCGGATGTTGTCTCTTTGGAGGGAGTTGCTCCTACCAAAAAGAAATCGGTTCCTGTGATCGCTTTGCCGACCACTGCAGGTACTGCAGCTGAGGTGACGATCAACTACGTGATCACCGACGAGGAGCATGTTAAGAAGATGGTTTGCGTGGACCCGAACGATATCCCGACACTGGCCATTATCGACCCGGAATTGATGTTGAGCATGCCGCGTGGTTTGACCGCAGCAACCGGTATGGATGCCTTGACTCACGCTATCGAAGGTTTGATTACGCTGGGTGCATGGGAGATGAGCGACATGTTCGAGTTGAAGGCTATCGAGATGATCGCCAAATGGTTGCCTAAGGCTGTTGAGACCCCTTCGAACATCGAGGCGCGTGATGCAATGGCTACTGCACAGTACATTGCCGGTATGGCCTTCTCGAATGTAGGTTTGGGTCTGGTACACGGTATGGCTCACCCGCTGGGTGCCTTCTATGATATTCCTCACGGTGTGGCCAACGCACTGTTGTTGCCTTACGTGATGGAGTTCAACATGCCGGCTGCCAAAGCAAAATATCGTAAGATCGCTGAGGCGATGGGGATCGACACCGCGAAGATGAGTGATGACGAAGCTGCTCAGGCAGCCGTAGATGCTGTGAAGAAACTGGCGATCAGCATCAAGATTCCTCAGAAGTTGAGCGAACTGAATGTCAAAGAGGAGGATCTCGGCAAATTGGCAGAGTCTGCTTTCAACGATGTCTGCACCCCAGGCAACCCGCGTAAGGTAACCGTTGAAGAGATCAAAGCTCTTTATACCAAGGCTTTCTAATTGTCGAGGACGAGGACAAAAGTTCCGAGTCTCGGAATCGATTCAGTGCGTAGAGTTGAGAGTTCGCTCCTTGGTTGAGGATGCTGGACGACTCGCTTGAACCGCAAGTTTTCAATAGGCTGGAGACGTACCCATGTACGTCTCCAGCTTTTTTTGATATGGGAGATGTGGAAAGGGCTTGAGTTGGCGATTGAAGTCCGTTACAGGGGAATGGTGCAGCAATTGAAGAGGTGATCCGTAACGAGCCCTCAAGACCATGTATATCGAGTGGACCGAGCGTCTCGAGTGTGGGTGTGGAGGATCGGAGCTACGCAGTATTTACCTGCCGGAGTAGAGCAGGGGAGGTCCACTAAAATAATCGGGCTGTTTTATCGTTTAGATTTGTGAAACGTGAGGTCTTCTCGGTGCTGTGGAGGACTGTTGAGGCGTGTTTCGTCTGAAACTGGGGCAAGCGCATGAATCGACCTGATTGTGTGTCAAAGCTTTGTTGCAGGAGAAGGGCATGAAGGGTCGAATGCCTGATAAAACGCTCCCCAAGACGATCAAGATGTTCTCGGCCCATGACATTTAGAAGGACTGTCCGGGAGTCGAAATAAGTTTTACAATAGTGAAACATTATTGGGAGGTTGCACGTAAAAGTATTGTAGATTGAAGAGGGTGCATAGTCTGGGATTTGATAACGGACGGCGCTCCTTGAGGTTCGAATGTAAACATATACAGGTATAACCAAAATAACATTAACAATGGCAGGTTTTAGTTTTTATATTCCGACCCGTGTACTGTTTGGCCCGGGGATGTTGAATGAATTGGCTACGGTAAAATTGCCAGGTCGTAAAGCATTGATCGTTACCACTGCCGGTAAATCGGTCAAAAAGTATGGTTATCTGGATCGGGTGATCTCCCTGCTCAAACAGAACAACGATACACAGTGTGTTGTGTTTGATAAGGTGATGCCCAATCCGCTGTTGAGCCATGTTCGTGAGGCTGCGGCGTTGTGCCGTGCCGAGGGATGTGATTTTGTCATCGGTTTGGGTGGCGGAAGTCCGATCGATTCGGCCAAAGCCATTGCGCTGGCTGCAGCCAATGAGGGCGACTATTGGGACTATGTCGAGGGCGGCAAAAAGCCGACCGGAGCACTGCCCATCATTGCCATTACTACAACAGCTGGTACCGGTACCGAAGCCGATCCATGGACCGTTATTACCCACGATGAGAGCCGTCATAAAGTGGGATTCGGTTGCGATGAACTCTTCCCGGTATTGTCGATTGTCGATCCGGAGTTGATGCTGTCTGTTCCGGCTAAATTGACCGCTTATCAAGGATTCGATGCCTTCTTCCATGCATCGGAGGGTTTCCTGGCTCGGGTTGCAACTCCGGTCAGCGATGCTTTGGCACTGCAGAGTATGCGTCTGATCTTCAAATATCTGCCCCGTGCAGTGGCTGACGGTAAGGATCTGGAGGCTCGTACAAACGTCGCTTTGGCCAATACCTTGTCCGGTATGGTGGAATCGACCTCATGCTGCATTTCCGAACACTCGTTGGAGCATGCGATGAGTGGTCTCTATCCCGAGCTGCCGCACGGCGCCGGTTTGATCATGATTTCGTTGGCCTTCTACCGCCATTTTGCACCGTTGGCTCCTGAGCGGTTCATCGAGATGGCCCGTAATTTGGGTGCTGACCTGAGTGGCGTGGCAGCAGAGAAACAGCCGTATGTTTTTGTCGATCTGTTGGAGCAGATGCAGAAGGCGTGTGGTGTCGATCAGCTCAAGATGTCCGATTACGGTATCCGTCGCGAAGATTTCCCGCGGTTGGCTCAGTTGGCACGCGATGCCATGGGTGGGCTGTTCGGCCTCGATCCGCAGCCATTGACCGACGAGGATATCATCCGGATCTTCGAGGAGTCGTATCGTTAGATTGAACGCTCACAATCCGAAAGAATTGGGTGGATCGTCTCTTCCGTATCCGTTCGGTCTAATTCTGTGCAACTTTGTGCTGCACGCAGAGACCCAGGGGATCGGTTAAGCGCCTCGCTACTGTCTTTAGAATGTAGGGGGCGGTAGTAGGTATGAGGCGGTTCGGATCCACTTGCTGCTTGCAGTGTAAGGTGGTGAGGTCCCTCCTATGAAAAAAGAGTAAACTCGCAGTACAAAGGTGCTATAGCTAAAAAATTCGGGACTGTTCTTGTAAAGGGCAGCCCCGAAATTTTTTATGGAGAAATGGGTGCGAGTGAATACGAATATTGCGAAAATCTTTATCTTTGATTATTGGGGTAAAATTGGAATTTATGGAAACGCGCTTTAGCTCGGAAAATACTGCTGCTGAGCAGGGTAAAACCGATGCGGGGAAAGTGATGATGGCACAACCCTCCCAGGACGATCATTCGACCCGGGAGGAGACCGTATCGCAGTCGCCCAAATTCAAAAAACCGTGGTGGAGAAGGCTGTTGAAGGTCTTCTCGATTGTGGTGGGATCGCTTGTGGGGCTGTTTTTGCTGGTAGCTATTTTGGTGTCGTTGATTTTGACGCCGTCGCGTTTGACGCCGATCGTCAATCGTGTTGCATCGCATTACCTGAATGCTACGGTACATTTCGACACGGTGCGGCTGTCGCTGTTCGAGAATTTTCCCCACGTCAGTCTGGAGTTGAAAAACGGCGAGGTGATTTCTGGCGTCTTTTCCGGAATCCCCGATTCGTTACGCTATGCGGTACCCCAACGGGCCGATAGTCTGCTCCGTTTCAAAGATTTTGCCGTTACGCTCAATTTGCCTCGTTTGTTGGCCTCTCAGGTGGTGATTCGTGAACTGAAATTGGTGGACCCCCAAATTTATGCGTTTGTTTCCCCCGCCGGGAACGCCAACTGGGATATTTTCCCTTCCGGAGCCGATACCACAGCCAGTACGCAAGCCGAAAAAAAAAAGCCGATACAACCTCCGATATGACCATGCTCTTTGGTCTTCGGGTGGGGAGAGTGATGCTGAAGGGGGCAGAGCTCCAGTACGAGAGCCGACGGGATGCGATTGAGGCTTCGCTCGATTCCCTGCATCTCTATTGGAAGAGCCATCGCAAACGGCGCTATGAGATCGATCTGGGAAGCGAGGTCTCAATGCGACAGGGGAAGGTGGCCTATGCTCAACGGCTTCCGTTGTCTCTGAAGGGCGGTTTTGCATTTGGGCGCTGGCGTGAACATCGGGGCATGTTTGACAAGCTGACCCTGCAAGCCGACAATATTCCGGTAGAGTTCAACGGCCAGGTGGTGGTTGAGGCCGATAGTGTGGTCTCCGATTTGGTGTGCAAGGTCTCTCCGCTGCAGTTCCAGCGGGTGTTGAGTCTGGTACCGGAGGCGATGATGCCGGCAGCACGCCATTTTCAAACCAGCTTGTCGGCTGACCTGGAGACGCGTGTGACGGGTACCTATCGGTTCGACAACAATGTGTTGCCTACATTGCGACTGGATTGCAAGGTGAATGGGGGTTACCTCGGTTACGAGGGGTCCAAAGTTCGCATTGATGATATGCAGCTCGATGCATCACTGTTCTATCACCCGCAACGTCCCGATTCAACGGGTGTGATCTTGCGTAAATTCACCGTTGAGGGGATCGGTATGAAGTTTCGGGCTGAAGGGACGGCGTGGGATGTATTGCGCGATGCCCGTGTGCAGGGAAAGATGGACGGATCGATCGATCTGGGTCGTTTAACCGAGCTGTTCCCTTCGCAGAAAAAGGATATTACGGCTCATGGCGAAGTAGGGTTGGAGGCCAATGTGGGTTGCCGGCTCAGCGAACTCAATCTGCGACGAATTGGCAACACCCGGATTCATGCCAAGGTAACCTTGCAGAATCTGTTAGTCAATATGCCCCAAGATACGCTTTTTTTGATGGCTAACGGAGGCCGAATCGTCTTCGGCGCCAATCCCAATCTCCCCGAATACGACACCACCATTGCTGCCGGGGCTCAGGTGGTCTATCTGGATGTGCAGGCCGACACCCTGCAGTTCGATATGAAAGAGATGTTGGCCATGTCCCTTTCCGGCGGGAAACTGACCATGCGCAATGCGGTTGCCACGGATGATGACACAACGGTGGTACGCCCCTTTACCGGGTCGGTGAATGCCCGCTATCTGGGAATTGATGGAGTGGACTCCTCCTGGGTGAAGATCGGCGGGCCGGCAATCGATTTTTCGATTATGCCCTCCGCCAAGGATTCGACGATTCCGGTTATCCGTCTGCAATTGGCCTCCAAAGGGATGGTTAGCCGCAGTATCGATAATATCTGTGCACTGCGCGGAGTCCATGCCGATCTCGAAGCAACGCTCTATTCGACCCGGCGTCAGCAGGCACAGCGTCGTGAACATTGGCTTGATTCATTGCAGCAGGTCTATCCCGATGTGCCGCGCGATTCACTGTTCGGCCATGTGCGTGCTCTATTCATGCAGCAGCACCATGGACAACAGCCGCCTCAGGATGATTTTATCGCGCAGGATATCGATATGCGCATGGACCAGTCGATTCGTCAGCTGTTGTATCGGTGGAATGTAAATGGCAATATCAAAGCAGACGGTGGACGTCTGATTACCCCCTATTTCCCGTTGACCAATACGTTGCGTAATGTGGATATAGGTTTCACGACCGATCGGGTTGAGTTGCGCGGTACGACGATCCGTAGTGGGGCCTCGGATTTGAATTTGACCGGTGAGGTCGCCAACCTGAAACGGGCCCTTTCCGGACGTGGAAAGTTGCGGATCAATATGCAGCTTGAGTCCGATACGCTTGATATCAATGAATTGGTTAAGGCTGCCAGTGCCGGATCTTCTTACATGACGGCCAGTGACAGTTACAAAGACTCTTTGCATCAGGCCGTTTCGGAGGAGCATCTGCAGCAGATGATCGAACAGCAGGCGGCGGTTGATACAGCAGCCGAGACGTCACTGATTGTGGTTCCGGGAAATGTCGATATCGATGTGGATCTGGATGTCAAACACGGGGTGTATGCCGATTTGACGTTGAGCAAACTGTCCGGCTGCCTGATTGTACACGACCGCTGTCTGCAATTGAATGATCTGGAGGCGGTGACTGATGCCGGTACGATGAAGCTGACCGGCCTCTATGCAACGCGCAGTAAAAAGGATATCACAACCGGATTTGATCTGGAGATGCAGAAGATTCAGGTGGCTCGTCTGATCAAACTGATCCCGTCGGTAGATACGTTGTTGCCGATGTTGCGATCGTTCGAAGGGGTGGTGGATTGTCAGATGGCTGCAACGGCGGCGCTCGATACGGCAATGAATATCCAGATGCCGACACTCAATGCTGCATGTCGTATTCACGGCCAGGATATGGTTCTGCTCGATGGCGAAACCTTTACGGAGATCTCGAAGATGCTGCACTTCAAGAACAAGAAGCGCAATATGATCGATAAAATCTCCGTTGAAATGTTAGTACACGACAGTCAGATTGATATCTTCCCGTTTGCGATCGAGATGGATCGTTATCGTGCGGCGGTTAGCGGCATACAGAAGTTGGATATGAATTTTGATTATCATATTTCGGTACTCAAGTCGCCGATTCCGTTCCGGTTGGGCATTGATATTTATGGCAATCCGGACAAATTTAAATTCCGGATCTGTCGGGCTCGGTACAAGAGTATCGATGTGCCGAGTTATGTGGAGGTGATCGATTCGGCTCGTTTGAACCTCAGGCGGAATATTACGGATATCTTCCGTCGAGGGGTTGAGGCGGCGACTTTGAGCCGGTTGCGGGTTAATACTGCACCCAGCTTGCCCACCGAGGTGACTGCTGAGAGCGAACAGCTGACAGCAGCCGATTCGGCACTGTTGCGCAAGGAGGGATTGTTGCCGGGTTCTGATACGACGCAGGGAGCTGGCGCTGCTTCTGCACCAGCAACGGGTGCTGATACGACACAGGGAACCAGTGCAGATCCTCTACCAACGGCGGGTGGCGATAGCTCGCAAATCCGTGTAGCGCAGTCATCTTCGGAGGCGTTGGAATCCTCTTCGAATTCGGCAGAGGCACAGTCTGTGAAAGATTGTGCGTCAGTACCGGTAGAGGACTCCAGCTCGCAATTGCCACCTTCGGATGCTGTCCTGCTTGGGGATAAGACCTGGCTGTCGGTGGTGGCGGACGAGGCAGACCCTGCTGCACCGGAACGTCCATAGTAAGCGTTGCGTGGACCGCCTATTTGAGTTTGAGGTAGTGATGGCAGAATGGGCGACCTATTTGGGTAGAACGGTTGAAGCTCTGTAAGACTGTTGGGCTACACACTCGCTGCGGGACATGTTGGGCCGGTCGATATGCGGCAAATTGGTGAGGTTGGTCGAATCACTACAGGGTAAGTTTCTGCTTACATTTGCCGCAAGATGAATGGGTCTTGGAGACATATCGTTAATGTGTGATCGGCTGATGTGCAGTGAGAAGTCGATTTGTCGTGTATAGGCGAGTGGTGGAAATAGCTGCAGTAGAGAGCATGTGACTGTTTAATTTCCTGAATGCATCGCTAAGGCAAGCAGCTCGCTGTGTTGTTGGCTGCATGATATAGATGATAGATGGACGCAGAGCGTGCTGCCGATGTGTGGTCGGCCGATTTACAGTGAGCGGTTGATTTGCTGCGTTGAGGCGGGTGGCAGAGACGTTATCGCAAGTGATGGTCTGCGACTGTTCGATTCGTTGCAGGAGAGCGTAAATGGCTGTTCGGTCCGCCGCAAATCGGTCCGCCACAAGAAGAGATGGATGCTGGTGGATTTGCAGTACGAATATGGGTGTGATCGATTCACGCGGGGACACGATTGGAGCCCAAATGTGGCGATCTACAATATTTACCGCATGGACTGAAACAAATGTGGATTTAATTATTAAATTTGCCCGTATTTTTTGAGTAGTTTTAATTTTATTTCCAACCTTACAATCAGGTTCGTTGATGAAAAAGTTTTTATTTGTATTCTCGCTGCTGTGCGCAACGACCGTCTTGTCGGTCAAAGCACAGGATTACAATTGGGCAATCGGTGTGCGCGGCGGTGAAACCGCTTCCGGTATCACGGTTAAGCACCATTTTGATCCGGCAAACGGACTTGAAGGCATTATCGATTTCGCCAAAGGAGTCAATATCTATGCGTTGTACGAGCGGCATATCCCGGTGATCACGACCGGTTTCCACTTCTATTATGGCGGTGGTATCAATATGGGAGGCTGGGAAAAACACAGCGAAACCAAATTTACAACCGGTATCGATGGCGTCATTGGCTTGGAATATAAGATACCGAAAATTCCGTTGGCTGTTTCTGCGGATTATAAGCCCTGCTTGAACTTCGCAGGCCATACCGGATTCCATGCGTTGGACTTTGGTTTGGGTGTCAAGGTTGCATTCTAAAAGTTAAATGTCATACATCATGAAAAAGTTTGTTTACCTGTTGTTGTTACTCTTTCCGATGGTCTCTTGTGTGAGCCGTCAGAGTGCGGATCAGGTCGAAAACCAGAAGGATTCGCTGGCGCGTGTGGTTGCAGCCAAAGATTCGATGATCAATGAGATTTTCGAGTCGATGAGTGCGGTTGCCGAGAACCTCAATGCCATCAAGGAGCGTGAGCACATTATCAACAAGAGCATTGATAACGGCGAAATCCAGAATCAAACTCCGGCCCAAATTAATGAAGATGTTGAGGCGATCAATCAGTTGTTGCTGGACAACCGTGAAAAGATGGCTCGTTTGCAGCAGTCGGCTAATCAGTTGCGCAAGGCCAATCTGAAGGTGGCCAGTTTGGAGAAGATGCTCGCCCAGTTGCAAAAAGATGTTGAGACCAAAGATCAGGAGATTACCGTGCTGAAGAGCAATCTTGAGCAGATGCATATTCAGGTGGCCGAACTTAACGAACAGGTCGAAGGGTTGAATACGCAGGTTAGCGGACTGACCGAGACCAATGCTTCCTTGCAGGGAGAGGTGAAAGGGCAGACTGATATTCTGAATACGGCTTACTATATTGTTGGATCGGAGCGTGAGTTGTTGGACAAAGAGATCGTTTATAAGAGCGGTTTTATTGGCAGAACCCTGAAAATCAACGAGAGCCGTAGTCTGGACAGCTTTACTAAGATCGATATTCGCAATTTCGACAGTGTGCTGATCGGACAGAAGAAGGTGACCTTGGTAAGTTCGCATCCGGCCGAATCTTATGAATTCGTACAGGATGACAAGGGTATCTATGAATCGCTGATTATCAAGGATAAGAAGAAATTCTGGGAGTACTCTAAGGTGCTGGTTATTAGTTATAAATAATAAAAATGTTTGTTGGGGGTGAATTTGCTGGCTCACTTTTTTGCAAAAGCAGAAAGGTTTGCTAACTTTGCGACCGCAACAGCATATTAATGTAAAACACACACAACCATGAAAAAAGGGATTCATCCTGAGAATTATCGTTTAGTGGCATTCAAGGATATGTCTAACGATCATGTGTTTTTGTGCAGGTCCGCCATCCAGACAAAGGAGACCATCGAAGTGGATGGCGAAACCTATCCCGTGTATAAGATGGAAATTTCCAACACCTCTCACCCGTTCTACACCGGTAAGATGAAGTTGGTTGACACCGCAGGACGCGTTGATAAGTTTATGAGCCGCTACGCAAAGCACTACAATAAGAAAGCTGCCAAATAGGCTGTTTCTTCTCAGTATTACAACAGGGCTGTATCGCAAGATACGGCCCTGCTTGTTTTTTGTCTCCGGGTGGGCGAATCTGAACTGTGGTTGGAGGAGAAGTGCGACGAGTGAATCAACGGGCAATGATTTGCGGGGCGGGTGAATCAACTGGTGTGGAATCAGTGGGGACGAGGAAGGCGAGGAATCAGTGAGGGGCGATTGATCAGCGTCAGCGGGAGAGTGATCAGAGGGAAGGGCGCGCGAGCAGCGGGAGAGAGGACCAGCGGGAAAGCGGGCCAGGGATAGTGACAGCAGAGTTGAAGCCCCAAATGGGGCTCGATGACCCGAAGAGAGGGACGGAATCGAGAGGGTCGAGAGGAGTGGATCGAACAGGCGTTAGTTGGAAGCGGGAAAATGAGGAAGGGAAAGGTGCGTGACTGAGAAAATAAAACTGGTAAAAAAGCGTGTTATTGGGGAAGAGAGACTGTAGCAAGCAGTCTAAACTGGAAGGTTGAATGTCAGGCCTGGCGCGAACTGCATGTGCTGTACATGCTGCCTGTTGCTGTACGTGTCGGTCTTGTTAGGGGAATGGTTGGGAACGATCGGGCCCCTATCGCATTGGGATGAGGGAGTGTTCCGGATTGTGTTGTCCTGAATTTGCGTATGATAGCGTGAGAAGGCTAAATTTTGTCGAATTGCATTCAGCACTTTGCCGATCAATGGACAGCAATGACGTTGAGTGTGCAAGGGACGGAGGTGTATAGTGCAGCCGTTAAACCGTGGTCTGATAGTGGCAGTAGCCATGTGGCAGGTCCAGGGAAGTGAGCTTGCAGGTCATTACCGTGCAACACGAAAACGGGATCCGCTCCATCAGAGAGCGAATCCCGAAAAAGTGGCTTTGAGTAATGAAAAGTGACTAATGGGCAATGGGCTCGTTTGCGGAAAATTGGTGCGTAAGGTTTGGCGCAATGGTTGAGTCCTGCTTTGCCAGAAAATCTGTTACGGTAACTGCAGCAGTTCAGCAATTCGTTTGGGAATATCCGTGTTGTCCATAAATCCGCTGAAACGCTCGGCACCGGCCCCGTAGACATAGATGGGGACCATGCAGCCGGTATGGCTCTTGGTAGAGAACCGAACTACGGCATGGTTCTCTTCGTCGGGTTGGAGCTTGCCATGAGTGAATTCGTTGTCGTCTGCCGGCAATACCACACCTCCCGTTTCATGATCTCCCGTTACAATCACCAATGTGCCTGGCGTATGGTCGGCAAAGTCCAGTGCGATTCGTACAGCAGCATCAAAATCCTTGATCTCGGCACGAACACTCTCCAGATCATTGTAGTGGCAGGCGTTGTCGATATGTGACCCTTCGACCATCAACATAAATCCCTTTTTGCTGTCATTCGAGAGCAGCCGCAGCGCCTCTTGAGTCGCTTGTGGAAGCATGTCGCCTCGACCCTGCGGCATCATCGGCAAATCTTTTTCAGCCAACAGGAGGCCGATATGTCCTTTTTTAAAGTGAGAGAGTGTGTCCAGCGAGTAGGCGATGGTGTATCCGCGCTGGCGCAGTTCGTCAGAGATATTGCGGTTGTCGTCACGTTTCTCGAAATACTTGCGGCCTCCACCAATAAATAGATCAATGTCTGAGGTCAAGAAATCTTCTGCCAAGGCATAGGAGTGGAATCGGTCATCGTTGTGTCCAACGAAGGCAATCGGAGTGGCATCGGTAATGGTGTGTGTGGCGACCAATCCGGTTGCCATTCCTTGCTGTTTGGCTCGTGTCATGATCGAGGTAAGGGTATCTCCGTCGGGGGTCATACTGATCATGCCGTTGCGGGTTTTGGTCCCTGTAGCCAATGCTGTAGCGGCTGCAGCAGAGTCCGTGACATCGCTTGAGGCAGAATTTGTGGTTTGCAGACCAATGTATTGGGCTCGTTTCATAAATTCTGGAGCTCCGTCATACAGCGTCAACGCACTGACTTGTGCTAAACTCATCCCATCACCAATTAATAAAATGACATTACGAACGGGTTGGGTTGAATAGTTGCAGTTCGAAGAGGCTGCATGTTTGCTATGTTTTGGGGAGCGAGCCTGGAGAGGAGAGGTGGTTGATAGCAGCATGACTGCCATCAATGAGCAGCAGAAAATTTTTCGTAACATGAATGGGTCTAATTGATTTACTATGACGGCAAAGTTAGGACTTTTTGTCGGGATGACTGTTCTCTTATGGTTAAGTGTTGGTAAAGTTTGTATGATTTTATACCTTTAACACAAATTTTTATTGACTACAAAGTTAAAATCTCTTTTGCAAATTTTCCAGCTCTGTGGATGTAAATCAAGAAAAATCTAAAAATAATTGCAAAAGCGGATCGTCCATAAATTTAAGTAAACGTTAAATGTTGGAAATTTACAACGGCTTTTTGTGTGGGATGACGGCATTGGCTGTCGTGGTATTCTTTACGCTGTATCATGTCAGGGCAGGGTATGGCCTGTTGCGTGACGGTCATTGGGGAGCGCAAATCGGGAATCGTCTGGGCTGGTTTCTGATGGAGTCTCCCGTCTTTTTTGCGATGTTGATCTTTTGGCTCTGCTCGCCAAGGCGCTTCGAGGTTGTGCCGTTGATCTTTTTGTGTCTGTTTCAGTTGCACTATTTCAACCGGTCGTTCATCTATCCGATGCTTTTGAAGGGACGCAGCACTATGCCGCTCGGAATTATTGTGATGGGCGTTGTGTTCAACTTGCTCAATGCTGCCATGCAGGGACTCTGGATCTTCTATCTCTCCCCCGAAGGACGTTATTCGATCGACTGGTTGACGACGCCACAATTTGTGACCGGTGTGGTGGTCTTCTTTGCCGGCATGATAATCAACATGCATTCGGATCACATCATCCGTCACCTGCGTAAACCGGGCGATACCGGTCACTACCTGCCAAAAGGCGGCATGTTCCGTTACGTCTCATCGGCCAACTACTTCGGCGAGATTCTCGAATGGACCGGTTTTGCCATCTTGACCTGGTCGGCTGCCGGAGCTGTGTTTGCCATCTGGACCTTTGCCAATCTGGTACCCCGGGCCGACGCCATTTATCACCGTTATGCCGAAATGTTCGGCGAAGAGTTCCGCATGGCCCACCTCAAACGGGTGATCCCCTTTATCTATTGATTTGACTGCTGATCGATATGAATGAATCCAAACTTTTTACGCCCGTTAAAATTGGGCCGCTGACGTTGCGCAACCGGACAATCCGTGCTGCAGCGTTCGAAGGTATGTGCATGGGGAATGCTCCTACCGACCTGCTTTACAACTATCACCGAAGTGTTGCTCACGGCGGTATCGGCATGACAACACTGGCCTATGCCTCGGTTACACGAGATGGCCTTTCGTTCCCGCATCAATTGTGGTTGCGCAAGGAGGTGATTCCCGGATTGCGACGCATTACCGATGCGATTCACAGCGAGGGCGCTGCGGCCTCGATTCAGATCGGCCACTGTGGCAATATGTCGCACAAAGCCATTTGCGGATGTCGGCCGGTGGGGGCCTCCTCCGGAATCAATATCTATTCCCCGACGTTGGTGCGTGGATTACGTCGTGATGAAATTGTCGAAAAGGCCAAAGCCTTTGGCGATGCGGTTCGGTTGGCCCGCGAAGCGGGATTCGACGCCGTGGAGGTGCACGCCGGGCATGGTTACCTGATCAGCCAGTTCCTCTCGCCCTATACCAATCATCGTAAAGATGAGTATGGCGGTTCGCTCGACAACCGGATGCGTTTCATGCGGATGTGTATCAGCGAGGCGTTGGAGGCTGCTGGAGACGATATGACCGTGTTGGTCAAGACCAATATGCGGGACGGTTTCCGAGGTGGGCTGGAGATCGATCAGTGTTTGGAGGTGGCCCGTGAGTTGGAGCGATTGGGGGCGCACGCTTTGGTGCTGAGCGGTGGATTTGTCAGCCGTGCCCCGATGTATGTGATGCGGGGAAGCATGCCGATCCGTTCGATGACTTACTACATGCACCAATGGTGGTTGAAGTGGGGCGTGCGGATGTTCGGTCGGATGATGGTGCCTTCTGTGCCCTTCAAGGAGGCCTATTTCCTGGAGGATGCGTTGCAGTTCCGCAAGGCGTTGAAGATGCCGTTGGTCTATGTCGGTGGTTTGGTGTCGCGTGCCAAGATCGATGAGGTGCTCAATGATGGTTTCGAATGTGTAGCGATGGCTCGTGCCCTGATCAATGAGCCGGACTTTGTGAACCGGATGCGGCTCGAAGGGGAGGAGCGTTGCGGTTGTACCCATGCCAATTACTGTATTGCCCGCATGTATTCGATCGAGATGGCCTGCCACAAACATTTGACCGATCTGCCCTGTTCGCTTCGGCGCGAGGTCGAAAAGTTGGATAAACAGGCTTTCCAATAGCAGAAACCGAAGAACTTTTGAACAAAAAGAGGGGCAAACCGATTCGTAAAAGAGAATTAGAGCATATACCTTTGCGTGGTCCGATAGTTAGATGTTGAAGGGATAAGGCGATGAACGCACAAACCAAGCACATAGATTGTCCTCAGGGGATGGCTTTGGTGACAGGAGCCAGTTCCGGGATTGGATTGGCTTATGCCAAAGAGCTGGCCCGGCGCGGTTACGATCTGTTGGTGGTAAGTAACGAACAGGAGCGACTGCAGCGTGTGGCAGCGGAGTTGTCGGACGCATTTGGCGTACGGGTACTGCCGTTGTATATGGATTTGGCACGAGCGGAAGCGGCCCGAGAGCTGTACGACTATTGCCAGCAGGAGCAGCTCGATATTGAGGTGTTGGTGAACAATGCTGGTATCTTCTTCTTCGATGATCTGACCGAAGTGGCCGCCTCCCGGATCGAAAAGATGATCCTGCTGCATATTCAGACCGTTACGATGCTGTGTCACTATTTCGGTGGCGCCATGCGTCGGCGAGGCAGAGGTTATATCCTGAATATGTCTTCACTGTCGGCTTGGACTCCGGCGCCCGGTATTTCGGTCTATGCGGCCAGCAAAAGCTACCTGCGCAAACTCTCCCAAATGTTGCGTTACGAATTGCACGGGGATGGAGTGTATGTGACGGCGGTGTGTCCCGGAGCGGTTGCGACGGGGCTGTACAACCTCAGCGAAAAGTATCAGCGACTGGCCCTGCGCCTCGGGGTGATGATGACGCCTGAACGACTGGCCCGCAAAGCCATTCGTGCTCTGTTCGCACATAAAGATTATATTCTCCCGGGGGTATTCAATCGGGTGGGGATTTTGTTGCTCTATCTGCTGCCGGATCGGTTGATCTTTTGGCTGAAAGGGCATACCAAACTGTACCGTTATGACCGTTGATGCACAGACTAAAACAGAGCTAAATGCCTCAGTTCCTGCCCCGACCGTTTCGCAGGGTTGGGCCGTAGTGACCGGCGCTTCAGGAAGCATCGGGGCAGCTCTGACCGAGGGGTTGGCTCGTCGGGGATATCCTGTGGTGATGGCGTGCCGTAATCTGAAAAAGGCGGAACCTATTCGGCAACAGATTATGGAGCGGAGCGGTAACGACCGTATTGTGGTACGGGAGTTGAATCTTGTCTCCATGGCTTCGATCGGAGCGTTTATCTCCCGCTTGCGGCAAGAGGCAATGCCGGTCAGCCGGCTGTTGAACAACGCCGGCGTGATGAACGGCACCTTCCGCTTGAGTGCCGATGGAGTGGAGGAGGATACGGCTGTCAATTATGTGGCAGCCTATGCGTTGACCTGTGGTCTGCTCCCGCTGATGAGTCCTGGAAGCCGCATTATCAATACGGTCTCCTGTACGTGGCGCATCGGTCGGGTCGGAGAGCAGTTTCTGCAACCCGACCCCGAACATTTTCATCGGTTTACCACGTATGGTAGCTCCAAACTGGCCCTGTTACTCTTTACGATCGAAATGGCACGACGTTTGGCAGGAAGCGGTATTACGATCCAGGCGGCCGATCCGGGTGTGGTCGATACCGCCATGTTGACGATGGGGCGCTGGTTTGATCCGTTGGCCGATCTGTTTTTCCGCCCGTTGGTCAAAACCCCGCAGCAGGGTGCTGCAACGGCCCTGCAGCTGGCAGTGTCACCCGAGGAGCCGGCAGTCAATGGTGGGCTTTGGAGCAACTGCAAACTGCGCAAAATCCCTCGTCGGATTAGTCAACACCCTTTGCGTCTGCAGTTGATGACGGCGACGCAACGTCTGTTGGAGGAGCATGGTTTAGGTCAGGTTTGTTTTGACTGGAACGCGACAAAAGAAAAATTGTAATAAATCTGATACAGTATTATTCATTATGAAACGGAGTTTGATTATCGCTCTTATGCTGTCGTTTGCAGTAGGAGCGTTTGCGAATGGTCCAACCAATATCGAAGGGAAAACAGTACCTCATGTAAAGATTCGTGACCTGCAAAATCAACCGATTGATCTGCCTTCGTTGGGCAAGGCTCCATTATTGTTGTTTTATGTCGATCCGGATCATGCGGGTCAGAACAGCGACTTCATTGAATATTTGGAGACACATCCCATCGGTGGAGATAAAATTGTAGCTTACGGTATCGTGAATCTGAAGGATGCACCGATGTTGCCCAATAGTGTCGTTCGCAGTATGATGCGGGCTAAACAGAAAAAAACAGGTGCAGCCATGTATACCGATGTCGATCATTCGCTGCGCAATGCGTGGGGCATGGGGGACGTGAATAACCAGTTTGTCATCATCTTTGTCACGAAGGATCGCAAAGTTGAATTTTTCCGATACGGAAATTTTACAGCCAAAGATAAAGCCGATTTTTGGCGGGTTGTGAATAAGTACAAATAGTCGATTTTTAATACGATAAGCGGGAGAAGAGCATCACTCTTCTCCCGCTTGTTGTTTCGCCTTGACTGAACAGTGGTTGGATCTGCCCTGAAGCCTTAGAAGCGATACCCGAAGCCGACCGTCAGATAGAGGTTATACATGTCGAAATTGACGCTGTGAAAATCTTTTTTGAAGATCGAGTTGGCCGAGCAGGTGAGGTCAGCATATACGGAGAGGTGTCGGTACGCTCGCCATTCTGCTCCAACCTGTCCACCCCAACTGAACCGGCGTAATCCATAACTGAAATTGTACGAAGCATTTTCAACTCCCACTTTAGTGCCGGTGGGGTCACCATCCCGGATATAGCCATCGAAGGCCGATCCGGTAAAGCTGCCATCGATCCGATACGAAAAGTAGGGACCGAATTTGACCTCCCAACGCGGGGAGAGTTGTCGAACTGCCAAAATGGGCAGCGTGATGTACTCGTTTTGGATTCTGGTGCGGATTCGTCCGGTAAAACGGCCGGTCATGTCACCGGTCATATCCCCGTTCTCGATCATCATGGTCATCTGATAGTTCTTGACCCGTGCGCCGGCGTTCATGCCCTTGGTCTCGAAACGGAGACCGGTGGTCAAGGCCCATTTTGGGGTTATCCACCGCATGACACTACCTTCCACACTGAAAAGCATCGTAGGCGAGTAGGATTCGATTCCGCGAATTTCGGCCGGCAGGGGAATCGGAGTTGTTCCTCCGATATTGAAACCGGCTCGGATCCGATATTCATATTTTTTCTCCGGTTGGGATGGGGATTGCGCCATTGCTCCGACGGTCACCATCAGCAGTAGCGTAATGACGCCTATTGTTTTGTAACTTCTATTCATCATTCAATGATTTGTGGCTATTCATAGATGATCTGAACGGCATCCACATACAGCGTACTGCCGACTGCCCCTTCAAATTTGGCTCCTCCCTGACTGGCGGTAAATACAATTGCTAAGTTGTATTTGTAGGCCTGTTGTTTGAGCGGATCGTAGGGCTTGTCATACGAAAATTCGATGTCAAACGGTTCGTAGGTGGTACTTGATGTCTCTTGAAGCGGCACCATGGCCCTGGCGACGATGTTGGGCGAAGTCGTGATGTTGCTGCCATCCAGATATTTGACATTGTCATCCGTTTCGTACAAAATGGCGTAAATCTGACCAATGTCACGTTGGGCCGGAACGATCTCTTGTCCTCTTTTGTTGGTGATGTTGCCGCCCGAAATGTAACGGTAGTGTCCGATAAATCGTACCGGTTTTTGTTCGAACGGCAAGCCGAAATGGGTCGCTCCTAATGGATTGCTCATTGCGCTGGCTCCGTCGAATGTGCCGATAAAAAGGTTGCCTGCTGCAATCGGCATACCTGCCAGTAACCCCAAAGTGCCGGTTGAACGGGTAACCAATTTGGCTGCATATTTCCCCTGAAAGGCTTCAGTCGTGGCAAAGGTCGGGAAATCGTCGGGCTGAGCAGAACTGCCGGCGGTAATGGAATAACCTGCGTTTCCTGAGCTCCAGATATTCAACTCGTCGCCATTGGTGAGCAGTTCGTAGGGAGTTTGGTATTTTTCGGTTCGCCAATGCTCAAAATCATAAATAGTAGGAATGTCGGATTGTGATACTGAAACCGTGTATACTTTGGACCACTGTTTGTCTTCGGAGGTGACGGTATAGGTCTGTGGTGTGGAAAAGTCACGGACGGTACCTGAGGCGGGCTCAATGGTGGCTCCCGGGGTCAAAGTGAATTTCGGAGCCAGGGCGGTGAGGTCGGCACTGCCCGGCAACAACATCAACTGTACCGTATTGTTGGTGATGAGCGGTTCTGACTTGAGGGTTCCGTCGGGTAGCGTACACTGTTCGATATCCGCTTCACTGTTGAGCGGCTCCTTTTTGATGCAGCTGCTCAGTAGAAGCCCAAACAGTCCGATCAAGCAGCATGCAGAGAGAAAATGTCGCATAAGTTTAGTCGTTATTACACAAAATCTGGGTGGTGCAGGCCGCCTCTTACCGCTTGGGTAGGTCTCACTTGTGGACGGGCCGTTGACCACCCTGTTTATACATTCAATTTAACGAGGGCTTCGCCGAAATGTTACGATTTTGGCCGTCGTTAACCTCTGAATTGTCTCCGTTTCCTTACATTCGATTGTGTGATTTGTTGTTGATTAGTTGCTGTTTAGCGTTAATAGTTTTATAGAAAAACATAATATCATTTTTACCCGTCGTTGAGATTATCGTATCAGCAGATGTGGCAGTATTGTGCCTGAATAGGGAGTCCCATGCCGATGGGCCGTCGAAGCCGTGAGTACGGTTCAGATCGAGGGGGGAAAAGATCGAGTTGGGGGGATGATGCCGATTCTCGATCGCTGTTTCTGTCTTCTGTTCCGTCTCTGCTGCGGTTTCGGCTGGAGAACCTTTGGGCATCAGGATAGGGCCGATGCCATTTTTGTCTCATCTTTTACTATCTTTGTCTTGGATCAAACAATTTGTTACGGATTTATGGAACAGTTCAGGGCAATACGCCGCAAGGATCGTACCTGGGACGATGTCTCAGCCAGAAAATTGTTGGATGAGGGTGAATATGGCTTTCTGGCCATGTGCGGAGAGGCTGGATATGGCTATGGCTTGCCGCTCAGTTATGTGGTTGATGGGGACCATATCTATTTCCATTGTGCACCCGAAGGGGCAAAGCTCGATGCGATTCGTGCGAATGATCGGGTCAGTTTCTGTGTTGTAGGAGACACCCAGGTGATTCCACAACATTTTACAACGGCCTATCAGAGTGTGCACCTGTTCGGTCGTATTGCGGAGGTCCCATCCGAAGAGGAGCGCTTGCATGCTCTGCGGCTGCTGGTCCGCAAGTACAGTCCGGACTATGTCGAGATCGCGGAGAAATATATTGCGGGCTCGTTCCATCGGACTCAGGTGTTGCGTCTCGATATCGAACACTTGAGTGGAAAATGCAAACGGATCCCACCCCAGCATTAACTGGACAGAACGTGTATGTCCTCGATTTTGTGTTAATAGCACATAAACGAGAAAGAGGCCTGTTGTGGATCTCCGTATCGGAGGTTGGTAGGCAAACCCTTTGGGGAAAAGCACATAGGGAAATAGGAAAGAAGAGATTTACCGGCTGGAGGCTCTGTCGATCGCCGTTTCATTCTGCTGATACGTGCAGGAGCTCGCACGGTCGTTGTGCCTCATTGGGGCCGGTAGGAGAGCTTGCTGCTGGGTGCTTGAATGTTCTGAGGGGATGTTCTGAGTGTTTTGTGTCGTCTGGTGGCGGTAGAGCTATTGTGATAAAAAATGAGAAGGGGCGTCTGTTCGATTCCCCTCCTGCTGTTTGTTGTCCCCATTTGCCTACACCTGGCAAAAAAGGTGAAATGTCAATAAAAATTATTTGGTCTCCAGGCCCATCTGTTCGCGCAGATATCCAGCGATGCCGTGCTCCATCGAATGACGGTGGTAATCGGCAATGTGGCCTGACCAATCGTTGGAGGTCTGATCCCCTGCACGCGTCTGGTTGTACTGGGTGATCTCACGATCGTACTCAGCCAACAGCGGTTTCATCTCCTCATCGGTGCTGTAACGGTTGTGGTGGATGACGGTGGGCTGGGGCAGTTTGGGCTTCAGATCGGGCATCTCACGCGGATAGCCGATGGCCAGTCCGCATACAATCGATACCCCTTCGGGCAGTCCCAGCATGTCGGAAAGTTTGCGCGGATCCGCTGTGCGGGTATAACCAATGCAGCAGCAACCCAATCCGAGGGATTCAGCCACTGTGACAGCGCTCATCATCGCCAGCGAGGCGTCAATCACTCCGACCGTGTAGCCATCGATGGTGGATTCGAACGCCGGAGTCTGCTCCCCGTGCAGCGCTGCGGCTACACGCAGTTTGTGAAAATCGGCGCAGAACACCAGAAAATGGGAGCAGGTCTTGATCTGTTTTTGGTTGGTGATGGCATAGATCTGCTCTTTGAGTGGCTGATCATCAATGACAATGACAGAAAATTGTTGTCCGTTATAGCTGGTCGGTGTGTTGCGGATCGCATCGTAGATCTGCTGCATCTTCTCCGGTTCGACCTTCATGCGCTCGTAACGGCGGATCGACCTCCGTTCGAGCAGAGATTCTTGTACACTTTTCATGATTATCGGTTTATGTCAGGCAAGATCGGTTGTCGGCGAATGAGCTGTATTGATCTCCAGCGTAGCCTTCGTGATTACCAAAACGTAATGGGACACCGATCTTGTTTCCTGTTCTTGTTTAATGTTACAAATAAAATCGTGCCGAAACGATCTTGCAAATTTTTACCTGTAATTTTTTGCTATATCTTTCCCGATGGTTGGGGATAGCTTTGAGAGTCGCTCGATCCTCATCCTCTGTGATGTCCCTCCGAATAAAAAAAGGCCGTCACCAAGGACGGCCTTATAGAATGGTTTGAAATTGGACTACGCTTTTGCCTCTTGAGCCTCCTGAGACTCTTTGAGGCTTTGCCATACAAGAGCCGAAGCTCCCAGAACTGCAGCGTTTTTGCCATCGATACCGGATGGCAACAATTTTACCTTGTTGCGGAAGATGGCCAGCAGGTTCTGTTCCATGTATTTTTTGGTCGGCTCGAAGATGTATTTGCCGGCTTTGGCCAGTCCGCCGAAGAGGAAAATCGCCTCAGGGCTGGTCAGCGCAACAGCATCGGCCAGGGCCTCGCCAAGCAGTTTGCCGGTGTATTCATAGGCCTCGATAGCGATCGGATCACCGTTCAAGGCAGCTTTGGTGATCATCTCGGCAGTCAGATCATCGTAGGTGATCCGACGGAATTCGCTATCTTCGATGTGGTCGGCCAACAACTTGAATACGGTACGTTTGATACCGGTTGCCGAAGCGTAGGTCTCCAGGCAGCCTTTACGTCCGCAACCGCAGATACGGCCGGTCTTGTTGACGACAACGTGACCCAGCTCACCGGCAAAACCGTCATGACCATAGATCAGTTTACCGTTGGCAACGAAACCGCTTCCGAGACCGGTACCCAAGGTAACCACCAAAAAGTCCTTCATGCCTTTGGCCCCGCCGTAAACCATCTCTCCGACGGCTGCAGCATTGGCATCGTTGGTGATGATTACCGGAACCGTGGGGAAGTAACGTTTGATCTTTTCGACAATGTTCAGCACCCCTTTCCAAACCAAGTTCGGAGCAAATTCAATGGTGCCCGTGTAATAGTTGCCGTTAGGAGCACCGATGCCGATACCCACCAATTCAACTTCGTCGCCTGCCCGTTTGAGCAGTGACTGAATGCCGATATACAGCTCTTCGATATATTGATCGAAATCGGGATAATTACGGGTTGGGAAAACACCTTCACAGATGATCTCACCCTGCTCGTCAACGAGGCCGTATACGGAGTTGGTTCCTCCGATATCTACGCCTACAGCTACTTTTTTCATGGTAGAGTCAGTATGGTATTTTTAAATTATTTTATTAAAACAACAATCAAATTTACGAAAAAAATTGAGGACAGCAATAGTAATGTCTCGAATCGGTTTATTTTTTTAACTTTGTAGGTCCTGTTTTGGAGAATGTTTAATCTATACAAAGTATGTATTCGCTTCAGGAATTGATATCAATGAGCGAACGGGAGTTGAGTTTGATCAGTTATCCACCCCGTCCCGCCGGACTATATGAGCCGATCCGTTATGCACTGGCCGAAGGTGGCAAACGCATTCGTCCAGCGCTGGTTATGATGGCCTGCAACCTTTTCACCGAGGCGGTAACGGTTGCCAAACCAGCGGCTTTGGCGGTGGAGCTGTTCCATAATTTCACGTTGTTGCATGACGATATCATGGACAATGCCGATACCCGTCGGGGGAAACCTTCCGTACACAAAAAATGGGGTGCCAATACCGCAATTCTTTCCGGAGATGCGTTGTTGATTTGCGCCTACCAGCAGTTAGCCCGCAGCGAAGAGCGTGTGTTGCCGAAACTGGTTGAGGTCTTTAACGAGACGGCGTTGGGGGTTTGCGAAGGCCAACAGTACGATATGGATTTCGAAACTCGCAACGATGTAACGGTCGAAGAGTATCTGAAGATGATCGAGTTAAAGACGGCCGTTCTGTTGGCTGGAGCTCTGAAACTCGGTGCCATCTGCGGTGGAGGAGATGATATTGAAACCGATCTGCTCTACAAATATGGAATCAATATTGGGTTGGCTTTCCAGTTGCAGGATGATCTGTTGGATACCTATGCCGATCCCGAGGTGTTTGGCAAGGCGGTCGGAGGTGATATTCTCGAAGGGAAAAAGACCTATTTGCTGACCAACGCTTTGAGTCGTGCGGATGAACCGACCCGGTTGGGTTTGCAGCAACTGATTGCCGACAAGACGATGGCTCCGGCTGAGAAGATTGCGCAGGTTCGGTCCATTTACGATACGCTCGGGATTCGGGAGGTGACCGAACAGGCGATCAAAGCCTATTTCGATAAGGCGTATCTGATTTTGGATGCGATGGAGGTGGCTCCCGAACGGCTCAAACCGCTCCGCACGTTGACCGAAGGGTTGCAAGACCGTCGTAAATAGTGGTGCAACCTCTCTTGAGAGATATAGTATTAAGGTAATAGGAAAAATTGAGCATGGAGTTCAAACGCAGCGATATTGAGATCATGGCGCCGGTAGGCTCGTACGAGTCGTTGCAGGCAGCGATCAATGCGGGTGCCGATTCGGTCTATTTCGGAGTCGGTCAACTGAATATGCGTTCCCGTTCGGCCGCCAACTTTACGCTGGAGGATCTGGCCCGCATTGTGACGATCGCTCGCGAACATGGGGTGAAGACCTATTTGGCGGTCAATACGCTGCTTTACGATGAGGACCTGCCCGCCATGCGGCAGACGATGGATCGGGCCAAAGCGGAAGGTGTCTCGGCGGTGATCGTTTCCGATCAGGCGGGAATCCTTTACGCCCGTTCGATCGGGTTGGAGGTGCACATCTCGACCCAGCTGAACCTCTCCAATTTGGAGTCGGTAGCTTTTTATGCGCAGTTTGCCGATGTGATGGTGCTGGCACGTGAGTTGTCTATTCCTCAGGTGCGTGCCATCTATGACGGCATCCGTGAACGGAACATCCGGGGCCCGCATGGAGAGCTGGTACGGATCGAGATGTTTGCACATGGGGCGCTGTGTATGGCCATTTCGGGCAAATGCTACCTGAGCCTGCACGAGAACGGCTGTTCGGCCAATCGCGGGGCTTGCCGCCAGCTGTGCCGCCGCTCCTATGAGGTTCGCGATCGGGATAACGGCAACGAACTGGTGATCCAGAACCACTATATCATGTCGCCCAAAGACCTATGTACGGTCGATTTTCTCGATAAGTTCCTCGGCGCAGGGGTGCGCGTGTTGAAGATCGAGGGGCGTGCCCGTTCAGCAGAGTATGTTAAACGGGTCGTAGAGTGTTACGATGAGGCATTGCGGGCACTCGAAGCGGGAACCTATACCCCCGAATTTGCTGCCGGTCTGAAAGAGCGGTTGGCAACCGTATTCAACCGGGGATTCTGGAGCGGTTACTATATGGGCGCCCGTGTGGATGAGTGGAGTGGTGTATATGGCTCCGCAGCGACCAAACGCAAGGTCTTTGTGGGCAAGGTGACCAACTTTTTCAAGAAGATCGGCGTAGCGGAGATTTGGGTTGAGGCGGCTCCGTTGAGTGTGGGGGACGAGACCTTTATTGTCGGTGAGACGACCGGTGTGGTTGAGTTTCCGACCGAGGAGATTCGCGTTGATGAAAAGCCGGTTCAGACCGCTCCGCAGGGGGTATTCTGTTCCGTTAAGGTGCCGTCACCTATTCGTCGGGGCGATAAACTGTACAAGTTTGTTAGCGCCGACCAGGTCGAAACGCAACAATAGTACTGGCCCTGCAACTGTGTGGGGAAAAAGAGCGCGGAGCGTGTTGTGCGGAGAACGTTTGCCAAGTCCCACGATCAACGCTCAAAGGATGATCATCACTCAAAGGTGCGAATGAAAATATATGGCAGTCGTTGAGCTGTCTGAACATAAACAAGTGGGAGTGTCACGCTGGTGACGGATGCTGGGTTGACCGATCAATCCATTTTGTTGACTTGGATGGCTGCCTTGCTGTCCAGTTGGATAAATTGCGATTGGAATAAATCGTTTTGTAGGAGCAGTCAGTGCCCTTGAAAGGTTGAATTGGAACAACTGCACTGGATCGAGCAGTAAGCCCCGATGAAAGGGGCCAACAGCGTTGAGGGTGACGGCGTGGCTGCTTCTTTGACCGGACGGTCTGCTGTTGTAGAACAAGGTGTCTGGTCTAATTTCTGGGGGGGGGAGAAACAAAACTTTATTGAACCCCCATTTGATAACTGAATTAATAAAAGTAACGATGTCGAACCACAAGGCCGGAGGCGGCCCCTTGAGCAAAATCAAGATTGGCAATGCCATCTACCCGATCCTGATCGGCCTGGCCGTTGTGGGGTGGATGTTGTGGCGGGATTTTAATCCCGAAGTCTTCGCCAATATCACCTTCTCGTGGACAACCGTCGGATGGCTGTTTTTAGCGGTGCTGTTCATGTTTGGCCGGGATATAGGCTACATCATCCGTATCCGGGTCTTGAGCGGAGGCGAATTGTCGTGGTTGCAGGCCTTTCGGGTCATCATGCTGTGGGAGTTTACCTCGGCCATCACCCCGTCGGCAGTGGGTGGTACCAGTGTAGCCATCATCTACGTTCACAAAGAGGGCATCAGTGTCGGACGCAGTTCGGCAATCGTCATGCTCACCTCCTTTCTCGATGAGATTTACTTTATCGTGATGTTCCCGTTGCTGGTGCTGATTGTCGGGGTGGATCGACTTTTCGATATTGCTCAGCATGGAGGAGTTATTGCCCAAGGTCTGATGACCTTCGTACTGATCGGATATGCACTTAAATTCGCTTTTGTCTGCGTGCTCTCGTATGGCCTGTTTGTAAATCCACGCGGATTGAAATGGCTCCTGTTGAAGATCTTTAAGATGCGTTGGTTGCGGCGCTGGTATCGGGCCGTCGAACGGGTCGGAACCGACATTGTCCTCTCCTCGCATGAGATTAAACGGGCCGGTTGGCGCTTTTGGTTGAAGGCTGTCTCCTTGACCTTCCTCTCATGGAGTTCCCGCTATTTGGTGGCCAATGCGTTGATTATGGCATTCTTTGCCGTCAGTGATCAATTCCTGTTGTTTGCCCGTCAGCTGGTGATGTGGATCATGATGTTGGTGATGCCGACCCCGGGTGGAAGCGGTTTTGCTGAATATGTCTTTTCAACCTATTGCAGCGATCTGATCGAGGTACCTGCGGCTATGCAGCTCGGAGCGGCTGCACTGATCGCTGTACTGTGGCGTTTGATCACCTATTACCCCTACCTGATCGCTGGAGCCATTATTTTCCCGCGTTGGATCAAACAAAAGTTCGGCCGAAACAAAATTTAATGGCTCATTCTGCGTTTTAATTTAAATAGGTGTTGATAAAAAAATAATAAGTACTCGATCTGGTGTGCCATTTTTTGCAGAAGGACGAGTATTTTTACTGATATGAAGATTTCGCGTAAAGTTTGGGTGTCCGCTACGGTCGGACTGGTAGTGATTGCGGGGGTGGTCGTGTGGCTTGTGTGCCGAGACGTCCGCGTGCCCGACGAAGAGATTGTAGTCGAAGAGGAACCGGTTGAACTGCTTTACGGCATTCCCAAAGATCAATACAATATCAGCGAAGGGGAATTTGTCAGCGGCGAGACGATCGGAGCCCTGTTGGGCAAATATGGTATCGGAGCGGCAAAAGTCGATTCGATTGCCCGTGCTGCAGAACCGGTTTTCAGTATGCGTAATCTGCGGGCTGGACACCCCTATGTGATTTTCCAAACGCGCGATTCCATTGCACCCAAGCTGGCCTATTTTGTGTATGAAGCTTCTGATATCGATTATTTGGTGATCGATTTGACAGACAGTATCCGTGTGTATAAAGCCGAAAAAGAGGTGACGGTGGAACGCCGCAAAGGAACCGCAACCATCACCTCTTCGTTGTGGAATAGTATGCTGGCCAACGATATGAGCCCGGCATTAGCCATGGAACTTTCCGATATTTATGCCTGGAGTATCGACTTCTTCGCTCTGCAGCCAAATGATAAATTTACCGTGATCTATGAGCAGCGTTATGTCGATACTACTGAGGTGGGCTTCGGTAAAATCTGGGGCGCACGCTTCGAACATGATGGCAAAGTCTATTATGCCATTCCCTTTGTGCAGAACGGTAAAATGGATTATTGGGACGAAAAGGGCAACAGTTTGCGCAAAGCGCTGTTGAAGGCTCCGTTGAAATATTCGCGTATCAGTTCGCGTTTCTCCAATTCACGTCTCCACCCGGTGTTGCGTATTCGTCGTCCGCACCATGGTGTCGATTATGCAGCACCTTCGGGAACGCCGGTTTATGCCATCGGTGATGGCGTGGTGATCTATAAAGGTTGGAGCGGAGGCGGTGGAAATACGCTGAAGATCAAACATAACGTTGGCTCATTGACCTCGGGCTATCTGCACTTGAGGGCTTATGCCAAAGGAATTTCTAAGGGTACTCGTGTGAAACAGGGAGATCTGATCGGTTATGTAGGGGCGACGGGTTTGGCTACTGGACCGCATCTGGACTTCCGCATCTGGCGGGGTTCGACTCCGATCGATCCGCTGAAGGTACCATCCGAGCCGGCCGAACCGATCAAAAAAGAGAATCTCGCAGCGTTTGAAAAAGTTAAGGCGCGTATCCTGGCCGAGTTGGATGGCCAGATTGCCGACAGCTTGAAATTGACCTCAACCGAATTTGATTCGTTATGCAATCCTGTTCAGACGCCGGTAGCAGCACCCCAGAGTGCGCAGAAACCGCAACAATCGACCGCCAAGAAATAGAGCCTGTCGATCCGCGTATTGTTGGGTTTATCAAGCGCCACCATGTGCTGACACTGGCCACTACGGTTGATGATGAACCCCACTGTTCGTCGCTTTTTTATGCCTATCTGCCCCAACGGAATCTGTTTGCAGTCACCTCGTCTGATAAGACCTGGCATGTGGAACAGTTGCGGCACAACGCTCGTGTGGCTGCGGCCGTAGTGTTGGAGACCAAACTGGTGGGCAAGATCCAGGGCTTGCAGATCCGGGGCCGGATGTATCGACCGGTTGGGGAGGAGTCTGCTGCTGCGAAAAAGGCCTATCTGTTACGGTTCCCCTATGCGGCTGTGATGGATCCCGATATGTGGGTCATTGCACCTGATTATTTGAAACTGACCGATAACCGGCTCGGCTTCGGAACCAAATTGTTGTGGGAGGCGTCGCCTGTAAAATCAGACCAGACAAAATGAACAAAACCATAAAGCTCCCGACGGAGTGTGTAAAACCTGACGTACGGAAATTAACCGATAAACGAATTGCCGTAACCGGAGGAACAGGGATGGTGGGCAGCCATTTGGTGGCTGAGCTGTTGAAGTTGGGGTGTCGGGTGAAGTTACTCGTGCGTCCGGGCGGTAGTTGCAGCCAGTTGGAAAAGTGTTTGCAACAGCAGCAGGCAGCACAGTTCGCCGACCAGATAGAGCGTTGCGAAGTGCCGTTGAATAATCCGTTGGAACTGGGCGAGGCGTTGCAAAATATCGATGTGGTTTTTAATTGCGCCGCACGCGTATCTTTTGATGCCGAAGAGAGTGAGCAGATTATCGTCTCCAATACGGAGATTGCTACACAGGTGGCGCTTGCCTGTCTCGAAAACCATGTCGGGCTGCTGGTTCATGTCAGCTCGGTCGCTACGCTCGGCTCTCCCAAACCGGGCTGTGATGAGGTCACCGAATCGTGCGAACTCACCTCGCTCAAAGAGCGCTCACCGTATAGTGTCAGCAAGTTTTTTGCAGAGAATGCGGTGCGCCGTGCAGCGTTGCGTGGGTTACGTACCGCCGTAGTCAATCCTTCGGTTATCTTGGGTGAGGGAGATTGGAGCCGTGGAAGCGGTTTGTTGATTGCAACGCTGGTCTCAAAAGGGACACCCGCCTATCCGTCCGGTGTGATGGGGTATGTCGATGTGCGGGATGTGGTGCAGGCGATGTTACTGCTGGCGGTTTGTGACGGGGCGATCGGCAAACGGTTCATCCTCTCCGGAGGAAACCTCTCCTACAAAGAGCTCTTTACCTTGGTTGCAAAAGCGGTCGGACGCCGACCACCGTTGATTCCGGTCGGCAGTGGTGCCCTGCACACCTTTGCCCATCTCCAAAAACTGTTCGGAGCCGAACAGCTGAATGATACGTTGATCCATGTGGCTATTGATCAGGTGCGTTACGATGGATCGGCCGTGTGTCGTCTGACCGGTATGCACTATACACCGCTCGAGGAGACGATCGATAGGGTGGTGAAACAATACCTGCAGGATCGAATCGAGAAAAAATAAGCATTCCTAACTTACAACCATGAAACAGGTAGCTGTCATCATTGTGGCCGGCGGAAAGGGCGAACGGATGGGAACAACGTTACCCAAGCAGTTTTTGCCGTTGGCCGGACGTCCCATACTGATGCATACCATAGAGCGTTTTGCAACTGCTCTGCCCGGTTGTCGGATTGTGGTGGTGTTGCCTCACGATCGGCAAGCCTTTTGGCAGACGTTGTGTGCTGAGCATGGTTTTGCATTGACACATCGGGTATGCGATGGTGGTGCAACGCGTTTTGAATCGGTCCGAAACGGCTTGGCCGAAATTGGTGACGCTGAAGTGATCGCAGTACATGACGGTGTGCGTCCATTGGTCTCCCCTGAACTGATCAGACGGGTGGTTGAGGTAGCCGAGCAGTCTGGTGCAGCCATTCCGGTGGTGTTGCCGAACGATTCGTTACGGGAGATGGAACCAGAAGGAGGAAGTCGGATTGTGGATCGCAGCCGTTATCGTATGGTGCAGACTCCGCAAGTGTTTCTCCGCTCGGTGCTGTTGGCGGCCTACCGTCAACCCTACAACACGGCCTTTACCGATGACGCCAGTGTGGTGGAATATGCCGGAGGATCTATCACGCTGTGTGAAGGCGACTATGCCAATATCAAGATTACGACCCCGACCGATTGCCTGATTGCCGAGGCGTTCATGAAACAACAAGGTGAAAATTTGTGAAGGGATTGAAACCGCCACGTTCTGTACGATCTGTATCGAAGAAGAATGTCGGCGAACGGCCTGCTAAAAAGCCAATTGATCAATAAAAAAAGAGGAGCAGCGAATCACTATTTCGCTGCTCCTCATCTTTTTTACTAACCCAAAGGAGGAAAACCTCTTTTGTTATTGGTGTGTAGGGAGGTTAGAATTTGGCCGGTTGGTGCATACCTGCCATCACTAAGTTGTTCTGTTTGGCGTACTCCAAATAGTGTTTGCGGGTGCGGACAGCTGCTTCCGGATCCATGTCGTATGCTGCGCAGTACTCCGGATGGAGCAATTGCAACGCTGCACCATGAACCAAATCACCGACAATCAGGAACTGACCAGCCTGATATACCGTATGGCCCGGGGTGTGGCCGATGGCCTCCATCGTTACAACGTTAGAGGGCAATGTGTCTCCAAATTCGAACAGATGCAACCGATCCTGATAGGCTGCCATGGTCCGAACAACCTGTGCTTTGTCGGCTTCGGGCATGGCCATCCAACCGTCGTATTCGGCTTTGGAGGCATAGACCTCGGCCTTCGGGAAGACCACCGTATCACCCTTCATCATGCCGCCGATGTGGTCGCCATGGAAGTGGGTGAGGTAGATGTAATCGATATCGGCTGGAGATACACCTGCGGCGGTCAATCCGGCAAGCAGGCGGCTATCCGGAGCTCCCATACCGGTGTCAAACAGAATATATTTGCCGTCGGTCTTCAACAAGAAGGCGCTGATCGATGCCAGCACACCCTTTTGAATGCCCAGGCTATCAATTAAGGATTGTGGAAGCTCTCCAAACAGACTCAGGGGCATCAGGTGCTCTTTGGCATTGTCCCGAATCCATACCAGCTGTAAACTGTCCTTTACAGTGGTGTCGGTAGTGACGAAAGGCATCGCCTCTTGCGCGGTTGTTGCCTCTTTTTTGGTGGTATTGCCGCAACTGCCCAGCAGCAATGCCAAAACGACACCGGCCAATAGATACTTTGTTTTTTTCATGGCTTTAAAGTTTAATGTTGTCGTTTCGCCGCAAAAGTAATAAAAATCGTTCGGTTGTCGATAACCTCTTCAAATTACAGCCAGATCTGAGATCCTGGGGTGTGGTCGACTCCTGTCCGGATCGTGCAACCACCAATTGAACTGGCACGTAATAAATCGTGACAAACCTTTTTTGGTGGAAATCTGTATCTTGTTCAGCATCTATGTTTTGCTGTCGGCCCAATCAGATGGTGATTTCCTGACTATTTAATCTGAGGACTAAAAAAGTTCCGGGTAAGACATTGCTGAGGATAGGTAGCTGACAGTGTTTGTACGCTGGTTATAACGGCATGTTCCCATGCTTTTTGTGGGGATTGCTGCGGATCTTGTTGTGGGTTATCTCCAGCGCCTGAATCAGTTTGAAACGGGTCTGCCGGGGCAGAATGATCTCGTCAATATATCCGTTTTCAGCGGCTTGATACGGGTTGGCAAAATTGGTCGTGTACTCTTTCAGTGCTTCGGCTTTTTGTGTTGCGTCAGCGTTTCGGTAGAGAATATTGACCGCTCCTTGTGCACCCATAACGGCAATCTCAGCCGTGGGGTAGGCCAGATTGACATCGGATCCGGTCTGCTTGCTCGACATCACGATATAGGCCCCTCCGTAAGCCTTGCGAAGAATCAGCGTAATTTTAGGCACCGTCGCTTCGACATAGGCATAGACGATTTTGGCCCCGTGGCGGATGATCCCGTTGTGCTCCTGGACGCAGCCCGGCAGGAACCCCGGAACATCTTCCAATGTAATGATCGGAATGTTGAAGCAGTCGCAGAATCGAATGAAACGGGCAGCCTTATCCGAAGCGTCGATATCGAGCACTCCGGCTAGATAAGCGGGTTGGTTGGCGACGATGCCTGCCGTTTTGCCTCCCAAGCGTACAAACCCGATAACGACGTTCTTGGCAAAGTGGGGCATGATCTCGAAAAAGTAGTGATCATCGGCCACCGACTCGATCAACTCTTTCACATCATAGGGAAGGTTAGGATCGGCCGGAATTAGCGTTTCGAGTCGTTCATCTTCCCGATAGATGTCGTCCAGGCAGGGGCGTGTCGGAGCATCCTCAAGATTGTTGGCGGGCAAAAAACTCAACAGCTCCCGAATGCCCATCAGCACCTCCTCTTCAGTCGAACCCATGAAGTGGGCCACCCCGCTTTTGCTGTTGTGGGTATAGGCCCCTCCGAGCTCCTCTTTCGACACCTCTTCGTGCGTCACGGCTTTGACAACATCGGGGCCTGTGACAAACATGTGGCTCTTTTCTTGGACCATAAAGATGAAATCGGTCAGGGCAGGGGAGTAGCATGCTCCTCCGGCACACGGGCCGAGAATGGCGGAGATTTGCGGAATGACTCCGGAAGCAATGGTATTCTGAAAGAAGATGTTGGCATATCCGGTCAGGCTGTCCACCCCCTCCTGGATGCGGGCCCCGCCCGAATCGTTCAGGGCGATGATGGGTGCTCCGTTTTTCAGAGCCATCGTTTGTACTTTGACAATCTTTCCGGCATTGGTGATACTCAGCGAACCTCCGAAAACGGTAAAGTCATAGGCATATACGTAAACCGGACGACCGTCAATTTTACCATATCCCGAGACAATGCCATCGCCGGGTACTTTGTGCTGTTGCATCTCGTAATGGGTGCAGCGGTGTGTGACAAATTTGTCGAATTCAACAAAGGTGCCTTGATCGAGTAGTAGTTCGATCCGTTCCCGGGCTGTCATACGACCGGCTTTGTGCAGTTTTTCTATTTTGTCGGTCCCGCCTCCTGCCTCTGCAGCCTGATTGCGACGGGTAAACTCTTCGTATGCTGGATGATTATTCATGATCTTTTGCGTTAGTTTCTGTTTCAAGTTTGACAAGCATCTGCCCCGATGCAACCGAATCCCCCTCCGAAACCAATATTTCGCGTACGGTGCAATCGCCCACTACGTTCAGATTGCTCTGCATCTTCATGGCTTCGAAGACAATGAGTGTCTGCCCCTCGTGGAGCTGGTCCCCCGGGCTGACCAATATCTTGACGATCTTTCCGGGCATCGGGGCAACAATCGTATCCTCCTGGCGCAGCTCATCTTTTCGGCGTGAGCGCATGTATTTCTCCAGGGTATCGACCACCTCGATTTTGTAGGTGTTGAACCCTTGGCTGACGGTGTAGCTACGGCCGTTGTCCGAGCGGGTCAATTCCATGTCGAACGAATGCCCGTTGTGAATCAACGAACAGATGCCATTGTCGGCAATAACCATATTTACTTCATAGATGCGATCATCGACACGGATGCGTACAAGATTGTTTTCTTTGCTGAGTAGTTGGATCTGGGCGGTTCGTTCCCCAATATTCATTTCCATAGCTTTCTCCAGTTTAAATTCCCAATACCCCTTTTCGTTTCCCGAACTCTCGCCAGCGGTTCGACGGATCGGTTGACGTAGAGGTCATAGCTGAGCTGCCCCCTCTCTCCAATAGAGCCAGATAATCGACATGAGCCGCAATCAGTGCCAGATCCTCCAGCTCTTGAGCCTGCTCCTCGCCGGGATGGTTGGTGCGACAGTAGTCGGCAATCGCCTCTCCGTTTTGTTCTAAAAAGGCGGTATTGTAGTTCCCGGCCACAAAATCCGGCCTGTGCAGAATCGCATTCAGGTAGGGGATGTTGGTCGTAACTCCTGTAATTTTGTACTCGTTCAGGGCGCTGTGCATCCGTTCAAGTGCATATTCACGCTTGACGGCATGGACGATCAATTTCGAAATCATCGGGTCGTACCAGACCGGGATTTCGTACCCTTCGTAGATGTATCCGTCGATCCGAACCCCCAAACCATTGGGTTCGGTGAGCTGGCAGACTACGCCCGGTGAGGGCATGAAGTTGTTTTCCGGATCTTCGGCGCATACACGACACTCAATGGCGTGACCTCGCTGAACGATATCGGTCTGTTTGTACTGCAAAGGCCGTCCCGCAGCAATGAAAATTTGCTCTTTGACCAGGTCCAGTCCAACGACCTCTTCGGTAATGGGGTGCTCCACTTGCAGCCGGGTGTTCATCTCCAGAAAATAGTAGTTGCCCTGTTGGTCCACCAAAAACTCGATCGTCCCGGCACCGACATAACCGACCGCTTTGGCTGCAGCGACTGCCGTTGCCCCCATGCGTTGCCGCAATTCGTCCGTCAAAAAGGGAGAGGGACTCTCTTCGATCACCTTTTGATGGCGACGTTGGATCGAGCACTCCCGATCGTACAGATGGATGATATTGCCATGCTTATCTCCCAAGATCTGAAACTCGATGTGATGCGGCTCTTCGATGTATTTTTCGATATAGACCGTTGCGTCGCCAAAGGAGGCCAACGCCTCGGAACGGGCTGCCTCGTAGGCACTGCGGACCTCTTCGAGTGTTCGGATCAGCCGCATGCCTTTGCCTCCACCGCCGGCTGCCGCTTTGAAAATCACCGGGAATCCGATCTGTTGGCATAGGCTCTCGGCGTCGGCTGCAGAGTTCAGTTGCCGTTCAATGCCCGGAACAACCGGAACGCCAGCGGCAATCATCGCTTCGCGTGCAGCAATCTTATCGCCCATCTGTTCGATGGTTTCGGCACGCGGACCGATAAAGGTGATCCCTGCCGTCTCGCACAGACGGGCCAAATGCACATTCTCGGAGAGAAAACCGTACCCCGGATGGAGGGCGTCGGCCCCACAAGTCTGCGCAACGGCTATGATCTTTTCTGCATTCAGATAGCTCTCTTGGGACGGGGCGGGTCCGATCGGGTAGGCTTCGTCTGCCAGCAGCACATGTTTGGCCATCCGGTCGGCGTCGGAATAGAGTGCCACGGTACTGATTCCCATCTCTCGACAAGAGCGTATGATTCTGACGGCGATTTCGCCACGGTTGGCAATCACTATTTTCTTGAACATACGGTTGAATTTGGTTGAACACGATGACGGTAGATCGGATTGATGCCATACAGGTAAAAAGAGTTCCTGATGGTTTGCAGACATTCGCTGCATAGACATCCGTCGTAATTTTCCGCAATAAAAGCACGTTGAGTGGCATCCAATGGGATGCGCGTGCAATGACAATCCATAATGGATTCGTGCAGGCACGTAAAACGTCTCCTGCAACGAGGACATACTCTCTCCATCGCAAAATCAATGCGTCAAACGATCTGTCTCGCGGACAGCACAATTCGACTTTTGAAAAAATGATTAACTGTTTCGTCACTTTTACGCCTAACCCTCGAGGCGAAAAAATGGTACCTGAACTGGCAGGTCTTCTGACTGACTCCCGTCCTGATGCCTTCCCGACCTACGTATGGGTCAGTGGCCATGCAGATGGTTTCAGGACGTTGATTGGAGCTTCACAGCAGCGGGACTGTCCGGGATTTGCACCCGATTCCCTTTTATTGTCTTTTCGTGAATGCGAAAAGACAAACCAATTCCGCGCTAAAGATAGGGAATAACTTCAGTTTTTTACAAACGTTTTTGTTGTTTTTTGCGTGGTTTGTTTTGCAATGTTTTGGTTTTTAGCGTGTTGCTTGGGACGCGGGTTGTCTGATGGTCACAAAAACGTTGTGTGTGATAATTACTTGATATTGAGTGGATTATCGATGGATAGGATCGGTAGGTTGCAGCTGGATAAACGAATTCGCAAGCGGGAGAGGACATATACAGGCGGGAGTAAAAGGGCGTGAGACGTTATGGTGCCGGAGGTGGCAACGATAAATGAGAGAAGAAAGAGTAGGGTTGGAAGGAGAATTTGTTTGTGAAGGTGTTGGTACAGTGTAACTTGTGTGGCGATTTTTTATAGTTGTGCGAGGCTACCGCGCTGGAGTTTGGGAGCAGGAACAGTATCCAAAATTGAGGACGTAGTATCTGTGCAGCAAAGTTGAGGTTACAAGGCAATAAAAGACAGGAGAAACCGAAGTGTGAGCGGACTGTGAGCAGAATGTGGGCAAAAGATCGGCTCGGATAGTTGAGGGGGAAGTGGAGTGCAGCGGACGATTCGAAAGATTGCAGGCGTTTTTTCACTGCAACGGAGCAGCAGCCTAGTATAGCCCGATTGCCGATCGGTTATCCCTTCTGATCGTTGGGGCTTAACTGGCTTGTTGTAGCATGTTGATCACCTGATCAGAATTATTTATCAAAGGATGTGTTCTCCTTTGCCGCTCTATCCGATAATAAAAATGGCGGGACGCTTGTGAATGTCGGGCTTGGGCTGTTTGCGCCACTCGTCGATCGTTCGGGTACGGATCAGTTGATCGGGTTGCAGCAGGTCAGCAGCCACGGTCAGACGAGTCTGGGGACGGCAGGTGGCCAAAAAATCATCGAACAGTTTCAGGTTACGATAAGGTGCCTCAATAAAAATTTGCGATTGGTGTTCGCTTTGGGCCCGGCTTTCAAAGTGACGGATGGCTTTGTTGCGGTCGGGCTGTTTGATCGGTAGATATCCATTGAAGGCGAACGACTGCCCGTTGAGTCCCGAAGCCATTAACGCCAGCAGAATGGATGAGGGACCCACCAATGGAATAACCTCAACGCCATGCCGGTGTGCTAAAGCTACCGCATCGGCTCCGGGGTCAGCTACGCCGGGCAACCCCGCTTCGGAGAAGAGCCCAGCATCGACGCCCTGCAGCAACGGTGCAAAGAGTGCGGAAACCTCCTGTGGCGTTGTGTGCTCATTCAGTTCGGCAAACTTCAGGGTATCGATCGGGCGTTGGATTCCAGCTTTGCTCAGGAACCGGCGTGCAGAACGAATATCCTCGACAATAAAGTAGTCGAGAGCATCGAGGACAGCCCGATTGCTGGCTGGAAGAACATCCCATACGGGACGATCCCCGATCGGTGTAGGAATTAGGTAAAGTCTGCCCTGTTTCATAGCGGTTTGCAGTGGTATGGGGTGATTTGATCGTCTCGTTAGGTTTGTCTCTTTGGTTGCCTTATTGTGCAGATTGTCCGGTCTTGTCGCTTATTCGAATATTCGAAATGACGGTCCATCTGAGCAGGCCCAAATATCAATAAAAATTACTCTTTGGTGTAGATGCGTTTAACGCGGGTTGAGATGCTGGTCATGATCTCGTAAGGGATGGTGCCCAGTACGTTGGCCATGTCAGTGACTGTATTGCCCGGCTCGGAGCCGAAAATTGTGACTGTGTCACCCTCTTTGGCCTCAATACCGGTAATGTCCAACATGCAGGTATCCATACAGATGTTGCCGATAATCGGTGCAGGCTTGCCGTTGACCAGCATACTCCATGCACCACGGCTCAGATGACGGTCTAACCCATCGGCATATCCGATTGGTACGGTTGCGGTGCGGGTCGGGCGGGTGATTTTGCCCCAGCGTCCGTAGCCTACGGTTTCACCCGGTTGCAGCTCTTTGATCTGTACGATGCGGCTGCGCAGTGTGCTGACTGGCAACAGCTGCTCTTGGTGCGTAAAACCAACCCCATACAAGCCGATGCCCAACCGTACCATATCGAATTGGGCATCCGGGAAACGCTCAATGCCGGCTGTGTTGCAGAGATGGCGGATAATATGTTCATTGGTGAAGGCAGCAACCAACCGATCGCTCATGGCTGTGTAACGGGCGATCTGCGAGCGGGTAAACTCATCGTGCCGTTGCTCGTCACTACCGGCCAGATGGGTGAAGATGGTACGGATATACAGGGTCTGCTGATTGCGAAGTGCGGCAATAACGCCGTCGATGTCCGGTTCCATAAAACCTAAACGGTGCATGCCGGTATCGAGCTTGATGTGGATCGGGTAGCGGGTCTCTCCGTGGCGTTGAGCCGCCTGGGCAAAGGCCTTCAACGACGAGAAACTGTATATCTCCGGCTCCAGACGGTAATCGATCATCACCTCGAAGCTGTCGGCGTCGGCATTCAGCACGACGATGGGCATGGTGATTCCCGCTTCACGCAGCGTCACCCCCTCATCGGCAAAGGCAACGGCCAAAAAACTAACCCCCTGATGTTGCAACATGCTGGCCACTTCGTAGGTTCCGGTACCGTATCCGGAGGCTTTGTCCATGATCATGATACGGACATTAGGCCGTAACAGCGAACGGTAGTAGTTCAGGTTGTGGATCATGTTGTCGAGATTCACCTCCAGCACTGTGGTGTGGGTGCGCTGCTCAAGAGCATGGCTGATCTTTTCAAACCCGAAAGCACGGCTACCTTTTAGCAGAATACTTTTGTTGACAAAAAAGACCCGATTGTATCCATGAAGGAAGGCCTCCGTATTGCGAAAAAAGTGTTTGTCGCAGTCGAAGAGTCCTGCATGACGCGAAATCTCCTCTCCGATACCGATGAGGGTGTCGATCCCTTTGGTATGCAGCAGAGTGGCCACCTGCCCGTACAGCTTTTCGGCCGGCAGGCCGCTTTGGCGAATATCGGAAAGAATCAGCACTTTGGGCTGTCCGCCGGCTACAGAAGCCAAATAATCCAGCGATACGGCCAGTGAGTTGATGTCTGAATTGTAGCTATCGTTGATCAATTTGCAACCGTTGATACCCTCTTTGAGCTCCATACGCATCGCAACGCTTTGCAGCGAAGGAAGGGTTGCCAAGATTGACTTCAGATCATATCCCAAGACGTTGTATAGGGCAATAGCCTTGGCGGCATTTTCCAGCGAAGCCTGATCCCGATAGGGCAGTGTGCTCAAATCGTAATGGTTGGGATCGACGGCGCAGAGTTTTCGATCTGCGTAGGTTCGGGCAATCTGGTCTGCGACCCATTTATCGCCGGCGTTGTAGAGAATGGTGCGGGCGTGGCGGAACAGGATCAGCTTTTCCGAGAGTTTCTGTTCCAGGTTGGTAAAGTGCTCCTGATGGGCATCACCCAGGTTGGTAAAGATGCCGATATCGGGGCGAATCATGGCTTCGAGACGCTCCATTTCGCCCGGCTCCGAGATACCGGCTTCGATAATGGCTAACTGTTCGTCTCCTTCGATCATCAACAGCGAGAGGGCAACTCCGATTTGTGAATTGTAACTGCGAGGGCTGCGAAACAGTTTGATACCGGGAGGGCAGAGTTGGGCAATCCACTCTTTGGTGACAGTTTTGCCGTTGCTGCCGGTGATGGCCACTAAGGTGCCTTTGAAACGGTCACGATGGCTGCTGGCCAACTTTTGCAGTGCCTGGATGGAGTTGTCGCAGCGGACAAACCCGGCTTCAGGATAGCGGGAGGTATCGATCTCCGAATCGATCAGAAAGGCCCGAACTCCCTCCTGGTAGAGGGTGGGGATATAATTGTGCCCATTGTGGTTGTTGCCACGGATGGCGACAAAAAGGGTTGCGGTAGGGTCGAATGGGTTTCGACTATCGGTTATGATATGTTCGATTCGAGAGTTGGGGCCGGTCAATAGGCCACCGGTGATCGATGCGATCTCCTCTAAACTGTAAGTCATCTCTTTGTATGTCTCTTTGAACACTACAAAGTAAATGATTTTTTGGTCGTGTCATCCTTTCTCAGCGCTCTTTTTTGCTGTGTGCACGCCTCCAAGAGAGCGGGATTACATAAGAATGGTATAAATTTCAGACTCCTGATCAGCAGAATAAAAACGACGTTCGGATGCTGGGGCGGGAGACAAATGTGACTATTGGTTGGTCAGCTCGCTGGTCGGTTACCGTTAGGGAGAATGCATAATTTCTCAGGATTCAAGCTGGATATGCACTGCAATTCGGTATATGATCGTCGGTTGTTATACTCCTTTCATCATGCCTCGGCTGTACCCAAACATCTTCATTCCGGTCTCAGCTTGTTTCTATATGGCGAAAGCTACGATCCCGGTCGCATTGGTACCGATCGCATTGTTTTTTGATGAGCCAATACCAATCCCCCCCCGGCAAATATGGCTCAATATCGATCTGCCGGGGAATCGTGCGTTAATGTTAATAGAAATTCACCGGATGTAATCGCAATTGCCCATTAGAGATCGAGCTTGACCACTGTAATGCCAGCTCCGCCGGACTCTTCGTGCTCATCTTTGACGCTCGAAACCAGATCAACCGTACGCAGATATTTGCGAATCTCCTCTTTGAGGGCCCCGGTGCCTTTGCCGTGGAGAATGCGTACTTCATTAAATCCCAGCATGATGGCATCGTCAATGAACTCTTGGGTGGTATCCAAGGCTTCGGAAACGCGCATTCCCCGAACATCGATCTGTTGGCTGAAATTGATTCGCCGCTGTGCCGTGTCAAATGCTGCTGCCGGAACCCCAACCGGTTTCAAAGTGCGAGTAACCTTTTTGTACTCCGAATTGGAGATCGCCTCTAACCGTTTCAGATCGATCGTCGTGCGGATCTGCCCAAATCCGACAATGGCCTTTTTGCCGCTCAGCTCCAAAACTTCACCGACCGCATCCTGTCCCTGAATTCGAACTTTGACGCCCGGCTCAATTGTCTTGGGTTTGATTTGGTCCACTTTCGATTCGGGCTGCTGAGGAGGTGTCCCCTGAGCTTTACGTTCGGCACGGCGCTGCTCCCGAGCTCGGAGCTGTTCGATCTTGCGGTCAATCGCTGCATCATCCACCGTGGTTTGCTCCAACGACTCCTTATACTCTTCGATCTTGCGACGAACAAAACGGGTCTTTTCCTTATCCGCCTGCGATTCGCGAATCACCCGAATCGTGTTTTCAATCTGACGGTTGGCCTCCGAGGTGATCTGTTGGGCCTGGGCTTTGGCCTCTTTCAACAGGCGGTTGCGCTCTGCCTTGATTGTCTCCAGTTCCGATTTGTATTTCTCGGCCAGCTCATCTACACGCTTTTCGGTCTGATGGATCTTGTCGCGTTTCTGCTCCCAATACCGACGGTCACGGGCAATCTCACGCAACTGACGTTCCAGATTGATGTGATCCGTACCCGCCTTCTCCGAAGCGGAGCGGATAATCTCTTCCGGCAGACCGATTTTGCGAGCAATCTCGATGGCAAACGAGCTGCCCGGCTTGCCGGTCTCCAGCCGAAAGAGCGGACGAATATTCTGTACGTCAAAGGTCATGGCCCCGTTCAGAATTCCTTTGGCGTTGCTTGCATAGTATTTGATATTGGAGTAGTGCGTCGTAATGATCCCGAAACAGCCTTTGGCCTCGAGCTGCTCCAGAACCGCCTCGGCAATGGCCCCTCCGATAATCGGCTCGGTACCGGTTCCGAATTCGTCGATCAGGATCAGCGAATGGTCGTTGGCATGGCGCAGGATATTCTTCATGTTGAGCAGATGCGAGCTGTAGGTACTCAGATCGTTGTCGATCGACTGCTCATCCCCGATATCAATAAAGATGCTTTGGAAAATGCCCATCTCTGAGTTCTCCGAAGCCGAAATAAGCAAACCGCACTGCAACATGTATTGCAGGAGTCCGACGGTTTTCAGGCAGACCGACTTTCCGCCGGCATTCGGACCGGAGATGACCAAAATGTGTTTTTCGCGAGTCAATGTCAGATCCAACGGGACCACCTTTTTGTTCTCTTTGCTCAGGGTCTGGGCCAGAAGCGTATGGCGGGCATTCTTCAAGAGAATGGAGCTCTGCTCTTCGACAATCGGCATTGTGCAGTCGTTGTCGAGTGCAAAACGGGCCTTGGCCCGGATCAGATCCATGGTGGTCAGGTACTCTCCGGAGTGGGCTATGCCGGGCAACTCGGGGCGTAATAGGTCCGTAAAACGGACCAGGACCCGGACCACCTCACGCCGCTCCTCGTATTCCAACTCTTTGAGTTCGTTATTGATCTCAACCACCTCGACCGGCTCAATATAGACTGTTTTACCGGTGGCCGATTCGTCGTGGACAAACCCTTTGATCTTGCGTTTGTTGGCGGCATTGACCGGGATGACGGCCCGTCCTTCACGGATCGAGATCGAGGCGTCGGAATCGACCAAGCCGGAGGCTTGAGCCTGCGACATGATCTGTTGCAGGCGGCGGGAAATTTGGCCTTCACGTTCATGGATGGCCCGGCGGACTGCATAAAGTTCAGGCGAGGCGCTGTCTTTGACCTTGCCGAAACGGTCGATGATTGAATCGATATGGTTAATGATGTCGGGAAACCCCTCTACGTCCCGACACAACTCCTTCAAGCGGGGATATTTGGCTCCACTTTCGCTGTTGAAAAAACGGACCAGTTCGTATGCGGCGGTCAATCCCTTGCGCAGGGTCAGAATTTCGGAGGTTTCGAGAAAGGTTCCGGTCACTTCGGCCTTTTTCAGAAACGGTGCCGTATCGACGTAGTTGTTTTCCGGGAAGTCGGTTTCGAGCATCAGGATGGTCCGCATCTCGAACGCCTCTTCAAGCTGACGGACAATCTCTTCGCGAGAGGTGCTGAAATGGAGCTCGGCCAGTTTGGCACGGGCCCCATCGGTGATACAGAGTGCCGAAATCTGGTTGCGGATCCGGTCGAAACCTATCTTGGATTCAAAATTTTCGGGGTAGATCATCTCCTTGCATATAAATAAAGCGCGCTTCGGAGGTGCCGTGCGCGCCGGATCGGTGGCGAACTGTTGATGCAATTAGCGGTTGCGTCCTCCTCCGAATACCGATATATTGATGTAACGTTTGGGGTTAGCCTTGATGTCGTGGAGCAGGGCAGAGAGGTTGGTCGAAGCATTCACCAACGAATCGTACAGCGCTTGATCGTTAACAAACTTGCCGATCGTTCCCTCGCCGCTGTTGACCTTGTTCAGCGTCGCATTGAGCTGGTCGAGAGTTCGGGTCATCTCGGCAATGGCGGTCGGGAATTTCGATTGGCTTAACGAATCGGAGAAACGATCTACATTGGTCAGAATGTTGTCAATCTGCCCCTCTTTGTTCTTCAGTGTCTGAGACAGCGAATTGAGATTGGCAATGATGTTGCGCAACGAACCCTTTTCATCGGTCATCACCTCGTTGAGGTTGTCGGTGATGGAGGCCATATTGTTCACTGTAGCGTTGAGTCCTGCACGATTGTCGGTCAAAATGGCGTTGAGATTATCGAGCGTTACGGTCAGTCGTGAAATGACATCGTTGGCCCGCTGCTTGATAAACTCAAATTCGCTGCCGGCCGTCTCCAAAAAATCTTTGTTGATCTCGGAATAGAGCGTATCGCCCGGCTGCAACATCTCCGGTGAGGAGCCCAATACGATCTCAATGGCCTTTCCGCCCATGATGCCGTCGCTGTAAATCAGTGCTTTCGAATCTTTCGGGATGGGGTATTTCGATTTGACGGCGAACGATACCACCACATTTTGCGATTTGGCGGGATCGTAGCTCAGGCTGCTGACCGTACCTACCTTGAACCCTTTGATCACGATCGATGCCGAAGGTTCCAGGCCGTTGACCTGATCATAGACTGCATAATACTCATTGTCCGAGGCGAAAAGGTCCTTGCTCTTGAGGAAATTGATGCCCCAGTAGAGCAGGGCCAACATGGCTACGCCGAAAAAGCCTATTTTGAACTCGCGGCTGAATTTCAGTTTTTTCATCTGTTTTGTCTCTTGTCGTTAGCTTGCCGTTGAACAAGCTGGTCGTTACAACGGTTGGAGCGACATCTGTTTCGTCTCCGATCTGTCGCGTATCGGAAGTTATTGTACGGTGAAAACGTGCGGATTACAAGAAAATTGTCGGATCAACCGCCTCACCGTTTTTTTTAGCTTAGTTATTGTAAGGTCGGATGGCGTTTTGCCCTCCCCTCAAAGCTTGCTTGGTGCCACCTTCTTGTGAACGTTACGGACGTGCAACCTGAAAAATAGTTGTGCAGTGTTCGGCGGAGCGTCAAGGGTGTGAATTTATCGTTCTTGAGCTTCCGGTTTTTGCTTGTGTCTCCGGTTACTCCATTTTGCGTGCTTCGGAGACCGTGATCCGCTCTCCATTGCAGAATGGCACCATAAAGGCATCTTTGAACTGGGCCCGTACCTTCCTCTGCAAAGATAACGCTTCTTGGTAAGTTGACACGCATCCGACATAATATTTGTAAACCCCACCGACAATCATTTCGGTAACCTCACCGCGGTAAGGTCCAAAACGTGAGGAGTTTTTGGGAACCTTGCGATCCGATGTCATGACCTGAATGCGATATTCCAACTTTCCAGAAGCGGCGGATGAACTGTTCCCCGCGTCGGATACGGTGGTGTTATCGTTGTTGGTTTCGGTGCGGTCCATCTCTCGGTTTTCAGCCGCAGAGAGGTTGTTCAGCGTCTGCCAGGAGGTCTGTCCCTCCGATTTGGCTTTGTACTCGCTGAAAGCATTGAACAAAGAGCGCGCCAATTTTTCTTGCCCGCTGCGGGTTGTGAGCATTTGGCGGTCGGACGCATTTGAGATAAAACCCAACTCGGTGAGAATGCTCGGCATCGCTGCATTCCACAGCACCAGGAATCCGGCCTGCTTGACCCCACGGCTACCAATCGAGGTGTGTTTGAGGTACTGTTTCTGGACCATGTTGGCCAGCGTGAGACTTTGGCTCTGATAGGAGTACTGCATCAGCGAGAAGATGATGAACGATTCCGAAGAGCCCGGTACATAGCCCTGATATTTGGCCGAATAGTCATCCTCAAGGGTGATGACGTCGTTCTCCTTCATGGCGACGTCAAGGTTTTTGCCCGCTTTGTCCACACCCATGACAAACGTTTCGGTTCCGGAGGCAGATGTGCTTTGGGCTGCATTGACATGGATGGAGAAGAAGAGATCCGCTCCGGCCTTGTTGGCGATGTTGCCTCGATCGTACAGCGGAATAAACACATCCGTCTTGCGGGTGTAGATCACCTCAACGTCGGGGAAATTTTCTTTGATCAGTTCACCCAGTCGAAGTCCTACCTGTAAGACAATATCTTTCTCTTTATACTGTTTATATGAACAGCCGGGATCTTTGCCTCCGTGTCCGGGGTCGATGACAATTTTACGAATGCCGACGCGGGTTGCCGTCTGGGCGAACGAAGAGATGGAACATAACAGGGTGCCTAAAAAAAGAAGCGGAAGCACCCAAAGACGGCGTTTTGTCACTTTCATTGCGTCGAACGTTAGGGAACTCTGTTTTTTTTTACCTATTTTTGCCCTGGAAAAGCGATTGCTCCCCACGGGTCAGTGCAAAATTAAATATTTGTAGGGAATTGCGCATAAAAAAAACGAAATATATCATTTCCGCCCTTCTGGTTATGGCCATGATCTCCCAGACTGGATTCAGCCGTTCGGGAGGGGTCGAGCATCCGGAAATGAGTGCACACCCGCAATCGCCTGCGGTCGGAGTCTCTGTAACTCCCGATACCGCTATCAAAACGGTTCCCAAACTGATCCCTCTCGATTCGTTAACTCTTGATTCCTTAACACGAGCCGATAGTATCCGTCGTCGGGATAGCCTGTTACGGGCCGACACGTTGCGTCGGGTAGCCGAGGCTTTGCAGGGGGATACGCTGTTGCGGCCGGCGGATTCTGTGCCGATTTACCGCAAACCTTTCCTGGATGATGTGATCAACGGTGAGAATGAGGATTCGCTGGTGTATCAGGTGCAGAAGAAGGTGGTTTACATCTACGAAAAGGGAGATGTCAAGTACCAGAAGATGAACCTCAAGGCCGACTTCATGCGGATCGACATGGATCACAAGGAGATCTATGCGTATGGACGTCCCGATACGGTCGAGTTGGAGGAGCCGACGGAGGAGGGCGACACCGTCAAGATTGTCAATACGCGTCCCGAGTTTATTGATGACGGCGCCTCTTATACGATGGATACCATTACCTACAACCTCGATTCGAAGAAGGCGCGTATCAAAGGGGTGGCCACTCAGGAGGGTGAGGGTTATATCCAGGGTACCCGTGTCAAGAAGATGGCTGACAACACCATCAACATTGCCAACGGTCGTTATACTACTTGCGATGCCGAGCATCCGCACTTCTATATGGCGATGACCAAGTCAAAAACCATTCCCGGGAAAAAATCGGTTTTCGGTCCCACCTATCTGGTGATGGAGGATGTGCCGATCTATTTTCTTGGTTTGCCGTTTGGCTTTTTCCCAATATCCAATACACGTAAATCCGGATTTTTGATTCCATCATACGGAGAGGAGACGGCCAAAGGATTCTTCTTGCGAGATGGTGGTTACTATTTTGCGATTAAGGATTATGCCGATGTGGCTGTTACCGGAGGTTTTTATACGATGGGTTCCTGGGAGGCAGATGTGGCATCCCGGTATGTGAAACGGTACAAATATCGCGGATCATTCGATATCAACTTCTCCAAAGATATTATCGGCGAGAAGAGCGATGCTGATTATATCAATCAGAACAACTTCCGGGTGACCTGGTCGCATCAGCAGGATCCGAAGTTCAAACCCAATTCGACCTTTTCGGCCAGTGTGAACTTCTCGACCAGCGGTTACAACAAGTATGCGGCTCAGAACATGAACGACTATCTGAGTAGTCAAACCAACTCGAGTATCTCCTATTCGCATACCTGGTCGAAGGTGTCGTTGTCGATGAACCTCCAGCATTCGCAGAATTCACGGGATTCCACGGTACAGCTTTCGTTCCCGAACATTGTGTTGAATGTGTCGCGTATCAACCCCTTCCAGCGTAAAAATCCGGTTGGCAAACAGCGTTGGTATGAGAAGATCTCGTTGCAATACACCGGTACGTTTGGTAACTCCGTAAATACCAAAGAGAAGGATCTCTTTACGGACAAAATGTTCAAAGGGATGCGCTCGGGTATCAACCACCAGATTCCGATCCAGACCTCGTTCAACCTGCTGAAGTATATCAATATCAACCCGTCGATCAACTATCAGGAGCGTTGGTATTTCCAAAAAATAGACAAAGAGTGGGATCCGGTTGCCAAACAGGTGGTCAATAGCGATACAACCTGGGGCTTTTACCGTCTTTACAACTATAGCATGTCGGTGACAGCAACTACCAAAATTTATGGAACCTATCTTTTCAAAAAGAAAGATGGTTTGCTGCGTGCTGTGCGTCACATGATCACTCCATCGGTTAGCTTTAGTTATACCCCTGATTTCGGTAAGAATGGCTACGGCTATTACAAACAGGTTCAGAGCGATACGACAGGACATATTATGACCTACTCTCCGTTCCAAAACGGTCTTTACGGTGTTCCAAGTTCGGGACCGAGTATGTCCCTGAATTTTGGTATTTCGCAGACTCTTGAAGCCAAGGTGCGGGATCGGCGGGATACCTCCGGAGTGCGCAAAATCAAGCTGATCGATAACTTCAGCATCACTTCGGCCTATAACTTTTTGGCCGACTCGTTGAACCTCTCTCCCTTTGCGTTGACATTGCGTACGACATTGACTAAAAATGTTGCATTGAATGTGTCGGCAACACTCGACCCTTATCAGGTTGATCCGGTTTCCGGAAACCGAATCAACCGTTTCATGATCAAGAAGGGATCATTGGCTCGATTGACCAGCTTGCAGACTTCGTTTGGGTACTCGTTCAATTCGGGAAAATCGAGCAGCAGCGGGCAGCCCGCTATCAATGATATCAATAGTGGAACGACCGTACCGGTGGAGGATGCCAACATGTTCTCCCAGCCTGGGTTCACCGAGTTGGATCCCAACACCCGACGGATGATGATGGCTTCACGCTATTACGATTTCAGCATTCCGTGGAACTTAGGTCTCAATTACAGTTTCAGCTATACCAATACCGGTAACCGAAAAAGTGTCGTCCAAACTTTGGGCTTTAACGGTAGTTTGAACCTGACTCCGAAGTGGGGACTCACCTTTAATGGAGGTTACGATTTTGTGGCAAACAAATTGACTCCGGGTACCGTGACGTTGACCCGAGATCTGCACTGTTGGCAGATGAGCTTTAACTGGGTGCCGATCGGTTTCCGCAAGAGCTGGAGTTTTACGATCGGCGTGAAGGCCGCTACGCTGCGTGACTTGAAGTACGACCGTCGTAACAGCTTCTACGACAATCTTTACGATCAGTATTAAAATTTTAATCATGTCAGATAACTCATTGAACGCTGCACAATCTTCCGGTGCAGCCTCTGTTGATATGCCAAACCCAACAACCTGTTCGAACAATCCGTTGCTTGAGGCGTGGCCGGGTCCCCATGAGACCCCAGCTTTTGATCGTTTCCGTAACGAAGATTATATGCCGGCTTTTCAGCAGGCGTTGAAGGAGGCTCGTGCCGAGGTGGAGGCCATAGTGACCAACCCGGACGAACCGACCTTTGCCAATACCATCGAAGCGCTGGAGTTCAGTGGCAGACAGCTCGATGATCTATGCAATCTGTTTTTTAATCTCAATGAGGCTTGTACTGACGATGAAATGCAGCGCATAGCCCTGGAGATTTCGCCATTGTTGACAGCCTTCAGTAATGACGTAAGTCTCAACCCGGCGCTCTTCGATCGGGTCCGCAAAGTGTACGAAAAACGGGCCGATCTGACCTTGACCACGGAGCAGAATCGCCTCTTGGAGAGGAGTTACAAAGGTTTTGTGCGGAGTGGAGCTGCTCTCGCCGATGCGGATAAGAAGCGTTTCCGGGAGCTGACGACCGAATTGGGCCAGTTGAGTCTGCAATTTAACCAGCATGTCTTGGCGGCAACCAATGCCTTTACGTTGCATCTGACCGATCCCGCGCAGGTGAGTGAATTGCCGGAGTCGGTTCGCGAAGGGGCCGCTACTGAAGCCCATGAACGAGGCTTAGAGGGGTGGGTGATTACGTTGCAGGCTCCGAGTATGGTCCCGTTTATGACCTATTCGTCGAATCGGGAGCTTAAAGAGCAGTTGTGGCGTCGCTACAATAGCCGTTGTTACGGTGATGAGCAGGACAATCGCGAAATTGTCAAACGGATTGTTGCTTTGCGGTTGGAGGTGGCCCGACTGTTGGGCTATAAGACCTATGCCGCTTATGTGCTTGAGGAGCGTATGGCCGGCACGCAGCAACGTGTGCAGCAGTTCTTGAGCGAACTGCTCGATCGGGCCATTGTACCGGCCCGAGACGAGGTGAAGGAGGTGGCCGATTTTGCCCGCAGTGAAGGGGCTGATTACGAGTTGATGCCATGGGATTATGCTTACTGGCAGGAAAAACTCAAACAGGCCCGTTACACCTTCGACGAAGAGATGTTGAAGCCCTACTTCCGCCTGGAAAATGTGCAACGTGGAGTTTTTTTGTTGGCTGAAAAGTTGTACGGGTTGACTTTCCGTGAAAATAGTGATATTCCGGTTTATCATCCGGACGTGAAGGCTTTCGAGGTATGTGATGGTGACGGAACCTTCCTGGCGGTGCTCTATATGGACTATTTCCCGCGTGCCTCGAAACGGGGTGGCGCCTGGATGACTGAATTTCGTCCGCAATACATTGAAAAAGGACATGAGGTGCGTCCGCTGATTTCGGTCGTATGCAATTTTACGAAACCGACCCGGGAACAGCCCTCGCTGCTCACCTTTGATGAGGTGACCACGCTGTTGCATGAGTTTGGCCACGCGCTGCACGGAATGATGGCAAAAGGAACCTATCCGAGCCTGACCGGGACCAGCGTGTACCGCGATTTTGTTGAACTGCCTTCACAGATCATGGAGAATTGGGCGACCGAAAAAGAGTACCTCGATCTGTGGGCCATACATTACCAAACCGGTGAAAAGATCCCGGCCGAATTGGTGCAAAAGGTGATCGATGCACAGAACTATCAGACTGCATATCGTCACATTCGTCAGGTGTCGTTCGGGTTGATTGATATGGCTTGGCATACGGTGACTGCTCCGGTTACGGAGGATGTGGCCCGTTTTGAGCAGCAGGCGGCTGAAAAGACCCAACTGTTGCCCCGTGTTGAAGGTCAGTGCATGTCCACGGCGTTCGGCCATATTTTTGCAGGCGGGTATGCTGCAGGATATTACGGCTACAAATGGGCTGAGGTGCTCGATGCGGATGCCTTTTCGCTGTTCCATGAACGGGGAATTTTCAACCGCGAGGTGGCCTCATCTTTCCGGCATGATCTGCTGGAAAAGGGCGGCTCAGAGGATCCGATGACCCTCTATGTTCGTTTCCGGGGACATGAACCCGACAGCCAAGCGCTTTTCGAGCGAATGGGCATCTCGATTCAGCATAAATAATAAATAAGATGTAAATAAACGAAGTCTGCTTGTATCTTGAAACACGGAGGCGTGTTTAAGGTGACGAGCGCAACAGAACGTTGGTAATTTTCCGTGTCGTATGGGAAATTGCTAACGTTTTGTTGTGTAAAGAGGTGTGCTGAGTGGTAAAATTTTTAGCATTTGACCTTTAGCAGCGACTGCCAATCGGTTGTATAGTTCGGAGAGAGGTGATCCCGTTTCATTTTGAAGGGTTCGAATCCCTCGGCAGCCACCACTACCTTATGCTTCCCATAGGTGTCGTTTAGTTTGTCCAAAACGTTCATCAACTTGTCGTGCTTTTCTCGATTCCCGTTGTCGAATAATGTCTGTTGCATTCCTTTGCGGGGAGAGATGTCGGAAAGAATCACACCGGCCCGTTTGTATTCAAACCCCGGGCGGTAAATCTCACGCAACAGCTGCGCTGCCTGGGCGGCAAGTTCTAGGGTGCTGTCGGTCGGGTGGGGCAGTTTGACAAGTCGGCTTTCGTACTGTTGGGGCAGGTCGTCCCGATGCGGATTTGTACGGATAAATAGCTGCAACTGGCTACACAAACTCTGTTGTTGACGCAACTTGGCAGCACATGCCGAAGCATATTGGGCTACACATTCGTGCAGCTCATCGGGGTCGGTGATATTGTGGGCAAAGGTGCGGGTTGTGGCAATCTGCTGCTTTTCGGGCGGCATCTGTTCGAATCCGATGCAGGAGACCCCTTGTAGCTCTTTCCAAGTCCGCAGTCCGACAATACTCATCTGGCGATGCACCCACTCCTGTGGCATTTGGGTGAATTCGTATGCCGTTCGAATGTGAAACGAGGCGAGCATCTTCGAGTGACGACGCCCAATGCCCCAGACATCCTCTATCGGAAATTTGCGAAGCACCTTTTCAATATCTTCAGGGCGGTGCATATAACAGCATCCTTTCAGTTTGGGGTACTGTTTGCAGAGTTTGCTTGCAATTTTGGCTAATGTTTTGGTCGGGGCGATGCCGATGCTGACCGGAATGCCGGTTGAACGCCGGACCGTGTAGGAGAGTCGATGACCGAAACTGTCCAATTGGTTTTCCGGAATGTCACGAAGATCCAAAAATGCTTCGTCGATCGAATAGATCTCTGTCGGCACGTATCGTTTGAGGATGGTCATGACACGTCGGGACATATCCCCGTAGAGTACAAAGTTGGAGGAAAAGGCTCGGACCCGGTTATAGCGGATCAGGTCACGCAGCTCGAAGAAAGGCTGTCCCATGCGGATGCCTAACTGTTTGGCCTCATTGGAACGTGCGATGACACAACCGTCGTTGTTGGACAACACCACGATGGGGTGCCCGTTGAGCGACGGGTTGAATACGCGTTCACAGCTCGCGTAAAAGTTGTTGCAATCGCACAGGCCGTACATCAGCGGAACATATTGATCGAGGAGCGAACCACTCCCCATACGGTAAACTCATCATCCGGACTAACCTCGATTGGTTTGTAGCGTTTGTTGGCCGGTATTAGCGTAATTTTACCCTCTTGGATTCGGATCCGTTTGAGGGTAAACTCCCCCTCCAGAAAACAGACCACAATGTCGCCGTCCTGGGGGTGGAGCGACTTGTCCACCACCAACAGATTGCCGTCATAGATACCGGCATCCTGCATGCTGTCCCCCTCGACCCGAACAAAAAAGGTTGCTGCACTATCCTTGATCAGCAGCCGGTTCAGATCGAGCGATCCCTCGACAAAGTCTTCGGCCGGAGAGGGAAAGCCGGCGTGTACACCCGAAGAGGCCAACGGCAACTCGACAGTCGAATCGGTGTGCACGGTGTATGCGGTGAGTTCTATATGATCGTTTCCCATGGTAGTATCCCCGTATGATGATGTGAAGTTACGGAATTTTTATTTAAACGGATTCTATTGGAGCGATGGTATGGGACGGGTCGGTTTCCGGGTCGTCATCCCGTTGCAGGTACATGCGGGGGGAGGTGCCGGTGATCTGTTTGAAAACCCGGTTGAAATTGTTCGGGGTGTTGAAGCCCACTTCGTAGGCAATCTCCTGAATGGTCTTGTCCCGATCGCTCATCAGCTCAATGGCTCGCAGAATGCGCCAATGGTTGACCAAACTGCTGAATCGAATTTTTGAGGTGTTGAACAGACGACTCAAGTTACGAGTCGAGAGGTGAAAACGTGATGCCAATAGCTCCATGTCGAGTCGGTCGCTTAGATGACGGTTGATGTAGTTTAGTACTGGGGCCAGTCGCGGATCGTTGGGAATGATCAGGGGCCGCAGTAGGAAGGTCTCTTTGGGATTGATCTGAGGCATCAGATTGAAAAAGCTGGATGCATAGCGATAAAGATCGGGATGCGTACTGCAACGAATACACGGAGCATGCGAAGCAATAAATTTCAGATTTTCACCGATCAGCGGACGAATGCCCCATATGTAAAACAGCGCTTTCGGATCCTGGTCGCCCTCGACAGGAAGATCGATATAAAAGCAGATTAATGCTACCTGACGACTATTACTGGAGATTTTGTGTTTGGTACGACTCGGAATCCAGGCCAAATGACGCTCGGGAACAAAATAGGTGTTTGAACCGATCTTGATGTGCAGGGTGCCCGACAGTGTGTAGATAATCTGAAATTTTTCGTGCGCATGTGTGGGCAGGTTGATCGCCTCCCACCCGGTCCGTTTGATCAGAATCTCCTCTCTGTCCGACGCCCCAATATGGGCAAGATATTCGCGTTGTTCGTCGTTCATATTTTTGGCGGAAAATGGTAATATTATTGCATAATTTGCAAAAACGGTGCAAAGTTAAAAGAATACTTTTGCAGCGTCAAATCATGAAGTCGAATTCTGACTCACAAAGAAGGGAAATTTCGGAGGGTTGTTGTGGCCGAGTTCCGGAAGAACCCACAAGCACAACACGTCTGAT
>UQYM01000015.1 GCA_900545315.1 uncultured Alistipes sp.
CGGATACCAATTCTCCTTTTTTATCAAATTGTTTGACTTTGAGCGGAGCTGAAAGCAATACAGCCAACGGAAGAATATAACTTTCGTACTGAGCACTCAGCAACAAGTAAACGAATACAAAACACAACACGAAGATAATACCTGTTGTACTACCACTTGTAGATGCCTCTTCACGTGCCATACCTCCTAATTCGTAACCAAATCCAGTAGGTAAGTTTTCCTTAGCAACTTCGGCAATAGCCTGCAATGCCTGACCTGAAGTGTATCCTGAAGCCGGAGCAACCATGACTTTCATAGAAGTATACAGGTTGAAACGGTTGATGATATCCGGACCATACACTTTCTTCATGCTGACAAACTGTGTAATAGGAGCCATTTCGTTACCACTACGAACTTTGATGCTGTTCAGAGATTCCATGTTTTTAGTAGCATCCGGCTCAGCCTGAATCATTACACGGTACATCTTACCGAAACGGTTGAAGTTTGATGCATATAAACCTCCGAAGTATCCCTGCATAGTAGAAAGAATATCGCTCGGGCTGATACCGGCTTTCTTACAAGCTGCGGCATCGATATCCAGCTGATACTGCGGGAAGCTAGGGTTAAATGTTGTTTTTGCTGAGTTAATTTCAGGACGTGCTTCAAGCGCAGCTCTATAGTTATTGACTACTTCGAAGAAGTGATCCAAACTACCACCAGTCTTATCCTGCATATTTAACTCGATATCACTTGATACAGAGTAACCCGGAATCATAGGAGGAGCGAAGAACAATACCTGTGCGTCCTTGATGACTTTCTGCGCACGCATGAACAACGTAGCATAAATGATATCGGAATTCTGCATCAATGAACGTTCTTCCCAGTCTTTCAGCTTGATGATGACAGAACCGTAAGAAGGTCCCTGACCACCGATGAAGCTATAACCGGAGATAATAGTACGTGACTGTACGGCAGGTTCGGCAGCTACCAGACTGTCTACCTTGGCCAATACTTCCATGGCACGTTCCTGTGAAGTTCCAGGAGGCAATGTCACAGCACCCATGATGGTACCGGTATCTTCGTTCGGCACCATACCGGTCGGAGTAATCTTCATGAAGAATACCAGCAGAACGATAGAAGCTGCTACCATTCCCAATGCCAGCCATTTCTTGTGGATGAAGAAGACAACACGTTTCTTATAGCTCTTCAACAAAGAGTCGTATGCGGCGTTGAAAGAAGCATGGAAACGGTCGACCACGCTCATCTTCTTAGGCTGATGTTCTGAATCGTGCGGTTTCAGGAAGAGGGCGCAGAGGGCCGGACTCAACGTCAATGCATTGATAGCCGACAAACCGATTGCGATGGCCATCGTCAGACCGAACTGACGATAGAAGGTACCCGAGGTACCGGTCATGAAGCTCACCGGGATAAACACGGCCATCATCACCAACGTAATTGAGACGATCGCACCGCCCAGCTCGCTCATCGCGTCGATTGATGCCTTACGCGCCGATTGACAGCCTTGATCCAATTTTGCATGGACACCCTCGACGACGACGATCGCATCATCGACCACAATTGCGATGGCCAACACCATTGCGCAAAGGGTCAACAGGTTCAAGCTGAATCCAATGACATACAGTACAAAGAAGGTACCGATCAAGGCGACCGGAATCGCAATCAACGGAATCAAGGTTGAACGGAAGTCCTGCAGGAAGATATACACCACGATCACCACCAACAGGAAGGCCTCCAACAAGGTTTTCACCACTTCATGAATCGAGGCGAAAAGGAAGTCGTTGGCACTCATGATGACCTCGGTTTTCATTCCAGGAGGCAAAGTAGGTGCGATTTCGTTCAAATATTTCTCGATATTCTGAATAATCGACGTTGCATTGGATCCGGCAGTCTGGAACACCATGACCGTCACACCTGGATGGCCATTTACCTCGTTACTAAAGCCGTATGTCAAACGACCCAATTCGATATTGGCAATATCCTTCAAGCGCAACACCTCTCCATCGGAAGTGGCACGAATAACGATATTCTCAAACTCCTCTTCAGTTTGCAGACGTCCTTTATAACGCATCACATACTGGAACGACTGATTACCCTGCTCACCGAATTGACCCGGGGCAGCCTCAATGTTCTGTTCAGCCAAAGCTGCCGAAACGTCGGAAGGCATCAGTTTGTACTCTGCCATCACATCCGGTTTCAACCAGATACGCATGGAGTAATCGGTACCCATCACCATCGCCTCACCAACACCCGGCACACGTTTTACCTCCGGCACGATGTTGATGTTAGCGTAGTTTTCGAGGAACTCCTGATCGTAGCGGTCATCGTCACTGTACAGTGCGAAACCCATCAACATACTGGTCTGGCGTTTCTCGGCGATGACACCCACCTGGGTAACCTCGGCAGGCAGATAACCCTGCGCCTTGGCCACACGGTTTTGCACGTTAACCGCTGCCATATCGGGATCAACACCCTGTTTAAAATAAACAGAGATTGACGCACTACCCGTATTGGTGGCTGTAGAGGTCATGTAATCCATATTCTCTACACCGTTGATCTGCTCCTCCAGTGGGGCGATCACACTGTTCAGCACGGTCTGTGCATTGGCACCCTGATAGGTCGTGCTCACACGGACTGTCGGAGGGGCGATGTTCGGATACTGCTCGATAGGCAGCGAAAACAGACCCAACAGACCCAGGATGACGATGAGAATCGAGATCACCGTCGAGAGTACAGGGCGCTTGATAAATCTATCTAGTCTCATATTGATTCTTTCGTTTTAAACAATCACTATTTCTGTGCGGGTTTACCTTGTGCAGCGGCAGCGCCCTGTGCCTGCTGCGGCTGGGTCATCGCTTTAACTTTGGCAGCAGCCTGTTCGGGAGTTATGGGCTGGATCTGCGCGCCATCACGCAAATTGGCAACACCTTCCAAAACCACCCGGTCACCAGCTTTCAAACCTCCAGTCACCATATAGTTCTTACCATCTTCCAGCGGGAAGACCGTAATCTCGGTATTGTGCACTTTCGAACTGTCATCGACGATGTAGGCAAATTTCTTATCCTGCATTTCGGTGGTAGCACCTTGTGGAATCACGATTACAGAGTCAAGAATGCTCGGCACCAATACCGTACCGGTCGCACCGCTACGCAACACACGATTGGGGTTCTTGAACAGAGCACGCAACTGAACCGCTCCGGTCGTAGGATCAATCACACCACTGACCGTCTCGATTTTACCTTTAAGCGGATAAACCGAACCGTCGGCAAGGATCAATTGCACTTCAGGCATCGATTTAATCATCTCCTCCATTGAGCCTCGATCTTCACGGGTCATAGCCAACAACTGTTTCTCATTCATCGAGAAATAGGCAAACATCTCATCGATATCGGAAACAATAGTCAACGGTTCAACAGTCGATGAACTAACCAAACTACCAACACGATAAGGGATCGTTCCGACTACGCCGTTAGATGGGCTGGTAATAGTTGTATAGGAGAGGTCGTTTTGGGCATTGGCCAAATTAGCCTCTGCCTGTGCCAGATTGGCCTGTGCCGACGCCAAGGCAGCTTTTGCGACCTGCAATTCATAATCACTGATAATGTTTTGAGCATGCAACTGTGTTTTGCTATCCAGCGTCAATTTATTGGTTTCGACGTTGGCTTTAGCCACCTCAACAGTTGCGGCGGCAGCCTGTACCTGTTTCTGATAAGGCACGGCATCGATCAAGAACAACGGCTGTCCTTTACGAACCACTGCACCTTCATCCACACACAGCTTCACAATGTGTCCGCTCACACGGGGACGGATTTCGATATCCTGTTTACCCCGAATGGTAGTGGGATAGGTGCTGTTCAGTTCCTGAGAGGTTGGCTGCACGGTCATAACAGCCAAAGCTGATGCAGGCATAGCTCCTTGCTGCGAATTACCGCAAGAGAATGCCAACAGAGCAGTCAGCGAACATGCAGTTCCTTTCACCAAGGCCCCAATGGCCTTTCCATTCATCATTTGTTTCATATGCTTTACTGAAATTGATATTTTCGATTTACTCCTAAAAAATGCAACGCAAAACTAATCATTTTAACGGGATAGTCATCAATTTGTTATCCCCGAAGTGCTCTTTTTCGGATCAAAAACGACAAATCGGACATTACAACGGGTTATCTTGACATCCGGATGCCGACTCACTGAACGAAGAGACCATTTCGACGGAGCCAAACAACCATATCCAAGGCTAAATTTCAGAGTAACGCCTCGCACCATTTGAAGTATCTCTTGTCCCAGTTCACCCTTCTACGTAGTCTATCCAAAATCAAAAAATGGGCCAGCACGTCATTCCTTTAGCAATCCCGTCAGGATATTCGTCCTGCATGGAACAGACCACTTATCAAAACTATAAACCACTGATTACCAAATTTAAGCTACAATCATCCACCCTCCGATACGGCTCTTTATGCCGGGCAACTTTCCACTTTAGACACATATACTGCAGACCATGCACCTGGTATCTAATTTAATTAGAACAACTCACACCCTATTCTTCAGAACAAAGCGACTTAGCCGTATCTTGTATGCTCTTTGGCGACTTACCGTATACTCATATTCACAGGAACAGCTGTTGACCCGAAACCCCATTTATGAACCAGCCAGCCTCCCCATACAAAACATTTAAATTGGCGCCCGAGCTCCGTTTCCAAATTCTGTTTTTTCAGCAATTACTCCACCCCATACCATCCATCGAGACAGTCAATGGCTACTCTCATACAATGAGCAACCGAAATCCTGCCAGACCGTTCAAAATTAAACGATTTCATTCAAAAACAAAAACTATAATAAATTATCATTCAAACATTTACTATAATTTTATAAATTCACCACCCGCCCCAAACCTTTGTAAAATGGCAGAGTAATAAAATGCTGGGAAAAAACCGATATAAATTTCAAATCGTTATGAAAACCGACAAATAATCCCTAACTTCGCAGAGCTTTGAATTGCTTTGCAGACATATTCGTAGTGTCAGCAACTCCAAAGCTGCTTGTTTCGTTTCAGTATGGGATATCAGACCTCAACTATACGGAAAAGCAAAACCGAAAAACACATTCGGCAACCGGTCAGGTCCGATACAACAACTCGTTGTGCAACATGACCTAAGTCCTGTTTCCAGCCCTGCTCTCTGGGCGGAAGAGACAGTACAAGATGCGGTAAGGAGGGGGAATAAACGAAAATCATGGCGCGGCAGCGCGGAAGACTACGAATCCGAGGATTATCACCACTGAAGTATATCCTCAACGGGGTTAACGGAGAGCTTATCCCCGAATAAGCTATAAAGAAATAATGTTGTCGGGAGATTACGAACGCCGACACTATGAACTAAGGTACTGACCCAATTCAACGATCAGACATTTACATACAAAATGGACAGAAGGACTTTTCTCCGCCGAAGCGCCCTGTTAGCCGCAGGAGGATTTCTGGCCGCCATGTCGCCGACACTGGCAGAAGCGGCAGTCAAGGCTGCAACCAAAGGATCTTTGAGCTTCGATTCCGAAGCCTATAAACGGTTCAAAAATTCCCAATTCAAATACCATCCTTACGTACGCTGGTGGTGGAACGGCGATAAAGTCGAAGCCGAAGAGTTGATACGCGAGCTGCATCTGCTCAAGGAGGCAGGTATTGCAGGTGTCGAAATCAACCCGATTGCCTTCCCCACAACGGGTGACGATATGGGCAAACGGTCGCTTCGCTGGCTCAGTGACGAGTGGATCGACATGCTGAAGGTCACCTTCGACGAAGCCAAACGGCTCGATATGACCTGTGATCTGCTGGTCGGGTCGGGATGGCCGTTCGGGTCGGAGGATCTGCCCGAAGATGAGCGGGCTCAGGTCGTGCTGGTCGATGCCGAAAGAATTGAAGGTCCCACCACGTTCGAAATTTCCAAATTCACCATCTGCAAGAATGTCGATCCGGGAGTAACCGATGTCAATCCGTTACGCACGTTCGACATTCTTTCATTAAAGCTGGTTCCCAACCCGATGAGCGGGATCGATCAGGCGATCGATCTCTCGGACCAAATTAACAACGAGGTGATTTCGGTCGATGTCCCAGAAGGCAAGTTTGTCTTTTATGCCCTGGTACGTGTCAAGTCGTTTGCCTGCGTAATCAACGGCGCCCCGGGAGCCGCCGGCTCGATCCTCGACCACATGAACAAAAAGGCGGTTCGCAAATACCTCGATCACATGTCCAATACGATCGAACGGCGTATCGGCCCGCTGAAAAACTACATTCGGGCCATGTTCACCGACTCGATGGAGCTGGAGGGTTCCAACTGGACCGACGACTTTGCCGAACAGTTCCGGTTGCGTCGGGGCTATGATCTGATCCCCTACCTGCCCTACATGATGTTCAAGGTGGGACGTTTGGGGGATGTGCTCGACTACAACTACGGAGCCCAGAAGACTCCCGAATTCAAAGCCGAGCTGGAGCGTATCCGTTTTGACTACGAGTTGACCAAAGCTGAACTGCTCAAGGAGCGTTTTACAGACACCTATACCCAATGGTGCGCGGATCTGGGCGTCAAATCGCGGGCCCAGGCCTATGGCCGCGGGTTCTTCCCGCTCGAATCGAGCCTGGGATATGATATTCCCGAAGGCGAATCGTGGACGACCAACTGGCTCAAACACCGACTGGGCGAAGAGATGCGCGACGATGAGTATCGAGCCGGACGTGGTTACACGATGATCGACAAATATGTCTCGTCAGCCGCGCACTTGACCGGTAAACGAGTGGTCAGCTGCGAAGAGATGACCAACACCTATCTCTGCTTCCGGGCGACGCTCGAACTGATCAAGATCGGATCGGACATGAGCGCCATTTCGGGCATCACCCATTCGGTTTGGCACGGATTCAACTACTCACCGGCCGACGCCCCCTTCCCGGGCTGGGTACAGTACGGCTCATATTACAATGAAAACAATACTTGGTGGCCCTACTTCAAATATCTGAATGCTTATAAAGGACGTCTGTCATCCATGTTCCAAAACGCCGACATGTACACCGACATGATCATTCTGCCCCCTAACTATGACATGTGGGGAGAGATCGGCGTACAGACAGAGCCCTTCCCCGGCACATTGAACGTACTCTACACCTCGTTGATTTGGGAAGCCATCTGCAAAAACGGAGGCCAGGCCGACTACACCTCAGAGATCGTACTCAACGCCTCGACCGTCAAAAACGGCAAACTCTGTTACGGGCCCAAACAGTACGGCACACTCTTCCTGCCTGAGGTAACGAGCACCTCTCCTGCCACGCTTGAGAAGCTTTACGAGTTTGTTTCGCAGGGCGGCCGTGTCTTCTGCATCGAAAAACTTCCGGCAAAATCGCTTGGCTTCAAAGATTACAAAAAACGCGATGCAGAAATCGAGGCCTGGGTCAAAAAGTTAAAGAGCTTCCCGGATCGGTTCATTCTGGTTCAGAAGCCGGAGGATAACAAATTTGTCGAATGGTATGCTGACCTGCTCGAGCAGTACAGACTGCCACACTACATGACCATCGAAAATCCCAATCGTTTCTTCATGCAGACCCGTTGGAAAGGGGAAGACGGCAACACCTTCTTCTTCCTGGCCAACGTCCACATGCACAACTCCTATAAGAGTCACATCACCTTCTCGAGTGAGATTACACGTGGCCGCTATCCCTGGGTATGGAATCCCGATACCGGTGAACGCTATCGACTCACTCTCGAGGATGACGGGTTCGAATTGGAGCTGGGACCTGCTGAGACGATGTTCATTGTCTTCGATACGGTTTCGAAAGGTGAAAAATGGCAGCCACTGCCCGCAACAACAGCCAAGGCGGCTGAACTGAAGGGTTGGGATGTAGAGTTGCAGCACGCCCGTGAGGGTTGGACCAAGACCGACCATATGGAGACCATCACCGACCTGAAAGAGACCCAGTGGGTCGATTTTGCCGGTACGGTCATCTACCGGACTGAACTGGATATCGACGGGACTCCGGACAAAAATACGATTCTGAACCTCGGCAAGGTGTACGGCATTTCACAACTGTTTGTCAACGGTGAGGATTGCGGCATCAAATGGTTCGGTAATCGCATCTACCCGATCGGAGAGAAGCTCCACACCGGCAGCAACAAGATCGAAGTACGGGTAGTCACCGTTCTGGGCAACTACATGCACTCGCTCACCGATAACGAAACGGCGCAGAAATTTACGGCCGGTCGTAAAGAGTGGCCAACCCTGTCGCTGGGTGTTGTCGGACCGGTTACCTTATATTAATTAATATAAAGGGATTTGGCTATTGGAATTGAACAAGGATTTTGAATTACCGGAAAAGGCTGTTGCCATTCCGCATAATAGTAAAGAAACAACAAAAACCTTTCAACAACTAACAAGATATGACTAAGCTAAAATTTCTCGCATTAGCCATCGCCCTGTTTTGCGGGGCCACACAACTTTCGGCCAAGGATTATCAGGTTACGGACTTCGGAGCCAAGGCCGACGGCATTACACTCAACACCAACATGATCCAGCGTGCGATTGACGCTGTCAATGAACGCGGAGGCGGTCGACTTGTTTTCGGACCGGGAAAATACCTCACCGGAACGATCTACCTCAAGAGCAATGTAACCTTGCACCTCGAACGGGGCGCGGTTCTGCTCGGCTCGACCAATCCGTTCGATTATGTAAAAGATCCTTATGTGCACTGGATGGCGATGATCTTCGCCATGAAACAGGAGAACATCGGCATCACCGGCAAGGGCACCATCGACGGTCAGGGTTTCAAAACCGCCAACAACATGGTGCAATACATCCAGCGCGGCATCTATGAAGATCCGCTGAAACTGGACCGTCCCAACGAGACCAACCGCCCGGAGAACATCTATTTCCGCGAATGCACCAACGTTACAATTACCGGCATTACGCTGCGTGACCCGGCCAGCTGGAACCAGACCTACGACCAGTGCAAAAATGTCTATGTGGACGACATCTATGTAGAGGCCAACTCTTATTGGAATAACGATGGTATCGATATCGTCGATTGTGACGGCGTTGTCATCAAGAACTCGTTCTTCAACGCTGCCGACGACGTACTCTGCTTCAAATCACACGATGTAAACAGCATCTGCCAAAATGTTGTTGTAGATAACTGTGTTGGACGTTCGGGCGCAAACGGTCTGAAATTCGGCACCGTCTCCAGAGGTGGTTTCCGCAACTTCAAGGTGACCAACATCACCATCTATGACACCTACCGCTCTGCGATCACTTTTGCTGCAGTTGACGGCGGTGAGATCGAGAACATTTTTGTGGACGGGGTTCGTTCGATCAACACCGGAAACGTGATCTTCTTGCGTATTGGTGACCGCTGGAGCCAAGGCAAAAAGCCATCGATGAAGGGGGTTACCATCCAGAATGTTTATGCAGAGGTGCCTTTGCGTAAACCCGATGCCGGTTACAACTACGAAGGTCCGATCGAGGATATGCCCCGTAACATCTCGCCGGCCAGCATCATCGGTCTGCCCGAATATCCGATCGAAGATGTAACGTTGAAAAACATTACGATGGTTTATCCGGGTGGCGGCAACAAATTCTTCGCTTATCGCGGCACTACGCCGGCTGAACTGGATGCGATTCCCGAAATGCCGACCCGTTACCCTGAATTCTCACAGTTCAAAGAGCTGCCGGCTTGGGGCTTCTATGTTCGCCACGCCAAAGGGATCACCTTCGACAATGTCAAATTTATTGCAGAGAAGGGTGGCGATTACCGTCCCTGCATCGTAACAGACGACGTACAGGGCTTCAAAATGACGAAGGTCGAATTCGAGGAGCCGGACGCTACGGGCAAAGAGCAGGTTGTGACTTACAAGACTACGGTGATCGAATAATTGGCAAACAAATAACAAGTAAAATAGATAATAACTTAAAAATCAGAGATCATGATCAAGACGAAAATTTTCGCACTCGCCCTGCTGCTGATCGGAGCTGCCGTGGGTCCTGTATCCGCCAAAGAGTACAAAGCATCGCTCTTCGGTGTCAAATCGGACGGTACGACCAACAACACCCGCTCGATCCAGAAGGCAGTCGATTTCATAAGCGAAAACGGGGGTGGAGAGCTTGCATTTTATGTAGGTCGCTACCTGACCGGCACCATTCATCTCAAAAGCAACGTAACGATCGTCATCAAGGAGGGAGCTGCGCTGATGGCCTCTACGTCACCTTATGATTACGACTATGTGAACGGGAACGCCGCCCTGTTCGTAGCCGATACGGTGAAAAACATCGCCATTACCGGCAAAGGCATGATTGAAGGTCAAGGCGCATTGGTGAGCGAGCATTACAAGATCCAGGGCGACAAGGGTAACCTGGCTGCAGGCAAGACCTCGGTTCCGGCTTTGATCTACATGAACGGCTGCAGCGGCGTTACCATCGACCAATTGCTGCTGAACAACCCCGCAGGCGATGTGGCAGTGTTCAACAAATGTTCAGACGTCACCGTATCGGGTGTTACTGTGGACAGCAAGCTGGAAGGGGCTGCCGACGGCATTGTGATCGAGGGCTGCACCAACATCAAGGTAAGCGACGCCTATATGGATGTTGCGGGTACTGCATTGAAACTGAAAGGTGCCGCATCGAAGGGTGTATCGGCAACCAACTGCATCACTCCTGCTGGCAAGAAACTTTCGCCCCGCAAATAGGGCCTTTTGTCCGGCGCCCGCTGACCCGGACGCCGGGCCCAAATTGAAGTGAGAGAGATTTTTTGAGAAGAGAGGATATACTGAGTTTTCATTCGCAGATAATACTGAAACCTCTGCGACAAACACAAAATAGCTCAGACAAATATATGGAATACACTCTATGTCTCAGAAAATTTTGGGAACAACCCACAAAGGATCCCAATCGCTCAAATTCTAAATTAAAAAAAGACGATTACAGACCTGCCCCTTTTTTGAGAAAAGCAATTTCATAAAGCAGAATCATCAAAAAGAGGATCCAGACAAATGATGACGCAACGAAACAGAGACTATAAAGAACTTCCCGATTACTAACGAAACGACAACCTGAAACAGATCTAACCACCACTTCAAAACATGGACCGCAGAACATTTCTCATACGCAGTGCAAAACTGGCCACAGGAGGATTAGCGTTGAGCATGTTGCCCGGTTTGGCACAAGCTGTCGACCTGGCCGAGCGGGCTATTCAAGCCGCCAGTGACGGGACGTTACGTTTCGATCACGAATTGTATCACCGCTTCGCTAATCCGGACTCCATCTATCATCCTTTTGTACGCTGGTGGTGGAATGGCGATATGGTCGAGATCGAAGAGTTGCGCCGGGAGCTGCGTGTGATGAAAGAGGCCGGCATTGGAGGGGTCGAGATCAACCCGATCGGTATTGCCGAAGAGGATAACGATATGGGCAAACGTTCGCTGCGTTGGCTCAGCGACGAATGGATCGAAGCTCTGCAAGCCACCTTCGACGAGGCCAAAAAGCTCGACATGACCTGCGATCTGATTGTAGGTAGTGGCTGGCCTTTTGGAGGCGAGTTCCTGAAGGGGGACGAACGGGCCCAGGTAGTGCTGATCGATGCCCACCAACTGGAAGGCCCTACCACTTTCGAGATTTCGAAATTCGCCATCTTTAAGACAGTTGATCCCGGTGTAACGGTTCCCTTCCCTGGACGCACCTTTGAACTGCTGGCCCTCAAACTGGTCCCCAACCCTATGGATGGGATCGATCAGGTAGTCGATCTATCGGATCAAATCGGCAACGAAGTGATCCGCGTCGAGGTCCCAGAAGGTAAATATGTTTTTTATGCACTAGTCAAAGTAAATGCCTTTGCCAGTGTCATCAACGGAGCTCCGGGTGCAGCCGGTCCGATCCTCAACCACATGGACAAAGCGGCCGTCAACAAGTACCTGCATCACATGTCCGATACGATCCAGGCCAAGACCGGCCCCCTGAAAAATCACATTCGTTCGATGTTTACCGACTCGATGGAGCTGGAGGGGTGCAACTGGACTTCAGATATTCTGGAAGAGTTCAAACGACGTCGCGGATACGACATCTTCCCTTACCTGCCCTTTATGATGTTCAAGGTGGGACGGCTGGGCGATGTTTCAGACTACAACTACGGAGCGGCCAAAACTCCGCGCTTCGCCCGTGAAATCAACCGTATGCGGTATGATTTCGAGCTCACCAAAGCGGAGCTGCTGCGCGAACGGTTCAACGATACCTATTTGGCCTGGTGTAAAGAGTTGGGCGTACTCTCTCGAGCCCAGGCCTATGGACGTGGCTTCTTCCCGTTGGAAAGCAGCATCGGCTACGACATTCCCGAAGGCGAATCCTGGACAACCAACTGGCTCAAACACAAGCTGGGCGAGGAGATGAGCAACGAGGATTACCGTCGCGGACGTGGTTATACGATGATCAACAAATTTGTCTCATCAGCAGCTCACCTGACCGGCAAACGGGTTGTCAGCTGCGAGGAGATGACCAATACCTACCAGGTATTCAATGCTACGCTCGAATTCCTGAAACTGGGTTCAGATATGAGTATTCTCTCCGGCATTACCCACTCGGTACTAATTGGTGTCAATGTTTCGTCTCCCGATATTCCATTCCCGGGATGGGTACGTTACGGAGCCTACTTCAGCGAGCACAACAACTGGTGGCCCTGTATGCCACAGTTCACCGGTTACCGGGCACGCGTATCGGCGGCCCTGCAGAATGCAGACATGTACACCGATATTGCCCTGCTTCCGGCTTATCCCGATATGTGGAGTGAGGTGGGGGTCAAGACGGAACCCTTCCCCGACCGCTTGAATGTTCCCTATATGACATTGGTTTGGGAGGCCATCCACAAAAACGGCAGCGGCTGCGACTACACCTCAGAGATTGTGCTGGCCAATTCGACCGTCAAAGACGGAAAACTCTGCTACGGTCCCAAACAGTACGGAACACTCTTTATGCTGGGAATCGACAGCATCCGGCCCGAGACATTGGCCAAACTGTACGACTTTGTTGAACAGGGCGGGCGTGTATTCTGCATTGAGAAGTTTCCGCACCAATCGCTTGGCTTCAAAGATTACGAAAAGAACGATACTGCCGTCCAGGAGTGGATCGGCAAACTGAAACGGTTCCCGGATCGTTTTGTACTGTTGGAGAAGCCGGCTGATAACGATTTTATCACCTGGTACGCCGACGTACAGCAGCAATATGGCCTCACGCCCTACTTGGCAATCGAACATCCCGACCCCTACTTTACGCAGAACCGTTATCAGGGAGATCACGACGAAGAGCTCTTCTTCCTGGCCAACTCGCACCTGCACAACCCCTATCGGGGGCGGATCCGGTTCAGCAAGGAGATCACCGCGGGCCGTTACCCATGGGTGTGGGATATGGAGAGCGGCAAGAGATGGCGCATCAAACTGGATCGTGACGGGGGCTTCAACCTCGATATGGGGCCAGTTGACACCCTAGTGATTGTCTTTGACCACAACAAGCAGGGGCCGCAGTGGAATCCGCTGCCTTATGAGGGCGATGATAGCTGTACACTGAAGGGCTGGGAGGTTGAACTGCACCACAGCCGCGAGAACTGGACCCGCACGGATTACATGGAGCAGCCGACCGATCTGAAAGAGACCAAATGGGTCGATTTTACCGGTACGGTCACCTATCGGACCACCGTAACGATCGATGACACTTCGCGCCGCACCCTGCTCAACTTGGGGAAGGTTCACGGAGAGGCCTATGTTTCGGTGAATGGTCAGGATTTGGGGTTGCGTTGGTACGGCCGACGGGTTTATGATCTGAATGATGTGCTGCAACCGGGTGAAAACACCATTGAAGTACGTGTGATCACCACGTTGGGCAACTATATGAAGACGCTCAAAAATAATCCGACTGCCCAGAAGTGGACCAACACCAAAAACAAGGTGCAACCGATCCAATCCATGGGTCTGGTCGGACCGGTAACGCTCTATACGGCCAAGCAGCGTTAATTCAACCACTTCGTTTCTAACGGATGTTAGTAGGAGGAAGAAAGATTATCACCGCAATGGTACTGACGTTTGAGGCCAGTCGTGCAGAGAAGAGAAAAAGGTAAATAAACAATTATAACAAAGCAACCAAGAGAAGATGAGAATGAAAAAACTTTTTGCGCTGATCCTTTGTCTGTTTTGCTCCGCTCAGTTGTGGGCGAAAGACTATCAGGTCGCAGACTTCGGCGTTGTAGCCGACGGTACGACACTCAATACTCGGGCCATTCAACGGGCCATTGATTTGATTCACGAGCAGGGCGGCGGCCGATTGGTTTTTCCGTTGGGTCGTTATCTGTCGGGGACGTTGCATCTGCGCTCAGGGGTGACGCTGCACCTTGAGAACGGAGCTGTACTGATGGGCTCCAACAACCCCTACGACTACGATCGGGTTCCCAATCTGAATACAGCTTTTCTGTTGGCAGTAGGCCAGCAAAATATCGGTTTGACCGGTGAGGGGCTGGTGGACTGCCGAGGCCGTCAGACTGCCTACAACCTGGTGGATCAAATCCATCGCGGACTGTTTGACGATCCGCTTATTTTGGACCGTCCATACGAATCGCACCGTCCGATGATCATCTATTTCCGGGAATGCAAAGGGGTAACCGTCGAGGGAATCAGCCTGAAAAATTCAGCCAGCTGGGTTCAGACCTACGACCAATGCTTCAACCTGAAGATCGACCGCATCCATGTCGAAAGCAACGCCTACTGGAATAACGATGGGCTCGATCTAGTGGATTGCCAGAACGTAACGGTAACCAATTCATTTTTTGACGCTTCGGACGATGCGATCTGTCTCAAATCACACGGTGACGACCAGAAATGCCACAATATCCTGATCCGCAACAATGTGGCCCGTTCAGGAGCCAGCGGCATCAAATTCGGAACCGGATCTCGCGGCGGATTTACCGACATCCGCGTAATCAACAACAAGGTTTACGACACGTACCGTTCGGCCATCACCCTGCAGGCTGTGGACGGCGCCACCATCGACAACGTGTTGGTGGATTCGCTTTATGCAATTCATACCGGTAATGTCATCTACCTGCGTACCGGAGATCGCAACACCAACGGACGCCACTCGTCGATGAGCAATGTGACCATTCAGAATGTCTATGCCGAGGTCCCCGCCTCGAAACCGGACAAAGGGTACGATTACGAAGGTCCGATCCACCACATGCCCCGTAACATCTCGCCATGCGGTATTGTAGGATTGCCCGACCATGTGATCACCAACGTTACCCTGCGCAACATCAAGATCAACTTCCCGGGTGGGGGTAATAAATTTTACGCTTATCGGGGCACCACGCCGGCCGAACTGGACGCTATTCCCGAAATGGCGAAGAGTTATCCGGAATTTTCGCAGTTCCGCGAACTTCCGGCCTGGGGCTTCTACATCCGCCATGCCAAAGGGGTTACCCTGGAGAATGTGGAGCTGGTGGCTCAAAAACCGGACTACCGTCCTGCTGTTGTACTCGACGATGTACACGACATCACCTTCGACAAGGTGACCTACAGCGAACCGGACGCAGCCCAGAAACAGCAGCTCTACCCCTACAAGTCGACCGAGGTGAAAGTGATCGAATAGTACGGATTTACTGAACAGAAGCAACACGAACTAACCAACTCAGATTAATAAAACTTACATGAACAAAAAACTGCATATACTCTGCAACTGGTTGCTCGGCACAGCGATGCTATTCGGGGCAACCGCTTTGCAGGCTGCATCGGCTGATCGGACAGAGAGCGCTCCATCGAAACAGGTCTCGAGTGGAAATGCCTACTACGATCAGTTCCGCAATCCGGAGACCAAGTACCGTCCCTTCGTACGGTGGTGGTGGAACGGCGACAAAGTCAACGCTGACGAACTCCGTCGAGAGCTGCATCTGCTGAAAGATGCCGGCATTGGGGGCGTAGAGATCAATCCGGTTGGTTTTCCCGGTGGAGCCGACGATCTGGGCATTCCCTCAATTCCTTGGTTGAGCAAGGAGTGGATCGACATGCTCAAGGTGGCATTCGACCAGGCTTCGAAACTCGACATGACCTGCGATTTGATCGTAGGTAGCGGTTGGCCCTTTGGCGGAGAGTTCCTCCAGGGCGACGAGCGCGGCCAGGTGATGGTTGTCGGCGTCGAAAAGCTGTCCGGACCACAGGAGTACACCACATCGGTATTCTCTCTGCTCAAGGAGGCCGATCCAGCCATCAGTAAACCCTATTCAGGACGGGTTCCGCACCTGCTCTCGCTGCAACTGGTTCCCGAACCGCTGGGCAGCCTGGATCAGGTGATCGACCTCAGCGACAAAATCAATGAAAAAGGTGCTTTTACAATCCAGATTCCGGAGGGCAAATATGCACTCTACGCACTGGTACGCATCGATTCGTTCGGGGCGGTAATTAGCGGTGCTCCCGGTGCACAAGGCCCGACGCTGAACCATCTGGACAGTACGGCTGTCAAAAAATACCTGAACCACATGTCCGATGCCATCCAGGCTCAGCTCGGCCCGTTGGCACAATACATTCGTTCCCTGTTCACCGACTCTATGGAGCTTGAGGGTGCCAACTGGAGCAGTGATTTTGCTGCTGAGTTCAAGAAACGCCGTGGATATGACATCATGCCCTACCTCCAATATACGATGTTCAAGACCGGAGGAATGGGTAACGTTCTCGATTATCACTACGGGGTCGAGATGACTCCCGAATTCAAAGAGATGATCGACCGCATGCGGTACGACGTTGAGTTGACCAAGGCCGAGATGTTCCGCGATCGATTTACGATTCCTTACACCAACTGGTGCCGCCAGCTGGGCGTGAAATCTCGTGCACAGGCTTATGGCCGTGGATTCTTCCCATTGGAGAGCGGCATGTACTACGACATTCCCGAAGGAGAGTCGTGGACGACCAACTGGCTCCAGCACCGCATCGGTGAAGAGATGAGCAACGAAGAGTATCGTGCCGGGCGTGCCTACACGATGGTTAACAAATACATCACTTCGGCGGCACACCTTACCGGCAAACGGTTGATCAGCGCCGAGGAGATGACCAACACCTACCGCGTTTTCAACGCAACGCCTGAGTTCCTCAAGATCGGCAGCGACCAGAATGCGCAGGTGGGCATCACCCACTCGGTATGGCACGGCTTCAACTACTCACCCCCCGAAGCACCCTTCCCCGGCTGGGTACGTTACGGTTCCTATTACAGCGAGAAGAACAACTGGTGGCGCTATTTCAACTGTCTGAATACCCACCGTGCACGTGTGGCCTCACAGTTGCAGAATGCCGATATGTATGCCGATATCGCGATCCTGATGCCGGTATCCGATATGTGGACCACGATGGGCATGCAGAACGAGCCGTTCCCCTCGTCGATCAACAAACCCTACCAGTCGCTGGTTTGGGAGGCCATGAACAAGAATGGCAACGGAACCGACTACATCTCCGAACCGTTGATCTGCGCATCAACCATCTCTGACGGAATGTTGCATTACGGTCCCCGCAGCTACAAAAATCTTTTCTTAGTCGGTGTTGAGCGTATGAATCCCGAAACGCTGGCCAAGCTGTACGAATTTGCACAACAAGGTGGCCGCATCTTCTGTGTTGAGACGGTACCCTACAAATCGCTCGGTTGGAAAGATCACGAGAAACGTGATGCAGAGGTCAAAGCCTGGATCGAAAAGTTGCAGGCCATGCCCGAACAGTTCATCCATCTGGAGAAACCGGCAGACAACGATTTTATCACCTGGTATGCCGGCGTGCAGAAACAGTACGGCATTACGCCGACCGTTCAGATCGAGAGTCCCGATCCATTTGTTATGGCCAACCTCTTTGTACGGGATGATGGCTCACGGATCTACTTCTTCACCAACACCCATCTGCACAACAGCCACCAGACCAAACTGACCTTCCCGCAGGAGGCGACTCGCATGAACGCATGGGTATGGAATTTGGATAATGGCGAGCGCTATCGTCTGCCGCTGGACAAAGCGGGGGCCATGACCCTCGATCTGGGTCCGGCCGATGCCCGCATGATTGTCTTTGACCGCGACAACAACAAGAAAGCCCCGGTATGGGCACCCCTGCCCACCTCGGGAGCCGACAGCACCACGCTGAGCGATTGGAGCCTTGAGTTCCACCACAGCCTCGAGCATTGGATCAAAACAGCCACTACCGACACGCTGAAGGATCTGAAAGATACCGAATGGAAGAGTTTTACCGGCGATGTAGTTTACCGTACCGATGTCGAAGTGGACGATCCGGAAGGAATGGTACTCAACCTGGGTAAGGTTTACGGTGTTGCTTCACTGAAGGTCAATGGCGTTGATTGCGGAACGAGCTGGTATGGGCGTCGCATTTACGACCTCTCGAAGGTGCTGCATAAAGGGTGGAACCGAATCGAGGTGACCGTGACCACCACGATGGGCAACTACCTGCAAACCTGGAAAGAGAACCGGATTGCACAGCAATGGACCAACCGTCCGGGACGGCCCCAGCCCGTACAGTCGATGGGCATGGCCGGTCCTGTCACGCTGTATCACAAATAGGATTTGGGAAAGGCTTTTCAACACCTTCACAATCATACACAAAAGACAAACCGAGAAACAAACAACAATAACAAATAAACACCTTTAGAACATGAAAAAGACAAAAGCCCTGATTCTTTCGCTGTTGCTGCTGGCCGGCATCGGAGCACAGGCCAAGGACTACAATGCCTCGCTGTTCGGCATCAAGTCAAACGGTACGACATTGAACACAACCGCTATCCAAAAGGCGATCGACTACATTCACGAAAATGGTGGTGGTCGTTTGGTATTCTACGTCGGACGTTACCTGACCGGATCGATCGAGCTGAAAAGCAACGTAACGATCCAGCTCAACGAGGGTGCCGTTCTGCTGGGATCTACCAACCCATACGACTATCGCAAGATCGAGGGAACCTGGTTGGGACTGATTTTGGCCAACGGTGCTGAAAACATCGGGATTGTAGGCCGTGGAGTCATCGACGGTCAGGGTCGTGAGACCGCATACAACTATGCTGATCAGATTCAGAAGGGGATCATCAACGATAACCTCAACTACGACCGTGCAGCCAACCGTCCGACATTGATCTATCTGCGCGAGTGCAAGAACGTTGCAATCAACAACGTAACCTGGAAAAATTCAGCCTTCTGGGTACAGATTTACGACCAGTGCCAGAACCTGAACATCGACAACATCACGGTGGACAGCAAAGCTTTCTGGAACAATGACGGTATCGATATCGTAGATTGCAACGGTGTGAAGTTGACCAACTCCTTCTTCGACGCAACGGACGATGCGATCTGCCTCAAATCACATGATCCGAACAGCATCTGCCAGAATGTGGAGATCAGCCATTGTGTTGCTCGTTCGAGTGCCAGCGGCGTGAAGTTCGGTACGGCATCTCGCGGAGGCTTCCGCAATGTCAAACTGACCAACATCAAGGTTTATGACACCTACCGTTCGGCTCTGGCCTTCGAGGCAGTTGACGGTGGTGTGGTTGAAAACGTAACGGTGGACAGCCTCTCCTCTTATAACACAGGAAATGTTATCTTCTTCCGTATCGGCGAACGTTATCAAGGCGAAAAGGGTAAATTCAACAACGTAACCGTTTCGAACCTTTACGCAGAGGTTCCGGCCGGCAAACCCGACGCTGGTTACGAGTACGAAGGTCCGGTAGAGGATCTGCCCCGCAACATCTCGCCGGCGACGATCGTAGGTCTGCCCGAGCAGTACATTACCAACGTGACCCTGCGCAACGTAACGATCGTCTATCCGGGTGGCGGTAACCCCAACTATGCTAAAGTGGGTACCGATGCCAAATCGCTCAAGGCCATTCCCGAGATGCCGACCGCATATCCGGAGTTCTCGCAATTCAAAGAGCTGCCAGCATGGGGCTTCTACATTCGTCACGCCAAAGGGATCACCTTCGACAACGTAACACTGACCGCTGAGAAACCAGACTATCGTCCGGCCATCGTTCTGGATGATGTTCACGGCGGCGACTTCTCGAAAGTAACCATCAATGATCCGAGCAAGAGCAAAAAACAGATCATCGAGTTCCAATCGAGCGATATCACCAAATAGTACCGATCCGCCAAGCCTCTTTCCTATTATAAGGAACAAGCAAACCTGACGAGCCTATACAGCCCTAAAGTGATCTCAGAAACGCGTAAAGGCGCTGACGGTCCGAATAAAACTCCTGTGTCGTATGGCACAGGAGTTTTTATTTTCGTATTTTCGTACACGGGACCATGTTCCACAACAAACCTTTTTGCAATAGCTACGTAACGCCATGTTCCGCCACCTGCTTCATCGTCACCGCCACAGTTATAAAACAGAGGTTCCGTCGGCATTCGATACCCTGCAATTGCCACGGCGGCGGGTGCGGGTAAGTGTGTTGGTCTCCGTATTATTCCTATGGATCTGCTCGGCAACGCCCGTTTTCGGATCTGCGGCAGATGGTTCCTCTCCACATTCTGCGGCATCGATTGCAGCTGACTCCATTATCGGGACAAAGCAATCACCGATACCGCAGGGCACTGCTTCCCATGTTCCGTTGAATCGGCCCGCATCCCTAAAGCATCTCTCTGACGAAGAGGTTACCCGGTTTGGCCGCATACTTGTACAGACGCCTCAAGGCCGTATCGAACCGATCGACACATATGCCTCCGAACTGCTCCGGAAATTATACCATCGAGATCACTACCGGCAACTGGACGGCACACGTTGGCTCTTGTCTCTGCTATATGATCCGACTCGCTGGACCCACGAGCCCCTATTAAGAGTAAGTGACAAATCGTTGATCAAAGAGCTGCGACAAGGGCACAAACAACAGGCCCACCACAACGCCTCGGGCACCCCTTTGAACCGGTATCTGGCCTTGTCCGAACTCTTCACAAGTCATGGAGACTACATCCTGTCGGATCAGATTGAGGCGGCCTATGCCAAACCAGTCCGCCTGCGCAACAAACGGGACAAAGAGCTGATCAAACTGGACGAAAAGGTCAATATCCTCTACAACCTGCTATCCGGCAAGATGGTGGCGATTTTCCCCTCAACGCCACTTTCCTCCCCCACCGCCCAATCTACGCACCTCTCCAAGCAAACCGACCAAGAGTCTGTCCGTTCGGAGCTTACTCGTGCCGATCGAGATAATCTTCAGGATAGTCTCAACAAGTCCCACTCCTCAGCAAACTCAACAATATCGCGAGAAGGCAGCGCGCTCTCCCGTCTTGGATGGTACTCGGTTGGGGATGAGCTGTGCGGTCTGCCGGAGGCAGATTCGTTATTCATTACCCAAACACTTCCTGCCTACATAGCAGCGTTGAACGACTCCACTCACACGGCGACAGCTTATCGACTCGGTCTGCTCAAAGCCATCGAACACTTTCAACAAAAGGGGGCCGCAGGAACGCTTCCGACTCCGGCACAAATCAATGCCGAACTCTTTTACAATCACGCCGACATCTTCCGTACCGCCTTCCGGGGATATCTGTTGCTCGGTTTTTTGCTGTTACTGGTATCCTTATGGAGGCCTCCACTCCAACGCTGCCATGTAAAAGCGTGCCTGTTACCCCGACTGCTGACGGTCTTAATCGTGCTGCTCTTCTTATGGCAAAGTGTCGGCTTGGGGCTACGATGGTACATCTCGGGACGCGCCCCCTGGACCAATGCCTATGAATCTATGGTCTATGTCGGATGGATCACGGTCCTGGCCGGATTGATCTTTGCCCGTCGCTCTACGCTGACCCTCGCGCTGGCCACCCTAATGGGCGGAGTCATTCTGTTCGTTTCAAACCTCAACTGGCTCGATCCGCAAATCACACCCCTGGTACCGGTTCTCAAATCCTACTGGCTGATGATCCATGTATCGGTCATAACCGCCAGTTACGGATTTTTCGGTATTGGAGCCATCACCGGTCTGGCCTCACTTCTGGCGATCATTGTCGGCCATCCCCGGCGAGAGTTGCGCATCATCGGCGAGTTGTCCCTATGGATCGGGCTGGTTCTACTGGCCGCCGGAATATTCCTCGGAGCCATTTGGGCCAACGAATCGTGGGGACGTTACTGGGGATGGGATCCTAAAGAGACTTGGGCACTGATCACCCTACTGGTTTACGCCTTCATTACCCACTCTTACCACATTCCACGACTGAATAACGATTTTGCCTTTGCCTCCCTGTCACTGGTGGCCATTGCAACTGTATTGATGACCTTTTTTGGCGTCAACTACTACCTCTCCGGGCTACACTCGTACGGAGGAAGCGGAGAAGTTGCTATGCTACCCGTTGTCATTGGGGTCGTCATCACGAGCGCTGTAATCACCTGGGCCGGCATCCGCTATCGAAAAAGGCATTGAGACCCGTTTCATTGCTGTACCCTTCCATTGCCTCACGCCCATTTCCGGACCATACCCATTTCCGGACTAGGCAAGCGCCAATTTACATCATTGCAAAGGTCTCCCAGAATATGGACTGCACGGGAATCGATCCGTTCCACCGTTCGGCCATCCACCAAGATTCTCACCCACAAGGAAAAAGATTCGAGATATTTTTTTATATTTGTATGATAAGTAAGATCCGGATCAGCATCTATCGTCCGGAGATCAAGATATTGATAAATAGACACATAAATTCATTACCATGCAGACAAAAAGATTTATCGGAGAGAACCCCAAAGTGGGTATCCGTCCTGTCATTGACGGCCGCCAGGGAGGCGTTCGTGAATCGCTTGAGGAGCAAACGATGAACATGGCCAAGAATGTGGCCGAGTTGATCACCTCAACCCTGAAATATACCGATGGCACTCCTGTTCAGTGTGTGATTGCCGATTCGACCATCGGTCGTGTTCCGGAGGCTGCCGCATGCGCCGAGAAGTTCCGCAAAGAGGGCGTAGGGCTGACCATTTCGGTTACCCCTTGCTGGTGTTACGGTAGCGAGACGATCGACTACGACGATCGTATGCCCAAAGCCATTTGGGGTTTCAACGGTACCGAGCGCCCGGGTGCTGTATATTTGGCAGCCGCATTGGCCGGCCACAACCAAAAAGGCATGCCTGCCTTCGGCATCTATGGCCATGACGTGCAGGATGCAGACGATCAGACCATCCCTGAGGATGTCAAAGAGAAGCTGCTGCGTTTCACCCGTGCCGGTATTGCCGTAGCACAGATGCGTGGCAAGAGTTACCTCTCGATTGGTTCGGTTACCATGGGTATTGCCGGTTCAATCGTCGATACGGACTTCTTCCAGACCTATCTGGGCATGCGCAACGAATCGGTCGATGAGGTGGAGATTATCCGCCGCATAGACGAGGGCATCTACGACAAAGAGGAGTTCAAGAAGGCGATGGCTTGGACTGAAAAGTACTGCAAAGTTAACGAAGGCACAGATTACAATACCGCTGCCAAACAGAAGAGCCGTGCACAGAAGGATGCCGACTGGGAGTACATTGTCAAGATGATGATGATCATGCGTGACCTGATGTGCGGCAATCCGAAGCTGCTGGAGATGGGCTTCAAGGAGGAGGCCTTGGGACACAACGCCATTGCAGCCGGTTTCCAGGGTCAACGTCAGTGGACCGATCACCTGCCAAACGGTGACTTTGCGGAGGCGATGTTGAACTCCTCGTTTGACTGGAACGGTGTTCGGGAAGCCTTTGTGATGGCTACCGAAAATGACTCGCTGAATGGTGTAGCCATGTTGTTTGGCAAACTGTTGAGTGGCAGCGCACAGGTATTCGCCGACGTTCGTACCTACTGGAGTCCTGAAGCTGTTGAGCGCGTTACCGGCAAACGTCCGACTGGAGCCGCAGCCAACGGATTCATTCACCTGATTAACTCGGGTGCCGCAAGTTTGGACGGTAGCGGTCAGGAGACACGTGACGGTCAGCCAGCCATGAAACCCTTCTGGGAGATCACCGAAGAGGAGGCCGAAAAATGCTTGAAGGCAACCACTTGGTATCCTGCCAACCGTGACTACTTCCGGGGCGGTGGATTCTCCTCACACTTCGTATCGAAAGCCGGTATGCCGGTGACGATGATCCGCCTGAACCTGGTCAAAGGGCTGGGTCCGGTACTGCAACTGGCCGAGGGTTATACCGTCGAACTGGATCCTGAAGTACACAAAATTTTGGACGAACGTACCGACCGCTGCTGGCCGACCACCTGGTTCGCTCCACGTCTGACCGGCAAAGGGGCCTTCAAGGATGTCTATTCAGTGATGAACAACTGGGGTGCCAACCACGGTGCATTCAGCTATGGGCATATTGGTGCCGACTTGATTACGATGGCTTCGATGCTTCGTATCCCGGTTTGCATGCACAACGTCGATGAATCGAAGATCTTCCGTCCGAGCGCTTGGGCAGCCTTCGGTATGGATCCCGAAGGGTCTGATTACCGCGCTTGCAAAAACTACGGCGGACTGTACAAATAACATTTGAACACATTCTTATAAAAAAGGTCGCGAACCAATTTGGGTCCGCGACCTTTTTTCTTTTATGCAGATGGCTGCTCTCCGTAGTGCAACTCCTCCCTTCGCCTCGAAATCTCATCCAGATCCATCATACCTCACCCCTACCGCAACTAGACACACTGCTCAATAACACTTCACAATCATCTTTACTTACCCCCTTCACTCTCAGCACCACTGAAGAGAACGGAAGAATTGGCATGTATCTTGGAGGATTAAATGGTGTAACTTAAAAAACAAAAAATTATGGGCATCAAACCAGGACCAAAACGAATTGCCAAATCGACCGGCAAGCCGGACCAGCGACAACGGGACAACAAACAGACTCCCGGAAACACCCCTTCACTAAAGCCCCACCTGCATAAAAAGGGAGACTAATCCCATCGCGAGGGGAACCAGCGTGCCCCTTTTCAAAAACACACTTCCCGGGAAACGTCAAGCAACGACACTCAGTACCCGTAAAACAACTCACACAAAAAGAGCGAGCCGCACAGCAAATTGCGCTGTAAAGCTCGCTCTTATAGTTTATTTTACCGTCCGACCGTACAACGTTGCCTTTCCCCTATTGGGGGCTTCTAAACGCACTCTTCAAATGCTCAACACCTGCCCAACGTTCCCAAACAGTTCAGGGCCACACGCAGTCGTCCGCTCTTCGAAAAAATTTAATGATCGTTCACTCAGGCCCTGTTTCCCAGCCCATGGAGGAGGAAATGGGTTTGAGACTACGGGACAATTTGCCGTATAGAACCATTCAATTGTACTGCATTGGACTGTGATGGCAACACGATATAGCCAACCCAACTTCCGATCCACGGAGCATAGTTGCTACCCCGGAACAGCTTGAAGGTACGGGTCAAGGTCCAGGTAGAACGCCATGCGCTCTGAATGTCGGTCATCTGGGCGACCAACGTAACCTTGATATTGCCTTTTTTATCCGGAGTCATGGTTAGGGTATCAATTTTACCAACACTCTGACGGAACCCCTCACGCCGCATACCCTGTGCCGACCAGGCGGCCTGGAAAAAGATCGAATCGCCCTGCACACGCATGAAATTATAACAGATTTTCGATTTGTCCGTGCTGCGAGGGTCATAAAACTCCCACACAAAGTTGCGAGACTTCAAGGCCAATTTAGCAATCTGGAATTTTTTTGCCCCCTCCTGGGCTTCGAGGAGTTTCCGCTGTTCACTGCTTGATTTATCCGTACTGTTGGTTTGAGCCAACGACATGCCCACTCCGAGGATCAGGAATAGACTACACAACACTATCTTTTTCATTGCAGGTAAGTTTAACTGTTAGTAGGCGTAAGTAAGGTAACCATTTTTTTCAACAAAACCTCGTTACGCCCTGAATTTCATTATAAAATTTCGTCCCAACGCACAAAAGGCTTCTGATATCTGGCAAAAATTGCAACCAGCCCACTTCACAAGATCGCCCCAAGCTACGTCGGGCATTGGTCTGGATAGCCACACCGTCCTACAATCGTAGGTTCTTCTTCGCACAGCGGTGGCAGGACTATTTTACCAAACCAAAATGTTCGGCTGGGCTTTGAACACGTTCGAGGTTGGCGCCGGCACCAGTCTGCCATAGAAGGTAATTCGATCATTGCTAAAGGTCGAATTCATCACCACAGAGACCTGATTGTCACCATGGTACAGGGTTACGATGACGGTCGACGAAATCGAATTTCCTTGTACCCGGAATTGACAGGTCACGTTTCCATGTTTGTCAATGCGCTCCTGCACGTCTGAAACTTGTCCTGCTAAAGTGACACCTCCTACGCCATTCAATCCCGCAAAAGCCGACAACACAGCCAATTGCACCGAGGCATAATCTTTATTCATCAAGACAAAATTTTCATTCGGGGTCACATAGACGGTGCGGCCGAGCTGCCCGATAATCCGATCCACCTCCACCACAAACATACTGTCTTTCAACGCTTGTCGTGCAACTTCAAACTGCTGGTTAGCCTGCTGTTGAGCAATCTCTTTTTGCTCCTGCTTGCTGATTTTGCGATCCTGCTTCGAGGCCTGCGTTTGGGCCCACCCCGGAAGAGCACTCAACAGAGCGATCCCCATCAACAGACTCAATCCTATAATGCGTTTCATATTCACTTTTTATTTATTAGCTGAACTATACGGACTGTTCTTGCAAATTGAGATCCGTTCTTCTCGATTTCTCATTGCAATACTCGGTCAGCTCTCACGGTTCCCTTTCACGAGCCATTTGTAGTGGTCAAAAGACTACAACTGACAACTGCTTGGAAACAGCATCATCGTTTTTGTTTCCGTAGCATTTGACCTATAATATAGATGCATAACGACATGAAATCGTTGCAAACAGACTTACAAATCGCTTACGTCACCGACAGGGTGCAAGGCACTGTTATGGTATATACTCTAACTGTCAAATACTTCAACACCCAACAGCTATGCACCGAATGCCATGCCGCGTTACGGTCAGACTGTGTACCCGTTCTTTTCTGGACCCAAAGATATGGCAATCCTGGATTTTTTTCATATTTTGATCGCACTTTCCAGTGCCTCGAAGAGTTTCCAATCGCTTTGGACTAAATAGAAGAAAAATTGGTCTATTTGGAATATTGTTTAAAAAAACATACCTTGGATAAAAATTGTGCAGCTATGGACAAAAATAGAGTCAGGACCCTGCTTCTCAGTGCAGCGATTCTTGCGCTGGGAATGGTGTTGTTGGGCTGGATGCTCCGCAACGGTATTCTCCGTTTCAAGGAGAGTGAACGTGTGGTTACGGTCAAAGGGCTCTCGGAACAGGAGGTCAAAGCGGACCGCGTCATTTGGCCATTGACCTATAAGGTGATCGGCAACGACCTGCCCGAATTGTACAACAGCATTGAAAAGACCAATGCCACCATCATCGCCTTCCTCAAAAAGAACGGGATAGATGAAAAGGAGATTACGGTATCTCCCTCGCAGTTGGTCGACCTGAAGGCGGATCGATACGGGAGCTACAACCCCAGCACCTATCGTTACAATATCACTACGGTATTGACCGTAGCCACCGGCAATGTCGATTTGGTTCGCAGTCTGATGCAACGACAAGGCGATCTGCTCAAACAAGGGGTCGCCATTGGAGGCGAAGATTACCAATACCGGACCGAATTTCTCTATACCGGGCTCAACGACATCAAGCCCAAAATGATCGAAGAGGCGACGGCCAATGCCCGGACTACGGCAGAGAAATTTGCACACGATTCGAAAAGCAAACTGGGAAAGATTCGTACCGCCTATCAAGGGCAGTTCTCCATCAGTGACCGAGATGCCAACACCCCCTACATTAAAACAGTACGGGTGGTCACCACGGTGGAATACTACCTCAAAGATTAAGCAATTTTAGCCGAGACGGCCCAAACAGGCAGATCGTCTCGATTACATATACTCTGGGTCGACAAGGCAGCGATCAGTAGCACCATCGCCACACTTTGCATCCACTTTTGCAGCTCTGCGTGCGTATAGTGCTCTACAACGATGGCTGCCTTTGATCGTATATGTGCCCAAAGATACCGCTTCGCACCTTTTATTATAAATATAAAGTCAAAGCCGACACCTTTCTAACAACATAGAAAGAGGAATTGTCCCGCACAGACAGATCCCATGAAACATCTGTCCACAGCCATGAACGTACCTTAACCCAAACCCTATATGAAACTTACACATTTAGCACCTGTTGCAGCGCTATTGCTGTTGATCGGTACAGGATGCAGCAAAGATCGCGGCACCTCTCATGGCGCAGGAACACTTAACATCAAACTGGAAATGGATGATCACATCGATCTGATCACCCGCACTGCCAACACCAAAGCGACACCGGATCTCGCCTCATTTACCCTCGAGGTACTGCAAGGCGAAGAGATTGTCGAAAAGCTACCGACCATCGGGTCCAACACTTCACCAAGTCTGACATTGGAAGAGGGTGATTATACCGTAAATGTATATTCACAACCTTTTACTGCTCCGGCGTTTGACACTCCTGTGTATGGCGATTCGCAAGATTTCAGCCTCCTGGCCGGTGAAACGAAAAATCTCACCATGGAGTGCGTGCAGACCAATGCCGGCGTGATCATCAGCTATACGGACGAGTTCAAAGCACAATACACAACCTACTCGACACGCATCGATTGTACTTCGGGTAGCCTCGATTTCTCGGGAGCCGATGCCACACGAACGGGATACTTTCCGGCTGGTTATGCTACGTTAACCATTACAGCTGACGGCAAAGAGTATCAACAAGAGATTCTACTCAAGGGGCAACGATTGTACAGCATCACGATCAAAGCTGAACCGCAACCCGTTGCGACAGGAGAGGCGACCATCTCAATATCGGTTTCGACAGCAGTGACTAATGAGGAGATGGAGATTACATTTCCGAACGACTCTGGAGGTCAAGTCACACCGGGACCCGGTCAAAGCGAGACGTTGTTTTCGGAAAATCTCGGTAACACGCCCGTCAGTCCGGCCAAATTGGTCCTGGTCTATTCTGATTGGCAGAATCAACCCGAAAGCGGTTTTAGTTTTTCGGGATCAGGGAAGATCGAGGCCCAAACGGAATATGCTTCAACCGGCTACAACAACGCTTCGGGCGGCAACTACCTGTTGTTGTCGAGCGGGAACAAATTTAACATCGAAGGGCTGAACACCACCGGTTACTCATCGCTCACTTTTACCTTTGGACTCAACTCCATGACCGGATCATTCGATCCATCCCAACTCACACTTTACGCGGCCGATGCTGGCTCGGCTGACGATGGTACACCTCTCTCCTACTCTTATCAGTCGGGATCCGACTGGATGTTGTGTACCGTATCTTCAGCCATTCCGGCCTCCGATAATCTGCGGCTACGGTTCATCTCCAACGGTTCATTTCGCATAGACGATCTGACGCTGCGAGGCACGAAACAATAATCCACGAATCCTTTCTTGCTCAATTCATCCGACACCTACGCCAATCAATAGGTTCGGTCCTGATCGAACGCGCTACCTGCAGACTTTCGGGGACAACCCAACACAACCATTCGGCAGCTCCGCCGCCGAATGTACACTCTGTACGTTCGGGACTCGCGCATACACGCATAAAATCGGACCCGCACAAACACGCATAAAAAAAGCGGGGCTGTCACTGTTGTGACAGCCCCGCCCGGCTTATGCATCTTTTACCATGAATTACAATTTCGGACCGGCAGCAACCAGTTTCTTACCAGTTTCGTTGCCAGTGAACTTCTTGAAGTTCTTGATAAAGCGTTCTGCCAAATCTTTGGCTTTAACATCCCAATCAGCTGCATTTGCATAGGTGTCGCGAGGATCGAGGATCTTCGGATCTACGCCAGGCAGTTCGGTCGGAACCTTGAAGTCGAAGTATGGGATCATCTTGGTCGGAGCCTTGTCGATCGAACCGTCGAGGATTGCATCGATAATTCCACGGGTATCTTTGATCGAGATACGTTTGCCGGTACCGTTCCAACCAGTGTTTACGAGGTAAGCGGTAGCGCCGCTCTTCTTCATCTTCTTAACCAGCTCCTCACCGTATTTGGTCGGGTGCAATGACAGGAAGGCTGCACCGAAGCAAGCTGAGAAGGTCGGGGTCGGCTCGGTAATACCACGCTCGGTACCTGCCAATTTAGCGGTGAAGCCAGAGAGGAAGTAGTACTGAGTCTGCTCAGGAGTCAGGATTGAAACCGGAGGCAGTACACCGAATGCATCGGCAGAGAGGAAGATCACCTTCTCAGCAGGACCTGCTTTCGAAACCGGTTTAACGATGTTCTTGATGTGATAGATCGGGTAAGATACACGGGTGTTCTCGGTAACCGATTTATCAGCGAAGTCAACTGAACCGTCCTCGCGTACAGTTACGTTCTCCAACAGTGCATCGCGGGTGATAGCGTTCCAGATATCGGGCTCGCTCTCTTTGTCGAGGTTGATCACCTTAGCGTAGCAACCGCCTTCGAAGTTGAAGACGCCTTCGTCATCCCAACCGTGCTCGTCATCACCGATCAACAGACGTTTCGGATCGGTAGACAGCGTAGTTTTACCGGTACCAGACAGACCGAAGAAGATAGCGGTATTTTTACCCTCTTTATCGGTGTTGGCTGAGCAGTGCATTGAAGCGATGCCTTTCAGCGGCAGCAGGTAGTTCATGTAAGAGAACATACCTTTTTTCATCTCACCACCGTACCAGGTGTTGATGATAACCTGCATCTTCTCGGTGAGGTTGAATACAACTGCAGTCTCAGAGTTCAGACCCAGCTCTTTGTAGTTCTCAACCTTAGCTTTAGAAGCGTTCAATACAACGAAATCGGGTTCGCCGTAGTTTTTCAGCTCCTCAGCGGTCGGGCGGATGAACATGTTGGTTACGAAGTGAGCCTGCCAAGCAACCTCCATGATGAAACGGATCTTCAGGCGGGTGTTCTCGTTAGCACCGCAGAAGGTATCCACTACATAAAGACGTTTGTTAGAGAGCTCTTTGTCAGCCAAAGCCTTCAGAACTTTCCAGCTCTCCTGGCTCAGCGGTTTGTTATCGTTTTTGTACTCGTCAGAGGTCCACCAAATGGTATCTTTGGTGGTATCGTCCATTACGAAGAATTTGTCTTTGGGCGAACGGCCGGTGTAAACGCCAGTCATTACGTTGACAGCGCCCATGTTGGTCAGAGTACCTTTCTCATAGCCTTCCAAACCGGGTTTGGTCTCTTCCTTGAACAGCTCTTCGTAAGAAGGGTTGTGTACGATTTCGGTCACGCCGGTGATACCGTACTTGCTCAAATCAATTGCCATAATGTTTTATTTTTTGAAGTTGATACGTCCTTTGTCAATACTTCTGCCTGTTGAAGGCGAACCTTGTGTCAGGCCGGTCGATCTGGCGGTCGTCACCACCCTTTTCGACCACCGCAAAGATAGTAACTTTTTACGTTGTTACAAAAATAACAATGCAAAATATTAAAATTTCATAAAAATTGATCTCTCGCTATCAATCAGCATTTTATCACCTATAACGGAGATTTTGGGAAATTATTTTGATCGGGATTGACGTTGTATCATCCAACGACGGATCCCGGGAGCGGCGATCAGACCACACAAAGCGCCACAACTATTGGCAATAAAATCGAACAGATCTTTGGATCGATAGCCTAAGGCCCCTTGGATAAGTTCGATCCCTCCGGAGCATAGAATCACCGCACAGACCACTGCTGCACGTCGCCAACCGTGAGGATTGAACCGCAGCAACAACAAGAGGGTCTCTCCGAAATAGAAGCTCCAATGAACCACCTTATCAAAATAGGGAATCCAATCGAACCATCCGGCCGAGGGCAGATCATTGCCCGGAGCCAGAGAGCCATAAAGCACCCCCACACTCCACAAACCGAGGAGCCAATTGAGCACGGTCCTGTATTTGATCTCCTTCTTACACATAAATCGCTATCTTTGCAGTCGTTATCGGCCCATGCGTCACGCTGACGAATGACTGTTTCGCATCAACGACACAATTTTCGTTGCGCCTTTGGGTTGTGCGCGAATATAACACTTTTTCGAACAGGCAAAGTACTTGCACAACGGCTGACCCCATCATGTGCCGTTTTTTGCAGGATGTTGTCATCTGCTTTTGCACGGGGCATCGACACAAGGGAATGTCACAAGAGGGAACGTCGCAAGCCCGACAGCTCACGCTACCAATAACACGAGCAGCTCCGTTGGAAGGCCTCCCCTGGGAATGTGCACCCTTTGCATGCTCACTCATGGCCCAAACCTTTAGGGATAGATGAATGAGAACGCTTTTATTATTAGTGTTAATTATTTTAGGGAGGGGGCGAACAGAAGCAGAGGCGTTTTTGACGATCGGATTGTGTCGCAGACCGTCCCATACGGGTCCATACGGACAACACATAAATTATGGCAGGTATCTACATCCATATTCCTTTTTGTAAAAGCCGCTGCTACTATTGCGACTTCTTCTCCGGCACCTCGCTAACCCGCCGCAAAGAGCTGCTGGAGATGCTGCACCGTGAATTGCAGATGCGTATCACCCAAACCAATAGCGTCTCTCCCAAAACAGCTGTACAACAAACTCCTGCTGATCAGTCCTCTCTTCTTTCGTCAACATCCTTGTCGGAACCCGCTCAGGACACAACCACATCGGAAGAGCGACAGTACACTACGCTGATCTCGCTACCCGAAACGGCCTCAATTGAAATGCTCTATTTCGGAGGTGGCACGCCGAGCCTGCTGACTCCACAAGAGTTAGGGGCATTCATCCGGCAGGTCCGGCAGCAATGGGCTCACGCACTGCTGGAGGAGATCACCGTCGAGGCCAACCCCGATGATCTCACCCCGGAATACTTGGCCGCATTGCGACAGGAGGGGGTCAACCGGCTCAGCATCGGCATCCAATCGTTTCACGATCGGGACCTGCAATGGATGCACCGTCGCCACACGGCCCGGAGTGCAATTGAAGCGGTTCGGGCGGCACGGCAGGCCGGATTTGACAATCTGAGTATCGATCTGATTTACGGTCTGCCCCACATGACGCTGGAGGAGTGGCGCGACAACCTGCAACAGGCCCTTGCTCTACGCCCCGAACACCTTTCGGCCTACCATCTGACCATTGAGCCCCAAACCCCCTTTGGTCGGGCCAAAGCACGCGGCACCCTCCAAGAGATCGATCCGGAGAGCAGCTTTGCACAATATCAGTTGCTACGGGAGCTCCTTTGCGGTGCAGGTTATGAGCACTACGAGATCTCCAATTTTGCACTGCCCGGACGCCGTGCCCGACACAACAGCCTCTACTGGCATGGGGTCCCCTATCTGGGGATCGGGCCTTCGGCCCACTCCTTTGACGGCAAGCGGCGGCAATGGAATATCGCTCATTTGGGACAATACCTGGAACGTACCCCAACCGCCGAACAGACCGAAAGTGAAACTTTAACTCCCGATATGCAATACGATGAGTATCTCATGACCCATCTGAGAACCTCGGACGGGGTACACACCGCCGTATTGGCCTCCCGCTTCGGAACAGAGCGATTGCACTATTTCCTGCAACAGGCCCAACGGCATCTCGCTACGGGCGATTTGGTCTGTACTTCCGGCCCGGCAGAAGCCTCATCAACCCCACTAAAACTCACACCAGGTCAAGAGTTTATCACTGGCCCAACCGATGCACTGAAGGAACTCTGCTCTCACACATCAACTCCGGCAGCAGCCGCGAAAGATCAATGCTATCGGATTCCGGCCGAGCGGTGGTTCATTTCTGACGGTATCATTTCTGATCTTTTTGTCGGATAACGAACGCTCTAACGTCAAAAAATGTATATTTGTAAGCAGGACAAGATTAAGGCCTCTGTATCGTAATGGGGCCGCTACATTCGGGAAATTCTGACAGTCGATTGTCAACATCTTTTCAATGACAATCGCGAGGCAAACTAAGAACGAAAATCACAAACTGAGAAAAACAGAAAATATGTCAACGAAAGAGATCCATTTAAGTCCAGACTACCTGTTCGAGGTGAGCTGGGAGGTTTGTAACAAGGTCGGTGGCATTCACACGGTCATCGCCACCAAGGCCCTGACCGTTACAGAGCAGTTGCATGATCATTATATGCTGATCGGACCGGACATTCACCGCGAAGAGGGCAACCATGAATTTGAAGAAGACCCCACCCTGCTGGCAGATTGGCGGGAGTCGATGTTCAAGGCCGGCATCCGCATTCGCATCGGCCGCTGGAAGATCGAGGGGCGTCCATTGACCATTTTGGTGGACTTTACTGAATTTTTTTCGCACAAGGACGAGGTGCTGAAACGGCTGTGGGAGAGTTACCGGGTCGATTCGATCAGCGGACAGTGGGATTACATCGAACCGGTACTGTTCGGTTATGCCGCTGCCAAAGTCATTGAAAATTACGTGCAGGCCTTCTGTACGGCAGCAGATAAAATCGCCGGTCATTTCCACGAATGGATGACCTCGAGTGGTGGTCTCTACCTGATGAAGAAGAAGCCGGAGATTGCAACGGTCTTTACCACTCACGCGACGGTTATGGGCCGCTGCATTGCCGGCAACGGTATGCCGCTGTATGGCGATCTGACCCGGTTGAATTCCGACGAGTTGGCTCGCCGCTTCAATGTCGTTGCCAAACACTCCCTGGAGAAGACAGCAGCCGAACATTACGACTGCTTTACCACGGTCAGTGATTTGACGGCTCGTGAATGCAAATACCTGCTTCACAAGGATGTCGATCTGGTCACCCCGAACGGGTTCGAAGACGATTTTGTCTGGGCAGACGATGTGCTGGAACAGAAACGTAAAGAGGCACGCCAGCAGATGATCTCCATCGCCGAGATCTGCCTCGGCATCCATTACGATGCCGAACCACTGATTGTCGGCACCAGCGGACGCTACGAATTCAAGAACAAGGGTATCGATGTCTTTGTTGATTCGCTGATTCAGTTAGCCAACGGCCCGGCCTCAGCGCTCAAACGTCCCGTGTTGGCCTGCATCACAGTACCGGCAGGCAACAACGGACCGCGCAAGGATCTGCAGGCTCGCCTGAAAGATGCATCGGCACAGATCGACTCGTCAGTCATTCGCAACACGACTCACTATCTGTCTGCTCCGGAATGGGACCCGATCATCAATAAGATCAAAGATACCAAGTTGATGGATCCGTCAAGTCCGGTGCAGGTGATCTTTGTTCCCTCGTACCTCAACGGCCACGACGGCATCTTTGACAAAGACTACTATGAGATGCTCTGCGGCATGGATATTACGGTGTTCCCCTCGTATTACGAGCCGTGGGGATACACTCCACTCGAAAGCGTGGCTTTCGGGGTTCCGACCGTCACCACTTCGCTGGCCGGTTTCGGCTTGTGGGTAGCGGAGCATTGCAAGGAGCACAAAGGGGTCGAGGTGATCGACCGCAACGACGACAACGATGCACAGGTAACAACCCGCATCGCCTCATCGATCGTAAAGTTCAGCAACATGAGCGCTCGCGACTACACGACATACCAGAACTCTGCCCTTAAGACCTCTGAGATCGCCCTTTGGGAGAACCTCTTTGCCTATTATGCGAATGCTTACGACATCGCTCTGGAGAAGATGTCCATGCGCCGTTCGGGCTTCGAGTACGAAGGGGGTGGCAACCAGGATGAACAGATTAACTTTGTTCGGCAGCAGTTGGTCAGCAACCGTCCGACGTGGACCCGTCTGATGGTTGAACGGACTCTTCCCAAACGGTTGCATCCACTCGAAGAGCTTTCGAAAAACCTCTGGTGGTCTTGGCACCCCGAGGCATACGAAATTTGGGAATACATCAATTATGATCTGTGGGTAGCCTGCGAAAAGAACCCGATCGATTTTCTCGACAAACTGAACTACTCGCGTCTGGTTGAGTTGGAGAAGGATGAGACCTTCCTGGCCAAGATGGACAACACCTATGCGAAGTTCAAAGCCTACATGGATCAGAAGAAGGAGGCCAAAGGGCCCAAAATCGGCTATTTCAGTATGGAGTACGGTATCCACTCTTCACTGAAGATCTATTCCGGAGGTTTGGGTATTCTGGCCGGCGACTACCTCAAGGAGGCCAGTGACAAGAACGTGCCAATGATCGCTGTGGGATTGCTCTACCGTTACGGCTACTTCACCCAGCGTCTGTCCTCAGCCGGCGACCAAGAGGCCAGCTACGAACCGCAGAACTTCACCAAACTGCCGATTACCCCAGTACGTGACGAACACGGAAACTGGCTGTCTATCCAGCTCGGATTACCGGGACGTATCGTTACGGGACGTATTTGGCGGTGCGATGTCGGCCGCACGGAGCTCTACCTGCTCGACACCGACCACGATCTGAACCGGGAAGAGGATCGCGCCATCACCTACCACCTCTACGGCGGAGACTGGGAGAACCGACTCAAACAGGAGATGTTGCTCGGCATCGGCGGTATGCGTCTGCTGCACACGATCGGCGTACACCAGGATGTTTACCACTGCAACGAGGGTCATGCGGCCTTTATCGGCATCGAGCGTATTCACGACCTGATCGACAAACGCAAATTATCGTTCAGTGAAGCGTTGGAGGTGGTTCGCTCCTCATCGCTATTCACCACCCACACGCCGGTACCGGCCGGACACGATGCCTTCCCCGAATCGATGATTCGTCAATACATGGGACACTATCCGGACCGTCTGGGCATCACCTGGGAGCAGTTCATCAACTTGGGCAAGACCAACCCCAATGATCCGAACGAGAAGTTCTCGATGAGCTTCCTGGCCTGCAACCTCTCGCAGGAGGTGAATGGCGTCAGCTGGCTACATGGCGAGGTGAGCAAGGATATTCTCGGTGGCATGTGGCCCGGTTATTTCAAAGATGAACTGCATATCGGTTATGTAACCAATGGTGTTCATTTCCCGACCTGGTGTGCTACGAACATGCGCCGTCTCTATGCTAAATATTTCCCGGAAGGCTTCTCACTGCCATCCTATAATATTCCTGCATGGCAAAAGGCACACGAAATTCCTGACGAAGAGTTGTGGGCAGAGCGTCTGATTTTGAAGAAAAAGCTGATCAACCAGATCAAAAAACGGGTAAGCGATCCCGGACAGTTCCGTTTCGACTCTCCGGCACAGTTGATCCGCATTCAGGAGATGCTGAAACCTGATATTCTGACCATCGGTTTCGCCCGCCGCTTCGCGACTTACAAACGAGCTCACCTGCTCTTCACGAACCTGGACCGTCTGGATGCGATCGTCAACAATCCGGAACGGCCCGTACAGTTCATCTTCGCCGGCAAGGCACACCCGAACGACAAACCGGGACAGGATCTGATCAAACGAATCGTCGAGGTGGCTGCCATGCCTCGTTTCGTAGGACGCATCATCTTCCTGCAGAATTACGACATGGAGTTGGCCCGTCGCATGGTACAGGGTGTCGATATTTGGCTGAACACGCCGACCCGTCCGCTCGAAGCATCGGGCACCAGCGGCGAAAAGGCTGTTATGAATGGTACGATGCACTTCAGCGTACTCGACGGCTGGTGGGTTGAAGGTTACCACGAAGGCGGCGGTTGGAAGCTCCCGATGGAACGCACCTTTGAGGACCAGAACTTCCAGAACGAACTGGATGCCGAGCTGATCTACAACACGATTGAGAACGAGATTATTCCGAAATACTACAATCGTGGCACAGACAACATTCCGCACGAATGGCTCAACTCCGTGAAGATCTGCATTGCCGACATTGCCTCGAACTTCACCACGAACCGTATGCTGGCCGATTATCAGGAGCGGTTCTACGACAAGCTGTTCGCTCGCAACACCAAGATGAGGGCAGAGAACTTCCAAATGGCTCGGGAGATTGCCGCCTGGAAACGGAAAGTCAGCAACGCATGGGACAAAGTACGTATCGTAAGCGTTCAACGTTTTGACATGGGTAAAGAGGCGATTATGATTGGCCACTCATACAACATTGAGGCGGTAATCGATGTTGACACACTGCGTTCGGAGGATATCGGAGTTGAGGTGATCATGGCCAGCCAGATCGACAATAACAACGTTCATATTATTGCCAAACGGGAATTGAAGGTAGAACGTCAAGAGGGTTCGTTAGTCTTCTACAAGCTGTCGTTGACCCCTGACACAACCGGTTCATTTGACATTGCGATTCGTGTCTTCCCGAAAAACGAAAAACTGCCTCACCGCATGGACTTTGCTTTGGTTAAATGGGCCTAACAGACAATATCTCCCTCACTCGTAGAGGACAATAGATGATAAAATTCTTCAACATTGTTTACCAATAAGCCTGGGTTTCAACCCAGGCTTATTTTTTTATTAAAACTGCTGTCCCCCAAAATCACATCAAACGCTCTTCTTCGATTCTGACGCATATTCCGGCACAGAATCACTGCTTCCCGAATACGATCTCCGATACTTGTCACTAACCGAGCAACAGTCATCTCGCAGAAGTTCTGTAATCCATAGCTCTATAATCTTTATCCATACCATATTTACTGCAAAATTGCTCATTCCATTTTATACGTCTAAGTACAGATCTTTTCACTATTCCGTCCCCAGCCATCAGCTATACCCAGGGTTGCACCCATCTCAAAGCAGACGAAACCGTCATAAAGGCCCTTACAAGCGACATTTTGCACATTTAATTAACATTAATATTTAATATTTGATTCAAAGCATACTCTTCTTGATATTTTTATTTATATTTACGAGTAAGAAAATTTGATTCGCATGAGCGTTCTACACTTTGACAAAAACGAGTTGGGCAACCTCGAATACTCCCTGCGCCGTGAGATGCTAAGCACCAATCGTGCGGGCGGTTACATGAGTACCACCATGGTCTGCTGCAACACACGCAAATACCATGGGCTGGTCGTCTGCCCACGCAACGAAGAGGAGGCGGACAACTATGTATTGCTGTCGTCGATCGACGAGACGATCGTTCAGCATAACCAAAGTTTCAATCTCGCCATCCACCGTTTCCCAGGCGTGTATGAGCCTCGTGGACACAAATACATTGTTAACTTCAATTACACCCCCACCCCGACAATCACCTATCGGGTGGGTGGAGTCACCCTGCGCAAAGAGCTGTTGTGGATCCACAGCAGAACCCAACTGCTGATTCGCTACACCCTGCTTGAGGCCCGGTCTGAAACCTGGCTGAGGTTACGCCCCTACCTGGCATTCCGCAAAAGCCACGAGCTCACCCATGCCAATATGGTAGCCGATACGCACAGCTATCCTGTAACCGGAGGTGTTTGCAACCGTTTGTATGACGGTTTTCCCTGGTTATACCTGCAAACAAGTGCCGAAGCCGAATTCATTGCAGCACCTGATTGGTTCTACAACTTCGAATATGCGGAAGAGGCCCGCCGCGGATACCCCGCACACGAAGATCTGTTGACCACAGGCTATTTTGACATGAAGATTGCCAAAGGGGATAGCATCATCTTCTCCTGCGCCACCGGCCAAGCCAAACCTGAAGAGCTCGAAGAGATTTTTGCCGAGGAGTTGGCACGGAGATCGAATAAAATCGATTTCTTCTCATGTCTGCGCCATTCGGCACGACAATTTATCGTACGGCATGGCAAACGCACTGAAGTCGTAGCCGGATATCCTTGGTTCGGACGGTGGGGCCGCGATACCTTTATTGCGCTGCCGGGCATCACCCTGACCCAAGGGAATGTTCAGGATTGCCGGGATGTTATCGACACCATGGTCAACGAGATGCATGACGGGCTGTTCCCCAATATGGGCAGTGCCTACAACTCGGTCGATGCACCGCTATGGTTCTTCTGGACCCTGCAAGCGCTGGAGAAGCATGTAGGAGCAGCTGTAATCTGGAAACAGTACGGGCACGCCATGAAAGAGGTGTTGAAAGCCTACCGTCGAGGCATCGGAGAACATATCCGCATCCACGACAACATGCTGGTTTGGGCTTCGAATCCCGATTTGGCGATGACCTGGATGGATGCTGTTGTGGACGGTAAGCCGGTCACCGGACGCGATGGGTATCAGGTCGAGATCAACGCACTCTGGTACAACGCTGTTTGCTACACCCTGGAGCTGGCACACAAATTCCGGGACACCACCTTTGTGCACCAATGGAAAGATATCCCCGAACAGATCAAGGCATCGTTCCTCAAGCTGTTTTGGAATGAGAGTGAAGAGTACCTTGCGGATTATGTTGACGAACAAGGGCAAAACATGTTCATCCGCCCGAACCAGATCATTGCCTGCTCGCTGCCTTACCGCATGTTGAATGAGGTTCAGGTTCTGGGTGTGTTGTTGATTGTACGGCGCCACCTGCTCACTCCGAAAGGGCTGCGAACCCTCTCGCCGAGCAACCCGCTGTATGAAGGACGTTACGAAGGTGATCAGCCTACCCGTGACAGGGCCTACCATCAAGGTACGGTATGGCCTTGGCTGCTGGAGCACTATGCACAAGCCTGCTTCAACATCAAGGGGGCCGATTTCTGCAATGAAGCGATCGAACTGATCAAAAACTTCGAAGAGGATATCAGCGATAACGGTTTGGCCTCTATCTCGGAGATCTACGATGGCGATCCACCATTCGATGCACGTGGAGCCTTCTCGCAGGCGTGGAGTGTCGGAGCCATCCTGCGTATCAACGAGATGATCGAGAATTACGGCGGCTATCAACAAAAAGAGTCTTGGGAATGGTTACCGAAAAGAGAGGGCCGGTCATCGTGCCCCAATCGCAAAACGATTCCTCCGAGGCTGATTGAAACCAACCCAAAAATCGAAACAGGGGTGGTGGAGGAAAGTCGAGGAAAAGGGACGAGAGAAAGAGAGAGAAAGAGAAAAAGAGAGAAAAAAGAAGGAGAAACACAGAAACGAAAAGAGGTCAAAAAAGGGGTCGAGCGATTGTAACAGGCATAATCTGTTAGAAATAATATGTGGAGCTGACTCCCCCCTGAGATGAATTGGAGGACACAGGGCAATAGTCACAATGACGATAAGGGACAGCAGACAGTAGATCGTCTCGACAGTTACTGCGATGCAGTTTGTTGCTATTGGGATAGCCGATATTTGGTCCACCGGGAGCAACAAGATACGAATTAAGGAATACGAGGAACAACAATAAAAGCAAGACAGATGAGAGTTTTGATGTTCGGCTGGGAGTTTCCCCCACATATTGCAGGAGGTTTGGGAACTGCCTGCTACGGCATGACGCGAGGGTTAGCCCAGCATGGTGTAAAGGTGATCTTTGTCATGCCCAAGGCCTTTGGCGACGAAGACCAGCAGTTCGTACGCGTCGTCAACGCGTCGGACGTGGAGACCCTGTACGGAGATCCGAAACAACAGAGCATCTGGGATAAACTCACGTTCATACACATCAATTCGAACATGGTGCCCTACATCTCTCCGGAAGAGTATGCCAGCTATTCGGAGCAGGCACGCCAGACCGGCAGCTTCCCCACGCAGGGCGATGTATGGAAAGAGCGATACAACTTTTCGGGGAGCTACGGACCGAATTTGATGGAGGAGATCGCACGTTACGCCATGGTAGCCGCGCAGGTAGCCAAAAACTTGGCCGGCCAGTTCGACATTATTCACGCCCATGACTGGCTCACTTACTACGCCGGCATTGCGGCCAAACGCGTCTCGGGCAAACCGTTGGTTGTACACATGCATGCTACGGAGTTTGACCGCAGCGGAGAAAATATCAACCAGCAGGTTTACAACATCGAACGAACCGGCATGATGGAGGCCGATCGGGTGATTGCGGTCAGCAACCTGACGCGAAACATCATCATCAACAAATACGGGATTCTGCCCGAAAAGGTGGTCACTGTACACAACGCCGTACGATTCGCGGCTCAAGAGCATGAGACCGAAAAGCGCGGAGTTGATGATAAAATCGTCACCTTCTTGGGACGTATCACCTATCAGAAAGGGCCGGACTATTTTGTCGAGGCGGCAGCCAAGGTTCTCAAACGGGTCGACAACGTCCGTTTTGTCATGGCGGGTAGCGGGGATATGCTCAATCACATTATCCGCCGTGTAGCCAAACTGGGCATTGCAGACCGGTTCCACTTTACGGGATTCCTGCGGGGAGCCGAAGTGCAGAAGATGTTTGCCCTCAGCGATGTTTATGTCATGCCGTCGGTCTCCGAGCCGTTTGGTATCTCTCCGCTTGAGGCGATGAAATCGAACGTGCCGGTCATCATCTCGAAACAGTCGGGTGTAGCCGAGGTGCTCGACTACGCAATCAAAGTCGACTACTGGGATGTTGACGCACTGGCCGATGCCATTTACGGACTTGTCAAATATCCGGCTTTAGCCAAGATGTCCTCGGAGCGCGGATGCCACGAAGCGACCAACCTACGGTGGGAGGATGCAGCCGGCGAGATTGTCCGCGTCTACGAGTCGGTCCTCTGACGTAGGACGAGGGCAGGAGACGAGCAAAAGCAAGGAGCCGGGCAGCACAAGAGGCGCACCAAGACAAGAGGAGCGGCAAGGAGGCAAGACATGGAGGCAAAGTAAGGAGGCGACGCACGGAAGCAAAGCAAGAAAGCAAAGGCTAGGCAATGAGGTCAACAAGATCTCGACTTTGGGCTGACAAGAGGTTCTTCCAGCAGCTTCTCATAACCAAGCAGGCAACTGAATATTATAACATTGGGCAAACGTTGTTCAAATCATAAAACGACAAACAAAAAACGATATACACATGATGAAGACCGTCTGCTTTTATTTTCAGGTACATCAACCTTTACGGCTGAAACGGTACCGTTTCTTCAATATGGGTAAGGACCACAACTATCTGGACGATCTGACCAATCGGACGATTCTTCAGAAAGTCGCACAGAAATGTTACCTGCCGATGAACGCCCTGTTGCTGGACCAGATCAAGGCACACAAAGGCAAGTTTCGGGTAGCCTTCTCGATGTCTGGTTTGGCGATCGAACAGTTCCGCACCTATGCGCCCGAGGTACTTGACAGTTTTCGTGCTTTGGCCAAAACCGGCTGCGTAGAGTTTTTGGGTGAAACTTATGCCCATTCGCTCGCCTCACTGATCGACCGCGATGAGTTTATCGAACAGGTGAAAATGCACTCCGATGTCATTAAGCAGGAATTTGGGGTACGTCCCCGTGTCTTCCGCAACACGGAGCTGATCTATTCCGATTCGATTGGCGAAACGGTCTCCGAAATGGGATTCGAAGCCATGCTGACCGAAGGTGCCAAACACATTCTCGGATGGAAGAGCCCCAACTTCATCTATGCAAACGCAAAGGACCAAAAATTGCGGCTGCTGCTCCGTAACTTTAAACTCAGCGACGACATCGCTTTCCGCTTTTCAAACAAGAGTTGGAACGAATGGCCGCTAACGGTTGAAAAATATGTGGGATGGCTCACCGATCCGAACATGAGCGGCGATACGATCAACCTGTTCATGGATTATGAAACCTTTGGCGAACACCAGTGGGCCGAATCGGGCATCTTCGATTTCATGCGCTACCTGCCCGGAGCCATCATTGACAGCGGTTCACTCCGGTTTGCTACGCCATCCGAGGTGGCTGCAGAGTTCCAACCGGTTGCTGTACTCCATTCGCCCTACCCCATTTCGTGGGCTGATGAGGAGCGTGATGTCACGGCCTGGTTGGGGAACGAACTGCAAAACGAGGCCTTCACGAAACTCTATGCCCTCAAAGATAAGGTTCACCAGCTCAACAGTCCCGATCTGAACTACGTTTGGCGTTTCATGCAGAGTTCCGACCACTTCTACTACATGGCAACCAAATGGTTCTCGGATGGAGACGTGCACAGTTACTTCAATCCTTACGGTTCACCTTACGAAGCGTTCGTCAACTACATGAACGTACTGAGTGATTTCGAGATCCAGATTAAACGTCGGTTGGAGGCTTATCAAGACAAACAGGCTGTCCCGGCTTAATTGAGATGGGACCGCATCGGACTCAGCCTAAAACTGCCGGATACAGTCGGTTTCGAAACTTTCTGATCGATTGCGTTATGGTGAAGCACCTAAGGAGGGCAACAAAGCGGTAAGAGCGAAGGCGCGAGCAATAGACTATGCCGAGACGCCTAACTTGACGCTCAGCTCTGGGAGACAGGCATTGGTTGCACGTTTCCGCCACTGTTGAACAAGCGCAAAGACACAGAGTGCCCTTACTCCAGCACAACGGCACAACATGCGATAAATCATTTTAAGGACAGGTCTCCTCAGGGAGGCTTGTTTTGTATTGTCTAATACGAAAATATGCAAACTGTCGCAGAGCACAGACAGCCTGGGGAAAGAGCATCGAACCCAAACGGCGCAAATCCGATTGGATTGGCCACTACGGCAACCGTATGATGCATGGTGAGGAGACAGCGAGTCGTTAGGATCGAAGAGTTGAATCGTTACCCGTTTGGGGCAGATAGATTTTGTCCGGAAACGCGATTTAGCGGCCTGAAGTTGCGCCGTAGAGAAGCCAACCAACTATTCACCACGTCTCGATTGAGTAGCCATTCGGACAAAAAAGCTGCAACGAAACGGAGAGCAGAGGCGTAATTATTAAAATTTTATTGTATTTTTGGGACATAGAATCCAAAACCTCGAAATGAAAAAACTGTTGTTACTGTCAGCAATGGCCATAGTGGCTGCTTCATGCGGACAAAAAAACAAAGCCCACATATCGGGAACCTTCTCCGGGATCAACAAAGACACGATCTATCTGGAGATGATCACGACCAAAGGTGTTTCCGTGGTTGACTCTACGGTAACCAACCAACACGGCAATTATAGTTTTACGGTCACTCCTGAGGATGCATCTCCCACCTTTTACAACCTCGTTTACAAACAGAGCCGTATTCCGTTGATCGCCTCTCCTGGAGAGAAGATTGAGATCAACTCGCTGTGCGACCTTCGCCACAATTACACGGTGGAGGGCTCCGAAGAGTCGAAATTGCTCAAGGAGTTTAACACACTCTATACAACGGGGATCAGCGCTCTTGACTCATTGGGCAATCTGTATGCGGAAACAGCACCTGACAGCGATGCCCGTCGTGAAGCGCTGCTGCAAGAGTACACGCAGCATTATGTCAAGATCAAACGGGAGCACATCGCCTTTTTGGTGAAACATGCCGGCACAATGACCGCCGTCTATGCGCTTTACCAGCGTCTGCCGAATGATGAGGCGCTGTTTGATGCCAACGACAGCCGCATCTACTACCGCATGGTAGCCGATTCTGTCAGCAAGAAATATCCCGCTTCGCCCCATGTGGTTGCTCTGCTCCGCGATCTGAAAGAGATGGATGACGCAGCAGCTTTGGCTCAGCGCATGAACAGACAGCAACGTGCCGAGGCAGCTTTGAACCATCCCGAAATCAAACTGCAGGACATGTTGGGTCAGGAGCATAAATTGTCGGATCTGAACGGCAAGGTGGTATTGCTCTATTTCTGGTCCATCACCGATCCGAACACCAGCGCGATGAACAACGAGATGAAGGCTATCTACAAGGATTACAAAAACAAAGGGTTCGAGATCTATCAGGTTGCCCTGGACGATGATAAAGCCAACTGGGTGATGGCCGTACAGACCCAGAAACTCCCGTGGATCAATGTGATTGACCCGGCCGGATTTACCGGTTTGTCAGCCATGAGTTACAACGTAGCTGCCACTCCGGTGAACATCTTGCTTGACCGTGAAGGCAACATTGTCGATCGCAACCTGCGGGGCGAACAGTTACGCACCCGTCTCAACGGACTTCTGTAAGCGCATAAGCCCAGCGTCCAATCCACTTTTACACCGAGGAAGAGCTTAGGTCACTTCCGTTTTAGACACTACAAATAGCCATGTACTATTTCGCATCGGACATTCATTTGGGCCTACCTGCGGGAATCGACCCGGAAAAACGCGAACGGCTATTTGTCCAGTGGCTTGACCAGGCAGCGCAGGATGCTGAAGCGATCTTTTTGGTCGGAGACATTTTCGATTTTTGGTACGAATATCGACATGTCGTTCCCAAAGGATTTACCCGAACCTTAGGTAAATTCTCCGAATTGAGCGATCGGGGTATTCCCATCCACTTCTTTGGCGGCAACCATGATATCTGGACCTTCCGCTACCTGCATGACGAGTGCGGTCTCACCCTGCATCACAATCCTTACACGCTTTTTGAGCTGGGTGGACGACGAGTAGTCATCGGTCATGGCGATGTGCTGGGGCCTCGCCCAAGAGGACAGCGTATCTTGTCCGCCGTATTCCGCAACCAGCTGCTCCGCACCCTCTTTTCCGCCCTGCATCCCTATTGGGCCATCTCGTTGGGGCACGGCTGGAGTCAATCCAACCGGGCATCGAGACCCGTATCGCACAAATTTCGCGGGGAGGAGGAACCCATTGTCCGTTTTGCACACCGTTACCAACAGGAACACCCCACTGCTCCAGCCGATCTGTTTGTTTGTGGACATATCCATTGTGCAGAGCTATATCCGCTACAAGAGGGCGGCACGATCGCCTTTTTGGGCGAATGGATCGAACATCCGACCTTCGGCACATTGGGCCCGGAAGGATTGCGATTGCAACGTTACCCAAACAGTGAACCATAAATCCCCAAACAAAGGCTTAACTACAAAAGAGACTCCGTGTAAACAAAAAAACTGAATTGATTCCCTTCCCCGACCACACAGCGATAAACTGACACAAGCCCTCTGTGATTTGCGTCGTTATCAAACAAGAAGGAAGCTCATCACCACAAAGGAAACCTCGCTCTGACATCTTGCCAAGCAAAAACAGAGCTTGATACGCAATGAGGCAGGGAATGGAGAGGCCGGAGAAATAAAAAAAAGCCTGCTTGGAAACTTTGACCACAACTCCTAACAAGCCATTATAAGAAGTTTAGGAGCAAAACAAGAATAGGAAACGGAATATCCGAACCGACACAATAGACACGACATAAACTCAATTCCATGCAAGTCTATCTTGATCTTTTACGCCACATCAAGGCACACGGCACCATCAAAGGAGATCGTACCGGCACCGGTACCATCAGCACCTTCGGCTATCAGATGCGTTTCGATCTGAGTCAGGGGTTTCCTTTACTAACCACCAAAAAGGTACACCTTCGTTCCATCATTTATGAACTGTTGTGGTTCCTGCGTGGGGAGACCAACATCAAATACCTGCACGATCACAAAGTGACCATTTGGGATGAATGGGCCGATGCCAACGGTGAATTGGGGCCGATCTACGGTTATCAGTGGCGAAGTTGGCCCACCCCGAACGGAGGCCACATCGACCAGATCACCCAACTGATCGATCAGATCCGCAACAATCCCGATTCACGGCGGCTGATTGTCAGTGCATGGAACGTTGCCGAAATTGAGAAGATGGCTCTACCACCCTGCCACACATTGTTCCAGTTCTATGTTGCTGACGGGAGGCTCTCTTGCCAGCTTTATCAACGCAGCGCTGATGTCTTTCTCGGGGTGCCGTTCAACATCGCCTCCTATGCCCTACTGACCATGATGATTGCACAGGTTACCGGGCTAAAACCCGGAGACTTTGTCCACACTTTGGGGGACGCTCACATCTACCTCAACCATCAGGAACAGGTCGATGAACAGCTTTCGCGGACTCCACGTCCACTTCCTACAATGAAATTAAACCCGGAGGTCAAATCGATTTTCGATTTCCAGTACGAAGATTTCACCTTGGAGGGTTACGATCCCTACCCAACGATCAAGGCTCCAATCGCCGTATAAAGGTTTAACAACATTGTCACCTTTCAGCCATTTGACCACCCTCAACCTATAAGACCATGATCTCCATTATTGTCGCCATTGCCCGTAACGGTGTGATCGGAGCAGGCAACAGCCTGATTTGGCACATCAGCGAAGACCTGCGCCGCTTCAAAGCCATCACAACCGGCCATCCAGTTGTGATGGGTCGGAAGACCTATGAGTCGATCGGGCGTCCGCTGCCCAACCGCACCAATGTGGTCATTACGCGGCAATCGGATTTTAAAGCAGAGGGGTGCGTCGTGGCCCATTCGTTGCAGGAGGCAATTCAGCGGTTTGCGGAGGACGAAGAGGTTTTTATTATCGGAGGGGGGCAAATCTATGCTGAGGCGCTGCCGTTGGCAAAACGGATCTATCTGACCGAGGTTGATGCCGATTACGAAGGTGATACCTACTTTCCACAGTGGGATCGCTCATCATGGCAATTAATCGATCAGGAGCGCTTTCCTCGCGGTGAAAAGTTCGCTCAGCCATTTGCTTTCCTGACCTACGAACGCCGGTAAGGGGGAACAAACAACACTATCCATTCCGACATCTCCCGGCAAGAAAGGGGTAATCCTATTAAAATCAGAACGTCCTCAACAGAGCTGCAATTCCTGCATCGGCAAATCTTTCCTAAAAGGAAGCCCACTATTTCAGAAGGATTAGGGACGATGCCTCTTACGCATTTTGCGGCAAGGCATTGCAAAAGGTGTTATAACGTTATCGTGTCCATATTGACCGCCGGCCAACTTTTAGCACTACTATATTGAGCCATAAATGCAGCAGGGGAACCCTACAATAGGGTTCCCCTGCTGCATGTTACACCGTCGCATTGTCACCTATGTTTCTATATCGCTAATCTCGTATTCTCGTCCGCCTTCCCGAATGCGGCGGGATGAGTAAAACTTCTCCTCGCTCAATTTAACGTAATCGCATACCACCTTGCAAATGTGTTCAATTGTGATCCATGCTCCACAAGAAATGCCCTGAAGCAACCAGCAAGGCATAACCGCCAGGCCGACGTTAATGAGCCTCCAACCAGTTGTGTCCGACGCCACACTCCGCGACCAGCTTCACCCGAAGATGTGCTGCATTCTCCATGCAACGTACCACAATTTCACGCACCTGATCGAGTTCGGTTTCAGGGACATCGAGCACCAATTCGTCGTGCACCTGCAGGATAATTTTCGCCGCTAACCATCTCTGCGTCAACTCGTTATGCACAGCAATCATCGCCAATTTCATAATATCGGCCGCCCCACCCTGAATCGGGGCATTGATGGCATTGCGTTCCGAAAGGCCCCGAACCACCGCATTGGCCGAACGAATGTCGGGCAACATACGTTTGCGCCCAAACAGGGTTTCAACATACCCCTGTTCGCGAGCCTTTTCGATCACCTGATCCATATAACGCTTGATGCCGGGATAGGATTCGAAATACCCATCGATAATCTCTTTAGCCTCAGTACGGGGAATGTTCAGCCGTTGCGCCAAACCGAACGCCGAAATACCGTAAATGATACCAAAATTGGCTGTTTTAGCCTTACTCCGCTGCTCACGTGTCACATCTTCCTTGGCCTCCTTGAACAGCAGGGCGGCAGTTGCCGTATGAATATCCTCCCCATGCGCGAAGGCATCGATCATGGCCTGATCGCCACTCAGATGGGCCATCAACCGCAACTCCACCTGCGAATAATCGGCCGACAACAATAGCCGATCAGGAGATGACGGAATGAATGCTTTGCGTATTTCGCGTCCCCGATCATCCCGGATCGGAATATTTTGCAGATTAGGGTTGGTCGAACTCAAACGGCCGGTAGCTGTAACCGCCTGGTTGAACGAGGTATGAATTCGTCCCGTACGGGGATTGACCAGCTGGGGCAGAGCCTCAACATAGGTCGAAAGCAGTTTGCGAAGTCCCCGATACTCCAAAATGAGTCCCACCACCGGATGTCGATCCGTAAGCATTTGCAGATACTCCTCATCGGTACGGTACTGCTTGGTTTTGGTCTTCTTGGGTTTGGGGTCAATCTTCATGCGCCCAAAGAGGGCCTCGCCGAGCTGTTTGGCTGAATTGACATTCAACGTCGGATCGCCGGTCATCTCCCGGATCTGCTCCTCCAGAGCCGTCAACTCCCCGACCAGCTGCTTGCCAAACGCAGCCAGCGCATCGGTGTCGATCTTGACTCCGGTCATCTCAATATCGGCCAAAACCGGGATCAACGGCTCCTCGATCTTGGCATACAGCTCAACCAGTCCCGCCTGCTGCAACAGCGGCCACAACACTCGATACAGTTGCAAGGTCACATCAGCATCCTCAGCCGCATACTCCGCCACGGTAGGGATGGGCACCATATCCATGGTCTTTTGCTTAGCGCCTTTACCAATCAGCGCCTCGATCGGAACCGGCTCATACTGGAGATAGGTTCGAGCCAGATAATCCATATTGTGTCGGGCCTCCGGATCCAGCAGGTAGTGAATGATCATCGTATCGTAGAGACGTCCCCGCACCTCAACTCCGGCACTGCGCAACATCATCATGTCGAACTTGATATTCTGCCCCACTTTGGCAATTGCCTCATTTTCAAACACCGGACGGAACGTCTCCAACACCGCTTCAACATTGGTTCTATCACATGGAATGTACCACGCCTCATGGGGTTCCACCGCAAAGGAGATCCCCACCAAACGATCTCCAAATACATCGAAACCGGTGGTCTCGGTATCAAAACAAAAAAGATCAACCGCAGACAATCTTTCTGCCAAAGCCTTCAGATCATTCGGCTCGGTCACCACATGATACTGGTGTGGAATTGTCTGCACTGTTGCCAACGCCGGTTGCGCGAACAGATCGCTACCTTCTGCTGCTCCTTCCTGTTCACCTGCACCCACTCCAGCATAGCGATTATGATCCGCCATAGCGGCAACACCATTCGATATGGTCGAAGCCTTGGACATATGCCCGTTGGGACCGTCTGCTGCCGTTGATGGAGAGACACTTGCAGCAACAGAGGGTCTCTCACCCGATCCGACAGCCTGAGCCTGCTCACCGGTTACAGAGGGTTGCATACCGGACGCAGACGATTCCGTCGGCGACACGGTGCTGAAAAGATCCCCCTGCATCGAGGGCTGTCCGGATGAAAGGGAGACTTCTTTTGTGGAATCTGTTTGAACCGCTTGCAGACTCTTGCTACCAGAAGATCCGGTCCCATAGGCAGGTTGCGCACCTGCGATATTTGGCCGAGGTGTTCCCTTCATGCCTTGGAACGGATTGGGTGCGATCTCATTGAGGAAAGAGCGGAAACCCAACTCTCGATAGAGGGCAGCCAGCATCTCAATATCGGGAGACTCCATCGTCAACGCCTGCGGATCGAACGCTACCGGAACATTCAGATCGATCGTCGCCAGTCGTTTGGCCAACAGAATCTGATCATGCGACGCTTCGATATTTTCACGCTGTTTACCTTTGAGCTGATCCGTATGTGCCAGCAAATTTTCGACCGTCCCAAACTGACCAACCAGTTTAATGGCGCTCTTCTCCCCGATGCCCGGGACTCCAGGGATATTATCAGCGGCATCCCCCCACAAAGCCAAAATATCGATTACCTGCGTCGGGTCATCAATCCCGTAGTGTTCACGAATCTGTTCGCAGCCGATAATTTCGATCCCTTCGCTGCCTTTACGCTGTTTGTAGATGCGCACGGTGGGACGAATCAACTGCCCGTAATCCTTATCGGGAGTGACCATATAGACCTCGTAGCCAGCCGAGGCAGCCTTCATGGACAAAGTTCCGATCACATCATCCGCCTCATACCCAGGAATCTCCATAACCGGGATGCGCAAAGCCTCTAAAATCCGTTTGATATAAGGGACGGACTGCACAATATCCTCAGGGGTTGCCTCACGGTTGGCCTTGTATTGGGGATAGATCTCGTGACGGAAGTTACCCCCTTTCGGATCGAATGCTACGCCCAACAAACGGGGATCCTCACGGCGAATCAGGTCCCGCAGAAACTTGACAAACCCGAAGATGGCCGAAGTATTGAGCCCCTCCGCATTCCGCATGGGACGTCCGATAAAGGCATAATAGGCCCGGAAAATCAGTGCATAAGCATCGATCAAAAACAGTTTTTCCATGATAATCATTTAGGTTTGAATCGGAGCCCAACGCCCCGACCCGAATCAGATTGGCAGGACGTATCGCCCATACCGACAAACGACACCCTGTCCCATAACGAACTCTCGCCCCGTTTCACACGCCCCCAAGCAAAAACTTTCGTGCGCACAGTCTCACTTTTCCCAACCGACCAGATCGGGGGCTCGACCCCACACGGTCGACGAATCAACAGTTATCCGTTGCGTACCACTCTGCGAACGAGGTGGCTGTTTCGTGCAGTTTCACGCTGAAGAGCTCCACGCCCGAAGGCAACTCAGCCGCAATGACACGGGCAAAATCCTCCACCATATTTTCGCAAGTAGGCTGATAGGGGGTCACGATGATCTTATGAAATACATCACGCATCGCCTCCAAAGTGGCACTATTTTGCTCCGTCTCCCGCATAACAAAGGCGTGATCATACCGATCGACAATCAGTCGGTTCACGATCCGCTTCAGATCGCCAAAATCCATCACCATGCCATATTTCGGGTTCGTGGGATCCTGTTCAGGAACTCCACGGACTGTCACAAACAGCCGATAGGAGTGGCCATGAATCTCACGGCAGGGTCCATCGTATCCGGCCAGTGTATGCGCCATCTCAAACGAAAACTCTTTAGTCAATCGTATCATATTCGAAGATAATCATTTTTCTGTTGTCATAAGGGACTTTTTCAAAGCCAAAGGTCCACCGCCGACACTCACCAATGCCATCTGAGTAAGTGCATCCACTTATCATTCTCAACCCCGCTCAGCTCCAATCCGCTGAGGATATAAGGATACAAGCTCTATTCAGTCCTAAAAGTCACATTGGTCAAGCGTTTCATACGAAAGGGGACGGGACACTACGGCCATCTTTAACTCCATACCTGAATCTCCATGCCGGAACGCAGATCAGCACCTTTTGTTTCAGGCCGCTCCCCTCGCAGTCCGACTCTTGTCTTCTGATAAGGTTCACGTTGGCATCCAATTCACCACTTGCGATAACGCCCTCTTGAGGGTTGACTTACTCGACAATCGAGGGTATTGCATCCCTGCTGTCTCACCGCTGTTTCCGCCGGGCGGTGACAAAACATGCCGTCGGAATTTACGACATTCCGACGGCATGTTCATCCAATCGCTATGATAATGCTTACGCCGGAATTGCCCGACACCTTGGTCCCTCCATCACGATACTGTACACAACAGAAGACCTTCCCCTCAACAAGTCAAACCTACAAAACAAGCCCCGCGGTTCTCTCCCCCACTGCCGTCTTGTGTCTCGCTCTACTGGCTCCCTGCTTTCTACCGTCTTACCCCCTCGTTGCAGCCGTTTCGGTTCAACCCAAGAGGCAGCCACGGTCTCCGGCACGGGACTATTCGTCACCCTCCTTACGGACACGAACCTGACGTCCGAACGAATCGGAAAGCGAGATAAAGGTTTCGGTCTCGGAGATACCCGGTACGCGTAAGATATGGTCGAGAATGGTATGCATCAGATGTTCATGATCGACGCAATAGACTCTCGTCCAGATATTATACTTACCCGTCACGAAATGGCACTCCACCACCTCTGGAATCTTCCGCAATCCTTCGATAATCTCGATATTTTTCATCGGGTCGCTGATGCGAATCCCGATCATTGCGCTAACGTTGTAACCCAACGCCCGCGGATCCACTTCGAGTCGAAATCCCCGGATCACGCCCGACTCCTCCATCTTTTTGACCCGTTGATGGATGGCCGCGCCCGAAATACCACACTCACGCGCAATCTCCAAAAAGGGCATCCGGGCATTGCGAATCAGCAACCCCAAAATTTTGCGGTCTGTGGCATCAATGGTCATCTTTCCCATAATCAATACAATTTTTCAGGCGCGGAAGGTGGGCAGCAGTTATCCGCGGCCCACCGGCTTCCGGCTCATTATTATTTGATCACACCCAGTTCGCGACCCACTTTCGTGAAGGCCTCGACACATTTGTCCAAATGCGCTTTTTCATGACCGGCCGAAACCTGTACACGAATACGCGCCTGACCTTTCGGCACTACCGGATAGTAGAAACCGGTTACATAGATACCCTCATCGAGCAATTTTGCTGCCATATCCTGTGACAACTTCGCATCGTAGAGCATCACAGCACAGATAGCAGACTGAGTCGGTTTGATATCGAATCCGGCCGCCAACATTTTGGTACGGAAGTACTCAACGTTCTCAACCAGTTTATCATGCAGTGCGTTGCTTTCCGCCAACATTTTGAAGAGCTCAAGACCGGCACCAACCACTGCGGGTGGCAGCGAGTTCGAGAACAGATATGGACGAGAACGCTGACGCAACATGGCAATAATCTCTTTGCGGCCAGTAGTAAAGCCACCTACGGCACCACCGAAAGCCTTACCCAGCGTACCGGTAATGATATCAACTTTACCCCGTACATTGAACTTCTCGGTTACACCACGGCCCGTTGCACCAACCACACCGGCAGAGTGGCACTCATCGACCATTACCAGGGCGTCGTATTTTTCAGCCAGCTCGCAGATCTTATCCATCGGAGCGACGTTGCCATCCATCGAGAAGACACCATCGGTTGCGATGATACGGAAACGCTGTGCCTGAGCAGCCTGCAGCTGTTTCTCCAGGTCGGCCATATCGGCATTTGCATAACGGTAACGTACCGCTTTGCACAGACGTACACCATCGATAATCGACGCGTGGTTCAACGAATCGGAGATAATGGCATCCTGATCGGTCAACAGCGGTTCAAAAACACCACCGTTCGCATCGAAGCAGGCGGCATACAGAATGGTATCCTCTGTGCCGAAATAGTCAGCAATCGCCTTTTCAAGCTGTTTGTGAATATCCTGCGTACCGCAGATGAAACGAACTGACGACATACCGTAACCTCTCTCATCCATAGCCTTCTTGGCGGCTTCGATCAGACGAGGGTTATTCGACAGTCCGAGATAGTTGTTTGCGCAGAAATTGAGCACCTCTTTACCGCCTTCTACGGTAATATCTGCCTTCTGCATCGAGGTGATAACACGCTCCTGTTTGTACAAACCAGCCTCTGCGATCGCCTTGAGTTCGGCCGAGAGGTAATCTTTCATTTTTCCGTACATGATATTATCATTTATGAAATCTTCTCTTCGCTTGTTTTGTTCAACAGAACACCGGTCTGCGCCCCGCTCCCTGTTAACGGGTCCCAATCCGTAAATCCAACCGTCCACAAGACCTCAGGTTTACATCACAACCGCTTCTAAGGGAATCTTCGCGCCGACTCACCTCACAAAAATAGCAAAAGATTTTCAATTCTATACCGCTCTGGGGCCGATTCTCAGAGCTCAAGCACCGCAAAACGCACATATCTTTTGCCAAACGGAATGTTTTGCGTAAAATTTGTTGTAAATTGCGAAAATCCGAAACAATGCGTAACTTTGACCAGTTTTTAAATATTTTTACTAAATTGAATCACCCCTGAGACAGGGAGCAGTCTGATGGAGCTTCGCCCATCTACGCAAGATGAGCCCGCTTCCTAAGACCCATTCAATCAATAAAAATTCAGACAACTTTAAAACATAAAGCCATGCAATCAATCGACACGTATGATTTCACTGGGAAGCGCGCAATTATCCGCGTTGACTTCAATGTGCCTCTGAACGACAAGTTCGAGGTGACCGATGACACCCGTATTCGTGCAGCCATTCCTACTATTAAAAAGGTACTCGAGAAGGGTGGATCCGTTATTCTGATGTCGCACCTGGGCCGTCCTAAGAAAGGTCCGGAAGACAAATTTTCATTGAAACATATCATTCCGACCGTTGAGAAACGTCTCGGTGTAAAGGTTGATTTCGCTCCCGACTGCCAGGGTCAGGAGGCTGCCGAGAAGGCTGCCGCACTGAAACCGGGTCAGGTATTGTTGCTCGAGAACCTCCGTTTCTACGCGGAGGAGGAGGGCAAACCCCGCGGACTGAAAGAGGATGCAACCGACGAAGAGAAAGCGGCAGCCAAGAAGGCCGTAAAAGCATCGCAGAAAGAGTTCGTAAAACGTCTGGCCTCTTACGCTGACTGCTACATCAACGACGCCTTCGGTACTGCACACCGTGCACACGCCTCTACGGCACTGATCGCAGAGTACTTCCCCAACGACAAGATGTTCGGTTACGTTATGGAGGGTGAGCTGAAAGCGATCGACAAAGTGCTGAAAGATCCTGCACGTCCATTCACCGCTATTTTGGGTGGTTCGAAAGTATCGACCAAAATCAGCGTGATCGAGAACCTGCTCAAACTGGTAAACAACCTGATTTTGGGTGGTGGTATGACCTACACCTTCAAAGCTGCGCTGGGCGGCAAAGTTGGCCAGAGCATCTGCGAGCCCGATCAGTATCAGACTGCCAAAGACATCTTGGCTAAAGCTAAAGAACTGGGTGTAAACATCTACCTGGCAGAGGATGCAGTTGCTGCCGATGCCTTCAGTGAAGATGCCAATACGCAGATCGTACCGGCTGACAACATTCCTGACGGGTGGGAAGGTCTCGATATCGGACCTAAAGCTGAGGCTGCCTTTGCCAAGGTTATCTCAGAGTCTAAGACCATTCTGTGGAACGGTCCGGTTGGCGTATTTGAGATCAACAAATTTGCCAAAGGTTCGAAAGCAATTGCTGATGCGATTGTAAAAGCCACTGAGAATGGTGCCTTCTCGTTGATTGGTGGAGGTGACTCAGTTGCCTGCATCAACAAGTTTGGTTTGGCAGACAAAGTAAGCTACGTATCGACCGGTGGTGGTGCACTGCTCGAATACATGGAAGGCACCGAACTTCCTGGCGTAGCCGCTATCCGCAAATAAGCAAACTACCAAAGCGGTTAAATCCGCAACACATTTTCCACAAGGCTGTGATCAACGATCCCAGCCTTTTTTATCCCCCACGTAATGGTTAACTACCTGATATCTTACAAGTATTTTCAGACTCACCATTTACACACGACATTCTTGTTTAAGAGCAATTCATTGTTAAGATTTTACCTTCAACATCTACTACTAAATACAAATTAGCACCACTCCATTTCACCCATTACCTATTTTGTGCATTACTAAAACAATTATTTAAGATTTCTTTCCAACAATATTGACCATATGTAATCTATAATTTTTCTTTAAACACGAATAAAAAGGAAATAATTTCACAAAATGTTATAGTCATACGATTTGACTTGCAAAT
>UQYM01000016.1 GCA_900545315.1 uncultured Alistipes sp.
TCAACTGCTTGATGCATTGACCGAGAATTTTGAGGTGAAAAAATGCGGCGCAGAGATCTATCATCCCGATCGACTGCACAATTTTGCCATGTACCTGGATGGGGCGTGGTACAGCTTGACAGCGAAGCCGGGAACATACGACGATAATGATCCGATTGGCGTGTTGGACGTGACTATTCTGTCGAATCTGGTATTGGATAAATTGTTGGGCATCAAAGATCTTCGTACTGATAAACGAATCGATTTTGTCGGAGGTATCCGTGGATTGGCGAGTTGCAGCGTCGGGTCGATAGCGGAGAGATGCAGGTAGCATTTGCGCTCTATCCAGTGTCGATGAAGCAGCTGATTGACATTGCCGATTCGGGTAATATCATGCCGCCGAAAACTACTTGGTTCGAACCTAAGTTGCGCTCAGGCCTGGTGATTCATAGCCTTGAATAACGCGTAAGGGTCGTTTGACCGTGATTTTATGCCCGACTGTTCTTTGATTGGTATGATTGGCCAACCAACAAAGATACAGTACGGGCTTTTTTTACTGAGACGCGAAAACAGCGAAGTACAATAAAAGTGATATTGCACTATGTTTTTTGCTTCATAATCTGCATTTTATAGCGTTAATTCGGGTGTTAGGCATCGTAAAATCGCCTGAAATTTATAATCGTTTTCACGCCTTTGCGATAAATTTGTAATTAAAACAGTACAAATTATGTCTAAAATTAAAGGTACAGTTGTTATTGACAAAGAGCGTTGCAAAGGGTGTAACCTCTGCGTTGTAGCATGTCCAGTGCAGGTGTTGGCACTGGCCGCTGCGGTCAATGCCAAAGGGTACAACTATTCCGAGATGGCTCATCCCGATGATTGTATCGGATGTGCAAGTTGCGCGATCGTTTGTCCTGACAGTTGCATCACTGTTTATCGTCAGAAATTCGAAGCATAATCTGCTTCGAACTAACCCGTAAAATCCAGTCAGATGGAAGAGATAAAATTGATGAAGGGAAATGAGGTAATTGCCGAAGCGGCCATACGTTGTGGCTGTGACGGCTATTTCGGTTATCCCATTACCCCGCAATCGGAGATCTTGGAGACCCTTTCCGAGTTAAGACCTTGGGAGACGACCGGTATGGTTGTCATACAGGCCGAAAGTGAAACTGCCGCAATTAACCTGGTCTATGGAGGTGCCGCCTGCGGTAAAAAGGTGATGACCTCATCCTCTAGTCCCGGTATCAGCCTTATGAGCGAGGGATTGAGTTATCTGGCGGGAGCAGAACTGCCCTGCCTGGTTGTGGATGTAACCCGTGGAGGTCCGGGATTGGGAACGATCCAACCTTCGCAGGCCGATTACTTCCAGGTTACCAAAGGTGGTGGACACGGTGATTACCATTTGATCGTGTTGGCCCCCTACTCCGTTCAGGAGATGTACGATTTTGTATCGTTAGGATTCGATTTGGCCTTTAAATATCTCAATCCGGTCATGATCTTGGCAGATGGTGTCATCGGCCAGATGATGGAGAAGGTGACGTTAGGCCCTCAGCAACCGCGTTGGACCAACGAGTATATTGCTGAGAAATATCCATGGGCACTTACCGGTAAGCCTGCCAATCGCAAACGTAATATTGCTACCTCATTGGAGTTGGAGCCGCTCGAACAGGAGAAGGTGAACCAAAAGTTGCAGCGCAAATATGCCGATATTTGTGCGAATGAAGTGCGCTATGAGACCCTTCAATGTGAAGATGCAGATTATGTTTTGGTAGCGTATGGCTCTTCAGCACGTATCAGCTCGAAGGTGGTTGAGATGGCCCGTGAACAGGGTATCAAGGCGGGTCTGTTGCGTCCGGTGACGTTGTATCCGTTCCCGTATGAGCCGATTGCAGAGCTGTCGCATCGGGTCAAAGGGTTCCTGTCGGTAGAGATGAGTGCTGGTCAGATGATTGAAGATGTACGTCTGGCCGTTGAAGGCCGTGCACCGGTCTATCATTATGGACGTATGGGTGGTGTGATCCACTCCCCGGACGAGGTGTTCGGAGCGCTTAAGAGTAAGTTTTCTCTTTAATGTAGGTGAGTGATGGCAAAGGAAGTTGAGATAAAACCTGAAAATTTGGTATATGGTCGCTCCTCGTTGATGTTGGATGCGACAATGCATTACTGCCCGGGTTGTAGTCACGGGGTCATTCACAAATTGATCGCCGAGGCGATCGAGGAGCTGAACCTGGAGCATGATTCGATCGGTGTTTCACCTGTTGGATGTTCAGTATTTGCATACAATTATATCGACATTGACTGGGCCGAGGCGGCTCATGGTCGAGCAGCGGCAGTTGCCTCTGCAATTAAACGGATGCGTCCGGATAAAATGGTCTTCACCTACCAGGGTGATGGCGATTTGGCGGCAATCGGTACGGGCGAGACGATTCATGCCTGTAACCGAGGTGAGAGCATCGCAATTATCTATGTGAACAATGCAATTTACGGCATGACTGGCGGTCAGATGGCTCCGACCACTCTGTTGGGCATGAAGACGGCCACTACTCCACTTGGACGTGATCCAAAATTGAACGGTTATCCGTTCAAAGTGGCTGATATGGTTAAGCTGCTCGATGGCGTATGTTATGTGACTCGGCAGGCTGTGCATACTCCTGCTGCAGTTCGCAAAGCGAAAAAGGCAATCAAAAAGGCGTTTGAGAATTCACGTGATAACAAGGGGCTCTCTTTTGTTGAGATCGTAGCAACTTGCAATTCGGGATGGAAGATGTCACCTGTGGACGCCAACAAATGGATGAGCGAGCATATGTTTGAGGTTTATCCGCTCGGTGATTTGAAAGATATTTAATCGGGGAAGGCTATGATTAAAGAAGAGATAATTATTGCAGGTTTTGGAGGACAGGGTGTGCTTTCAATGGGTAAGATCCTGGCCTATTCAGGCGTGATGCAGGGTCTTGAGGTGAGTTGGATGCCTTCGTACGGTCCTGAAATGCGTGGCGGTACGGCCAATGTAACGGTTATTTTGAGCGATCATCAGATTAGCTCCCCGATCTCTCATGAATACGATACGGCGATTATCCTCAATCAGCAGAGTCTGGATAAATTCGAGCCCATGGTCAAGCCGGGTGGTGTATTGATTTACGATCCGAATGGTATCTCACGGTTGCCGGTTCGTAAGGATATTGAGATTTATGAGATTGATGCGACAGCCGAGGCTGCGCGGTTGGGTAATATTCGCGTGTTCAACACAATGGTGTTGGGTGGCTACCTGAAGGTACGGTCCTTGCTGCAGTTTGAAAACGTGATGAAGGGATTGGCCAAATCACTTCCTGAACGTTTACACAAATTGTTGCCAGCGAACGAGCAGGCCATTCGACACGGCATGGAACTGATCCACAAATAAGATTTTCTTGGTATAGTTAATAAGAGGGCCGACGAATATCGTCGGCCCTCTCTGTTTTTTTTGTGACCCTCCCTGTTTGGGGCAAGAAAGTGTGATTTTCATTTGAGATCGTCAAGCCTCCCTTCCCTATCCGCTCGAGTAATCCACGGGGTGAACGTGTCGCTACAGTATTTTACAGATTAATGGATCAAGGGCGCTCGGATTTATTTATGTTGTGCAGCCGCATTTAGCTGAACTGTTGAAATATAGAGGCTTTGAAACGCGATTTGGTGTGTGGAGGATATTATTCTACGGGATCGGACTCCTCATGGAGATGTGGCAGGCTCAGTTTGTATTTGACTGCAATAACTCGCGAGGCAATCACCGCAATGGCCGCTAAAATTTGCGTGAGGTTTTGGGGACAGCCGTAATGCAGGCAGATCCCGAATACAATACCACCGAAAACGCAGGCCAAAGCGTATATCTCTTTGTGGAAGATAAGCGGTACCTCATTGATTAAAATATCGCGCAAGACACCGCCGGCAGCTCCTGTAATGGTTCCCATCACGATCGCCACCCAAAAGGGGAAGCCAGCGTCAACGGTCTTTTGTATACCCACGACCACAAACAGCGCCAGTCCAATAGTGTCGAAGATAAAAAACGTATTGTTTAATTTGACCAAATAGCGTCTCAGCAGAATGACGACGATCATGGCCAATCCGGTGACAATGAGGTAAACACTGTTCAACATCCAAAAAGCGGTCTGATCCAATAACAGATCACGGATTGTTCCCCCTCCGATGGCTGTGATGAGTCCCACGACGTAGGCTCCGAACCAGTCGAACTCTTTGGCTGCAGCCAACCGAATACCACTGATGGCAAAGGCCAATGTGCCAAGGCTTTCGATAATAAAGGGTAAAGTTAGTGTCATATTGGTAAATCGTTTTAGGTATAGTGTATGTTAGGTTTTTATGCTTGATTCAAGGCATTGGGGGCATTTTAAGGAAATTGCTCAGGGATATGCAGCCAGGCCGTTTGGCCCAATCCGGTTAGGACGGATCAAAAATGGCTGCATATAATTCACACGGAGCCTATAATGGTCAATGAGGATCAGACAGATAGATTAGACGAGGCACTACTACCCCATCGGTTGCGTTGCCTTGGCTGTGTTTGGGGCGAAGACAACGTAGTGAGTTTGGAATAAAGTTGTCGGATGTCAACGACAGCAATAGGAGTCGATCTCTTTGAAGCCACGCAGCAGTTCATCGGTGTGCATTCTGCGTTTACCTGCAAGTTGCAGTTCGTTTACAGAGATCCATCCGTCGGCACATGCGATTTTGAGCGTATGCTTGTTGTCAGAGACAATAGTTCCGGGTTGTTGATTGTGCGATGCAACTTCTGGTGTTACAGCAAAGATTTTCACCGTTAATTCGGTGTCGTCGCGATGTAACTGAGTCCATGCAGCCGGATAAGGGCTCAAACCGCGCACTAAATTGTTAATCTCTGCGCAGCTTTTTGTCCAGTCGATTCTGCAGGTCTCTTTGAATATTTTCGGAGCACCTTTCAGATCGGTTGTATCGGCTTGAGGTTGGGGAATGGGGCGTGTATCTCCGGCTGCAATCTTTTCAACGGTTTGGATAACCAGTTCTGTACCGGTGACCATCAATTTGTCGTGCAGGGTACCGACGTTATCTTCCGGCAGAATAGCTACGGTCGCTTGCCCCAGGATATCTCCTTTGTCGATTTCGTGGTTCAGCAGGAAGGTAGTTACTCCGGTTTGGGTCTCTCCATTGATGATGGCCCAATTGATCGGAGCGGCTCCACGATATTGAGGTAAAAGCGAGGCATGGAGGTTGAAGGTGCCCAAACGTGGCATGGCCCAAATAATTTCGGGAAGCATACGGAAGGCGATGACAATAGCCAGATCGAGGTCGAGTGCCCGGAAAGCATCGACAAATTCGGGCGCTTTCAACTTTTCCGGCTGGAGCACCGGCAACCCCACCGACACTGCATAACGTTTGACAGCCGACTCCTGGACCTTCAGCCCGCGACCTGCCGGTTTATCCGGCGTTGTGATGACGCAGACAATGTTATATCCGGCTTCGACCAGTCGTTGCAGGGGCATGACTGCGAAGTCGGGGGTTCCCATATAGGCTATACGCAATTTTTTACTCTCCATGGATCCTTGTGTGTAATGAGGTACAACCGATATTTATGCCGTAATTTCAATGTGGTTGCCGTCCGGATCTCCGATAACGCTTTCGAAAAATCCATCTCCAGTAGTGCGCGGTTCACTGATAATGGGATAACCGTCACGTCGTAACTGTTCGGTCAGTTCATATACGGCCGTGACACTGCCGGCATTGAAGGCAATGTGACAGAAACCTGTATGTTCATGATCGGCCGCAGCGACAATGTCGGTACGACGTATCAGTTCGAGGGCAGCACTGTGTCCGAAACGGACAAAATAGGATTCAACTCCTTTCCCGGGGTTGACATATTTGTCACTGCTCTCCCCTCCGAAGTAGGTTACATAAAAGTTTCGTAACTTTTCGAGACGCGTGGTCCATACAGCGATATGAGCGATCTGCATTGTTACAGGTTTTAGGTTCGTGCCAATTAGTGTTTATGCAGGCAGAGTTTGTGTCCCATGAGCATTTCTTTGGTTTCGAGATACTTTTCGTTGTATTCGTTGGGCTGAATGACGATCGGTACATTCTCGACAATATGCAGACCGTAACCCTCTAACCCTGCACGTTTTTGGGGATTGTTGGTCATCAGGCGCATATTGGTGACGCCGATTTCACGCAGAATGCTGGCCCCTACGCCGTAGTCTCGTTCGTCGGCTTTGAAGCCCAATTTGATATTAGCTTCAACGGTGTCGTAACCCTCCTCTTGGAGTTTGTAGGCTTTGATCTTGTTCAATAGCCCGATTCCGCGCCCCTCCTGGATCAGGTACACGATTGCTCCTTTACCCTCTTTTTCGATCATACGCATCGCTTCATGCAGCTGGCTGCCGCAATCGCAACGGTATGAACCGAAGATATCTCCGGTAACACATGACGAGTGAACGCGAACCAGAATGGGTTCGCCCTCTTTCCACTCACCTTTGACCAATGCCACATGCTCCAGTCCGTTGCTTTTTTGACGGAAGGGAATCACTTTGAAATGGCCCCACTGAGTAGGCAGATCGGCCGTTTCGCCCCGCTCCACGAGTGATTCGCTGCGCAGACGATATTCAATGATTTTGGCGATTGAAATGATTTTCAGATCGAAACGTTTGGCAATTTTGACCAAATCCGGCAGACGGGCCATTGTGCCGTCCTCATTCATGATTTCGATCAGGGCTCCACCGGTTTGCAGACCGGCCATTCGGGTCAGATCCACAACGGCTTCGGTATGTCCCGGACGACGCAATACACCACGATTCCGGGCACGTAACGGGAAAATATGGCCGGGGCGTCCCAGATCTGAGGGTTTGGTCTTGGGATCGACCAGGGCGCGGATGGTAGCAGCACGATCATGAGCGCTGACACCTGTTGTGCAACCCTCTCCCAGCAGATCGACCGATACGGTAAATGGCGTTCCAAGCAGTGAGGTGTTATCCATCACCTGCATATCCAGTTCCAACTCTCTACAACGGTCTTCGGTCAGTGGTGCGCACATCACTCCGCGGCCATAGTGCAGCATAAAATTGACGATCTCCGGAGTGATCTTTTCGGCAGCTACGATGAAGTCGCCTTCGTTTTCGCGATCTTCGTCATCGACAACAATGACGATTTTACCTTGGCGAATATCCTCGAGTACCTCTTCTACACTATTGAGTACACTCTCTCTTGTCATGATTTTATCTTTTTGGTAGGAATTATTTTTAAAACAAATGCTTTCAGTTTCTTGAAATGTTGAATATACCATTCAGCATTGAACAGATTCGAATCGTTTGTGGCCTTATAGGTCAGGTAGATCGAAATAGGCAGCAGGATAAAGGTGGCAATCCACATGCCGGCAAAAGAGCCCCATGTACCCTCTTTGGCCATTTTCTCTCCGGTGATTGAGATGATGTAATAAACCACAAAGAAAGAGACGGAAACCACAATCGGCATACCCAATCCTCCTTTGCGAATGATCGCACCCAACGGGGCGCCGATCAGGAAAAAGATCATGATGGAAACCGGTAAGGAGAGTTTGCGATGCCACTCGACCTTGTATTTGTAGAGTTGTGTCAATGCCTCTTTGGAGGCTGTCTCATCGAAGGAGAATGATCCTTGTGAGGTTCGTATCATTGACATGGCCCGTTCGTACAACGCCTTTTTCTGGTCGATGCTCATTTTGGGCAATGTGTCCAAAACGGAGAGCATGTTGTGTTTAACCGGAGGGGATGCACTGTCCCGAAGCATCCAGGTGGTATGGGTGAACATCTGCGAACGGATCAACGGCTCAAACGATGCGGCCGCCGTCTCGTTGCTGACCCGTTCCAGAGAGTCGATACCGATCATTAACTCGTGTGTGTTTTTGGTCTGGCTGCTGTTGAAGAGAGACATATCACTCCGTTCAAAGTCAAAGCCGGCCAACGGAATCACACCGTTTTGCACATCGAAAATATGGTGACGCAACGTGCTGTTGTTGTACCAGTCGTAGTTGCGCGACTCTTCGTACGTTTCGCCGTTGTAGAGCGTGACGAGCAGATATTTTTTGTCGTCAGAGAGCGTGATGTAACCCGAATCGGCCACAGTGGTGGTCATGTTCCCTTCAGGATCGCGGGTGTCATAAATGAGAATATCGGTCAGCAATTTGGTTTTAGGGTTCTGTTCGCCGACCCGGATACTCATGTTGTCGATGCCGTTGAAGAAGATGCCGTCTTTGAACTCGATCGACTGTTTTTGTTGACGAATGTCATACAGCAGTGCATAAATCTTTTTGGTTGCGTAGGGGACCAAGTTATTGGCCACAAAGAAACTGCCGATTGAGATGGCTGCTACAACGATAATCAGCGGACGAAGGATACGAGGCAATGAGATGCCGGCTGATTTCAGAGCCAACAATTCGTAGTTTTCACCCAGATTACCCAGTGTCATGATGGCTGCCAGCAGAGTGGCCAACGGAAGGCCCATCGGAATCAGGGTCATGGCCGCCCAGAACATCAGTTCGCCGATGACACTCATGTCGAGCCCCTTGCCTACCAGTTCGTCGATATAACGCCACATGAACTGCATGATCAACACGAACATCACGATGAAGAACGTGAGGACCATCGGCCCTAAATAGGATTTTAGAATGAGTTTGTGGACGGTTTTCATCGGCTTTTCAGGCTTCGCTTATTACGAACAAAGGTAGTCGTTTTTACGGCAATAAGCGTAAGAGTAAGTACAAATATTGTGGAGGCCCCCGAAGGGATGTTTGTTTTATAACTGATGTAGAGCCCTGCAAAGGCGCTCAGTGCGGCAATTACGGATCCGTAAACCAGGATACGGCTGAACGATTTGGAGATCAGGTTGCCGATGACGGCCGGAATGGTAAGTAGTGAGATCAGCAGTACAATTCCCACGACCCGAATCGAAATGACAATGGTGATGGCCACCAACGTAGCCATCAGGTAGCTGATGATGCGAGTCGGAAAGTTTTGGCTGCGGGCATATTCTCGGTCGAAGGCCACATAGAGGATAGGCCGGTACATGGTGGTAAAGATTAACAGAATCACGGCATCGACAATGGCCATCCAGACAATGTCGGTAGAGGTAACGCTCAGAATGTTTCCGAACAGGAAACTCATCAGGTTGGGGGCATAGCCTGGGGTCAAGTAGATGAAGATAATGCCGATGGCCATACCCAACGACCAGATCAGACCGATTGCGGAGTCCTCACGGATCTGTTTGCGAGAGGTGAAGGTTTCGATACCCCAAGCGGACAGGATGGAGAAGATCAGTGCCCCTAACAACGGGTTGGCGCCGAAATAGTAGGCCATGCCGATGCCTCCGAACGAAGCGTGGGTGATTCCCCCGCTGAGGAAGACCAGACGTCGGCAGACAACATAGGTGCCGATGATTCCGCAGGCTATCCCGCACAGCAGACAAGCCAGTGCCGCATGAGCGAGAAATTTGTATTGAAAAATTTCAGCGATGAAATTCATGAATGCTATCGGAATAAAGAGGTACAAAACTACGGTTTTTTCTAAAATAATAGTGTAGTTTTTGTACATTTGTCATCCAATTTCAAAACGTTTTTAAAGATGGCTTCACCCCAGAAGGTCGGTTTTTATACGCTTGGATGCAAACTTAACTTTTCGGAGACCTCTACCATTGCTCGACAGTTCGAACAGGGAGGTTTTGTTCGGGCTGCCCGTGGGGAGAGAGCCGATATCTATGTGATCAACAGCTGTTCGGTCACAGAACATGCGGATAAAAAATGCCGTAACCTTGTCCGCCATTTGATCAAGGAGAATCCCGAGGCGATTGTTGTGGTGACGGGTTGTTATGCTCAGCTGAAGCCGCAAGAGGTTGCTTCGATTCAGGGGGTGGATCTGGTAATCGGCAATAACGACAAAGGGTCGATTTACGATCGGGTTGCAGCCCTCTCGGCGAAAAGCGGCGCGATGATTCAAACCTGTTCGGCTGAAGAGCTGACCGGATTTTTTGCCGCCTTTTCGAGTGGAGACAGGACCCGTTCGTTCTTGAAGGTGCAGGATGGGTGCAGTTATCGTTGCAGCTACTGTACGATTCCGTTGGCACGTGGGGCCAGCCGGAACATCCCGATTGCTGATCTGGTCCGCGAAGCGGAAACCATTGCAGCCAAAGGGCAACGTGAAATTGTCCTGACTGGCATCAATGTAGGAGATTTTGGCCGTACGACCGGGGAGTCGTTTGCCGATCTGTTACGGGCTTTGGATCGTGTCGAAGGGATCGATCGGTATCGGATTTCATCGATTGAACCCAACTTGCTGACCGATGAGGTGATCGCGATTACGGCTACTTCGACAAAGTTCCAACCCCACTTCCATGTGCCGTTACAGAGCGGATGTGATCGCATTTTGGCGTTGATGCGACGTCGATACAATACGGCTCGTTTTGTCAGTCGTATAGCGGCTGTTCGGGCTCAAATTCCCGATGTCTTTTTCGGTGTCGATGTGATTGTCGGCTTTCCCGGCGAAACGGACGAAGACTTTGAGCAGACTTATCGTTTTTTGGCACAGGAGGTGCATCCCGCCTTTCTGCATGTTTTCCCCTACTCGATTCGTCCCAATACTCCTGCAGCCTTGATGCCGAATCAGGTGCAGTCCAGCGTGGCGACACAGCGTGTGGATCGACTCAACGCGCTCTCGGCACGTCTGTATCGTGAGTTTGCATCGGCACATTTGGGAAAGGAGGCCAAAGTGTTGTGGGAAAGTACACGTCATGGAGGTAAAATGTTCGGATTTACGGAGAATTACATCAAAGTCGCAGCTCCGTTTGATCGCGAACGGATCAATACGATCACCTCTGTTCGGTTGGAGCAGTTGGACGACGAGTCTCTTGTTGAGGCAACTATTCTCAGTGACTGATACGAATCCAGACGAAAAATTGTATATTTGTTGGTATGAAATTAGGCAAAGGTTTAAATATGGGAATCAAACAGAAAATTAGGCTTGGATTTTTCGCACTCGGATTGCTGCTCTTCTTTTCGGGATTGATGTCCTATTTTGAGTTGAATAAACTGAGTAATTCAACCCGTGACATGCTTGATGCTAGCCTGAAAAACATGGAGCTTTCGAAAGAGATGCTCGATGCGGTTCAGGATCAGAATACGGCTTTGTTGCAGATGTTGGTTGCGGGTGATACCCGATATGATTCGTTACTGTTTGCAGGTCGTGCCCGTTTCGATGCGGCGATCAGTAAAGCCAAGGTGTCGATTCGAGATCTGCGCGGATTGGATTCGATTTACGCTGCCAATGTGCAATATACTACTGTGATCAACACTTTTTTTGCAGATCCGTCCAAAAAAGATCGTAACAATGATCTGCAATGGTTTGTTGATGTGTATAAAACCTCCTATTATAATCTCACGGCTTCGATCAAAAACTTCATGATCTCTTCGCAGAGTGTCATGGATGCCAAAACGACACAACTCGAAAGTAATGCTTATCGTGCGACGATGCCGGGAATTATTGCGTTGGCTATTGCGATCATCATTATTGTGATGTTTGCCTATCTGATTGATCTGTATTACGTGACGCCGGTGCTGAAGATTACCGAAGGTGTGCGTAATTACCTCAATTCCAAAATCCCGTTCAAGGTAACCATGGAGGGGCGCGATGAGGTGTATAAGCTCAAAGAGTACATCGAAACGTTGATCGGGTTGTTGAAAAACAAGAAAAACGAATAACGCAGGAGGCAGAGGGTATGCGTCTGAATGTCGTACTGAGATATACGTGTTTGATGCTCCTGTTGAATGCAGGATTTATGCTGGTCTCTGCCTGCATCTCGATGTTCAACCATTTTGATACGGGCTTTTATCCGCTGTTGCTGAGTTTTTTGTTGACCTCTGTGCTTGGAGCCTTCCCGTTGATTTTTATGCCCAAAGGGGAGCAAATCAGCACCAAAGAGGGGTACGGAATTGTCGTTGGCTCATGGATCGTAGCTTGTATGGCCGGTATGTTGCCCTACATTCTCTGGGGGGGCGAGTTCAATCTGATCAATGCCTGGTTCGAAAGCGTTTCTGGATATACCACTACCGGTTCCACTATTCTGAACGATGTAGAGGCGTTGCCGGATGGAATGATGTTTTGGCGTTCGACTACCCATTGGTTGGGTGGTGTCGGGGTTGTGATGTTCGCCCTGGTGGTTTTGCCGGCTTCCGGCGCACAAAATCGTATGAAACTCTCCAGCATGGAGCTCTCCTCCATGGCTAAAGAGAACTACCGATACAAAACACAGAAGATCCTGCATATTCTGTTGGTGGTTTATGTGGGATTGACCTTTGCACAAACCGTTTTGTTGCGAATTGCCGGTATGGATTGGTTCGATGCCGTGAATAACTCCTTTTCGACCATTGCTACCGGAGGATTCAGTACCAAAAACCTCAGTATCGCCTATTACGATAATGTCTGGATCGAGATCATTATGATCTTTTTTATGGCTGTAGCTGGTTTGCATTTTGGACTGATTTTCGCAACATTAACAGGGAAAAGCAATAACGTCTTTCGTTCAGAGGTGAGTCGGTATTATTTGCTTTCATTGTTGGTCGGAAGTTTGATTATGGCTTTTTCGTTGTGGATCAATGATGTCTATCCCACTTTCCTATCCTCATTCCGTTATAGTCTTTTCCAGGCGGTATCTGTTGCCTCTACCACAGGGTCTGCAACAGCCGATACAACTGTATGGCCTCCGGTCGCTGTTTTATTGATTATCTTTTTTACCATGCAGTGTGCCTGTGCGGGGTCAACTGCCGGTGGTATTAAGTGTGATCGTATTTTGCTTTCGTTTAAGGCAATCAAGGCCCAAATTTTGCAGTTGCAGCATCCAAATGCCATTATCCGTGTGAAAATGAATGGTATGATTCAGGATAATGCTGTGGTCAATCAAGCTATCCTGTTCATTTGGTTCTATTTGATGATTGTTGCTGTGGGCGTATTGTTGATTTCATTCTTTGGAATCGATCTGACCACCAGTTTTGGTATCACCATTGGCAGTATGGGTAATGTGGGGCCGGGATTGGGGGAAGTGGGCTCTTTGGATAATTATCATCTATTACCTCCTGGCGTCAAATTTATATGTACGATCTTGATGCTGTTGGGACGTTTGGAACTGTTCGGTTTCATACAGCTTTTTTTGATTAAATGGTGGAAATAAACAAGACTATGTCAAAATATAAACAACTGTTGTTTAGTGCTATCTTGATCGTAATGCCCTTCAGTGGATTCGGGCAGGTTGTGGCGCGTGTAGCCGGTTTGGAGAACAATGCCCAATATATGGATCTGCTGGTACAGGAACAGCGGTTGCAGAAACAAGAAGATTCGGTGGTTAATGTGATTGCCTCTACGCGTAAGTTGTTTGCATCGGCTACCGCTGCTGAGCGAGGACAGTATGGGCAAGCTATTTTGAAGCTGGAGAGCGATCTGTTTGAGATTCGTAATCAGATTGGAGAGGTTGGAGCTTCGATTAGTTCGATAGAGCAAGAGTATGTGATGACACATATGGATGTTCAAAGTGTTGCTCCTAGCACGCCTGCTGTTGATACCGTAAAAAAACAGGTGCCGAATTTGATTTACAATGACTATTTCAAGACTCATCTTTCTTCGGCCGATTATAAATCTTTGTGTGCTTCACAGGAACGGGAAAAGGCTTTACCGGTGCTCCTTGATCAGTATATAACCAATTACCAGCAGCTTGAGGCCATGGCTAATGAATACGATACGGCTAGTCGGGCACAAGCCGAAGAGGTTTGGGCCAAATTGCAAACCATGATTGGTATCAATGCGGCACTATCCGATTCGATAGCCCATGTGTGGAGTTTTATTTATGACAATAAGATTTATGCCTATAATTATCTGTTGGATCGATTGAATAAGAGCGAACAGCTTTCGAATTTCGATAGCCAATTCCGTAAAATCAATCAACAGATTGCATCTATGCGGGAGAAGGTTGCTTCGGATGCCGTTTATGGCTATCCGTTGTGTAAAAAGTTGGTACTTGACTATGAACTCTCCTTGTCAGATATGTTGGGTTATACCCAGGCACATGATTCATTAACCAAGGTCGCTCAACAGATCGGTGCATTGAATTATGCCTTTGCACCGGTCAATCCTGCACCTCGTAATTTCATCGAATACGGAGCGATCGAGGTCACGTCGCCATCAAAATACAATTACGCACATCCTGTACCGGAAAACGAGATCTTTAAATATGGAACCGTTTACAAGGTACAGGTTGGAAGTTTCCTGCGTAAACAGCCGGTTTCAATTTTCCGCAACGTGTCACCGCTCTGTTATGAAAAAACGGATGAGGGTCGATACGTCTATTATGCCGGAGCCTTCCGTGAGCTGTCGGAGGCACAGGCAGCCGTGGAGCAGCTCTCCAAGATAGGTTTCCGCAAACCGATGGTTGTGGTGTGGCGCGATGGAATATTTGAGGCATTGGGTGAAGAAGCCTCCTCCTCTACCTCTGCAGAGCAGGCAGATGTTTTGTATCGGGTCGAATTTACGGATTCTGGTGAAGAGATGAATGATGCCGTGAAAGAGATCCTCGCAACGGCTGCTCCTGATAAAGAGACCTCCCGCACCTCTGCTCCTGAAGGTGGGTATTTTTACTCTGTGGGTACATTTACAGATCGTACCTCTGCAGAACTTCTGGTCGAAAAATTAAATTCAGTTGAGGGTATTACCGCAAAAGTCGAAGAGTTGTAGTGTTGTTTTTTAGCGAAAAATCGTTAAATTGCCATAACATTTTGCTCGATTCGATTTGATATGTGGTTAATCTTGGCTCTTGTAATCATCGGAGTACTGTTGCTGGTGGCTGAATTGGTTTTGTTGCCAGGCATCAGCGTGGCCGGCATAGGAGCCTTATTGGCATTCGGTGTAGCGATCTTTTATGCCTATTTCGAATACGGAGTGCTGGTCGGAACCGTAACGTTAACGGTGACTGTATTATTGGCTGTTATTGCGGTTTTTGTCTCGCTGCGATCCAATACCTGGCAGCGGCTTTCGTTGAAAACGACGATTGATTCGGCCTCCACGCCTACCCCCCAACAAAATCATATTCGTATGGGGCAAACAGGAGTCACGTTGACTCGTCTGGCCCCGATGGGCAGAGTTCGGATTGGTGAGGTAACGGCCGAAGCAAAAGTGGTCGATGATTTTATCGATCCTAAGCAAGTTGTCGAGGTGATTGGTTTTGACAATACGGTGGTGATTGTCGCCCGAACACATAAACACAACGAAATCGAAACAACTGTCAAATAATAGCATCTACTAATTTAACAACCAAAATTTATGAGTGGACTCGGATTTTTGATTGTCATTGCGGTTGTCGCACTGATTCTATTGTGGTTCATTTCTTATTTTCTACCTGTCGGATTATGGTTTTCGGCTTTAGTCTCCGGGGTGCGAATCAGTCTGATACAACTGGTACTGATGCGTTTCCGTAAGGTTCCACCCTCGGTGATTGTTAACCAAATGATTGCCGGAACCAAAGCAGGACTGCACCTTCAGGCGAATGACTTGGAGGCACACTATTTGGCTGGCGGTAATGTCCCCAATGTGGTGACTGCGTTGATTTCGGCCCAAAAAGCCAATATCGCCTTGGATTTTAAAATGGCGGCGGCTATTGATTTGGCAGGTCGTAACGTGGCCGAGGCGGTTCAAATGTCGGTCAACCCTAAAGTGATTAATACCCCACCGGTAGCGGCTGTTGCGAAAGATGGTATCCAGTTGATTGCCAAGGCTCGTGTTACCGTCCGGGCCAATATTAAACAACTGGTTGGAGGTGCCGGCGAAGATACGGTTCTGGCGCGTGTAGGTGAAGGTATTGTCTCCTCGATCGGTTCATCTGATTCGCACAAGAGCGTATTGGAAAATCCGGATTTTATTTCACGTGTAGTGTTGGAAAAGGGTTTGGATGCTGGTACGGCATTTGAGATTCTTTCGATTGATATTGCCGATATCGATGTAGGTAAGAACATCGGTGCTGTGTTGCAGATGGATCAGGCTAATGCCGATAAGAATATTGCACAGGCTAAGGCTGAAGAGAAACGTGCTATGGCGGTAGCTATGGAGCAAGAGATGAAGGCCAAAGCGCAAGAGGCTCGGGCTAAAGTGATCTTGGCTGAAGCCGAAATTCCGATGGCTATTGCTGAGGCATTTCGTTCGGGTAATCTGGGTATTATGGATTACTACAAACTGCAGAATATTCAGGCGGATACCCGTATGCGTGAAGGTATTGTCAAAACGGAAAAGAAATAATTTCGACACAGTCTCAGGTTGGGTGACGGGATGAACTTGGATGATGAAAATCGATGGTTGCCTGCTTGGTATGTATGATGTAGATTGATCACCTTCATAAAATAATAGTAAAAATCCTCGTTCGGGTTCCTTGTGGGCTGAACGGGGATTTTTAATGTGGAGAGTGTTGGGTGGGGGCAGCGTAGATGTTGTATGCAATGTTATGTCAAGAGTACAACCTGAGTGAATGTGCCGTGTTGTAATAGTTGTTGATCGAGCGTGTCAGGCTATGCAAGAGAAACAATAACGCGCGTGAGTTTGCTATGCGGTTGAGATGGTGTGAAATCAAATTTTGTTTGGTTTCAGATTTGGCATAATCGTGGATTCAGACTATATTTGCACGTCTATTGTTATTCGTAGTTGCGAAAGCAGATAGAGGCTGCTCGGATGGTGGAATAGGTAGACACGAGGGACTTAAAATCCCTTGGGCAGAGATGTCCGTACGGGTTCGATTCCCGTTCCGAGTACAAAACAGCCGACGTAAATAGACTCTATTTACGTCGGCTGTTATTTTGAATGAAACTGACGTTCAGGTGACTTTCCCCTATTCAGTAAACAAAATATCTGAAAATATGGGCCTGAACTATTCTAGTGGAAAGAGAAGGTTTTGAGTCGATTTTTTCTTGATTAACAATCGCCCGAATAAGTTTATAACAGCTGTTTTAGCAGTGTCTGAGCTTTGGTGACAGCTTCTTCCCCTCCCTCGATCCAGTGAATTGAAAGATCGCGCCGAAACCATGTCTCTTGGCGTTTTGCATAACGGCGACTGTTGCGCTGGATCAATTCGATGGCAGTTTGCCGTTCGTACTTGCCTTCGAAATAATCAAACCACTCACGATACCCTACCGTTTGCAAGGCATTGAGATGACGTAAGGGATACAGAGTGCGTACCTCTTGTTCCAGTCCCGCCTCGACCATCAGTTCAACACGTCGGTTGATACGGTCGTATAATATCTCCCTAGGATAACGAATTCCCAGTTTAAAAATGCGGAAAGGTCTCTGTTTGGGTGCTCCGCTGCGGATTGCACTGTATGGGCGGCCGGTTTGCAGGCAGACTTCCAACGCACGGATAACTCGCTGAGGATTACTGCGATCGACAACGGCATAATAGGCCGGATCCAACTCCTGTAATTGCGAGCAGAGCGGCTCTAATCCTTCATTACGCGCGATGGTTGTCAATTGTTCACGTAACGCAGGATCTGTCTCCGGCATGGCATCCATACCGTTGCAGATGGCATTAATATAGAGTCCTGAACCGCCAACCAAAAATAACGTGTCGTGCGTTTTAAACAGCTGTTCCAGCAGGGCCAATGCATCCACTTCATACCGACCACAAGAGTATTCCTCCGTGACGCTACGTGTAGCGATAAAATGGTGTGGTACAGCTTGCAACTGGTCAGGAGTAGGTGCAGCAGTGCCGATCGGCATCTCTCGATAGAATTGCCGCGAATCTGCCGAAAGAATCTCCGAATGGTATGCCTTAGCCAGTGCAATACTCAGGTCGGTCTTACCTGTTGCGGTGGCTCCAACGATTACCACCAGGGTTTTGTCTTGAGCGGAACTATTCGTCATCGGTATAGTTTTCGTCGCCTTCGAAACCGTCGAAATCGCTCATAATTTCATCGAAGATCGAACGGTTGGTGGGTGAAGCCTCCGGGTCAAACTGGTCGGGAGCCTCTCCGTTGGCCAACATCACTTGCGGAGCCCCATCTTTGTCACGTTGGGCGTCGATCAGCTCCAAATAGAGTGCTCTGTCACCCATGACATCGAACTGATAGATCAACCGGTTATAGTTGCCCAAAATGGCCTCGGCCAGGGTTAGTTCGCTCATTGGTTTTGGGGTATTGGGACTGTCATCTTCTATACCCATGTCCATATAGGTGTATTCTGCCAGCCGGTTCCAATCCTTGTCGGAGAGGAAAAATGAAGCCATATTCTCTTTCTCATAGTTGAGATCATCGCTGATAAAGGCATGTAGATCGGCCAGTGTCATACTGGGCGGGAGCAGATAGTCACGCAGAAAGTTGTCATCCTCGTCACTGAGCATTCTGAATTGTAACAGCATATTGGTGAGTTTTAAATTCCTTGTAAAAAGTTGATCACATCAATTCCGTCCGGATAGTCTTCGGGTGTGGGGTGTTGGGCCAGTCCGAATGCCACGGCACGGGGATGATGGATACATATGCTGACACAACACTGAATCTGGTTGTCGTGTTGTTTGATCCACGATTCGACGTCGGTCAGCGTATTGTAGCGTGTTAATGTAATTTCACTGATCCGGTTGCTGGGTTCATCCCCTTCACGCAATACAAAAAATCCGCCGTCGATATAGTTGCGGTTCAACATGGTATTTAGCGCACGGGCCTGACGATAATTGTGCAGAAAAGGCGGGAAGGCGATGCGGTGTTTTTTTAAGGACTCTATTAGCGAGGTAACATCGAACGTTGCGGGGACGAATATTTGGCTGACATTACGGCATCCCAAGCCGAAATAGGTGAAAATATCATCACCTAATTTTTGCAGTTCAGCGAATGATTCCTCGCCGTTGAGCACCGCAATGCTGTGGCGGCTTCCGCGTATCAGAGCTGGAATATCATGGTATTCGCTGCGGAAATAGCGGTTCGTATTGTCGCTGCCGGTTGCGATGATGGCATCCAATGAATCGCTTGCCTCCATTTTATGCAGGCTCAATTCCGGATTGATATGCAGCAGCATCTGAACGATATGATCGATCAAGACACGGTCTTTGGAGGAGGGTTTGTACAGACAGATATGTCCACAAAGCAGAACACACATCAGATCGAAAAAACCGACCAGCGGAATATTGCCGGCCATGATGATTCCCACTCTCCGGCGGATCGAGTTCGTAGGGCCGGGATAATGTGCAAGCCACTGCTCCAGTTGTGCGGGTCGTAGCATGTCGTTGCAGATGGCCCGGATGGCATATTCAATCGATTCGGGGGTAAACCATACGTTCTCTTTGGCAGCCTGTTCGATGACCGGAGTTAGTTCTCCGTTATCAAGCGAAACGGTTAGTTGACGGCCCAGTTCGATAAACGTCTGGATTGGATATTTTGCAGTGCAAACCATACAACAAAACTACAAAAAACTTACCTTTGCTCAATAACAATCCCCAAGAATCGTTGTGATATGAAATTTTTGGCACTGATCCCAGCTCGTTATGCTTCGACTCGTTTTCCTGGTAAGCCTTTGGCTGATTTGATGGGTAAACCGATGATCCAACACGTTTATGAAAAGGCGCATGCAGTGTTTGACGCCTGCTATGTAGCGACGGATGATGTACGGATTGAACAGGCCGTAGTAGCGTTTGGGGGTAAGGTGGTCATGACCTCGGAGAAACACCCCAGCGGTACGGATCGTTGTCGTGAAGCCTGGGAAAATGTGTGCCGTGAAACTGGCGAGCAGTTTGACGTCGTAGTCAACATTCAAGGAGACGAACCGTTTGTTTCGCGGGAGCAGTTGGAGCTGATTCAACAGTGCTTCGCAGATTCGCGTACCGATATTGCGACGCTGGTCAAACCGTTTGGTGCTAATGAAGATATTTTTAACCCCAATTCTCCGAAAGTGGCTGTTTCGGCACAGGGCTATGCCCTCTATTTCAGCCGTTCGGTGATCCCCTATCAGCGTGGTGTGGAAGCATCCCTGTGGCAAACCAGTTTCAAATACCTGAAACACATCGGTATGTATGCCTATCGGACGGAGGTGTTGCGGGAGATTACCGATCTGCCTCGCGGGGTCCTCGAACAGTGTGAATCCTTGGAGCAGTTGCGTTGGTTGGAGAATGGTTATCGCATCAAAGTGGCTGAAACCAATGCAGAAAGTTTGGCTATTGATACGCCGGCTGATTTGGAGGCTGCCCGTGCATTTATGGCTCAGCATCAAAATTGCTAAGCTTTGCTGTCGGCGTGATTTGGAGAATCGCGAAAAAACGGTATCTTTGTTCTGTCATGACGTTCTTCTGCAGTTCGTCCGAGCTGCTTCGTATGACCTCTTTTATCCAGTAAACTCCTAATTATCATGTACGATAAAGATGCCCTTCAGGGCAAAACGCTTGCCGAATTGCGTGAAATTGGCCGTCAGTTCGGCATTAAGGCTCAAATGCGTAAGCAAGAGCTGGCAGATAAAATTATTGAGTTATCCGCCCAACAAACCCAACAGAAAGATAGCGTTACCCCTACTCCATCGACCTCGGACCCTGCTGTGGTCGCTGAGCAGCCGCAACGTCGTCCGGTAGGACGTCCTCGGAAACAGGTTGCCGGAGCGGAAGAGAAAACGGCGGGCAAAATCGGGCGTGTCATTCAAGGGGAGCCTTATCGCAAGCAGCGCGGTCGTCGGGCAAAAGATAATAAGGAGAACGGAGAACATGCAGCGGAAAATACACCCGTTGCAACTGCTGCGCAGCCCGCAGCCCCAACAAACGCAGAGCCGACAGGGATTCGTCAGAGTATCGCCGCAATGCGAGGTGATGCTGTGAACACAGTGAAACGTCACAAACGCGAACGTATCACGTTTAATAAGGCGGTTCGGAATACCGTTTCGGAGCCCGATCCTGAGGCGGAACTTTTGCAGGAGGCCGATGTGGATTATAGCGATATTCCAGAATTGCCGATTGCCGAAACTCCGGCAGCTGAGATGCCCAAGCAGGTTGAACTGGCTATGGCTGAACATGAGCATGAGCACGAACATGACGATGCAGCCGTGAAACCGCTTCCCCAACCTCATATTCGTCGGGATGCCAAGGACGATTTTCTGGGTGATGTCGAGGGTGAAGGCGTTTTGGAGGTGATGCCTGATGGATATGGCTTCTTGCGTTCGACCGATTACAACTATCTGAACTCTCCGGATGATATTTATGTATCCCCTTCGCAGATCAAGTTATTTGGACTGAAGGTGGGTGATACGGTGCAGGGTTTGATTCGTCCTCCGAAGGAGGGTGAAAAATATTTTCCTTTGGTCAAGGTGAATCGGATCAATGGATTGAGTCCCGATGAGGTGCGGGATCGGGTCCAGTTCGAATACATGACTCCCCTCTTCCCGACCGAAAAATTCAATTTGACGGGCAATGGGCATAATAACCTTTCGACTCGCGTGATTGATCTGTTTGCTCCGATTGGCAAAGGTCAGCGCGGACTGATTGTGGCGCAACCCAAAACGGGTAAAACAATGCTGTTGCAGGCCATTGCCAATGCGATTGCCGATAACCACCCGGAGGTATATTTGATCGTGTTGTTGATCGATGAACGTCCGGAGGAGGTGACCGAAATGGCCCGCCACGTCAAGGCAGAGGTGGTCGCATCGACCTTTGACGAGCAGGCTGCCCGCCATGTCAAGGTGGCTGAGATGGTTCACGAAAAGGCGAAACGTATGGTTGAATGTGGGCATGACGTCGTGATTCTTTTGGACTCGATTACCCGTTTGGCGCGTGCTTACAATACTGTGCAGCCGGCCTCAGGCAAGGTGCTTTCGGGAGGTGTGGATGCCAATGCGCTGCATAAACCCAAACGCTTCTTCGGAGCAGCTCGTAACACTGAGGAGCGAGGGTCGTTGACCATTATTGCCACAGCGTTGATCGATACCGGATCGAAAATGGATGAGGTGATCTTTGAGGAGTTCAAGGGAACCGGTAACATGGAGTTGCAACTTGACCGTCAGTTGGCCAATAAACGTATTTATCCAGCGGTAAATATCGTAGCTTCAGGAACCCGTCGTGAAGATCTGCTGTTGAGTAAGGAGGTGATGCAGAAAATCTGGGTGTTGCGTCGTTACCTGGCTGACATGAATCCTACTGAGGCGATGGAGGTGATCAAAAAGCACATGGAATCCACCCGTTCCAACGAAGAGTTGTTGGTCACCATGAACCAATAGTTTGCAGATTCAAATATAGCATCCTGCTACCCCTGCCTTGCAGGAAATAAATGAAAATTAGGGCAGACTACTTTAAAAAAGTGGTCTGCCCTATTCCTTTTTAGGTACTGTAATGTAAAATGAGAGGCAAATTGAATAGCGATTTATGGGTATATTCTATTCTTTTATTTGAGGATATCGAGATAAATGTTGAAAGGTCATTAAATTAATAAGTATCTCCATCGATGAGCCCTCCATTTGCGGGCCGATACACTGCCCGGATACGGAGGCGTTCGGTTCGTAGAGCTTTACCCCCTGTACTCGCCGAACCCAGATTCGGGTCGTAATATTGATCAGAGCCACTTGGAACGTGGGTTACACTTCCTGTATTATTTGCCTGGGCCTTGGTTGCCCGTGCATATTCTGATGCTTCGGATGTTCCTATCCCACCCTCTTGTTCGGCAGCAGCAGAAGACCAATAAAAATAGTCTTGAAAATCTTTGTAGGTGGAATAAAAGGTAGTGAGAGTGTTTTCCAGTTCGCGAATAGCCGGCAAATACCAACAGGTGTTTTCTTCGGAGATCATGCCATTGTCATCAGTCTTGTTTTTGCGGTAACAATACTCAGCGGCAGTTTGCGGTATGTCATCCAATTGCATTGCTTGTGCAGGACCATTCGGGTAATAAGATACTAACCATCGTTTCTTAAAAATCCCTGTTGTCATCAGAATAGCTATTGTTCCTTTTTTGCCTTCAAAATAATTTTCAACAGCATTATATTGTGATAAATAACCTCCGGCCAAAGCCGTATGGATTGTTCCCATATTGGCAGGTCCCCAGGGTAAACCGTCATAAATCTGGTCTGAATTCCAATTGGACAGGGGATCGTAGTAGTTCTGATACTCTTCGTATGCTTCGACGTAAATAGTGTATTGATATACACCCCCATCTTCTACGCGCACAGGCATCAAGCCATGTTGGATTAAGGTGATGGTATGTGTATCCTTAATGGTGCCGTTCTCTTTGTACTCCAAAATCAGATCAGCTTGACGGGAATTAACGCTGATATTTTCATCCACATAGATATAGATCCGATCACGGTTATACATGGTTGTGGCGGTACTGTTGCCCAATTGATTGGGATCGGTGACAAGGTTTTGTGTGAAATAGCGTCTTTTGCCTGTTCCCGGGGCAAATGCCTCTCCTGGATGGCTCAATTGGTTGGATGCAGCCGATCCACTACGCATTACATCGGCCGATACCCGTTCAATTCGGAACCAATTGTTGGTTTCCGGATTGTCAATGCGGACATCGATTTCATTGGCAGCTGTCTCGTCGAAGAGATAGACATCCATGGGTACTACATTAAAATGGGCATCCAAATCCTTATGTCGCAAAATCGAAATATAATAGGGGCTGGTATGCTCTACGTCAATGCGCGCATCAAATGTCACCACATCCGACGGAGTGTTACCCGCAGCGGTGATACCGGTGATGGTGACATTGTTTTTATATTGATGATTCCTTTTGACATTGAAATCACTGACCGGATCACTTCCTAAGAAAATGGTGCAGGTTGCTTGATAGTCAATATCGTCTGCATCGGTAAAAATACCTTTAAAAACTGCGTATGTGGCCGGAATGGTGTCGTTATTGGCATTGATGGCCAATAGGGGTTTATAGCGTTGTTGATATTCTGCATCCAAATTTTCCGGATAGGGATAGGCATTCGGATATTCAGCATAACCCGGGAGCCGCAGATTTTCGTAAACATAAAATGAAAGGGTCGTTTTACCCTGACGATTGTATAGGGTGCTTGACGAGGGATCAATGTACTGGGTAAAAGAGGTAGTATCGTCGATCCGCCCATCTTGATTTCGATCGAGATTACTCTCCTGAGCGGGGGTGATGAATGAGATGGCTGTAGCCATATTTCGGACCTGATATTGGGTCAGTGTCAGTGAGGGTAAGGCTCCAGTCGTTCCATTGGAGGCATCAATGGAGAAGGTGAAATCGATGCGAGCCATCAACGCCTTCAGTTCGATGACCACCGAACCATTGGTCTGGGTAAGTGGAACGTCGGTTGCCGAACCGAACATAGGCATACCGTGTTTCGGCAAAGAGGTCAATGTCTCCCTGCGGATTGGCTGGTAATAAAATGCGTCAAAATCAGCTTTGTTTCGGATCTTTTCGGGGTATCCTTCGGCCGTGATGGAACCGAATGTCTCCGGCTCAACATTAGCAACGACATAGACCGTTGCATTGGCCGCATAGTCCGGGTTGACAAAAGCATTGCCATCAATATTTAACGTCGATGAACTGATATATTGGTAGCCTTGAAAACTGCCATATCCCTCTTTAGTGGCAAGATAGTTGCCATCGGGACCGAATAAAAAGACATGCAGGGACCGAATCTCTCGTTCAGCCTCATTTTTAGGATCTGAAGCACGCGTAATCACCTGCTCTGGCGACATACTTTGGGCCACGGCCGTCAGCGTAAATGAACCGTTTGGATTGGCCTTGGATCCCATCTCCGGGTCTTTGATACATCCTGTCAGCAGGATGAATGCCGATGCCAGAAGTAGATATCGATATATGATGTTTTGTCCCATTGCTTTCTAATCGAATTGAATTTCACTCTCGCCTCCCTCTTCCCAGATTTGATTGTTGTCCACAACAAAATCCAGTACAAAGGCGTCCCCGATAAAGTTCATGGTTACAGTATAGATGGTTCCGCCTTGAGGCAGATATTTGGCCGGAAGCGATACGATTTTGTCCGGAATGCGCTCTCCCATAAACGTATAGTCGATATGAATGTCAATCGACGTTCCGAAATAATTGGGAGCAGCACCCAGGTTGGAGATGAGCATCAACGTATTGTTGCCTACTTTTTCTGCCGAATTCAAAGCCGCAATGGTGATGTCGTCTGTATCGCTGTTGCTATCCACAAAGCTGAAGACTCCGGCAAACGTGTCTGAAGGGTACTCTTGATGTTGACCCAGAATTATTTTGATGGAACGGTAAAAATTACCGGATATGCTTAGGCCGTGTATGGTCAGATCATGTGTGGTGTTGTAATTGTTTATCTGAAAATTCACGCCGGCAAGCAGATGTTCGAACTGTAGTTGTACATTGCCTGCCTGTCGGGTAACATCCACGGATGCTGCTGCCATGGCGTCGGGAATATCAGCAATATTACGTTGAGTGGATGTACTTCCCCCTTCAAAAGGCATGTTAAATGTTAGTGAAGGAGTCCCAATACCGGATTGTGTACTTGGTTCAACCGTGTAGTAGGTGTCTCCGTAAGGATAATAGGCAAAAAACGTGTACAGATAGTTTTGAGGTTCGTACCACATTTCTTGTTGTCCGGTATAATAGCACGTTGTACCGTTATATTTAACCTCCCGTTTGTAGAAAATATGCGGCGAACTAAGAACGGCTTTTGCCTCCCAAGAGGTTGAACCGGTAGATGGGTCCAGTTCTGACGTGCCGGCATAATTGGCAAGGCAGTAACCTAATACACCGAATGAATGGCCACTGGGAAAGAGATCAGTCGGTCCCGACCACCGAGTCGTTGGTTCGACTTTGATCGTGGGGGTGTTGAATTGGATCGCGCTGCCGGAAGCGGCCAAAGGATCCACAGGTGTCTCTTTCTGACACCCCGGAAGCAGGAGGCTGGCAATCAACAGGTATGTGAATTTGAGTTTCATCGGTTGCATTATTCTATGGTGATGATTCCTCCTGAGGCCGTGCGCCATGGAGATACCTCTGGCTTCTCAAAGAGAATATAATCGTTGCCGAGTGTAAAGGTGTATCGGTAGCTCATCGAGGGCTCCCAAGCCGATACCCCTGCCGTGGACAAACTAATCGTTTTTGTGTAACGTGTGGTAGCTTGGTAAGGATCGGTATATTCGTATGTAACTTCCAATATGAAATTGTCGTTGACCGCTTGAGGAACGGGTAACATCTCTCCAAACAGGGAGCTGCCGTCCATGGATATCGGTATGCTCGCTGCAGCCTGGAAAGGAGTTGCGGCTGTTGAGATCGGAGATAGTTCCCAGCGTCCGTATGTCCCTATGTCGATTGTGCAGTCACCTGTTGCAGCCATACCGTACAACTTGGCATCTACAATTTGTCCCGATACCCCTGCTGTGGCGAGTGCAGGATCGATGCGGCCAACAATCTCAACCTTTGAAAGCAGGTGCCGGAAAGTAAATAAGACCGGCGATGGATTCCCACTGTAAGTTAAATTGGTCTGTTCTGCAGCCATCAAATCCGTAGCGTTGCGAGCGTCGAAACCGGAAACAACCAGATATGGAGGTTGATTGTTATCTGCATCAGTCAAGCTAACGCCGCTTAGATTGTGGGGATACAGGGCGTAAAAGTCGTATGTTGCCCCCATTTTCCAATATCGGAGATGGTTGTAGCTCCATACATTGTCTGCACAGTGTACCTCTTCTTGGGTCAGGATCATGTTGGACGTTCCGTTGCTGCTTTCACGAGCCCATACGGCGAACGAGTCACCATTGCCCAAAGAGGTAACCACAGCACGCGTAGCTTGTGGGGCAAAATTGATTGCTGAGCCGACGATCGGTTCCGGTTCGCTCTTTGTACAGCCGATGAATAACAGTACGAAAGCTACATGTATTCCCAGGGTTTGAATAACTTTTCCCGTTCTCATTTACTTGACATTTGAGGCTTTGGAAATATCACAGAGAGCTACTGTGCGAGCTCTCTGTGATGGTGTGCCAACAAAGCGAATACCTTCGCTGAACAACTTTGGATGAAACGTTAGATTTCACCCGTTTGAGTGATGTCTATTAAGCGGTTGGAAGGGTCACTTCGTCGCTGCCATCGAAGTTGGCATCCTTAATCGGAGTAACATTCGGTGTACCAAATTCAATCGGATACAGATTTACATTTTCACCCTTAATGGTGACGGTGTAGTTGTAGCGGTTGCCTGCAGTCCACGTATAGCCGGGCAGTTTGGCCGTCAGGGTAACTCCTGCGTCAGCGCTACCGATAATATAGTCGCCGCCAGCATCCTGAACACGGACATTAAAGGATACGGCAACTTTCGTTCCAGTACCATCCGATCCAACAATAGTCTGCGGAATAACGGCAAAATCTACACTGGAAGCACTGGTGTTACCACTGGTTGAATTCTTTGCTTCGTTGTTGCTGCTCATCTCGCTGAAAGGTGCACCTTCAGTCACCGTAGCAGAACCCGGAGTCCAACTGCCCCCCGCGTAATCACCTTGGGCGATCATGCCGGACACTTTCAAATTATCAACTGTGACCTTGATATCGTTACCAAATCCGCTGTTGAAGGTAAACTTGATCATAGAGAGCAGGTGATCAAAGACAAATTGAATCTTATCGGGAGCAACGGTTATGTCGCTTTCTGTTTTTTGGGTCGCGGTTGCATAGATCAAATCGTTTTGATGGGACGGATCAGAAGTGTAACTCGTAAAATTCAATGCCCCGGTTTCAAAATCTGGAGTGATGGTTCCGTTGCTGCCGGCAGCACTCGGTGCATAAGCTGCAAATTTGTAAGTTTTATTAGCTACCCAATACCGCGTAACATCATAGGTCCAGTTGTCGGTATTGGCATCACCGGTTACAGATACCCCATTGAAAACGTGGGTCATATCGTTGTAACCGCCATAAACGATAAACTCGTTGATGTTGGCCTGTTCAATCATATTGACGGCTTTGGATTCAACGGCATTCCCAATATAGGCTGATGTGAATTGAATGGCTTTGTCTTGCGTGCCAATCGTCTCCGTTTTACTGCACGCTGACAGAGCCGCAGCAACTGCAATAAGAAGAAAAAGATTTCTTTTCATGATTTTGGTATGTTTTAAGAGTGATTAATTGTTGCTAAAAAGTTAATTCAATGGTAATTCAATATCTTCGTAAGGCCCCCATCCCTCTACGGTCACGTCAAATCCTTCGCTCCCGTTTGCTTCTGCATCGGTAACAGTGATGCCATCAACGGTAATGACTCCACCACGAGGTTGGGTTGCCAATTGATCGGTTACATCAAATTCAAAAGTTTTGAGCTTTCCGTTCTTAAGCATCACCTCTAAATTCAAAGTATGTTTGAGCGAAGTTTGTCGGGTGTAATGCTCTCCCGGAAATTCTGGTACTCCAAATGAAGTCAGTTGGATTTCTACTCCGTAATCTTTTATATCGCAATCATATAGAATCGTGGCGGCATCTGTATTTGTGTGACCGTCGTGTAAATTGACAGATAGAGCCATGCCACTAAGAGCTCCACGTGCTAAGGTTACATGTTCGATTCCTTGGTCAAATTCGTAGCGAATCAAATAGGTATAGACCAACATTTAACCCAAACAAAAATTTACATAATATAGTATTATTCAATCATTTACACAACTAACAATAAAATTTAACGCAATATTATTATGTTGAGATTAGGCCACATATTGGTCATTATTATTTGCATAACATTTGGTTTTAAACTGCATGCAAACCCGCATACAGACACGGTTTTTGTGTATTTTCAGAGAGGATATTCAATAGTAGATCCCCTGTATGCTGAAAACCAGAAAAACTTAAAAAAGTTATTCACCGACATAAAAAAATTCACCTCCGAACCTTCCAAGTATAATTTTAAATTGCATCTGCAAGGAAACTCCTCCCCAGATGGTTTAACTGCAGCCAATAAACGCTTGACTGAAAAGCGAGTACAGTCAATCCTCAATTACCTGAACCACGAAATTACTATTCCTGATTCCCTGATTACGATTAGTGCCGAAGGAATCGACTGGAAAGGGCTTGCTCATTTGGTCGAAACAGACTCAACCTGTCCGGCACGGGACCAGGTTCTGAATATTGTAAATAATACTCCAGAATGGATTTTTGACAGCCAAAACAGAATCATCGATGGTCGTAAAAAACAGTTGATGGACCTGCAAAGGGGCATACCATACAACTATCTAATGCAGAATACATTTCCATTGCTTCGCAATACTTGTATCACGCTCTATTACGAGCATGAAAGGGTGCAAAACACCCCATCACCAGAGTTGCCCGCCACTATGACAGAAGAGATGGCAGACAATTCAAGAATTGAAATCGTTTCGGTTCCTCCGACCATCCCGCCAGCACCCCAGACTGGCAACAACACGCTATCCGAATCGATCGTACCGAATCCGGGTAGTGAACCTGTAGCCGCAACACCCAATGGCTGGCAAACCGCTGTGACCGAAAGAGAGGCCCGCAAAACTGACTCGTTGGAATACCTCCCCAATCAACGTATCGCCATTAAAACCAACCTGCTGTATGATGCTGTGCTGATGCCTGCATTGGAAATCGAGTACCGCATCAACGATCGCTGGTCGGCGGCTGTTGAAGGCAGTGTCGCCTGGTGGAAAAATGATGGTGCACACAAATACTACCAGATTGCCACCATCATTCCTGAAGGTCGTTATTGGTTTCACACTAAAGCCCCCTGGCACGGCCATTATGTAGGACTGTTTGTCGGAGGCAGCTGGTATGACCTGGAAAATGGGAAACGCGGTTACAAAGGGGAATTTGTGACTACAGGTATTAGCTACGGTTATATGTTTCCGATTGGTCGGGCGCTCTCACTAGAAGCAGGTATCGGAGTGGGCTTCCTGCACACCACTTACGAAGAGTACCTGCCGATTGACGGACACTACGTTTACCAACAGACCAGCCGTACCAATTGGTTTGGCCCTGTAAAACTCAAATTTGCCCTGGTGTGGAGACTGGGGAAAAAGCAAGGAGGTACCGTACGATGAGCAAGCAGCGTTTACTACCCATATTGCTGCTGAGCAGCCTCGTTTTGTCGAGCAGTTGTCGCAAAGACCTCTGTTATGACCATGACCGTCATGGCCTTACAACACATGTAATCCTACAAACCGAATGGGAACAGGAGTGGGAACGTGATTACGGTATGGGTTGGATAGACAATTGGCCTGACAAATATGGTATCGATTATGAGTTGCTTCGCCCCGACATCGCAACAGGTATCGTCTCGCATGTATACCACGAAGATGGCTCACGGACGGAACGACACCACGATGCTGAAGGAGGAGAGCTTCCCATGTCAGCTGGCCAGAAGTCAATCCTTATTTACAACGATGATACCCGATATATCGTATTCAACAACATTCAAACTTCTGCCACTGCCACGGCATCCACGCGTACACGTACCCGAGCTACGTACACCGAGCTACATGCCGATGAAATAACGGTAAATGCTCCGGATATGCTCTACGGGACCTGGATCGAGAGTTACACCGCCGTGCCGACAGCCGAACCGACAACTCTTGCAGTCACCTTGAGACCGTTGGTTTATTACACGCAATGTAATGAATATATATTTCACAACCAAATAAAATCATTTCAAAGTTAGTATAAATAATTTGTATCACTATTATCTATTTCCATGCATGTTTATATGTATTCTTTTATCGGTAACAAGAAAAAACCAACGTTTAAACATAAGGCTGTGAATAGATCTCAGCCTTATGTTGCATAATTGTTAACGAATGACAACAATAAATTATTTCTTTAATTATTTTATTAACTATTGCGCTTGGTGCCTTTTTGGCGTATTGCTTTATGGTCTATAGCTTGCTGTACAGAGGGATGTGCGCGACGAAATTTATCAAATGTATCGCGCGAAAGTTGGAAATGTTTACAAATATGTGCGACAGAAATATCCTGGTTCAACATTTGAATAATAGCCTGTCTGTTTTCGACCAGAATGTTAAACTTGGTGTAGCTGCCTTTGCGCCGTCCTAAAATAACACCCTCGGATTTACGTAGCGCTAAAGCCTCTTTGGTCCGCATTGAGATTAAATTGCGTTCGATTTCTGCAACAAGACCAAAGGCAAAACACAATACTTTACTGTTGATGGAGTTGTCGAAAGAATACCCCTCTTTTGTTGTGTAGAGGTTAATCTCTTTTTTCAGGCAACGTCCCATGATGGCCATCACATCGGTCAAGGTTCGACTCAAACGTGAAACCTCTGTAACAATCAGGGTATCGCCTGGTTTCATACGACGCAATAAGGCCCCCAGTTTGCGATCACGCTCCTTTTTACGTCCACTGACAACCTCCGTTACCCAGTTGTCAATCGTTAAATTTCGACTTTCGGCAAAGCGTCTGATTTCGTCCTGTTGGTTGGCTGGATGCTGTTTCCCTGTACTGACCCGTAGGTATCCGATAATCATAGTTGTGTAGTTTAATTAGGGCAATATTACCCTGTGTAAATGTACGGATAGGATATACGGATCAGGAGGCCCGTATTAACAAATGTGTTGGGCCAACCAGAAGTATAGTGTAGAGGAGATGAGAGCCTGAATGGTTACAAGAAAAGAATCATGGCCGAACCATAGCCAGGTTGGCTTGATGTCGGCCTTAACAATTTGCGGCTGATCGAGAGCGCTGTATTTGGGTGACGATGCTTAGGGCTGTATAGTTTGTAAGACTTTCCACAACTTCAGCCGTAATTGCGAATCCGACAGTCGCTTGTTGGTACGGGTTGGGTGAATGCTGTTGGAGAGAAAGACCATAAACAGTTGTTTATCCCGGTCAATCCAAAAAATGGTACCGGTAAAGCCGGTATGTCCGAAACTGTTCGTTCCGCCAAAACCGCTTGCGGGCCCGCGTTTATCGAATCCCAAACCTCGATAGATCCCCTTATTGACGAGCAGGGAGGAGGTAAAAAGATCAATGGTTGTGGAATCGATAATCTGTTGGTTGTTATAGCTGCCGTTGTTGAGCAATAACTGGCAAAATCGGGCCATATCGTGTCCAGTCGAATAGAGACCGGCATTTCCCCCTATTCCATCCGAAACGGCCGCTAATTCGTCATGTACGTAGCCTTGCAGCAGGTGGCGACGCATCAGGTAATCCTCCTCGGTTGGGGCAATTTGGTTGCGTGGATGCCATTCCAAAGGCCGAAATCCAGTGTGATCACAGTGAAGGGTTCCAAAAAGCTCTGCGGCGAGTGTATCCAGCTTTTTGTGGGTGAGATGTTCTGCAATGAGCCGCAACAGATACATATTGGAGTCATTGTACAGGTATCTGCCTCGTCTTTCAGGACGGTAACTCTGGATAATTTTGCGTTGTATAACGGTATCGAATGCAGGATTGATCCATAACGAATCGGTCACTTTGCGATAGGTAGCTTGAGGTACGGTACTCAGGTATGTGGAATCGAAAACGATGTCCCGTATCATATATAAGTTACGATCTACAAGATAGGGATACTGTTCGCTGCGACGATTGCTGAATAGTCTGGTCCCGTTTGCTGGATGGATCAATTCCGGATATATGACCATAGGTCTTAATCCGGAGGTGTGAGTCAGCAGCTCAGTGATAGTAAGGTTTTTGATCGGTGTGTTGCTAAATTGAGGCAGAAGGCTCCCCAACCGTAGGTCCAATTGCACCAACCCCTGATCGTACAAATGCATCAGGACGAATGTGGTTGCTAATACCTTCGTACAAGAGGCTACATCGTATAAGGTGTTATCGTCGACCGGAACCGTTTGCGAATAGTCTAAAAAACCATAATTCTGGGCATATAGTATCGTATCAGCGGTGCCGCAGACAAACGTAGCTCCAGGGAAAGCCTGCTGATTTAACTCTGCATAAATTATGGAGTCTATCTGTTGTTGGACCCCTTGAGGTAATTGGCCGAAACTGGCCATCGAAGCGGGGATCAAACAACAAACCAGTATGAAGAGTCGAACTTTCATGGAGCAGCGTTTATTGGGGTAAGATTTGCAGATCCTGGAACGCAACGATCGCTTCGCCGTTGTCTCCGGTAATATCGATGCGTACGGCTTTGACCGGTGTAGATGGATGAATGGTCGCGCAACCGGTATCATCTAAAGGGCCTGCAAGCGTGAAGTGCGTTCCGTCGCTTGAATACGATACCGTGCCTTGCGTGACAATGTAGCGTGTAATGTTGGGAATCCCTGTCTGAACCACGATGGCCCGACAGTGTACAGGTGTTGCAAAATCGTATTGCAGAAAATCTCCGTCCTGACAGGCTTGTGAGCTTCGGCTATAGGTGGATGGGTTGTAGTCGGTAATGCGTTGCGCCGGGAATCGCGAAGAGAGGGTAAGCGAGGAGGAGACCGTAGTCTCGGGTTCGATATAGGGAGATGGTCGCAAACTGAAAAGCGTAAGATTTTTTGCAGTGCTGTTGTTGGTTACAATCAGGGCCAAATCGGCATTGCGGTTGCGAGGATCTATGTACAAACGTAGAGGCGAAAAGGGATTAGCTTTTTGCCCATAGCGAATGATGGAATAGGTGGTGTCAGGGCCGGTTATACTCATTCGATTGATCACTGTTTCCGGATCGCTTGGTGTAATCGTCAAATACCAAATGCCGTTTCGATCGACATATTGGTTGAGAGGGATCGTAATGGTATCACGGCTGCGGGCTGGTAGCAGCTTTGAGGTGTCGGTCGAGACCGGAACGATTGGACTGCGACGCCCCTGATAAAAAGCCCGGAAACGGTATCGCTCTTGCAAGGTGTCGAATATGGGTGCTGTATAGCACGGAGATTGTTCGGTCGGCTCGCTGTCGTCGGTCGTATAATGGATTGTTGCTCCAGGCAGTGTGGTTGCGGTGATTACACCTTGCCGATAGTTGACTTTAGGTGGAAACAGACAAAAGTCGATTCCCATGGCAGCCAGCCGAGGCAGATGTCCCTGAATCAGTCGGGCGTAGAAATCATCCCAGTTACGTTGGGAGGGTTTACTCCACCCCACTTCGGCCAAAGCACAGAGCCGTGGATAACTTTGGTATTCGAAGAAACGGTCGGGTCTATCCAGCAATTCAGCCCACAGAGCCGCTTCAACGCCTCGGACATATTTTTGTTTTAAGGGGTCGGTGGTGAGTTGTTCGGGATGAAGGGAGTAGATCCGGCGCGTATCGACCAGCCAAGCCCAGGTGTGTCCACGTTCGAACGCATTCTGTTTCATGTCGATGTAACAATAGGATGCTGGCATCACAACGACGGGCTGCTCTTGAGTGATCGCTTTTTTGCATGTAGCCAGATCGTGCCATCCTGATACCAAGGTATGTGTGGAGAGGTCTGACGATAGGGCTTCGTCCCAAAAGATACAACGTTTCCCCTCTTCGTGGGCAATCTTCTCTACTCGATCGACAAAGTATTCAAACAGCTCATTGGCGGATTTCATGCCTTGCGCTTTCATTAGCTCTTGACAGCGAGGACATTTTTGCCAATAACGCGTACTGACCTCATCACCGCCCAAATGCAGATAATGCGATGGGAAAAGCGCAGCAACTTCATGAAGAATATCTCGGATCATCTCGAAATTTTCCTCCCTGCCCACACATACCACATTGCCGGTGACTGTAATATCGGTCATTTCCGATTCATCGGTAGCGGTGCTGGTGCTGCAGAAGGTTTCGGGGTATGAAGCGGTCAGGGCCAGAGCATGTCCCGGCAGATTGATCTCGGGGATGATCTCGATATTTCGGAAAGCAGCGTACTCGACAATTTCACGGATATCGTCTTGGGTGTAAAAACCGCCATACCGTTTTTGCCCGGAGCCGTAAGCTGGAGCCAGAACTTCTCCTGGACCTCGCCATGCCCCCTTTGAGGTTAAAAAGGGATATTTTTTTATCTCGATTCGCCAACCGTTGTCGTCAGTCAGATGCCAATGGAAACGGTTGAGCTTATGCCGGCTCATCCAATCCAGGTATTCTTTGACCTGCTCTTTGTTGAAAAAGGTGCGCGAGACGTCCAGCATGGCACCCCGATAGGCAAATTGTGGAGCATCGACAATGGTTACCGCATTTAGACGTAATGATGTGATTTTGGGGCGTGCATCATGACCAACAGAGTATCTTGGGGTATATACCTCGGGCGGCATGAGTTGAAACAGCGTTTGCAGACCGTAAAAGACTCCACCCCGATCCCCTCCTCGGATGACAATAGAACGAGGTGTTACAGCCAAAGAGTATGCTTCGTGTTCCAGGTGTACATTCTTGCGTAGTGAAATGTAGTTTGCATCCGGGGCGTGCGTGGACACTGCGAGTCGAAACCCACACAACTGTTCAATATGATCATTCAGATAGTTGGCCAGATCGGAAAAATCATGGGTGACGATAATCGTTTGCGGGGTGATGGCAAAGGAGCCTTCGTGGCGGGTCACTTGATTGGGTTGAGGAATCAACGGTTGACCAAAGAGTGCATTAATGGAGCTGATCCATAGTACAAGTACCCCAAACCCCAAAATTACCTTATTAAGAAAACTACTCTTCATATAACAGATAAGGTTTTCTTTGGATGCGGAATTGTTGAACATCATCTTTCCATAGAGCTTCGATCTGTTCAGCGTCGGCCCCAGAGATAATCATTTCGCGGATGTAATCCACACCTGTCAATTTATTAAAAATAGGCAGGAAAAAGTGTTCTCCTCCCCCCAGTTGACGATAACAATCGACCAAATATTTCAGATCAATGCCTTCCTGCCAGATACAACTGTCAGAAGGAAGAGTTCGTAAATCTTGTCCGTAGCATACTTCACCTTTCAAAGGGGGATTTTTCGCACCTGATGTACTGTGAGGCGTGAAAGTATAATTGCCTTTTAGCTTTGGGTGACCGTAGATTTGGAAAGGAAAATCGGTGCCACGTCCGACACTGATGGGTGTTCCCTCGAAATAGCAGAGCGATCCATAAAGATAGATGGCTCGCATATTGGGAAGGTTGGGTGACGGTTTGATCGGCAGTTCGTAGCGAGTCTGATGGGTGTAGTTGAGGCATGGAATTACCAGTAGATCGCACTTTTCTTGATTGGCAAGCCACCCCTCTCCGTTGATCATGCGGGCCAACTCACCCAAGGTCATTCCGTGAACAATGGGAATCGGATGCATTCCGACAAACGAGCGGAATCGTGAGTCGAGAATTGGTCCATCCACATAAAATCCATTGGGGTTTGGACGGTCCAACACGATGAATTTGATTCCCTGTTCGGCACATGCCTCCATCATGTAGTGCATGGAGGAGAGATATGTGTAAAAACGCAACCCAACATCCTGAATGTCGAATAACATGATGTCAATCCCCTGCATCTGTTCCGGTTTGGGCTTGCGGTTGGTTCCGTAAAGAGAGACCACCTCGATACCGGTTTTCTGATCACGAGTGCTGGCAACACGTTCCCCGGCATCAGCTTCGCCTCGGAAACCATGTTCCGGCGCAAAGATCCGACAAATATTGATGCCACGTGCAAGAAGCGTATCTACGATGTGGGCATCTCCTATCCGTCCGGTATGGTTGGTCAGGATGCCGATCCGTTGTCCCTGGAGTAACGGCAGGTACTCTTCCATGCGTTCGGCTCCGACAACGACTCTCGAGGAGGATGGGACATCTACATGCGCATATACTGCAACCGAACTGCTGCAGTGTATGCCTAAAATCATAAGAAGATAAAAGAGGATTCTTGTTCTATTCAACAGTAACAGATTTAGCAAGGTTACGAGGACGATCCACATCCCGGTTTTTGTATACGGCAATGTGGTAAGCCAACATTTGCAAGGGCAGAGAGACTACCAGCGGGATCAAATGTTCATCCACTTTCGGAATCTCGATGACGTAATCCACCATTTTGCAAACTTGATCATCGCCTTCGGTCACTACGGCAATAACTTTGCCACGGCGGGCTTTAATCTCCTGAATGTTACTGATCGTCTTTTCGTAAACGCTGTCAGATGTTGCGATAGCAACAACAGGCATTTCGCTGTCAATAAGTGCAATAGGACCGTGTTTCATCTCTGCGGCAGGATAACCCTCGGCATGAATGTAGGAGATCTCTTTTAGTTTTAGTGCTCCTTCCAAGGCAACCGGGTAGTTGTACCCTCGTCCCAAATAGATGAAGTTGTGCGCATAGGTGAAGATTTTGGACATGTCCGCAATCTGGTCGTTGAGTTTTAAGACTTTACTCATCAATTTGGGAATCTGCTGCAGGTCGTGGAGCATGGTTGTGTAGAGCTCGGGAGTAATGCTGTTTTTCAGCTTTGCGACGGCCAGAGCCAGCATGATTAACACGGTCACCTGCCCGGTAAAGGCCTTGGTTGAGGCCACACCGATTTCGGGGCCGACATGGATATAGGATCCAGAATCGGTTGCCCGTGCAATCGAAGAGCCAATGACGTTGCAAATTCCGTAAATAAAGGCACCTCTGTTACGGGCCAGTTCAACTGCTGCCAACGTGTCGGCCGTCTCACCTGACTGTGAGATCGCAATCACAATGTCGTTCGGGCGAATGATGGGGTTGCGGTAACGGAATTCAGAGGCATACTCCACTTCGACCGGAATACGGCAGAGCTCTTCAATCAAGTGTTTGCCAATTAATCCGGCATGCCAGGAGGTACCGCATGCTACAATAATGATACGATCGGTATTGAGGAATTTTTCCTGATTGTCCCGAACCCCCGATAAAATGACGTCCGTTCCTTCCGGATTGACACGTCCACGGATACAATCGATGATTGTACGAGGCTGTTCGTAGATCTCTTTGAGCATGAAATGTGGAAATCCGCCCTTCTCGAGCTGACTGATATTCATCTCGAGCATTTTAATATGAAGCGGTTTCTCGACATTGTCGAGCGTCACAATTTGCAGAGGCGCTCCGCGACGGATAACGGCAATCTCTTCGTCGTTGAGGTAGACCACCTCTTTGGTGTGCTCGATGATGGGGGCTGCATCCGACGCCAAAAAACGCTCGTCGCCTTTGATGCCGATAACCAGCGGGCTACTTTTGCGAGCTGCAACAATCAGATCGGGATTGTCCTTTTCGACGATGGCGATTGCATACGCTCCGACCACTTCGTGCAGAGCCAGTTGCACTGCTGTGCACAGATCACAGTGGTTGGTCTGTTTGATGAATTCGATCAACTGAACCAAGACCTCTGTATCGGTATCACTTTGGAAGGTATAACCGTGTCCCTTGAGCGTTTCGCGCAGCACCACATAGTTTTCAATGATACCGTTGTGGATCAGAGCGAGTGTTTTGGATTGAGAGTAGTGTGGATGAGCATTGATATCGTTGGGTTCACCGTGGGTGGCCCAACGGGTGTGAGCGATGCCGATCGTACCCGACAAATCTTTGCCTTGAGCCAGATGTTCCAAGTTGGCTACTTTCCCTTTGGCTTTGAATACCTCCAGTTCACCATTATCATGTACCAAAGCGATTCCGGCACTGTCGTAACCGCGATATTCCAGTCGTTTCAGCCCCTGGATCAGGATTGGATATGCTTGTTGATGGCCTAAATAGCCGACGATTCCACACATAATTGAACAATTTTATATTTTAAAAACTACATTTAATATTTTATCGCCACAAATATACTCTTTTGAGTATAATATCGTACTTTTACACGGTTTAAAATAAAGCACAAGATGAATAGTAACGATAAACGATTGGAGGCTTTCGGACGGCTGCTCGATGTGATGGATGAGTTACGGGTAAAGTGTCCGTGGGATCGGGTACAGACGTTTGAATCTTTGCGCAGCAGTACAATCGAGGAGACGTATGAGCTGGTCGATGCCCTGCTCGATCACGATATGAAAAATGTGAAGAAAGAGTTGGGGGATCTGTTGTTGCACGTGGTTTTTTATTCGAAGATTGCTTCGGAGGAGGGTGCGTTCGATATTGCGGATGTAGCTAATACCGAATGTGATAAATTGATTTTTCGCCACCCGCATGTGTTTGGAGATGTTCATGCCGATACCCCTGATGAGGTTAAACAGAATTGGGAAGACCTCAAATTGAAGGAGAAGGAGAAAGAGCACGAGAAAAAGCGGGTGCTGTCGGGGGTTCCCCGCACCTTGCCATCGATGGTGAAAGCCTATCGTGTCAGTCAGAAGGCAGCTTCGGCAGGTTTCGATTGGCAGAGCAAAGAGGATATTTGGCAGAAGGTTCAAGAGGAGATTGCAGAGGTTAAGCAGGCGATGCAACGCGGTGATGAAGCCAACAAAGAGGAGGAGTTCGGCGATCTGTTTTTTGCGTTGGTCAATGCGGCTCGTCTGTATGGCGTGAATGCGGAAACAGCGCTTGAAAAGTGCAATAAGAAGTTTATTTCTCGGTTTACCTATATTGAGGATCAGGCCGAGAAAAAGGGTGTCGCTTTGCGCGATCTCTCGTTGGATGAGATGGAGCAGTTATGGGGCGAGGCCAAAAGATTGGAGAAAACAAACAAGGAGGAAGAATAACATGGCAATTATTAAATCGGTACGAGGTTATACTCCGGTAATTGGAGAAAATACCTTTTTGGCAGACAATGCTACAGTGATTGGTGATGCGACGATTGGTCGCGATTGCAGTATTTGGTTCAGTGCTGTGGTCCGTGGCGATGTAAACAAGATTACGATCGGTGATCGGGTGAACGTTCAGGATGGTGCGGTGATTCATACGCTGTATCAACGTTCGGTTACGGAGATCGGTAATGATGTATCGATCGGTCATAATGCCAATATTCATGGGGCGAAAATCGAGGATAGATGCCTGATTGGCATGGGTGCTACGGTGTTGGATCATGCCGTTGTGGGCACGGGATCGATTGTGGCTGCGAATGCGTTGGTGTTGAGCGGAACGAAAATCGAACCGGGAAGTATCTATGCTGGTATTCCTGCCAAACGGGTTAAGGGGGTGACGCCTGAACAGGTAAAGGATATTATCGAACGTACAGCTCGTGATTATGTAATGTACGCCTCTTGGTATAAAGAGGAGAAATAGCGATTTTATAGTCCCTGTGGACAATTTGTATTTCAAGCGGATATTTTCGGTTTTCATCGTAAAATATCCGCTTTCTGTCGTAATAATTGGGAGAAAGGTGAAAATCTGGGTATATTTGTATAGAGTTGATATTTTATAGCATAATTTTAAAACAAATGGCGTATTTCCGCACACGTATATTTCCTCTATTAGTTACGTTCTTCTGTATTTGTCCTTTTTCGATTTCAATATTGTTTGCCCAGCAACGGGGTGTCGTATCTGGAACACTGCAAGATGCTGATACCAAAGAGGCGATGGCAGGAGCTTTGATCGAACTTTTCCCGCTTACGGACTCTTCAGCTCGTAAATACATGACAGCGGATGCTCAGGGGCGGTTTTCATTTGTTGGACTACCCTATCGTGAATATGCATATAACGTCTCTTTTCTCGGGTACGATACATTATCTGGCAGAGTCAAAGTTAATCGTTCGGCGGTAGCCTTAGGAGTATTGAAGATGTCTCCCAAAGCTCAGGACCTGGATGAAGTTCTGGTTTCGGCGCGGGCCATGCGAACCTCCGCAAAAGGCGATACGGTGGTGTATAATTCAGATGCCTACAAGGTAACTCAGGATGCCATGACGGAAGATCTGTTGAAAAAGATGCCCGGCATTAGCGTTCAGGATGGAACGGTGACGGCACAAGGTGAAACAGTTCAGAAAATCTTGGTTGATGGTAAAGAGTTTTTTGGTAGCGATGTGACAACTGCTATTAAAAACCTACCCGCAGAGGCGATTGACAAAATTGAAGTCTTTAATAAATTGAGTGACCAAGCGGAATTCAGCGGCGTGGATGATGGCGAGGGGTACAAGGCAATCAACTTGGTGACTCGTAAAGGTATGAATCACGGCATGTTCGGAAAGTTTTCCGCCATGTATGGATTTAATGATAAATATAATGTTGGTGCCAGCCTGAATATCTTCAATGACAAACGTCGCTTTTCGATTATTGGGATGGCCAATAACGTCAATCAACAAAATTTTGCCATTGATGATATATTGGGGGTCGTAGGCGCTGTCGACAATAGTGGTGGTGCTCGTCATCGTAGTGGACGTGATATGGCCAACTTTATGGTGGGTAATCAGAGTGGTATTTCGAAGGTCTATTCTTTGGGTGTAAACTATTCGGATGAATGGGGTAAAAAGGTGAAATTTGACGGTAGTTATTTTTTCAATTCAACCAATACGCATACTGTTACCCAAACCGACCGGGATTACTATTTGAACGATGATTCGACCCAGAATTATGATGCTTTGGGAATTCGGGATAGTCGTAACTATAACCACCGTTTCAATGCAAGACTTGATTATCGGATCAATGAGAACAATTCTTTGATGTTTCGTCCGAACGTCAGTTTGCAGACTTACGATGCATCGAGCAGCGATACATCGACCACCATGTTGAGTACAAGTGTTCTGGAGAACGCTTTGGTCAACCTGTTTCGGAGTACGGCCTCTTCTCGTACAGAAGGATACAATATTTCTGGAAATTTAATATATCGTCATAAATTTGGTGACGTGAAGGGACGAACATTGACCGCCTCTTTCGGTGGAGGAATTTCAAAAAATGATGGTACTCAGGATAAGTATTCTTTAACACGTTATTTCGATCCAGCGTCTGAATCATTGTTGGATCAGTACATTAACAATAATTCACGCTCATATCGCCTGAGTGGTCGGGTGGATTATTCCGAGCCGATTTCACCGAAATCCCAGTTATTGGTTAATTATAATATTAATTACAGCTATTCGGATCTTGATAAACGTTCTTATTCGGAACCGGACGATATTCAGATTGACAGTCTTTCCAATACCTATAACAGTGGGTATTTGACTCAACAGGTTGGTCCGGGATATCGCTATAATAATGGAAAGGTGATGTTGATCGGTTCGCTTTTCTATCAGTATTCAACCTTGGCAGGAGATCAGCAGTTCCCATTACAAACCAACACCTCTGCGAACTTTAACAATATGGTCTATCGGGCGATTTTGAATGTGAAATTCAATTCGACCAATACGCTACGATCCATGTTCCGATCATCAACCAATAATCCCTCCATTACTCAGTTGCAGAATGTCCTCGATGTTTCGGATCCGCTGTTTGTGTCGCAGGGTAATCCCGATCTGAAGCCGGTGTATACGCATCAATTTTTTATCAATTACGTCAATACCAATGTCACGAAGGGTCGTACGTTCATGGCCATGTTGAGTGGTTCTATCCGATCTAACTATATCTCCAATGCCACATTGATTGCAGACAAAAACGGATATGCCGTTAAGGATCCTGCGGGGAATGTGATTACGACCTTGAACAGTGGAGCACAGTTCTCTCGTCCGGTCAATATGAACGGGTATTGGAATTTACGGGGAGCAGTCAATTATGGTACACCTGTTTCGTTCTTGATGAGTAATGTTAACTTCGACCTCGGCGTTAACTATTCGGCCCTTCCTAACATTTTCAATGAAATTAAAAGTACGACGAACACCATCTCTTATACAGGAGGTGTGGTCTTGGGTAGTAATATCAGTGAGAAGATCGATTTCACTTTTGACTACCATGTTGGTTATAATGTAGCACAGAATGCCATTCGTAAGGAGAGCAACAACGATTACCTGAATCAACGCGTCAATGGCCATTTCAAGTGGGTGACTTGGGGCGGAATTACGCTTGAGGCCAATGGTTCATATCTTAAATATACGGGTATAACCGATTCATTTGTTGAGGACTATTTCTTGTTGAATGCTTCGATTGGTAAGAAAGTATTTAAAAATCAACGGGGTGAAATCAGTGTAGCTGCATATGACTTGTTGAATCAGAACAAGAGCTTTTCGCGCAATGTGACAGCAACCTATATTGAAAATGTGCAGACCAATGTGTTGGGCCGTTATTTCAGTATCAATTTTGTTTACAATTTGCGTCGTTTCGGAGATCGAGGTAATTCGGGACAGTTTAAAGGAGAGCCCGACTCTTTGCGGGATCATCGACGTCCGCCAATGGGACCTCCACCTCCACCTCCCGGTGGCCCGATGTAAACTATCTCAAGATACTAAAACAGGCAGCAGGAAACCTGCTGCCTGTTTTAGTATCATTAGTAAAGGCTATTTTGTAGAGGATTGTTGTTTGAGCAGATCACGAATCTCGGTTAACAATTGCACGTCGGCCGGAGGTGTTGGCGGTGTAGCGGGTGTCTCTTTGGGCTTTTGCCGGTTGAGTTTGTTGATCAATTTGATGAAAATAAAGATTGTGAAGGCAATGATGAGAAAGTCGATGACGGTTTGAATAAAACTGCCATAGTTGATTGTGACAGCCGGAATCACCTCGCCTGTTGCGGAGACAGAGGCCTGTTTGAGGGTAATGACCAGGTCAGTAAAATTGACCCCACCGACCAATACGCCGATGGGTGGCATGATAATGTCGCCGACTAAGGAGTTGGTAATTTTGCCGAAGGCTGCACCGATGATCACACCGACAGCCAGATCGATGACGTTGCCACGCATGGCAAACTGCTTGAATTCATTGAGAAATTTTATTTTCATGCTTTTCGAGGTTTAGTTAATAGCGATGGTTAGTTATCAAATTTAATAAAAACGGTGTAAAATCCTCAAATCGGGTTGATAGCGTGTCATATTAATCGTTTTTTTAGCTAAAATTTTGTATTTTGTTGGCCCTTTAGCGCATTTGCTTTAAACTTATCAAAAAAACACAGCACTATGAATTTGAAAACTTTATGCACGTTGGCTTTGGCGTGCTCTGTAACGACGTTGTCCGCACAGAAAAAGCCGCTGGATCAGAGTGCATATGACGGTTGGAAATCGGTTGCTTCTCCCCGAATTTCCGACAAGGGTGATTGGATTTGCTATTCCATCACGCCACAGCGAGGTGATGCCCTGCTGGAATTTTACAATACGACGACGGGAAAGATAACCCGTGTGGATCGTGGTCGTGGAGCCGCTCTGTTTAATAATGGGAGCTGGGCTTCATTTAAGATAGCGGTTCCTTTCGATTCGGTCCGTAAGGCCAAAATTGCCAAGGTCAAAGCGGACAAGATGCCCAAAGATACCTTTGCGGTGATGAATTTGGCCGACATGAAGGTGGTCAAACTGATTGGAGCCAAAGATCTGAAGACTGCGGCCAAAGGTGCGCTGTATGCATACACCTATGAGGTAACTCCAGGCAAGGAGGTTACGGATACCGCCAAGAAAACGAAAAAATACGATCGTTTGGTGATTGTGAATTTACAACGTGGTGACAGTACAGTAGTCGATAGCGTCAAAAGCTTTCAAGTGGCCGAGAATGGAGCTGCAGTGTTGTACACCCGTGAAGCCGATTCCTTGAAAGCGGTTTGTCTTTACACCGTTGATTCCAAAATTGGAGTTCGTCAAACCGAACTTTGGTCCAGCAAGTTGGGCCAGATTGCCTCGTCGATGGCTCTGGATAAGTGGGGCGCTCAGGGAGCCTTCATGGTGACCGGTGATACCGTTAAGCATGCTTTGTACGACCTCTATTATTTTTCGACGGCTGATCTGAAACCGCAGAAGATTGCCAATGAGCAGATTGTGGGGCTGCCGGGAGGATTTGCCGTTAGTCGCTTCGGCAGTTTGGCATTCAATCGGGATGGTAACCGTCTGCAGTTTGGCATTGCTCCGAAACCCAAAGAGGAGCCGAAGGATACGCTCCCTGCTGATGAGAAATTCTCGTTGGATGTATGGAGCTATCGAGATACGGTGTTGATGCCCATGCAGCTTGTCAATAAGAAACGGATTGCTGAGGCCAATTATATGGCGGTCTATTTCCCGAAAGAGAAACGGGCGTTGGCTTTAGGGGATATTGAACTGCCGTCAATCTCGTTTGCCGAAAATGGGGATGCACCCTATGCCATTGGTACGACGAGTCGTCCATATAGCCTCTATACCGGTGAAGATATTCAGATGTATACACCATCGGATGTCTATTTGATTGATCTGAAAACCGGGAAACGCACCCAGATTCGTAAAGGAGGTTATGGTGGGACCTATCTTTCGCCGTCGGCCAAATATGCAGCTTATTACAATCTAGCCGATTCGTCCTGGTATGCAATCAATACCAAAACGTTGAAACATACCCGTTTGACGGCCGATATTCCCTATCCGCTGTATAATATCGATGATGATCATCCGGGCACTCCCCCGTTGTATGGTATGTCGGGTTGGACCACCGATGAGAAGATGTTGATTCCCGACCAGTTTGATCTCTGGTTGGTGGATCCTTCGGGCAAAGAGCCTTCACAGAACCTGACAAAGATTGGTCGCGAGAAGAAGACGCAGTTCCGCTTTGTCAATATGAGTCGTGTGGAGGGTAAATCGGTTGTGGATATGAGTCGCCCGATGATGTTTCTCTCTTTCAACCGCGAGAACAAGGAGAATGGTTACTATCTGTTGCAGCCGGGTCAGCCGATTCAAAAACTGGTAGAGGGCCCATATATCTATGCGATTGTTGGGTTTGCTCGTGAAGGAAACCGTTTGATCTACACTCGGGAGAATTTCAACGAATTCCGCGACCTTTGGACCAGCAATGAACAGTTTGGCGATGCGAAAAAACTGACCAACGCCAACCCGCAACAAGCCGATTACAAATGGGGATCGGTCGAGCTGTTCAAGTGGACTGACTTCAACGGGAATGAGTGCGAAGGTTTGTTGCATTTCCCCGAGGATTATGATCCTTCTCACCCCTATCCTACGATTGTCTATTTTTATGAAACGCAAACTTTCTTGCGTTACCGTTACAATACACCGGCCCCGAGTCGTTCGATCATCAATCCGGTCTATTGCACCAGCAATGGCTACGTAGTCTTTATTCCTGACATCAAATATCGTGATGGCCATCCGGGAAAGAGCTGCTACGATGTTGTAGTCAGTGGCACCATGGCGTTGATCGATCGCGGTATTGCCGATAAGGATCATATCGGTTTGCAGGGACAGAGCTGGGGTGGTTATCAGACAGCCTATCTGGTAACCCAGACAGATCTGTATGCTTGTAGTGCTCCGGGAGCCGCTGTAACCAACATGTTCTCGGCTTATGGTGGAATCCGCTACGAGTCGGGTATGTCTCGTGCATCGCAGTATGAGACGGGTCAGAGCCGTATCGGTGCAACGCCGTGGAAACGCCCCGATCTCTATATTGAGAACTCTTCTGTATTCTTTGCTGATCGGGTGAAAACGCCGCAGTTGCTGCGTCATGACGACAATGACGGTGCAGTGCCCTGGACGCAGAGTATCGAATACTACATTGCTTTGCGTCGTTTGGGACGTCCGGTGTGGTTGCTCAATTACAATGGCGAACCCCACAACCTTGCTTCGCGTGCAGCCTGCATGGATTGGGATAAACGTATGTATCAGTTCTTCGATCACTATCTGAAAGGCGCTCCTATGCCTCGTTGGATGAAAGAGGGAATCTCGGTGACCGAAAAAGGAATTGATCAAAAGTACGAGTTGGTAGAAGAGTAGTCCGGTGATGGTACTCTTCCAGGCATCGGGTGATCAACGCCCGTGCTAATATAGCAAGACGCTGTTACGTTAACCGTAACAGCGTCTTTTGTATTTTATAGTTTTGGAGTACTGGTGTTTTTTAGACAATCCGTGATAAAGCACCCTTAGCCCTATTGGTCGCTGTGCGTGTAGTTTTCTCGTTCCAATAATGTCTGGGTCACTTTAACCAGTCTCAGTCAGCCGGTACTCTGCTTCTGCACATTCGATTATTGTACTGAAGAATCGGTGCAGAAGGACACCAAGATTGCAAATGCTTTTGTCGTGGCTTGAGTTCCCTCTTCTGCCCTATTCCACGCTGATTACCTGACCCGTTTGGGAGCTTTTGAAGGCTGCCTCCAAAATGCGTAGATCTGTCAGCATATCGTTGTGCGAAACGGGTGGTTGTGCCCCTTTGCACAGCGTATCGTAAATCGCGTCGTAATAGCCGAGGTAATTGCCTGGTATGGTTGGGTATTTTCGACGTTCATCATCGGTATTAAGAATACCCCATTCAGTGTCAGGTTCGGCAGCCCAGGGCCCACGGCTCGGAACGGCATGACCTGTGCGTAACAGACCCTCTTGAGGATCGAGCCCAAATTTGACATATGAACCGCGCGTCCCGTGCAGGGCAAATCGAGGCCCCTCTTCGCGGATCAACATACCGGCTCGGAGTGTCACAATCAGATCGGGATACAACATCTGAATCAGGCTGTAATCGTCCACACGGCTACCTTGGCGTTGAATGGTAATGTGAGCCCAAATTCCCGAGGGTTTTCCGAATAGGACCAGAGCCTGATCGCAGAGATGCGATCCCAAGTCGTAGGTGATTCCGTTGCCCGGGAGGGGCTCTTCGCGCCATTGTGCCCTGGCTGAGGTGATGTCAGGGCGGTAGCGTTGGAATGAGGATTGAAACTCAACAACACGACCCAACACGCCGGATTGGAGAATTTGACGAACCGTGAGGAAATCCCCGTCGTAACGTCTGTTTTGGAAAACTGTTAGCAGTTTATCCTGTTTATTGGCCAGTGCAATGAGCTTCTCAGCTTCGGCAACTGTGGCGACAAAAGGCTTTTCGACCACGACATGTTTTCCGGCCAGCAGAGCCTGTTTGCAGTAGTCGAAATGGGTTTGAACCGGCGTATTGACCACTACCAGGTCAATCTCTTCGGCAAGCAGTTCGTCAAAAGTACGGACAGTTTTGACGTGCGGATATTGGGCACGTGCCAGATCTTTGCTGCGTTCAGCAATAACCTTTAGTTCAAACCCTTCATGAATGTTCAAAAACGGAGCATGGAACACCTGTCCGGAGAGCCCGAAGGAGGCAATTCCTGTTTTGATTTTGTGCATGGCCATATGTGTATTTAGTTTGCCTGTTCGGCAGGCGCAGAGGCCTCTTCTCGTTCGGTTTTACGGAGGATACGGTACATTCCCAGACAAGCCAGGATGAAATAGACCCCAGTCAAGATCCAGAGTGTACTAACTTGTGAGCTCACTTCAGCCAATGTCGCCCCCATGGTTTGAATGCGCAGGAAGCCATCTACTCCGCAACTGCTTGGAATAAATTTGGCTCCGTCGTATAGCCAGGTGGGGATACATTCGGCCGGGACCGAGGCACCGCTTAGCATTAATACGGGAATGGAGGTAAACAGCAGAAATATCAACGAGTTTTCACGGTGTTTGAATAGCGTTGAGAGCGCAATTCCCAGGAAGGTGCAGGAGAGCAGGTATGGGATGAGAAACAGAATCAGATCTCCGGTATCTCCTTTGACCGGATACCCGAAGAGCTTGTAATGGAACGTGAGCAGGTAGGCTATCGTTACGCAATAGATGGAGATAAAGGCTGCCGATTTGCCCAATACGATGGGGAATACAGACATTCGGGATTGTCCAGCAGGAAGCAAAGTTCGGTATAATCGTTTTTCACGCCAGGTTCCTCCCACCATGCCGATTCCAATCAAGAGTGTTTGTTGAATAATGACGATCAGAATGGCAGGCATTAGGAAGGTGGCGTATCCCAGATAGGGATTATACAGGTTATGTATGGAGGCAACGACTGGACTACTCAAAGCTTCGGCCTGTTTGGTTGTGGCCCCTTTGGATACAAACCGCAGCCACTCTACGTTGTAGTTGGATTGTCCGAGACTTCCGGCGATGTCAAAAAAAACTTGACGATACATCAAGAAATAGCTGGCATCGGCATAAATGGCGATGTTTACCTTTTCGGTACGCATAAGTTTTTTTTCATAATCGCTCGGGATAACGATGACTCCGTAAACTTTACGTTCGAAAAAGAGTTTTTTTGCCTCATCGAGGCTGGTGGGTTTGTAAGCGACATCGATATTCGGAGTAGCATCGAAGGCACGGATTAATTGCCGGCTGGTGGAGGTGTGGCTATTATCCACAACAGCTACGGGAATATCTCGCAGTACTTCATTTTTATAGGCAAGCGAATAGGCTATCGAATAGATGAAGATGGCACCAACGGCAATCAGTAATACGCCTCCATCGTGAAAAATGTTACGGTATTCGTTGCGTAATACTGAAGTGAATTCGTGAAATTTATGTTTGAAACGGGTTATTTTCATATTACAATCTCCCCCAAAATTTTTCTTCGGTACATATCCGTTTCAATCGCGGTAACAGAATCAACGGCAACAACAGGAACAGCATCATATAGCCCAAGTAGGCAAGCGAGTTGATAGCTGGTGCACCGCGCATGGCCTGATCAATAAAGATTTCGACATAGTAGGTCATTGGGAAGAGTCTTCCGAAGGCTTGCAGCGGCCAGTCCATAGCCATGAACGGGAAGGTCAACCCTGAAAAGGTAAACGAGAGGACTGAATAGCCGCCTCCGATAGATAGGGCCAAACGAAGGTTACTGACAACGGCAATCATAAATACTCCGAGTGCTTGGGAGCCCATAACGTAAATCAGTCCGGAGGCAAACATCAGAAGGACATTCCCCCGCAGCGGTACGCTCAGAAACTTGAACAGACAGGTGTTCATCAACATACACAAGGCAAAAAAGATCACTGTGTATGGTAAGAGTTTACCGGTTAGTGCAACCAGCATATTCCCTCCGCCGGTAGCTAACCATTCGGTGGTTGTGCTGTTTTTCAGCTCTACACCGATGGTAAAGATGGTGGTTAGCAGGGTAAACAGCATTAACATCAGAGGCAGAAAACTGGGCAGCAGGTAGTATTCATAATTGGAGTACGGATTAAACAGAATGTGCTTCTCGAAGTAGATCGGCATCATCAGGTCGTAAGCCTCCTTCTCGGATATGCCCTGTTTCATCAGAGTCTGGATCTGAATGCCGGACGAAAAGGTGGTAATGACCGTTTGAATGTCACGGTTGAGCATGCCATTTTTGACCAGATTCAAACCATTGATATAGGCTGTAACGGTGGCTTGTGTATTGCTGTAAATATCCTTTTCCAGATCTCGAGGAATGGAAACGATTGCGTCGATTTTCCCCTCTTTCATCATCTTTTCACCCTGCGCCAAATCTGAGATATGGTAGGCGACTCTTGCGGAAGGGGTGGCGTCGATCATTCGTCCCAACTGTCTCGACAGCGGTGTATTGCCCGGATCGTAGATAGCGACGGGTATATCATGTGGCACACCCGTGCGGAAGAGCAGGATGAAAATAACGAACGAAAGAATAGGTAATCCAACGGAAAGCCTGAAAAAGGTCTTATAGTTGGAAAACATTCCCAATTCGCGCCGAAATACAGCAAAGAAATCCCGGATCGCTTTCATAGATGACTATTTAATTTCGTCCCAATTGACCGTGACAGTCATTCCCGGGCGCAGCCCTTCAACTGTATCCATGGGACGTGCTTTTACTTCAAAGGTGCGAATATCAAAGTCGCCGCGTGTTTTGGTGGCAGACCATGTGGCGTATTCAGCTTGTGCAGCCATGTAATCGACCTTCAAACGGATCGTTTTAGCCAGGCCCGGAACATAGGCGTTGAGTTCAGAGCCGATCTTAATTTTGGGCAACAGATCCTCTTTGATATTGAACGTTACCCACATGTCGTTCATGTCGAGCAGGGTGATCACGGGATATCCGGATCCGATCAATTCGCCGGGTTCTGCAATAACGGTGGACACTTCCCCATCAATTGGTGCATATTGAATGGCATCCTGAGCATAGGACTCAACCTCTGAAACGGCACCGGATGCCTGCGCAACCAATGCGGCAGCAGCAGCCCGATCTTCACGACGAGCCCCTTCGACCGCCATGTCGTATTGGGATTTAGCCGCTTTGGCAGTAGTGGTCATGGCCTCCAAATTGGCTGTGGCTTCATCGAATTTTTGGGCGGGAAGAACTCCTTGTTCGTAAAGGTTCTTGACGCGATCGTAGCTTTTTTGAGCTAAGTCTCGACCTGCTTCTGCCTTTTTCCACAGGTTGTAGGCAGCTTCAATTTCTTGACTGCGTGCTCCGCGACGTGCCTTCTCACTTTGTGCACCAGCCGCATCCCGGGCAGCTTGTGCCTGTTGCAATTTGGCTTGTACTTCCGGCGTGCTCAACACAAACAGTTGCTGGCCTTTGGTGACCTTCTGGCCCTCCTTGACATCCATCTGTTCGATGCGGCCCGGTACTTTCGATGAAACCTTGATGCTGGTGGCCTCGACCTCCCCTTGGATATAGTTGGGTACCGGTTTGATGGCAAACCAACTGATCAACGATACGGCAACAATCACAATGATGATGCCGATAGTCAGTCCGATTACATTACTCTTTTTCATATGTTTTTTTGTTTTATTGTCGAAACTATTTTCAGGGTTATTCAATTATTCATAGCGGATTGGCATGGCAGCGGAACGTTTGGCATATTCCCCAAGCGTTTCACTTTGGCCACAAGCCTCGAGCAGTCGGGCCAACATCAGATCGTAGTAGTAGGCGGCCTGTAACCGTTCGGTCTTGATTTTGGCCAAATTGAGTCGTGCATCGACCACATCGGATGATGGCGCCGCCCCCTCCTTAAATGCTGTCTCTTTGATGCGGAGGTATTCCACAGCAAAGTCGTGCGCCGTATTGATCGATGGTAACTGTACGCTGTATGTGGTCATCTCGTTGTACAACTTGTCAATCAGGGTCAGAATGTCGTTTTGTGCCTTAACGTTTAAGGCTTCGACCTGTTTGACCTGAGATTTTGCAGCACTGAATTTGTACTCCCGGTTCAAGCCGTTGAACAATTTGAACGACACTCCTGCTCCAACGGCCCAACGCGGCATCAGCGGGGTCATTTGGTAGTTATAGAAGGATGCGGCACCCATCAAAGCCACCTGGGGGGCAAAGTCGGCACGTTGCAGACGTACCCCTTCGACCGCCAAATCCTTTTTGAGCTCTACTTGACGCAATAACGGGTTATTCTGTAAGGCCAGTTGTTTAAAGTGGTCCACATCTTCAATCTGGCTCAGGATAAACATATTGGTGATAGGCTGAAATTCATTGGTGCTGTTGTTCAACGTATTGCTGAGCGCACTGCTAAGCGTTTCGGCCATTTTCTGGGCTGCCAAATACTCCTTTTCAGCTTCGGCAACATGCATCTCTGCGTAGAGCCGTTCACTCTTCGCAATAATGCCATTTGCTTCCAGAGCTTTGGCGTCGGCCAGATGGTGTTGCATGCCTTCCAGAACCTGACGTCGTACTTCAACCACTTGCAAAGCCAATGAAAGACCATAGTAACGTTCAGTCAGCTCCGAGACCAGAGCGTTGCGTGTTTGGTAGCCTTGGGCTTTTGCCTCTTGAATCTTGATTTTAGCGGCATTGTTGGCAGCATTGATTTTACCACCGGTGTAAACTGGAACGGTGATGGTACCGCCAACGGTCCCGACACTACGGTCTTGTAAGGGTAAAGCCCAATTCTGTTCGAGCAGGGTTTGGGCCTGCTGTAATATGGCAGGGGGAAGAATGCTGCCGGCACTTCCCAAAATGCCACTGACAGGAGCCTTGAGGTTATTCAGGTCAATGCTGATATCCTTGGACATGTAGACATAAGCTCCGTTTACTCCGATTTGCGGCAAACGAAGACCATATGCAGCTTTTCGTTCGCGTTCTGCAGCTTCAACTCCATACTCGGAGGCATGGAGACTCGGGTTATTGTTTAAGGTCAGGTTCAATGCTTCATCGAACGTGAGAGCCTGTTTTTCTTGTGCTCCGGCTCCAGAAGCCAGCCCAAGCGCACAAAGGACGAATACTATTTTTTTCATCGTTTGGTTCTATTTGATTGCACACATGGATAATTCGGAAATTTTTCGGGTTTCAGCGGCAAGATCACGTTGTTGTGGCCCAAAATTAAAGCGGAATTTTGTAGCAAGATATTGTAGTGGAATTCCGACCAGGGCAATGTAAAAATCTTCAATGGTTATCTCTTTACGGATCGATCCGCTCTCTCTCCCTTTTTGGATCAGGGTCTCCCCTATGCGGATAATCTGTTCCCTGACGGATGGTTTGTTTGGAATCGAAAAGTCGCTTAACAACATAATCATAAATTTGATTCGATGTGGATTTGCTTCTGCACTTTCAAGAATGAAGCCAATTATACCCTGAACGATATTTTCAATGCGATCATTTTGTTGGATCAGTTCGTCGATTTTGGCGGCAATCGTGTGAAGAGCTTCGTTAAGCAGATCATTTACTAGATCCTCTTTGCTCGGATAATGCCGATAGAGATAGCCCGCCGACACTTGTGCCCGTTTGGCTATGGCTGCTACGGAACTACCCGTGATGCCGTGTTCGCTGATGATCTCAACAGCAGCTTGTCGGATGCGTTCTATGAGCGACGTATCTATCTTTTTTACCATACTTCATTAATGAATGAATATTCATTCGCAAATATGAAAACATTTTATGAAAAAGCAGCCAAAGAAGGGCGTAAAGTTAAATTCTCAGAAAGACTTAAAGCGGCCCTGCAATTTTCTGCCGCCAAACATGAGGTCAGAATGATACACAAAAAAAACATAGACAACATTCTAGTATCTTACCGCCAACGATAGCCGTAACCGATGACAATAGAGAAAGTCAAACACTTTTTTGCCGCAGAAGGCAAGGTTGTTATTGAATTATCACAATCGTCCGCAACAGTTGAACTGGCAGCCCGGGCATTAAACACGGAACCGGCACGGATTGCCAAAACACTTTCTTTTGCTGTCAACGGCAGCGTTGTTTTGGTCGTAGCGGCGGGCGACATGAAAATAGACAATCATAAATTTAAAGACTATTTTCACTGCAAAGCCAAAATGCTGTCTGCCGAAGAAGTGCTGTCTGCCACAGGGCATGCAGTCGGCGGCGTATGTCCGTTTGCTTTGCCCGACCCCAAACCGTCGGTTTATCTGGATGTATCACTGCAACGCTTTGAAACGGTTTTTCCGGCCTGCGGCAGCAGCAATTCGGCGATTGAACTTGCACCGGACGAATTGTTCAGATATGCCGGCGCGGCCGCATGGATAGACATCTGCCGCCCGTTTGAACGGGCTTAACGCAGTCGCGGCGCTACTTCCAATATTTTTTGAACATAAGCCAGATCATCAGACCGGCACATGACACAAACGCTTTTCAGGTGCAGATTGTCATCAAAATCCGCCGCTGAGAGTTCGGTAATTTCCTGTCCGTCCTGAAGCCGATACAGCCGCAGTCCCATCGCCCGGCCGATGGTCCAGCCGCCGGCCAAATCCCAGATTGACATATAAAAAGCATAAGCGCGGGCACGCTGCGTCACCAAATAAAGCAGCTGTACCACCGCGGAATAATAGTTAACAAAGACGGTTTCCGATAATTTGAAATTTTCGGTCAGCGGCGTGTTCCAGGGATGTCCGAAAATTATCGGGCAGGAACAGCGAATCTGCGGCTGCAAGACCTCGGTTTCTTCTTCCGGCTGAAAAGCTTCACGCACCAGGCGGACTTCCGCGCCGTCAAAACAGGCGAGTTCACGGGTCGCCGGCATATATAATGCGCCGCAGCAGGGTTTGCCCCGGCGGAAGATGCCGACAGAAATACCGTACAGCGCCTGAGAGCAGGAATAAGGCAATGTGC
>UQYM01000017.1 GCA_900545315.1 uncultured Alistipes sp.
GTTTACTTCCATGCTCTGTCCGCTTCCACCACCGACTTCTCCTTCACCTGCGACGGTCAGGCAGCCGAGGGCGGCGCTTATGTCCAGCTGTACGACAGCACCACCGAGAGCTTTACCACGGCATCTGCCATTCCCCCGCAGGGTGCAGGCTACATTGAGCTGGTCTGCATGGTGCCCACCGGCTGGCAGCAGATCACGGTCACCTATACCCCGACCTTTGTCACCAACAAGACGCTCACTTTCAGCCTGAGCGCTTCCGATGTGGCCAAAGCCTGATCTTGCGGGATGTTGCGACGTACGACCTCTTTGCCTCGATAGAGGGTGATGCGATGCGGACCTGCCCCCACATAACCGTAATCGGCATCGGCCATCTCGCCCGGACCGTTCACAATGCAACCCATCACACCGATCTTAATCCCCTTCAGATGCGAAGTGCGGGCTTTGATTGCCGCCAACGTCTTCTCCAAATCGTAGAGAGTACGTCCGCAACTCGGGCAGGAGATATATTCCGCTTTTGAAATGCGGACACGAGCTGCCTGTAAAATGGCCAAACTTAATGCGTCGATCTGCTCCGGTGTGAAACCTTTATCCTCGATCCACAATCCATCGCCATAGCCGTCCACAAACAACATTCCGGTATCGGCTGCGGCCTTGATTTGCAACGATTCAAGCGAAGTTTCGGCGTAGCTGCGTTTGATGATCACGGGGTTGTGTTTGCCCAACTGCTCCATCCGCAGGAAAAAGGCCCGCTGTTCGGCAATTCCATTGCGGTTGAAGGTGGTCAGCACCACGATCCGATCGGCCGGAATCTGTTCTACGTGGTGAATGTCCGCATAGAAGACCGACTCTTGAACCGTTTCCGGAAGCTCATTCCAGATAACGGGCGGGCGCTCTCCACCCACCTCACCGACCGGCACAGAACGGCGGCGGCGATACTCGTACGGCGAATAGAACGACTCACCCGCCTCGGGGATTGGCTCATGATTTTCACGCCCGACAAAATAGTCAGCCAACTGTCGTGCAACAGGGATCTCCCGCTCGGGGGCCTCGGTCAACGAAACGCGAATGGTGTCCCCCAGCCCGTCAGCCAACAGGGCACCGATTCCCACAGCGGATTTGATTCTTCCTTCCATATCGTCTCCCGCTTCGGTGACCCCCAAATGGAGCGGATAGTCCCAGCCCCGTTCGCGCATCTCGGCTGCCAACAGTCGGTAGGCCTGTACCATTACCCGCACATTGCTCGATTTGAGAGAAACCACCACCGGATCAAAATTACGTTCGCGGCACATCTCCAGATATTCGACCGCCGAAGCGACCATCCCCTCGGGCGTATCCCCATAACGCTCCATCATCGCCGGTGACAGTGAGCCGTGATTTACTCCGATCCGCAGTGCCGTATGGTGCTCCCGACATATCTCGATCAGTCGGTCGAACTGGCCACCTCGGTCGTTGAAATTTCCGGGATTGATGCGCACCTTCTCCACATTGGCTGCCGCAATCAGCGCCGCCTCCGGCAAAAAGTGAATATCCGCCACCAGTGGCACACCGCAACCCGCTGCGCGCAGTTGACGGTGAATCTCCCCCAGATTGGTCGCTTCACGCCGTCCTTGGGCCGTCAAACGGACCAACTCGCCTCCCGCATCGGCAATACGCTGGATCTGAGCTACAGAGGCTGCCGTATCGTTGGTATCGGTGTTGGTCATCGACTGGATCTGCACCGGATTCCCGCCACCGATCGTTACATCGCCCACCGCTACCGGACGGGTCTTGGCTCGCCGGTAGGCAAAAAGCGAATCACAATATTTTTTCATGGTTTGAACTGCTTTTCTAAACTGCTAATAAAATGGTCCCGACTATCACCGACCCAACTTGCGATCAATACAAAAGTCGGAACAGCGCCAGAAGCATCCTATACTTCCAGATTCGGGGATACGCTTCACGCAAATTTAATAATTTCGACTATCTTTACATAATCGGTCCCCTACCGGCCCCCCCCGCAACAACACACACCCACTATGAGCCACCCTCTGGATAACGATATCAAATTTATGACAGGCGTCGGCGAGATGCGTGCCAATTTGTTGCGCTCCGAACTCGGCATTCAGACCATCGGGGATCTGCTGCGCCACTATCCGTACCGTTATCTGGACCGCAGCCGCATCTTTCGGATCGGCGAGGTGCGGGACGATTCACAAACCTATATCCAGCTGCGTGCTCGTATTACCGGGTTTCAACATGTTGGTGGAGGAAGCAAAAAACGGTTTATCGCCTTTGTCAGCGATGGGACAGGAGTCGCTGAACTGGTCTGGTTCAAAGGAATCAACTGGATCGAAAAACGGCTCGAAGTGGGACGCGAATATATCATTTTCGGACGCCCCGACTTTTTTAATGGCGCTTTGAGTCTTGTCCATCCCGAGGTGGAGTCAACCCTCAAAACGCAAAATCGTCCGGTTTCCGGTGTTCAGGGTGTCTACAGCACCACCGAAAAACTCAACAACGGCCATCTCGGGACCAAAGCGATCTATAATCTGGTTTGCAATGCTTGGGCGCTTGTCGGAGATCGTATCCCGGAGACTCTGCCTCAGAGCATTCTGGACCGTTATCATCTCGTCTCCCTGCGGGATGCCCTGCACGACATACATTTCCCGGCCAACGAAGAGAAGCTCAAAGCGGCATCGCTACGCCTCAAATTCGAAGAGCTCTTCGGAGTACAGTTGGTTATTCTGGCCGACCGTCATCGGCGGGTCAATAAAAACAATGGCTTTGTATTCAGCAAGGTGGATGACAAATTCAACCGTTTTTACCACGAGCGGCTCCCCTTCCCGTTGACCAATGCACAGAAGCGGGTGATTCGCGAAATCCGTCAGGATACCCGAACCGGTCACCAGATGAACCGCCTGCTGCAAGGAGATGTCGGCAGCGGCAAAACACTGGTCGCCCTGATGAGTATGCTGATCGCTGTGGACAATGGTTTTCAGGCCTGCCTGATGGCTCCGACCGAGATTCTTGCCACGCAGCACTATGCCACCGTCTCCCGGATGACCGAAGGGTTGGTGTCGGTGCGGTTGCTCACCGGATCGACTCGCCGCAAAGAGCGTGAAGAGATCAACCAGGCACTGCTCGACGGCTCTTGCGACATTCTGATCGGTACTCATGCCCTGATCGAAGATAACGTCCGCTTCCGCAATCTCGGGTTTGTGGTCATCGACGAACAGCACCGTTTCGGCGTCGAACAGCGGGCCAAACTCTGGCTCAAAAATGTCTCTCCACCCCACGTGCTGGTCATGACCGCAACGCCCATTCCCCGAACATTGGCCATGACCCTATACGGCGATCTGGATGTCTCCGTGATCGATGAGCTGCCCCCCGGACGCAAACCGATCCGGACCCTCCACTACCACGACTCGCATCGGCTCCGGGTCTTCGGCTTCATGCGCGAAGAGATCCGGAAAGGGCGTCAAGTCTATATTGTCTATCCGTTGATCAAAGAGTCGGAGAAGATGGACTACAAAGATCTCGAGGATGGCTACGCGGGGATTACGCAGGCTTTCCCTCCACCTGAATATGTTACGGTAGTGGTGCATGGCAAGATGAAGCCCGCCGACAAGGAGTATGGGATGAACCTTTTTAAGCAGGGCGTGGCTCAAATTATGGTGGCCACCTCGGTGATCGAGGTTGGTGTGGACGTTCCCAACGCCTCGATCATGGTGATCGAGAGTGCCGAACGGTTCGGGCTCTCTCAACTTCACCAGTTGCGGGGACGTGTAGGACGCGGGGCGGAACAGTCTTATTGTATTTTGATGAGTGGAGATAAACTCTCGGCCGAATCCCGCAAACGTCTGGGGGCAATGGTCGCCACCAACGACGGATTCGAGCTGGCTGAACTCGATCTGCAATTGCGCGGCCCCGGCGATATGAACGGTACCCAACAGAGCGGTTTGGCCTTCGACCTGAAGATTGCCAGCCTCGGCAAAGATGGGCAGATCCTGACTCTGGCCCGCGAAGCTGCCGAGCAGATCCTCAACGATGATCCGACACTCTCCAAACCCGAAAATCGACTGCTGCACGAACTGGCAGAACGTTATCGCCCCGAAAAAAAGTTGGATTTCAGTATGATTTCATAACTTTGGGACATATTTTGCGTTATACATATAACCAGACTTCATAACCACGACCCAACCGGCAATCGGGATAATCCTTTTGGGGTTCTATTCCAATCCTCGGTTCCGCCTCCAAAACGCAAACCATGACAAGAAAAACCATCATATTCTCTCTGTTGAGCAGCAGTTTCGCACTGCTGGCCGGAGTGGGTCTGGCCCGAGAACACTATATCGTAACAGACTCAACTGTTGGAAAAGATGTTATCACAGAGAATAGCATCTCCGAAAGTGATCTTCCTGCACAATCCACCCCATCAAAGAGTCCAAAAGCAAAAACAGCAGTCTTTGCCCACGGTGAGAAGTTGACCTACGTGGTCAGCTACAAGGCCGGTATCAATACCGATGTGGCTGAAGTGAATTTCATCACGCGCGAAACAACATTCAATGGCGTGAAAGCCTTCCAAATTGATGCTAACGGCCGCGTGTACCCCTTCTTCCGCTGGTTCTTCGACCTGAACGACTCCTACTACTGCACGCTCGACCAAGCGACCCTCCGTCCGCTGGAACTTCGCTCCGAAATCAGTGAAGGGAAATACCGTACCTCCAGTAAATTTACCTACAACTGGAAAACCAAACAGGTCCACACCTGGTTCCGAAACCACAAACGAGAGACAGCAACCGTCAAAACCATGCCTCTCAGCAATGTAAGCTATGACGCTGTTGCACTCTTCTTCAATCTGCGCTGCGAAGATGCCAACGCCTTCAAAATCGGAGAGGTTCATACGCTCGAAATGGTGCTTTCGGACACCATCCGCAAAATCAACTTCCACTTGGCTGCCCGCGAAATCCGAAATATCAAAGGGCTCGGAAAATTCCGCACCCTCAAATTCGTATGCGAACTGGCCACCTCCTCGGGCGAATCATTCAAAGATGGATCGGAATTTACCATCTGGATCTCCGACGACCGAAACAAAATTCCCCTCTACCTCGAATCCCCGATTCGGGTCGGCTCGGTCCGGGTACGCCTGCTGAACACCAGCAACCTCAAATACCCATTTTCAAGCAAAATCAAATAACGGACTGCAAGTTAACGACAAACATACCGTCGCTGTCTTCGCATCCCAACAAACGCCACCATACAAACATCATCTCGATTCACTCAAAAATTTACTCCACCACCAAACACCACACAACCATTTTGCAATACTTTGCAGTGATCAAAAAACCGCTATAAGCCCACAGAGCCACCCCAAAACATACCTGAATACAACTTTTACATACATTCACCCCAACTCTGAGGCAAAATTCTGTGTAAGAACACACATTTTATTCACATTCTGTTATCTTTGTACCATGGATTTCATGGTCGGAAAGTAACTCGACCGCTGAACTTACTGTGATGGACAATTACAACAACTACCAACAGGATTACAACCAGGGATACAACAACCAAGGATACGATCCCTATGGCGGTTATCCGCAGCAGCCCCAGCAAAAATCAATCAAGGGGCTCAAAATCATGATTATTATTCTGGCTGTCATTCTCGGCGCCCTCTCCGTACTCTACTTCACCCAAACCAAACAGATGAAGGCCGAATACGAAGAGGCTCGTGATACCCTGACAGCACGTCTGACCACCATGCTGGCCAATTACGATACCCTGCGTACCGAAAACGATACCCTCGCCCAGCATCTGACCGACGAACGTTTCAAAGCAGATTCCCTGCTCGAAACCTTGAAAAACGAACGGAATCTGACCCGACGCAAGATTAAAGACTACGAAAAACGACTCAGCTATATGCGAACCGTCATGGAGGGCTACATCCACCAGATCGACTCGCTCAACACCCTGAACCAAAAGCTGGTCAATGAAAATATCTCCTACCGCAAAGAGATCACCTCAGCCCGCCTGAGAGCCGATATGGCCGAAGAGAAGGCACAAGAGCTCTCTTCCAAAGTGCAAAAAGGTGCCGTCATCCGCGCCCGGAACATCGCACTGGTCGCCCTGAATCAAAGCGATAAGGTGGTGACCCGCGTGGCACGTGCCGCACGTCTCCGCGTCGATTTCGTCCTCGTCGGTAACGAGCTCTCTCAACCCGGCGAACGAAATGTCTATGCCCGTATCATTGGCCCGGACGGTTATGTGCTGGCCAACCGCAGTAACGCCACCTTCAACTTCGAAGGCGATATGATCACCTACTCGGCAACCCGTCAGGTCGATTACCAGAACGAAGACCTCAGCGTCAGCCTCTTCTATAACGATTCCGGAATTACTGCCGGTAAATATCAAGTGATGATCTATATCGACGGCCACATGATCGGGTCAACCGAGATCATCCTCCGTTAAATCGGTCAACATTACATATACTCGATATCCGAAGGCTCGTCACTGTGTGGCGGGCCTTTTATTTGGTTTTCTCCCTCAGTTCATCACAATGGGTGTACTTGGTCGATAGAACATTCTCCCACTACAAGCAAATCCAACCACCAGCAAACAAGAGATGCACGAGAGGAAAACGGACGCAGCACGAGTACCATAGAGGAGATCAGGTGGGAATCAGGCTGGGATATAGCGCAAGCAACGTGGGGAATGCGGGAGGAAGACGTGGAGGGGGTAGAGTGGACAAGGGACGAACAGAAGGCGGACAGGACAAGAAGCGGGGCGGACAAAGGGAGGAGCAGACAAAGAGCAGAGCGGGCAGGACTGGGGAGGGGAACGGACGACAAGACAAGGAACTGACAAGGGCAGAGAGGACCGAGGGACGGCAAGAGGCGGGCGCGAGGGACGAGCACGAAAAACGGATGCCAAGGCCTAGCGCACGCACGGGGCAGGTGCAAAAGGCAAGGAACGGACGCGAGGAACGGACAGGCAACCTCAGCGTTAAATAGCAGGTAGCGCGTAAACCGCGTAAACGTAGAGTGTACCTTGTACAACATGAAGCACCCAAGTACCAGGTGAAAGTAAAAAACTGTCGAGAGCATCAACAACGCTGAGTGGATCTGTCGCAATCCTGAAGCAGTCAGGCATAGTTAAGGGTAAACAACAGCTGGGATCAAGCAGGTAGATCCACCCACGCACAAAATCTCCAATCCCAATCCGTCTATTATCTGTGCGGTGAGACTTTTAAACATCGCATGCAACTGCTTCAAGCCCCCATTATGCCTCACAATCGTCCCATTAGCAGGCGCAACACCAAATGCAAACGTCTCTCTTCCCCACACACAATGTGGTGTCCAACAGCAGGCACTGCCTACCCCCCCCTTAACATCATGTAACAACTATACCGCACAATGCACAATAAAGTTACCGACTGTTCCCAAGGGGGCCATCACCATTCCATTCTTTCCCTCTTGGGACCAATAACCATCCTCACAAACAATCACATCTGCGAATACACCTACTATCAATAAAAAATCGGGGAGTCCCACAGGAACTCCCCGATTTACTCTTTAAGCCATCGCTAACAGCGTGTTCTAACGATACATGGTGCCTGCCTTCTGGTAGGTACGCATGTAGTTGATATTGCCGCTCTCACCCGTGTACACCTCCAAACGCATATCGGATTTCTCTCCCGAAAAGACCGAAGTGATGCTGGCAGTATGGTTCATAATCCCCTCACCAATACGGGTCATGTACTCACTGTCTCCGTCAGGATTAAACGCCTCTGCCGGCTGACCATCCGTCCACTGAACCGCCTCTACCGAAGGCTGAACACCCAGCAAACGAATAATCTGCGCACGGATGTACATATATTTGTTTACATAACCGGTTGCCGTTGTAGTGCTGTAAGTCTCATTCTCCGCAATCCGGGTCAACTTGTTCGACGTAAAGGTGTACAACGTCGAAATCAAAGGCGGATTGAGCTGATTCTGTGAGAATTGATCCGGGAACTGACCTACATAAATATCATCCGTGTATTTCGTCAGACTCGGACGATTGAGCAAAGTGGTCTCGAGATCATCATCCCAAAAAGAGGTCAACGCATCACACGCCTCAACCGTATAGTTCTTGGTGGCAGTGACCACTTTGCCGGCATTGCCATCCTGATCCGTATAGGTAAATACATACCGGGCCGTGAAAACTACCGTATAATCACCCGGAGTCTTGGGCGCCGTAAACGAAAAGGTGCTCTGACTGCCATCCTGCTGACCATCCATCGCCAACCCGTCCGACGTAGATTGCCACTGGTACTCCACCGAGGCAATATTCTCTCCACCGGTTGGCAGCGGACTGGTGGCTACTACCGGCTGCCCGGCACCAATCCGCGTACGATTCAACGTGATCGGCCCAATGTTCGCAGGAGCTTTGCCCTGCGGTGTATCCTCTTTTTCACATGCTGTCAACATCAGCAAAGCCGACGAAAGCAACAGCGCAAAACGCATAACCTGTTTCATCATCTTCATGACTTAGTAATACAACGTTAACAAAAATATTCTCTCTACTCAGACAAAATAAACTGATCAAAACCGGAAGCCGCTCCCCACTCGTAATGGGTCTTGTAATAGGCATTCAACGGTGCAAAATTCGATGCCCGCAACGGAACATAACAACTCAAGCCTCCATACTGCTCATGGGGCAATAGCTCCGGATCCTCGTCCCGAACCGCAGACCACTGCTGCACCACCGTCGCCTCCAAAGCCGCCTCAAACGCAGCATAATCTTGCTGAAACTCTACCGAATTGGTCACATACCCCAACTCCATAATCTGCTTTAAATCATACAGCGGCATATCCGAATCAACCAATTTGGCGTCAGCCGTCAATGCTGCAAAATAGGCCTCCGGACGTATCAACAACTTCGTCAACATCGTTCGTGTGCTGGAGGCCAAAGTCTCCAACTTGTCCGTCCGGATCACCGAAACATCGAAATTGTCAAAATCCTCTTCCGGCAAGGTATCGTACCACTCCGCACTCAAATAGGCCACATGATACAGATCAGCCTGCGGTTTGGCAAACAGATACTCCATAATCAAATCATAAGGGAAACCTACCCCCGGCAGCGGAGCCATGCATCCCACCAGATAAGAGCATTTGTTCCGCAGTGCATAAGCCGTCTCAACGTTCCCCATCATGCAGGCATGAAACATGATAAAATCATACTTGACCGGCAACAATTGGGCAAGAGCATCGATCTCAATGCAGTTATTATAGCGCTCACTACCCAACAGAGCTTTCGTCGAGACTCCCAACGGAAGCGACATCTCCGCTTGGTGATCCTCCTCGTCGTGTCCAACATTGGGATCGTTCACATAATTCTCCAGATCGCCCGGGAACCAGGCCGAACCGTGCGTCCCGATGATCAACCCGTGTGAGCGCGCCGGAAACAGCGTAACAGCATCCTCCAACACCCCGCGCATCACCTCGGGATCAGCCGGGTCCTGCTCCGGATAACTCTTGACCACCTCACTGCGTACCACATCGCTCTCGTCATGAACAATCCGCAACAAAACCGGCGAAGTGAACTGGGTCAAATGCGGCGAAGGATCCAAATAGACCAAAAAGGTCCCGTCAATATCATCGTTCCAACCCTTCTCAATCCTGTTCAACGAGGTGATCATCTCATCCCACAAATTGTGATCATCCATCATGTAAAACAGAACCGTACGATTCTTCTCCTCCGCAGCAGGCTGAGGCTCCGTAGAGGCATCATCATCCTTGTTGCATCCGGCCATAAAAACCGAAACAAATACTGCCAACAACAAAAATCGCATGCTGCGACAGGTACGAAACATAGCAAACGTAAACATCTTGTTCAATCCAATTAACTAACCTCAAACCTGAATACACCAGGTGTAATCAATATCGTTTTCTGCCCCCGACGGCATACGAAACAACCTTCGCAGAGATCACTTCGACCTACTCCTGTCGGGTGCGCTATTCGCGCTGCGAAATAACAAAAATCTGCCCAAAAGATCGAAAATCACTCTAACAAAACGTGTGTCACCAAAAGAAAAACATGTGTCATGGCGGCAAACTAAACGTCACCATACTTCACCCTATACGCTTTTCTCAATACAAATCATTATCTTTATTGCCCAAAGCGTATGCGACACATGTCATCTATCGTACAAATAGGCGGAGTGGTCATCTGTTGGCTCTGTCTTCTTGCGTGTACCTCCTTCCACACTGATTCTCACCCTCAGTCAAGCACAGGAGCCGCCGTACAAACCTCCTCCGGCGACCGTCCTTCCGATTCCCTCCCCCAAGACACGATCTACACCCTCGAGCGGGTTTATGCGCTGGCCGGGAAAAACAACCCGATGGTCCACACCATTCTCGACTCGATCGACCGTCGCGAAAAAAAAGCTCACTACGCCAACGGCATCCCCGCCTATAAAATCCAGATCGCCCGTGCTTTCGTAGCCTCGCGAGACCTGAATCCCGGACTCGCAATCCGATACCTGAGGCCCTTGCTCTCCTCCGAAGAGCTGACCGAAAACCCCGAATCACACCTGTTCGCCCTGGCACTTCTCTGCAACGAATGCAACGTCCTGCACCTGGCCGATCAAAGTCTGAGCTATGCCCTGCAATATCTCGAACTGACCCACCAATACGGAGATTCAGTCCGCTATGCCGCTGCCCATCTGTATCTGGCGGAACTCTATCGCCAACAAGGCAACACCGACAAAGGTTACGACCACCTACGCAAAGGACAACAGATACTCAAACAGACCCAAGATCCCAGAACACTTGGTTACCTGCTTTGGAGCCGAGAACTCGAAATCAACTACTTCGCAGATCAAAAACAGTACGATCAAGCCATTACACTCGTCCAAAAGTTGATCGTCCGCTACCGTGCGCTCTCCCCAAAACAACGTCACCAACTGCAACTCGACAACGATTCTGTGCTTAACTTCCGGCAAGCTCAAAACTTAGTCACGCTGGCTGGACTCTATGCCCATGACGGTCAAATGAATCTTGCCCGCAAAACCTACCAAGAGGCCCAACAATATGCCGCCAAAGCACCGGATATCCTGAGTCCCGAATTTGCCGGATTAACATTCGACTACCTGAAAACCGCCGGCAGATACAACGAAGCTCTCGCCTGCGCTATCCGCTACGTCAATCAAACCCGAACCGGCGACACACTGAATCTTTTTCACCTGGAGGCCAAACGCTTCTTAGCCGAAGCCTACCGGCTAACAGGGGACTACTCCAAAGCCTGGTTCTACGAACATCAAGTCGGAATATTGGCCGATTCGCTCAACGAACGTGCCAACCAACAAGCCGCGCTCGAACTGCAAACCGCCTACGAAACCGCTCAGCAACAACAGCAAATTCAACAACAACACTTAACCATCACCCGGAATCGGCAGATCATCACCACCCTGTTGATCACCTTAGTGGCACTGCTCCTAATTCTAGGACAGATCATCCTCAGCCGCCACCGAATCTCCCGTAAAAACCGTAAACTGTTCGAACAGATCGAACGTCTGAGTCAAGCCCAAAAGGAGTTGGACAGAATTCGACAACTGATGGAGCGAGAAACAACCGACACCGTAAACTCAACCGAAAAAAATAACCTGTTTGATCGATTAGAGACATTGATGCGCGAACGGCAACTCTTTTTACAACCGGATCTCACCCGTGAACAGGTCGCTGCAGAGCTGGGTACCAATAAACTCTACTTGGCAAACGCCATCTCCCAACAGGTAAATCTGACATTTACCGAATATATCAACCGTTGGCGTCTCCAACAAGCCCAAGAGCTTCTCCTAAAAGATCATACCACCAAAATCGAAGCGATCGCCCACATGTGTGGCTTCAATTCAGTGCGTACCTTTTATCGGCTCTTTCAACAGACCTACCAGCTCACCCCTACCGAATTCCGGCGTCTCTCCAAAATCGGAGAAACCCCCTCCTTGCACTAACCAAGCGCTGTTACGCTCCAACTTCTTCCTCAAGATCGGCACATGCAACCAAACAGCCAACAGCACTGCACCTTACCCACAAACTGTTGCTTGCGGGTCACTGTCCACAACAGGAGTTCGCATAGCATAACATTTCCACACGAGATCGAGCCACCCGAACAAAGAACAGGCGCTGCCACATTCATGTGACAGCGCCATTTTTTAGTTCTACAAACAATACTCCGTTCAACCCTTTTGCCTGAATATCCGCGTCCATTTAGGATATCTTGGTAGAGAGTCCAATTTACCAAACAATGGGCGTCAGCCCATGCGCCTCCAAATAGGCATTCGCCTGAGAAAAATGGTGACACCCGAAAAATCCACGATAAGCCGATAACGGAGAGGGGTGGACACTCTTTAAAATGCAGTTCCGTGTCGGATCCACAATCGCCCCTTTGCGTTGCGCATAAGAGCCCCATAACATATACACCACATGCTCACGATGCGTCGAGATGGCCCGTACCACCGCATCCGTAAACTGCTCCCAACCCTTACCGGCATGCGAGGTCGGCTCATGCGCCCGAACCGTCAAGACCGCATTCAACATCAACACCCCCTGCGAAGCCCAACGATCCAAATTACCACTCGTCGGAATCGGTGCCCCAACATCATCATGAACCTCCTGGAAAATATTGACCAACGAGGGCGGAAATGGGACTCCCTCATTCACCGAAAAACAGAGCCCATGAGCCTGTCCTACCCCATGATAAGGATCCTGACCGATAATCACCACCTTGATCTGGTCCGGCTCACACATGTCAAAGGCATGAAAAATATTGCGCCCCGCCGGAAACACCTGATGCGTCGCATACTCCTGTTTGACAAATTGAACCAACTCCGCAAAATAGGGCTTCTCAAACTCCTCTCCAATCCACTCCTTCCACTGAGGAGAAATTTTTACATCCATATAATTTTGACTTTTTATCGTGTACTTCAATGCTGGCCGGTCCAATCTCAATTTCCACCCAACCCACCGCACAGCAAGGTTACTCTTCAGTAAAAGCCTCAAGACTCAGACAAGCTACTCCTCAAAGTGAATATCCGTCCACCCTCCTATCACCCCCTCGTTGCCAACCTTCCAACTTGACCATCTCCAACAACGCTGACAACAAACTTTTAGACTCAATCTCTAAACGGCTCTATGGAACGTCATCATGGTTATCGGATCGAGTTCATCCGAATGCTCGCCTTCACAAAGGCCAACGCACGGATCTTCTCAATCGGCACATCCTTGTCCGCATGGTGCGGATTCTGACTGACCAACTTCACACACCCCTCGCGCTCAGACTTCTGAATATATTTTACCGTCACATACTCCTCACCATCGATATCTATCGACAACAAATACATGTCCCCCCAAAAAATATTCTCAATGCCACTCACCTGCTTGTACAACACAATATCTCCACTCTTCAACAACGGATACATGCTGTCCCCGACCACATAAATCGCCCCGTCACAACGCGGCAAATTCGGAATGTGAATATAATCGATCGGCGTCTGCGCGTCCCGATCCAAAAACAACGGCACCAAACCCGCTGTCCCCTCTATATTATATAAGGGAACACTCTGCGTCGGGACCCTCCGATCCGAACGATTCATAAATACCGACTCAGGCCGCTGCTCAAAAAACATCGGACCCTTGCCCGTCTCCAACCACTCCGGATTAACGTTCAATTCTTGAATTATAATATTCTTGTTCCGCTCCGAAAGAGCCGCCCGACCCGTCTCGATCATCGACAAAGCACTCTTCCCGATCCCAAGCTTCTGAGCCAACATCTCCTGCGTCATCCCCAACTCCTTACGAATCAATTTCAACCGCTCTCTCATCATACCACAATTCAAATTTTCACTAAAAAATTTCGCTCGAAGTGAACAAAATTCAAATATTGAACTTATATTTGTACAACAAAGTTAAGAAATTTTATTTTTACCGCAAAATCATGTGGCTTTCAATTTTTTAATAAGTTATTAACAAATTCAGAAATTGTATAAAAAACTAAAAAACAAGCCCAGCTACTTTTGCACTAAACCTCAAAACTATAAAAACCATGATCGCTATCAACCCGCAAACCTATCAAACATTAGCCACCCTATTGCTTGAAACCGTAGCCGATAAAGAGTTCTTCAACGGAAGCATCGACCTCGATACCGAAGAGTTCTACTCAACCCTGACCTGCACCCTGCTCATCTACCCACACCCAGAACCAGGCCTCCAAGACCAAATCGTCCCCGTCTGGTGGGAATTCCACCTCTGGCAACCCGAAGGAGAGGTGCTCACCGATTTCTCATGGAACGAACTGGCAAAATACCTGAACTAAAACGCCCCACCCCCGCACCCTTTCATCCATCATAATGTACAGCGGAGCGTGTGCGCCAGGAGACGCAGCAGAGAACACAACAGCTCATCCGGGAGGACGCTCCCGTTCTCTGAACCCAAACCCACCTCATACAGGGACGCCCGTAGGGCCCAAGTCACAGACCATCCGTGTCCGGCAGGTTCGACTCCTGCCGCTCCGCCAACCTTTTTTCACAACGAGGCATATCTCCTCGTCCAATTGCGACTGTGTCGTGAAACAGTACTTGAAAAGCAATCAATAAAACCCTGCTCGTTGCAACCATAACAATCCATCCTGAGGATACACCCGCACTCTCGCAAGAACAGCAATCCTTTTCCTAAATGCGGCATGAAGCACCTCCCATCTTTCAACAACAGACCTCAGACAAACATCATGACCATACCAAACCATACATCAGAATCTCCTAATGCGCCGGATCGGGTAATCAACCTCTCTCCGCAAAGTGAGTCCACAAGCCATTCCACGTTTGATTCTTTCAACTCGACAGGTGTGCGGTCGGACACCATTGACCAAATACCGCAACAGGATCTGTTCTCCAGCGACAAGCCAGGTCCATATTCACCCGACGACAGGAGTCAATCCCTCGAAAAAACTGCAGAATCAATAATTAGACCTGCAATAACGGTGGATCAAGAAGAGGCCACGATAACCAACAAACTTCTCGAGCAGCAATTGCTGCTCGAGAAAAAAGCATTGCAAGGGTTGGCACGCTGCGTCAAAGGATTTACCATGCAAGAGGTCAAACGCACCTACGAACCCGGTCCAGACAACGAACCGCACCTCAAATCAGAGGTTATCACCCGAAAAACCATTGCCCCGAATCTGGATGCCATACTCTTCACCTTAGCCAATCTGGCCCCCGAACGTTGGCAGATCAAACCCTCTAGTAATAGTTCCAGAAGCCTCAATACATCCCCATCCAAAAACAATTTCACAGAGCCCCGTCTTACCGGCAACAACTCCGCCAACAACAATAACTCGAATCTTTCGGGCAACAATAATAACGACTCGGCTGAACGCCCACTCGACCTTTCCTCCCTCTCCGACGCAGCCCTGGAGGAGCTGTCACATCTTCCGGAATGGCCAGCCGCGGACCCTTCTGAGCAATCGGCCGATTATCCTTCAACTACTCAAGTTCCATCCCTCGACAACAATTCCAAATCCTGTACTTTGGTCGAAAGCCTCACGACAAACGCTTCCTCAATGCGGTTTGAAACATCAATCACTGCCAAGCAATATCAGCGTCCAACAATAGATCAGGCAACCCAACAATACCACACAACAAACCCTACTCACCCTGAGGTCCACGCCAAAGCTACTATCGATCCAACCGAAACACAACCCAACAAAACCCAACGTAGCTTTACAAATTGCATGCTTCCTCGGCCTTCCAACTTCACGCTACAAAACAACGTGCAATTCATCCAATCATCAACGCCCTGCCCTGTTCCACGGAGTTACTCCAATGAGGCCACCGCATCAGCTCAACCACATTTTTGTTCTGAACAGTACTCATCCAGCAGATCCTTCACATCTTCACCCTCAAACCAACGCGTCCAACCACATTATCATGCAATCCCCAAAACCACCACACCATTCCGAAACCTCGTCCACACCACAAACACCTCAACCATCAACCAAGCCCGCACCTCAATCCAACCAAACGCCCCCTTCTGCTCAACCCCCACAGCCCCAACAAAAGAGTCTCAAACCAATCGTATCAATCACCCGAAACTCCATTCGGCGCGAACAAGCCCGTCGCAATCTGGCGTCATTCGCACAATATTGCATGCCCGAATTCTCTCCAACCCCCTTTCACCTCACCTACTATCGCGTATTGGAGGCCTTCGCAAAAGGTACTATCAAACGCTTGATCATCTCCGTACCGCCTCAACACGGCAAATCTCTCGGCTCATCTATTCTGTTACCCGCGTTTGTGCTGGGAATTCACCCAAATACCCACATCGCCATCGCATCGTACAGCTTTCGACTCGCAACCCGCTTTAACCGCCGAATCCAACAGCTCATCGATAGCGAACCCTACCGGACCCTCTTCCCCGGAACACAATTAAAAGCTCCTCGAGGAGGCCATACCAACTCCACACCCCTATCCAACAAAACCGGGAAAACCATCATCAACAACAATCCCGTCCGAACAGCCGAAGCCTTTGAATTGGCCTGCTCCTCAGGCAGCCTTTTAGCCGTCGGCCGAGAGGGATCCCTCACCGGAAACAGCGTCGACCTGCTCATCCTGGATGATCTCTTCAAAGATGCCTTGGAGGCAAACTCCCCCATTATCCGCGACAACACCTGGGAGTGGTACAACGCCGTCGCAAGAACCCGACTGCACAATCGCTCCCAAGAGCTGTTAGTCGGAACCCGCTGGCACGAAGAGGATCTGGTCGGACGACTCGCCGCCCACGAAAAGATCATCGAACTGGTCGACCCCTCGCAACTCACCGAATCCCCTTCAGACGGTTGGTTTCGACTCAACTTCGAAGCCATCAAAACCGGCCCCTCGACCCCGATCGATCCCCGCCCCAAAGGCACGGCCCTCTGGCCCGAACGCCAATCCCTCACCCTGCTCGAGACAAGACGTAAACTCGATCGCAACCTCTTCGAAGCGCTCTACCAGGGACATCCCGTCTCCAAAGCAGGACTCCTCTACGGCGACTCCTTCACCACATACGATGCTCTACCTGAGCGGATCATCAAACGGGGAAGCTACACCGATACCGCCGATATGGGGGACGACTACCTCTGCTCCCTATGCTACGCCGTAGATCCCGAAGGGCTCATCTACATACTCGACACGCTCTACACACAAGAGTCCATGGAGGTAACTGAGTCTTTGGTCGCCAACATGTTCAGGGATGCGGACATTCGCGAAGCAACCATCGAAAGCAACAGCGGCGGGCGCGGATTTGCCCGTGCCGTCAATCGACTGGTTCCCGAAATCAAGATCAACTGGATTCACCAATCCCGAAACAAAGAGGCTCGCATCCTCTCCAACTCCGCCACCGTACTCCGTCTCGTCCGGTGGCCCCGGGGATGGGAAGAGCGCTGGCCTGAACTGGCTCACGACCTGCTCAACTACCAACGACTCTATCGAGCAAACCGCCATCACGATGCTCCCGACGCCCTCACCGGTGTGATCGAAACCGTATTCGAACGATCCAAACGGACCATCCGAGCTGTCAGCTTCCGCTCCGGCAAATAACCTTCACTGTTTTAGAGTCAAGGCCTTCACAACGGCGGGCCCCCTTTTTTCCTCTCAGTAACCTATCTCATGCACAATCGGGCACAAAAAACGGGGAGGAATTCGCAATCGAATTCCTCCCCGAAATGTTTTATTATACCTTATAGTCAATCTTCCACTCGCAACTTTTCACAAAAGCCTTACGAACAGAAGATCGGCTGTATGTGCAGTAAAGGCTACTTCTTCAAAGCGGCGATCCGCTCCCGAAGCGCTGCAATCTTCGCCTCTGCATCCGTCTGTTTGGCCCGTTCGTTCGCCACTACCTTCTCCGGCGCATTCTGAACGAAACGTTCATTCGACAACTTCTTCATCACCGAAGCCAAGAACCCTTCCAAATAGTTCAGATCTGCCTCCAGCTTCGGCAACTCCTCTGCCGCATTGATCTTGTTTGCCAATGGCACAAAATATTGCGTCGTCTTAACCAAGAAGGCCGCCGCATCAGAGAGCTTCTCTGTTACCGTCTTGACCTCCGATAGGTTCGCCATCTTCATCAACAACGGTGCAAAACGTGACGGATAGTTCTCATCCGCAATAACACACAACTCCAAAGCCTCTTTGTTCGGAATCGAATGCGCCTTCCGTACGTTACGAACTCCCGAAATTGCCTCCTTCAACAGCTCTACCTCGGCCAGCGTCTTTTCGTCATAGGTCTTGATCTCCGATAGATGACTCATCATCAGACTCTCCCCGTCCTGGCGAGGCGCAATGTTCTGCCACAACTCCTCAGTCAAGAATGGCATGAATGGGTGCAAAATCCGCAACAACCGATCGAAAAAGTCGAGCGTTGCATCCATCGTCTTGCGATCAATCGGTTGACCATAAGCCGGTTTAACCATCTCCAGATACCACCCTGAGAACTCATCCCAGAACAGTTTATAGATCTGCATCAACGCCTCCGAAATACGATAAGCCTCAAAATCGGCCTCAATGGCAGTCAGCGTACGGTTCAACATCGCTTCGAACCACTCAACGGCCAACTGATTGCCTTCGCTCTGTGCCAGTTGATCGTCAACTTGCCAGCCCTGCACCAAACGATAAGCGTTCCAGATCTTATTGCCGAAATTACGTCCCTGTTCGCACAGCGACTCATCAAACAGCAGGTCATTACCGGCAGCCGAGCAGAGCAACATCGCCACACGTACACCATCCGCCCCGAACTTATCGATCAACATGATCGGATCGGGCGAGTTACCCAGCGACTTACTCATCTTCCGACGCAACTTGTCACGAACAATACCGGTCAGATAGACATTGCGGAATGGCTTTTCGCCGCGATATTCATAACCGGCAATGATCATACGGGCTACCCAGAAGAAGAGAATATCCGGACCCGTCACCAAATCATTGGTTGGATAGTAGTAGTTGATCTCCTTATTGTCGGGATGGTTGATGCCGTCGAAAACCGAAATCGGCCACAGCCACGACGAGAACCAGGTATCCAACACATCCGGATCCTGACGCAGATCCGACATCTGCAACGAAGCATCACCCGTCTTCTTGCGGGCCAACTCCAAAGCCTCTTCAGCCGTCTCGGCAACCACATAGCCGCCCTTCGGCAGATAGTAGGCCGGAATCTGCTGACCCCACCACAACTGACGTGAGATACACCAATCCTTGACATTCTCCATCCAGTATCGGTAGGTATTCTTAAACTTTGCCGGAACCAGACGAATCGCATCCTCCATCACCGCCTTCAGAGCTGGCTGAGCCAACTCCTCCATCTTGAGGAACCACTGCATCGACAGCTTCGGCTCGATCGGCACATTGGTACGTTCCGAATAGCCCACCTGGTTGGTGTAGGGCTCCACCTTCTCGAGCAGACCCGCCGCATCCAAATCCAATTCAATCTGCTTGCGCACATCGAAACGATCCATACCGGCATACTGTCCTCCATGTTCGTTGAGCGTACCGTTGTCATTGAAAATATCAATGGTCTCGAGGTGGTACTTCTCACCAAGCATATAGTCGTTTACATCGTGTGCCGGAGTCACCTTCAAGGCACCGGTACCGAACTCGATATCGACATATTCATCCCGAATCACCGGAATCGAACGTCCTACCAACGGCACAATCACCCGTGCATCTTTGGCAAGATGTTGATAACGGGGATCGTTCGGGTTGACACACAACGCCGTATCCCCCAAAATGGTCTCCGGACGGGTCGTCGCTACAACCACATACTCGTCAGTACCCTCGACACGATAACGCAGATAATAAAGTTTACCCTGCGATTCGCGGTGGATCACCTCTTCGTCCGACAGAGCCGTCAGCGCCGCAGGGTCCCAATTGACCATACGCACCCCGCGATAGATCTTGCCTTTATTATACAGATCGACAAATACCTTGATGACGCTGCGGGTCATCTCGGGATCCATCGTAAATTTCGTCCGATCCCAATCACACGAAGCTCCCAAACGACGCAACTGACTGAGAATAATGCCACCATGTTTCTCTTTCCACTCCCAGGCGTGTTTGAGGAACTCTTCACGGGTCAACGAGTTTTTGTCAATTCCCTCCGATTTCAACTTCTCGACCACTTTGGCCTCAGTCGCAATCGACGCATGGTCCGTACCCGGCACCCAGCAGGCGTTCTTTCCCTGCATCCGCGCACGACGCACCAAAACATCCTGAATCGTTTCGTTCAGCATATGCCCCATGTGCAATACGCCCGTCACATTGGGGGGCGGAATAACAACGGTATAGGGCTCCCGATCGTCAGGAACCGAATGGAAAAATCCATGCTCCACCCAGTAATCGTACCACTTCTTCTCGATCTGCTGCGGAGCATATTTGGCCGCAATTTCCATAATATTTGCTATTTACAAGTTATTTTATTGTTTCTCGTCAAAGCTTCTGTCCGCAAAACTCCTCAACATCAATCCTCCAAATCCCGGAATCGCAAAATCCCAATTTACAGACCGGCCTCGTTCAGTCCTCCGATCTGCCAAATCTGACCGACACAAAGTTTTGCATCCAATTTGCAAAGATAGTGTTTTACAATAATAAAACGCCCTGCACGTTTATTTTTTAGACGAAACAATCCGAACAGAGAAAGGAGCCAACGTCAAACCACAAACACTTAACAAACAAACATTTGCCCGCAAAGACAAAACGTATATTCAATTCGTAGGGATCAGCTTCCCGGTAATCTAGACTTCGAGAAGAGCCCCAAAATAATCTGCAAACTATCTGAAGAGTCGTCTCTTAGTCTGACACCATCTGCCAGAATGTCAGTATGTCAGATCCCCAAGAGGTCACCTCACAGGACAAGCCTCAACGGCCAATCGCTATTTGGGTCCGCCCGACTAAAAGTCACAACCGGTCACCAGCACCCTACCCGGTATAATCGCCATAAAAACGGCGTTTTACGCAAAAAAACACTACATTTGTAAGATCTATCAAGGAGAAAACAACAATGAGCAACGATAAAAAACAGTTCAAGGAGGAGGATCTCTCCGGTATCTCGGACATGCTCGAAGGTAAACACCACGTCATTCCCATCGTCGCAAACGAAGATGACGAAGCCGGTGAAAATGCCGACGTACCCGAAACCCTGCCGATCCTGACCCTGCGCAGTTCGGTACTCTTCCCCGGTTCGATCACCCCGATCACCGTGGGCAGACAACGTTCGATGCGTCTGGTTCGTGATGTCGAAGCTTCGGGCGGCATGATGGGTGCCGTCTTGCAAAAAGACCCCGAAGTGGAGCAACCGGGTCCCGATGACCTGTATCGGGTCGGTACCGCTGCCCGTATCCTGAAAATTCTGGAGATGCCCAACGGCAACCTGACGGTCATTCTGCATGGCCTCGAAAAGATCGAGATCAAAGAGTACCTCTCTGCCGAGCCCTATTTCAAAGCCAACATTACGACGTTGAAAGATAGTGTCCCGGAACGCAACAACATCGAGTTCGAAGCGCTTGTCGATTCAATCAAAGATGTGGCTCTGGGGATTATCAACAGCTCGCCCAATATGCCCAAAGAGGCCGCCTTTGCCATCAAAAACATCGATAGCAAACGTGGCATCATCAACTTCATCTGCTCGAACATCGACCTGCCCGACTCGGATCGGCAGCGTCTGCTCGAAGCTCCGGGGCTGTTGGCCCGTTCGCGTCGTCTGCTGGAGATTCTGATTCGCGAACAGCAGCTCGTCGAACTCAAGAACGAGATTCAGGCCAAAGTAAAACAGGAGATCGATCAGCAGCAGCGGGACTACTTCCTGCAGCAGCAGATGCGCACCATTCAGGACGAATTGGGTGGCGATCCAGTGGACAAGGATATCGACGAACTGCGCGCCAAAGCGGCAAAAAAACAGTGGAAAGCCGAAACCAAAGAGTTGTTCGAAAAGGAGTTGAGCAAACTCGAACGGATGAACCCGGCCGTTGCCGAATACTCCGTACAGCTCAACTATCTGCAGCTGATGGTTGAGTTACCGTGGGAGCACTGCACCGTCGACAATCTCGATCTGAATCGTGCCAAGAAAAAACTGGACAACGACCACTTCGGACTGGAGGAGGTGAAAGACCGTATTCTCGAACACCTGGCCGTCATTAAGTTGAAAGGGGACCTCAAATCCCCGATCCTCTGCCTCTACGGTCCTCCGGGAGTCGGTAAGACCTCATTGGGTAAATCGGTAGCAGCAGCGCTGAAACGTAAATTCGGACGAATCGCGTTGGGTGGTCTGCACGATGAGGCTGAAATCCGCGGACACCGCCGTACCTACATCGGAGCAATGCCGGGACGAATCATCCAGACCATCAAACGGGCCGGATCATCCAACCCGGTCATCATTCTCGATGAGATCGACAAGGTGACGGTTTCGAACCATGGCGACCCGTCGTCTGCGCTGCTCGAGGTGCTTGACCCGGAACAGAATGCCACCTTCCACGACAACTACCTCGATACGGAGTACGACCTCTCGAAGGTGCTGTTCATCGCTACGGCCAACAACATTGCCAACATCAATCCGGCTTTGCGTGACCGTATGGAGATGATCAACATCCCGGGATACATTCTGGAAGACAAGATTCAGATTGCCCGCAAATATCTTCTGCCCAAACAGCTCAAGGCTCACGGTGTTCCGGCCAAGGATCTGAAACTCTCGGCCAAGGTGGTCGAAAAGATCATTGCCGACTACACCCGCGAGTCAGGGGTTCGTTCACTGGACAAACAGATTGCCAAGATCGTCCGCACGCGTGCCAAGAATATCGGATTCGGCGAAGAGTTCAAACCCGAAATCTCGGCAGCCGATGTCGAAAAGATTCTCGGCATTCCCCGCTTCATCAACGACAAATACGACATTCAGGGCATGATCGGTATTGTGACCGGACTGGCCTGGACCGAGGTGGGTGGCGACATCCTCTACATCGAGTCGATCCTCACCCCTGGCAAAGGCAACCTCACGATGACCGGTAATCTGGGTGATGTAATGAAGGAATCGGCAACCATTGCTCTCCAGTGGGTCAAAGCACACGCTGCAGAGCTGGGCATCGACATCGAAAAGTTTGAAAAGAACGACATCCACATCCATGTGCCGGAAGGGGCTATTCCCAAAGATGGTCCGAGTGCCGGTATCACGATGATGACGTCGTTGGTTTCAACGCTTTCGGGACGCAAAGTGAAGGATAACATCGCCATGACCGGTGAGACCACCTTACGTGGCCGTGTCCTTCCGGTAGGCGGTATCAAGGAGAAGATTCTCGCCGCCAAACGGGCCGGAATTCGCGAGATTATCCTCTCGGAAGAGAACCGCAAGGACATCTCAGAGATCAAACCCGAATATGTCGAAGGGCTTACGTTCCACTACGTCCGCACCAACAGCGACGTATTGAAACTGGCTATGGCAGACTGATTGCTGGTGTAACCGGTGCGTTGATAATTTGTTACCAAGAGGAAGAGAGCGTAACGAAATCAAATCAGCCGTATAGGCTCTCTGTTCGATACGCTGCGACATTTCTGTTCTCTTAACCTCACCGCATAAAAGGTCCCCGCACAACAAATTGTGCGGGGACCTTTTTTTATTGGTTTACGAGAAATTCCGTCGGCATACAACAATATACAACAGCATTCCACAGCATACCACACAGTCCTGACACGGATCGCACTCCTGAGCCCACAGCGAGTCCCTAAGACATACCTCACTTCAAACTCGCCTGCAACATCCGTTCACAGCACTCCACAGTCGGTGTATCGGCATCTTCCGGTTCCATTTCCATAACTTTTCGTATCTTTGGAAGCAGATTGGAGCGGCGGAACCTGTCAATATGATTTTACCGACACCCTTCCCAATCTGTTTGACACCAAAACGACTATAACACAACCACTATGAACGAAAAATATGCCATCGGCGTCGATGTAGGCGGATCGCACATTGCCTGCCAGGTCATGGAGCTCAACAGCTGCAGCCCCGTTGCAGAGACCTACACCGAAGTGAAGATCGCCGAAAGTGAATCGGCCCAAAAGATCCTCTCCGCTTGGGACAATGCACTGAGTGAATGTATGCAGAAAGCCGGAGCACGGGCCATCACCGGCATGGGCGTAGCTATCCCCTCACCCTTCGATTTTATTCGCGGCATTGCTCAGGCTGAACACAAATTCGCATCGATCAAAGGAATCAATGTCCGTTCCGAATTGCATCGCATCACCGGCATCGAACCCAGCAACATCCGTTTTACCAATGATGCGGCTGGCTTCGGCATGGGAGCCTGGAGCCTTGGCGGTGGCAAGGCACGTCACCTGATCGGCGTAACGCTCGGCACCGGTTTCGGCGCCTGCTTTATTGTCGATGGCTGCTATGCAACGTACGGTCCTGGGGTACCTATCGGCGGAGAGCTGTGGGACTACCCCTTCCGCGGACGTATCGCCGAAGATTTCGTCTCGACCCGTTGGTTCGAAGAGGAGTTCCACCAGATCACCGGCGTGCCCATTACCGGCGTAAAACCGATGATCGACTTTTACCATGCCGACAAATACACCACAGAGGTGCGGGCCATTTTCGATCAATTCGCCAACACCTTTGCAGAGATCATGCTCCCCTTCGTGCAGCACTTCAAAGCCGATACGCTGGTCATCGGTGGCGGCATGGTACGGGCCGAAGAGTTCTTCTTCCCGCAGATCCGCAACTACTTCAGCGAGCGTAACGTGCAGATTCCGATCGTGGCCATGGCCGACACCACCAGTGCCATCATCGCAGGAGCTGCCGCTCTCTGCCAATAACCAGCGGCAGGTTGGCCGATAGTCCGCCCCCACCACCAAGAGAGACGGCATGGTCTGAGCAGCACTGCAAAGATAGATGACCTCAGCGCCATTTTACGAGCCAGCTGATCGAGGGTTGTTGTGGGTAGTCTATTCACAAACAACCTTAGCGGGGGAGTACCATCCCAAAGCAACCGGCAAGAAACACCGGCAAAAAAGGGTGCGCAACATAAAAAATTCAGTTACAAACAGAGATAATACAGAAACTGGGCTATGAAACGAGTCGTAGTAGGTCTTTCAGGGGGTGTGGATTCGAGCGTGGCAGCCTATCTGCTCAAAGAGCAGGGTTACGACGTGGTAGGACTCTTCATGCGCAACTGGCACGACACCACCGGCACCCTCGAAGGGGATTGCCCCTGGTACGACGACCACATGTTCGCCGAACTGACCGCCAAACGGCTCGACATCCCTTTCCATTTTATCGACCTGAGCAAAGAGTATCGGCGGCGGGTTGTTGATTACATGTTTGCTGAATATGGTCGCGGACGCACCCCAAACCCCGACGTACTCTGCAACCGGGAGATTAAATTCGATGCTTTTCTTAAGGCGGCACTCGACCTGGGCGCCGACTATGTCGCTACGGGACACTACTGCCGCAAAGAGATTATCGAGACGCCGGAGGGTCCCATCTATCGGCTGCTGGCCGGCAGTGACCCCAACAAGGACCAAAGCTACTTTCTTTGTCAGTTGACTCAGGAGCAGCTTTCGCGTGCACTCTTCCCGATCGGGCATCTGCTGAAACCCGAAGTGCGCCGCATTGCCGCCGAGCAACATTTGGCCACAGCTCAACGCAAAGATTCACAAGGAATATGCTTTGTCGGTAAAGTCGATCTGCCTGTTTTCCTGCAACAGCAACTCAAGGCTCGTGACGGTCAAATCATCGAAATTCCCGACAACTGGCCGGGGTTCAACGCCTCGCACGAGATCGCTCCCGAGAAAGAAAATTTTGCCGACAGCCCCTTCACGCAACAACAGTTGGATGCACTGGCCGAACCCTACCACTATACACCGGAAGCGGGACGATTCGTTGGGACCCACCACGGGGCCCACTTCTTCACAATCGGGCAACGCAAAGGACTCGGTGTGGGCGGCTACGCCGAACCACTCTTTGTGATTGCCAGTGACGTCCAGAACAACATTCTTTACGTCGGCATGGGACAACACCATCCGGGGCTCTATCGTCGGGGCCTGTACATCCTGCCCGAAGAGATGCATTGGATTCGCCCGGACCGTGCTTTAACACCCGGCGAACATGCCCGCTTCTCGATGCGGATCCGCTACCGCCAACCCTTGCAGGGAGGTGTATTGTACGTGACCGAACAGGGTGGGTACATTGTCTTCGACAAGCCGCAACGGGGCGTCACCGCCGGACAGTTTGCTGCCTGGTATGACGGAGACGAACTGATCGGATCCGGAGTGATTCACCGTTAAAATGCTCATTTGCAACGGACGGGGCTTGTCCTTCTTGGGTGCAGCTGCTCCCAGCTTACACTTGTGTAAGTGGTCAACACCCACACAGCTACTGTAAAACGCAACCTTTGTAAGTACGGAACGCAAACCCACCTGCAAGAAGAAAAACTGCTGTTACGACTTCGTTTTCCTGCAACCGAACTTACAAACATCAGGCTGCACGAACAGTCCATCAATGATTCGTTATTAGAATTTTACGAACAATACAGAAAAGGAGGGAGGAGACTAAGTTCTCCTCCCTCCTTTTTTTATTTTAGAGCCATCGCTCCCCTCTTTGCACAGACTCTTTTATTAAGACAAATCGAGTCGCAAGGTTCAGGTCCATATTCCACGATCAGCCCTATGGCTGCACCTCGGAGACCACTTTCAACAAGCCATGAGCCAGCCGTTCCAATTCGTTATCCTTAATAATATAGGGTGGCATCACATAAACCAACCGTCCGAACGGTCGTACCCAGATACCCTCCTCAACAAACCTCCGTTGCATGGCTGCCATATCGACCGGTTGGCGCATCTCGATCACGCCGATCGTACCCAATACCCGCACATCTGCCACCTGAGGCCACTGACGGGCCGGCTCCAAAAGACGTTTGAGGATCTGTTCGATCTCGGCAATACGTGACAGCGGCGAGTTCTCCTCCAACAACCGCAAGGAGGCCCCGGCAACCGCACAAGCCAAGGGATTCCCCATAAAGGTTGGCCCATGCATAAACTCCGATGGAGTGGCAGCAGAGATGGTATTGGCTACACGATCTGTCGCCAAAACAGCCGCAAAGGTCATATATCCTCCGGTCAAAGCCTTGCCAACACACATGATATCGGGGGTGATTCCAGCCCACTCGCAGGCAAACATCCGTCCGGTACGTCCAAAACCGGTCGCAATCTCGTCAGCAATCAACAAGATATCGTAACGGTCACACATTTCGCGCAGACGCTGCAAATAGCACGGATGGTAGAACCACATGCCTCCTGCTCCCTGAACAACCGGCTCCAAAATGACCGCTGCCAACTCATCGTGATGCTGTTCGATCAACTGAGCCATCGGCGCAAAATCACGTTCATCCCACTCTGCCCCGAAACGCACCTCGGGACGCGGAACAAAATGCTGAATCGGCAACCGTCCCGAAAAGAGCGAGTGCATCCCCGTTACCGGATCGCAAACCGACATCGCATGCCAGGTATCCCCGTGATAACCGCTGCGAATCGTCGCCAACGTATTCTTGTGCGGGGTTCCCTGCGCATACATGTATTGCATCGCCATCTTGATAGCCACCTCAACCGAAACCGACCCCGAATCACAATAAAAGATCTTGGTCAAACCCTCCGGGACCATCCGCAACAACCGGCGGCCGAGCTCTACGGCCGGACGATGCGTAAAGCCTCCGAACATCACATGTGCCATCTCGTGCAACTGCGCCTCGGCCGCCGCATTGAGCACCGGATGGTTGTACCCGTGTACCGCACACCACCACGAAGACATGCCATCAATCAAACGACGCCCGTCCGCCAACTCGATAAATACGCCCTCGGCCCGTGCAACCGGATAGACCGGTAACGGATTGTGCATCGAGGTATATGGATGCCACAAATGTTCGCGATCAAACGCCAACATCTCAGAAACCGATTCACTATACATAACTGCCAATATCTAAGAAAACATTGTAATCAACTGCTTCGTTTGAGTTCTCATCGCTGCCTCCTACACTTTGAATTCGTGCAAAACAGCCCGAGACTCACCGTTCGAATCTGATCTGTTGGAGGTCATCGGTTCTCTATACCCGAAATCTACTATCGCCACAAAACAGATCAAACAAAAATAACGATTTCGGCTCCACCACCCAAAAACCAGAACCCAATTTCACACCCCCAGCTCCACAAAATTCAATTTCAGCGCCCTCTGCCATCGAAACCAAATAGCATATTTATTCAACTCATATCAATATCAATATGTCTTTTCAGAATAGAATTAGATATAAATATATTATTGTAATATAAAATTATAAATTGTATATTTGTTTTAGCTACAAAGCGCTCCTTAGACTTCGGTCCGGTGATCGCATACTGGCCACCACACCCCCTAAAACGACCGAGATAACCATGAACCACACCCCAAAATCATCCCCTACCGATTCACAGCAACCTACCATCGTCAAGTATGTACAGACCTTACGGACAGGTATCCGCTCCCAAACGCTGAGCCGACACTGCATTGGGTACGTACTCCGCGGTACCAAATATATCTATTACGGCGATGTGCGGCACACGGTAACCCGTGGCAAGGTGTTCTATCTGGATATCGGGACCCATTATGTCGAAGATGTGCCGGACAATGGACGCAGCTTCGAACAGATTATCTTCTTCTACAGCTCACAACAACTGGCCAGTATCCTCAACAACCTGAATCTCACCTATCAACTGACCATCACCAACGACCATAGCTGCCCCGAATGCGAGAAGCAGACCCACGTCATCGCTCCGGCAGACTCGGCCCTCAAGAACTTTTTCAGCGGCATCAATAGTGGACTCCGCGAGAACCTCTATTTGGACGACTCCATCTCGATCCATCTCAAACTGACCGAACTGATCTACCTGATCCTCGCACAAGGAGACTGCTGTCTCAAAAACAAGGTCCTTAGCAATATGGATCTGTCGAAAGAGAGCTTCGAGCAGATCGTCAGACAACATATCTTCACCGACATCTCGATCGAAGATCTAGCTGCCAACTGCAACATGAGCCTCACCTCCTTCAAAAAGGAGTTCCGCAAACACTTCTTCGAGCCGCCACACAAATGGATGATCCGGCAACGCCTGATGCACTCCAGACTGCTGCTCATCTCAACCAGCCGCTCCATTGCCGAAATCGGTCTGGCCTGCAACTTCCCCAACACCTCGCATTTCATCAAACTGTTCAAAAAAGAGTACGGTGTCACTCCTGCTGTCTACCGGGCTCAACTTGTATTGGGCAAAGAGACAGACAAAACAGCCAATAAAGAGACCTCCTCTGACGAACAACCTGCCACCCCAATCGGCAATCCAACCGGGAATCATACTCCTGCCGTAAGACTCTAAGCGCTCCCTAAGTCAATTCTACCACCAGTAGGGCCTCTTTACAAAGGCCCACTTGCCGTGTGCATTCGCCTCAACAACAAAAGCCGCTGTTTGAACCAGAGTTAAGTTCGCCAGAAGGCTGATAACCAGGGAATCACTCCACTTTCAAGGTAATGCAGGAATAAAACTTTTCCGACGCGACCGTCAGAACAGGCTGCCACAAAGTTTATCAAGAAAAGAGCCGTGGAGTGGACAATTATCCATACCAGCACAAAGAACAAAAAAATTTTATGAGTCATTTTTTTGAGAGGAAGAGCAAGATCTGCCATCCATCTGCTGACTGTGCAGCTACTCTTCGCTAATAGCCACCAATTGCTCCCGATAGGCGGCCAAAATACGTGATTTGGAGATGAAGCCCAGGTAATGGTGACTGCTGTCGATCACCGGCAACATCCAGGCCTTCGACTGCTCAAAAGCATTCAATACACTGCCAATCTGTTCGTTCGACAAAACCACATCCGGCGGGGGAATCATGTAATTGTCTATCTTCGTATCGTACTTGTCGGCATCGAACATATCGGCCCGCAAATCATCCAGCTGAACCACCCCCAGCAAAATCCCCTGCGAATCTACCACCGGGAAGATATTGCGCCGTACGGTCGAAATCAAATGGACCACATCTCCCAACGTCGTATCCAGCGTAATGGGGTGGAAATCGGTCTCCATCAGCTTCTTCAGGTTCAAAAATACCAATACGGAACGGTCCTTATTGTGGGTCAACAGCTCCCCACTTTGATACAATTTCTTGGTATAGATCGAATAGGGCTCAAAATAGTAACTAATACCGAACGAAACGGCCGAAACCAACATCAACGGCACAAACAACGAATACCCGTTGGTTAGCTCCGCAATCAGGAAGATCGAGGTGAGCGGTGCCTTCATCACCCCGGACATCACCCCCGCCATGCCAACCAGCGTAAACGATGCGATCGGAACATTGAACCCCAAAAAGGTATTCATAATATAGGCGGCTGATGCACCCGTAAACGCACCAACAAACAGGGAGGGGGCAAAAGTACCACCAACACCGCCAGCAGCTGTCGTAGCCGACATCGCAACCACCTTGAAAAACAGCGAGGCAACCAGATAAATGGCCACTAACCACGGAATTTCACGAAACGAGTAGAAGAGTGAATTGTCAAACAGCGTATTGATATTGCCATGCATCAGATCGACCATCGCCTCATACCCCTCACCATAAAGCGGAGGGAAAACAAAGATCAACAAACCGATCACAATGCCCCCGACAATCCACTTGCGGGCCATCGTCTTCAGCTTGCCGAAGGCACCACCGATTGCCGTATTGATCCGTGTAAAATAGTAGGACATGAATCCGCACAACACCCCAAGAACCACATAAAAGGGAATGTTGTGCAGATTAAAGGTCGATATCTCAATATTGAAAACCGGCTCAAAACCATTCAAAAAGAACATCAGCGATGTGGCTGCCACCGTGGAGATCAACAACGGCATGATCGAACTGACCGTAATGTCCAGCATCAGAATCTCCAACACAAAGACCACCCCAGTGATCGGAGCCTTAAACACCGCCGACAACGCCCCGGCCGCTCCACAACACAACAACAGCGTAATGTTGCGATAGTTGAGCCGCATAAACTGACCAATGTTGGACCCAATGGCCGAACCCGTCAACACAATCGGGGCCTCAGGTCCGACCGAACCACCGAAACCAATGGTCGTCGCACTGGCCACCATCGAACTGTAACAGTTGTGAGCCTTGATCCGGGAGCCCTTCTTGCTCATCGCATACAGCACCCGCGTAACACCCTCCGAAATGTTGTCTCGAACCCAATATCGTACAAACAGAGAGGCCAAAATAACGCCGATAATCGGATAGATCAAGTAAAGCGGTGCCGCCGTATCGATCGCCAGCCAACTGGTCAACGCCGAACGGACCCAGTACAACAACCGCTCGAAAATATAGGTAGCAAAACCCGACGCCAACCCCACAACAACAGCCAACACAATCATCAGCTGCTTCTCGGAGAGCCGTTTGGTCGCCACAATCAGGTAGCGGTACAGAATCTCCAACCGTTGTTGATATTTTTGTCGTCGATTACCTTTCATTTTACCATTTTCAAAGCAGGAGAGTTTTTCTTTCCTCCCTCCCCCGTGTGAGTATCCTTACTCAGGATCTGCCGAAGATCGGTCAACGGCTTCTACACTTCTTCACCGCCAACCGCCCCCGCGAGCACGCCAACAGTCCTCAACGGAAACCAAGTATCGCTCCGTCACACCATCCACAGATACCGTAGTCCGACAAAGAGTGCCGGGACCGGTTTTAACGGTCCCGGCCGCCAAGACCAACTTTCGCTCAAACTTCGCATTTTCTTTGACGATACCGAGATAAACAGGACAATGCCTTCAGGCTCTACACCCGAAGAGCAACACGTGAACTATATTTAAACCGGGCTGGATCCTGGAACAATACTCCTCACAAAGTCTGTCCACATAAACAAACAGCATAAAGTTACACAACATCTCCGAAAACCAAAACATCTTCGCAACCTTATTCTGCTCCACCCCCTTGCAAGCGGCCTCTCGCGCCGTTACCGCCTCAAAATAAAATACCCTGCATCGACCTCTCTCCCAGAGAAAAGTGACGCAGGGTAGATCTATACTACTACAAATCGTCAAATATTCACCCTAAAAAGGACGGATACCCATAATCTCACGTACCTCGGCTACCGTCTTCGAAGCACTCTCACGTGCTACCTCCGCTCCACGGGTAACCACCTTGTGCAGGTAGGCATCATCGTTGATAATCTCGGCCAGGTTCGTACGAATCGGGGTCACCACCTTGATAATATCCTCGGCAAGCTGTTTCTTCATATCCCCGTAACGGATCTCACAGCGATTCCACAAATCGGTATAGTGCTGCAGAGTGTCCGGCGTCGAAACAGCCTTCATAATGGTGAACAGATTGGTAATCACCTCCGGCATCGGACTGTTCGGCTCGGTCGGACCGCCATCCGTCACAGCCTTCATCACCTTCTTGCGAATCACATCGTCCGGATCCGAAAGGAAAATACCGTTCCCCTCCGATTTACCCATCTTGCCCGTACCATTCAAGCCCGGAATTTTCACCGATGCTTCACCAAAGTTGTAAGGTTGGCTCTCAGGGAAATATTCAACACCATACATCTGATTGAAACGACGTGCAAAACGACGGGTCAACTCCAGGTGCTGCTCCTGATCCTTGCCTACCGGTACGCGTGTGGCCCGGTGCAACAAAATGTCGGCCGCCATCAATACCGGATAGCACAACAAACCCGCATTCACATTATCCGGCTGATGACGTACCTTGTCCTTGAAAGATGCCGTACGCTCCAACTCCCCAACATAGGTGTGCATGCTCAACAACAAAGACAACTCCGTCACCTGAGGCACATCACTCTGAATATAAATCGTCGCAGCCTCCGGATCAAGCCCTGCTGCCAAATACTCCGCCAATACGTTGCGAACATTCCCATGCAACGCCTTCGGATCCGGATGGGTCGTCAATGAGTGATAATCCGCAATGAAAAAGAAACACCGATCCGTATGCTGCATCTTCACAAAATTCTTCAAGGCACCGAAATAGTTCCCCAAATGCAACTGACCGGTCGAGCGAATACCGCTAACTACTGTTTCCATAATATCTATTCTATTGTTTTTTTGTCGCACAAAATTAACAAAAACAGCACAAATCAATCCCCATTATCCGAAATTATCGGGCGTTATACCGATTTTTGAATTACTTTTGCGTGTAGGTTCTGTCATCCTACAAATTACTCGACAAACCTTCAACCCGATACACCCGCCTATGAATACCTATTGGAGACTGCTGGGATTCGCCAAACCGATCGAAAAATATGCGATCCCCTATTTCTTCTATACCCTATTCTACTCGCTGTTCAACACGTTCAACTTCGTGATGATCATCCCGATCCTCAACTCGTTGTTCGACCCCTCGAAACAGATCGCCCATGTCACAGAATGGCCTCACTTCGCCCTCAACATGGACTACTTCGATCAACTGCTGAATTTCGTCCTCTATAAAATCTACGGTGACCACTACTCGGTGATGAACGTCATGCTGTTCCTCAGCATCTTTATCGTCACCTCTGCCCTGCTTAGCAACCTATTCCGCTACCTCGGCCAGTGGACCATCGAAAATATGAAAATCCATACCCTCCGCCGCCTGAGAAATGCCGTCTTCGATAACGTCATGGGTCTCCACGTCGGATACTTCAGCAACGAACGTAAAGGCGATATCATCTCCAAAATCACATCCGACGTCACCGTCGTGCAGTTCTGCATCACCAATACCCTCCAGGTGGCCTTCCGCGAACCATTCCTCATCATCGGCTATATGGTCGCACTCGTCAATATCTCGTGGGAATTGACCATCTTCTCAGCCATCTTCCTGCCACTGACCGCCCTGCTGATCGGCTCAATCGTCAAACACCTCCGCAAATCGGCTAAAGAGGCCCAGGAAAACTTCGGCGATATGACCAGTCTGCTCGACGAAGCCCTCACCGGAGTCAAGGTGATCAAGGGATACAACGCCACCGGTTATATCACCAAAAAATTCCGCCGTATCAACGACCTCTATTCGCGCATCACTCGGGCTATGGCACGTCGCCAACAACTCGCCTCCCCAATGAGCGAATTCCTCGGTATCACCGCCGCAGCCATTCTATTAATGTATGGCGGCAGTCTGGTCCTCGACGGAAAACTCGAAGCTGCCGGATTTATCGCCTACCTGGCCATCTTCACCCAGATCACCCGCCCGGTCCGCTCCTTCACCGACGCCTTCAGCAACATCAACCAGGGTATCGCCGCCGGTGAACGCGTTCTCGGCCTGCTCGACGAAAAGAGCAAAATCACCGCTCCCACCAATGCCGCAAAACTCGAAGAGTTCAAAGAGAGCATCGAGTTCCGCAACGTCTCCTTCTCCTACGACGATTCGCGTCAGGTGATCGACTCCGTCAGCTTCACCATCCGCAAAGGAGAGACCGTCGCTCTGGTGGGTCCCTCAGGCGGAGGTAAGTCAACCCTTTCGGACCTCATTCCCCGTTTCTATGACGTGACCGGAGGCCAAATTCTCGTCGATGGCATCGATCTGCGCGACTACGATCTCGAAAGCCTCCGTCGACACATGGGTATCGTCACCCAGGAGACTATTCTGTTCAACGACACCATTGCCGGCAACATTCGTCTCGGTAAACGCAACGCCACCGATGCCGAGATCGAGACCGCTGCCCGAATCGCCAACGCCGACGAATTTATTCGCGAAACGGAACACGGCTACCAAACCAATGTCGGCGATCGCGGCATGAAACTCTCCGGTGGTCAACGACAACGGTTGAGTATTGCTCGAGCTGTACTGAAAAATCCCGACATCCTGATTCTCGATGAGGCCACCTCAGCCCTCGACACCGAATCCGAAAAGTTGGTACAAGACGCACTGAGTGCGCTGCTCAAAGGCCGCACCTCGCTGGTAATCGCCCACCGACTCAGCACCATTCACAATGCCGACAAAATCATTGTGATCGAACACGGCCGCATCGCCGAACAGGGAACTCACCACGAACTGATGGAACGTGGCGGCATCTATGCCCACCTGATCGAGATGCAGCAGCTTTCCTAACCCCTGACTCCCGAAAGCACGAAAGAGCCTCTATTTCTCCTCGTGCTTCCTCGATATACCGGATACCGGCGCTACATTCTCTCTTCCGGGGTGCAACTTGATGCCCCGGAAGGCAACGATCAGCGCCAACCAAACATACCGCATTATGAGTACAATTCTCTTCAACCATGTCATCTTCGGCCCGGTACACAGCCGGAGACTCGGTCTGTCGTTGGGAGTCAACCTGCTTCCCCTCAACAACAAACTCTGCAACTTCGATTGCATCTATTGCGAATGCGGATGGGGACACAAAGCAGTCTCCCCGCGATTCAATACTCGCGAAGAGGTACAATATCATCTGCGAGCCAAACTCCAAGAGATGGCTGCCGATGGAAAACTCCCTGATGTGATCACCTTCGCCGGAAACGGAGAGCCCACCATGCACCCCCAATTCGAAGAGATTATCGCCGATACCCTCGCCACCCGCGACGAACTGAGCCCCAAATCCAAAGTATCGGTACTGAGCAATGCCACGATGATCGATCGCGACTCGGTCTGCCGCGCGCTTTGCCGTGTGGACAACAATATTCTGAAACTCGACTCGGCTATCGACCGGACCATGCGCATCATCAACCAACCTCGCGGAAACCGTCCAGTCGCCGAAACCGTCGAGCTGATGAAACGCTTTAACGGACAGCTGATCATCCAAACGATGTTCCTGCGTGGCCGCTTCAACGGACAGCCGATCGATAATACCACACCTGAAGAGGTTTCGGCCTGGCTCGATCTGGTCCGTCAGATCACCCCAAAACAGGTGATGATCTACACAATCGACCGTGAAACACCAGCCCACGAACTGGTCAAAATCCCGGTCAGCGAACTCTCCCGAATTGGAGAACAGGTACGGGCCCTCGGCATCCCCTGCTCCGTCTCCGGAGCGACCGAACACCCCTCCACTCCAGACAGTATCCCAAACCCCGAAGAGTAACAGTTTTGTTCTCTTCCACGTTTCGGAGCGAAGAGCGTGGTGAACAAATGATAAGACCCCAAAAACCTATAACAACAACTAACAAATAAAAGAGGAAGGAGTACCCGAATTTTTCCCTTAAAGCGTGCTTTCTATATCAGGCTGCTTTAATGATTACGGTTGAGAGCTCACCGAGGGGGAAGGAGTATGACAGCATCAACGCAGATTGCGCAACGCTCTGGCTCCCCTCTCCCAAACAATGACTCAACGTTTCATCGTAAACCCAAAACTCCAACCCCATAGAACCAAAAGTCAATCAAATATATGGTAACGACCGAACAGATCAAGGCACTTGAGGAGCGGCAACAAGCCCTATATACCCACCTGCACATCGAGGACCGACGTCTGGAACTCGACGAGCAGGAGGCGCTGACCCACGATCCCAACTTCTGGGATGACCCAGCCAAAGCCGAAGCCCAACTCAAAAAAGTCGCCGGAATCAAATATTGGATCACCGCCTACGACGCCATAGCCTCCGCCATGGAGGAGCTGCACCTCCTGCCGGAATTTATCCGCGAAGGAGCCTCCTCTCCCGAAGAGCTCGATACCCAATACAACAAGGTGCTCAAAATGATCGAAGAGCTCGAAATGCGGAATATGCTCCGCAGCGAAGAGGATCACCTCGGAGCCATCATGGAGATCAACTCCGGGGCCGGCGGTACCGAAAGTCTCGATTGGGCAGCCATGTTGATGCGTATGTATATGCGCTGGGGCGAAGCCAACGGCTACCAGGTCAAAGTAATCGACGTTCAGGATGGAGAAGAGGTCGGTATCAAATCGGCAACCCTCGAATTTGTCGGCGAATTCGCCTACGGATACCTCAAAAGTGAAAGCGGCGTCCACCGTTTGGTGCGCCCCTCGCCATTCAACGCCAACAACAAACGCCAAACTACATTCGCCTCCGTATTCGTTTCACCCGCCGTTGACGATACCATCGAAATCACTATTAACCCCGCCGACATCGAATGGGATACCTACCGAAGCGGCGGTAAGGGCGGACAAAATGTCAACAAGGTCGAAACCGGTGTCCGCGTACGCCACCTGCCTACCGGTATCATGGTCGAGAATACCGAGACCCGCTCCCAAAGTATGAACAAAGAGAACGCCCTGCGTATCCTCAAATCCAAACTCTACCAACTCGAACTCAACAAACGACGCGAACTCCAAAACGAGCTCGAAGGCAAAAAGAAAAAGATCGAATGGGGTTCCCAGATCCGTAGCTACGTCTTCGATGACCGCCGCGTAAAGGACCACCGTACCGGATACCAGACCTCAGATGTCCAACGTGTCATGGATGGCGATATCAGCGGCTTTATCAAAGCCTACCTGATGGGAGATCACGAAGATTAACAACCTTTGCTTCTTACTTTTCCACTGTTTGGAGACTCAATAAGGCGGGGTATATGAAGGTAGTACCCGCTAAACCCGGCTCTCAAGAGGAGGCCTGAGAGAAGGAACAGAGGTCAGAAAACAAGAGGCAAGACAGGAGGGAGCAAGAGACAAGGATCAGAAACGGGAACATTGTTCAGAACGCACTGTCGAACCAATAAAAAGAGTTCACACCCATTGCATATCGCTTGATTTTCCCCTAATCAATAAAAATAAGAAGCGGGCATCTCGCCATGAGATGTCCGCTTCTCTCTTTTGCAATATTATCGTCTCGACTATCGGCTATTTGCGATAGATCTTCGTGTAACCGTAGATCGCCTCGTCACCCAACTCCTCCTCGATCCGGAGCAGCTGATTGTACTTGGCCATACGATCCGAACGGCTCATCGAACCGGTCTTGATCTGTCCCGAATTGGTGGCAACGGCAATGTCGGCAATCGTCGAATCCTCCGTCTCACCACTGCGGTGTGAAGTTACCGACGTATAACCGGCCCGGTGTGCCATCTCAATGGCATCCAACGTCTCAGTCAACGTACCGATCTGGTTCACCTTGATCAAAATCGAATTGGCACAACCCAACTCAATACCCTTCTTCAAGAACTCTACGTTGGTCACAAACAGGTCATCACCTACCAGCTGGCATTTGCCGCCCAATCGCTCGGTCAGCACCTTCCAGCCGTCCCAGTCGTTCTCGCTCATACCATCCTCGATCGAATCAATCGGATATTTCGCTACCAACTCCTCCAGGTAGGCCACCTGCTCTGCTGAAGTACGTTTGGCACCGGTCGGGCCCTCAAACTTCGTATAGTCGTAAACACCATCCTTATAGAACTCCGACGATGCGCAATCCATACCAATGGCTACATCACCGCCTTCGCATTTACGACCTGGTTTATAGCCCGCCTTCTTAATCGCCTCGATAATCGACTCCAAAGCGTCTTCCGTACCCTTCAAGGCCGGAGCAAAACCGCCTTCATCACCAACAGCCGTACTCAAACCACGATCATGCAGCACCTTCTTCAAGGCGTGGAACACCTCGGCGCCCATACGCAACCCTTCACGGAACGACGGAGCACCTACCGGACGGATCATGAACTCCTGGAAAGCAATCGGCGCATCGGAGTGTGAACCGCCATTGATGATATTCATCATCGGAACAGGCAGCGTCTTGGCATTCGTACCGCCGATATAACGCCACAGCGGCATGCCCAAATAGTCGGCTGCCGCACGTGCGCAAGCCAACGAAACACCCAAAATGGCATTGGCGCCCAATTTGCTCTTGGTCGGGGTGCCGTCCAGCTCGATCATCGTCTTATCGATGCCCACCTGATCGGTCACCGGCATGCCCAAAATCTCTTTGGCAATCACCTCGTTCACATTCTGAACAGCCTTCAATACACCTTTGCCACCGTAACGGCTCTTATCTCCATCGCGCAACTCAAGCGCCTCGTTCTCTCCTGTCGATGCTCCGGATGGAACCGCAGCTCGTCCAAAAGCACCACTCGCGGTGGTTACCTCTACTTCAATCGTCGGATTTCCACGTGAATCCAGAATCTCTCTGGCATGTACACTTACAATCTCACTCATCGTAATTATTTTTTAAGATTTGACTTTTGCCAAAAACCAAAACTTGTCTGCTAATATAACGTCCTATCTGCAAAAATAGTGCAACATCTCACATTTTTGCAAAACAAAGGGGAGATCCCTCCGGACTCCCCCTCTATCTCTCCTATCGTTCCGTATGCAGCCCGAAGGCTAACATCCAAATCGAATCGGATAACTCTGCCGAAATTACTCAGCTTTTGCCTCTTCGGCCGGCTTCTCTGCCTCTACAGCAGGAGCAGCTGCCTCTGCTGCTGGCGCTGCAGCCTTCTTAGCACGGCTACGACGAGTCTTTGGCTTCTCTGCTGCCTTTGGTGCTGCTGCAGTTGCATAGGCCTCATCAAAGTCTACCAACTCAATAAAGCAGGTCTCTGCTCCATCTCCCAAACGGAAACCCGTCTTCAAAATGCGGCAATAGCCACCCGGACGATTCGCAATCTTCGGCGCAATTACTCGGAACAATTCTGCTGTCGCCTCCTTGTCCTTCAAATAACTGAACACCGTACGACGCGAATGAGTCGTATCTTCCTTCGATTTGGTAATCAGCGGCTCTACATACATGCGCAATGCCTTGGCCTTCGCCAGAGTCGTATTGATCCTCTTGTGCTTCAACAACGAACTCGCCAGATTGGCCATCAACGCCTTGCGGTGACCGGCCTGGCGGCCGAGGTGATTGATTTTCTTATTATGTCTCATGGTTACTTAATCGTTCGTGTTAATCCTTGTCTAGTTTGTATATGGAGACGTCCATACCGAAGTGTAAATTCAGATTTGCCAACAACTCATCCAACTCCGACAACGACTTCTTGCCAAAGTTCCGGAATTTCAACAAATCATTCCGATTGAAACGTACCAAATCGCCTACTGTCTCTACCTCAGCTGCCTTCAAACAGTTCAATGCCCGTACTGACAAATCCTGATCCGACAACTTCGTCTTCAACAACTGACGCATGTGAAGTACATCCTCATCAAACTCTTCGGTCGCACTGTTTTCCTCAAGGTTCAGCGTAATCTTTTCATCGGAGAAGAGCATGAAGTGATGAATCAATATTTTAGCCGCCTCCTTAAGCGCTTCCTTCGGATGAATACTACCATCCGTCGTAATCTCCAGATTCAGTTTCTCGTAATCGGTCTTCTGCTCCACACGGTAGTTCTCAACCGTAAACTTCACATTACGAATCGGCGTGTGAATCGAATCGATCGGCAACAAACCAAACTCTGCATCTGCCGGACGATTCTCCTCCGCCGGTACATATCCACGACCCTTGGCTATCGTTAACTCCATCTGTAACTTAACTTCAGGATCCAAACGACAAATTACCAAGTCAGGATTCAATACCTTGAAGTTGGTCAAGAAGTTCGAGATATAACCCGCGGTGAGCTCACTCTGTCCAGCTACATTGACAGTCACCTTCTCACCATCGACATTCTCGACGGTCTTGATGAAACGTACCTGCTTGAGCTTCAATATGATCTCAAGCATTCCTTCCATAACACCGGGGATCGCAGCAAACTCATGATCGACACCGGCAACCTTGACCGTCGTGATCGCATAGCCCTCCAACGACGAGAGCAAAATGCGCCGCAACGCATTGCCGATGGTCATGCCAAATCCGGGCTCGAGCGGACGAAATTCAAACCGTCCGAACGAAGAGGTGGATTCGAGCATTATTACCTTCTCAGGCTTTTGAAATGCTAATATTGCCATAATTATTGCTCCTCGATTAATGATTACTTAGAATACAACTCGACGATAAGCTGCTCTTTGATGTTCTCAGGAATGTCCGCACGTTCCGGCTTCTGAAGGAATTTGCCACTCATCTGGCTGCCATCCCACTCCAACCATGCATAACGATTGTGTGCGCCGGTTACAGAATCCTGAATAACCTCCAACGATTGTGATTTCTCACGAACTCCTACAACATCACCCGGACGAAGCTGGTACGAAGGAATGTTTACTACTGCTCCGTTTACCGTAATGTGACGGTGAGATACCAACTGACGTGCAGCTGCACGTGTCGGAGCAATGCCCAAACGGAATACTACGTTGTCCAAACGGCACTCCAAAATCTGAAGCAGGTTCTCACCGGTAATACCACCGATACGGGCAGCCTCCTCAAACGTGTGACGGAACTGCTTCTCCTGCACCCCGTAGATGGCTTTCGCCTTCTGCTTCTCCAGCAACTGAGTACCGTACTCAGATACCTTCTTGCGTTTGCGCATCAAACCATGCTGTCCGGGAGGGTAGTTCTTCTTCTCAAGCGATTTGTCCGCACCATAAATGGCTTCGCCGAACTTTCTGGCGATCTTTGACTTTGGTCCTATATATCTTCCCATAATAGAAGTTGCTTTTTGATTTAATAATTACACGGAGACTTTCTCCGCTTGGAGTGACGCCGACATTCCACCGTAATAAATACGGTTGGGAATGCGGCCAATCTGCTGAATATTCAACAAACCGCTCCGGTGGCGTCGGACCGGAAATTAGACACGACGACGGTTAGGTGGACGGCAACCGTTGTGCGGCAGTGGAGTTACATCGATAATCTCGGTAACCTCAATGCCTGCCCCGTGAACGGTACGAATTGCCGACTCACGGCCTGCTCCCGGACCCTTCACATACACCTTTACCTTGCGAAGTCCCAGATCGTAAGCAATCTTGGCGCAATCTGCTGCTGCTGTCTGGGCTGCATACGGCGTGTTCTTCTTAGAGCCACGGAAACCCATCTTTCCGGCTGAACTCCAACTGATCACCTCTCCGTTCGCATTCGCTATCGTGATGATCACGTTATTGAAAGTAGAGTGTACGAATACCTTGCCTTCGGTACCCACCTTAACCACTCTCTTCTTAACTGTTCCTGTTTTTTTTGCCATAACTCTAATAGATTACTTCGTTGCTTTTTTCTTGTTGGCAACGGTCTTCTTGCGACCCTTGCGCGTGCGGGCATTATTCTTCGTGCTCTGGCCGCGAACCGGAAGACCCAAACGGTGACGAATGCCACGATAACAACCAATATCCATCAGTCGCTTGATGTTCAACTGAACCGTCGAACGCAGCTCGCCCTCTACCTTGTAGCCTCCTTCAGCGATCGCGCTACGAATCGCAGATACCTGCGCATCGGTCCAATCCTGTACCTTGATCGCTGCATCTACATTCGCCTTCGCAAGAATCGTACGGGCGGTACTGCGTCCAATCCCGTAGATATAGGTCAAGCCTATATCTCCTCTCTTGTTCTTAGGTAAATCTACACCTACAATACGTGCCATAAATTCAATTATGCTTTTTTTGTTTGTTCCTGTTTACTATCCCTGACGCATCTTCAGCTTGGGATTCTTCTTGCAGATCACATAGAGGCGACCTTTGCGCTTTACTATCTTGCAATCCTCGCTTCTCTTCTTAATCGATGTTCTTACTTTCATTGTTCAGAATGCTTTGTGGAATCAATCTCACGAGGCCCAACCTCACGGCTAAAACCTATCGCGCGCTCCTGATCCCTTGTTCTGTTCTACTTGTACCTGAACGATATACGTCCCTTACTCAAGTCGTACGGGGACATCTCTACTTTTACCTTGTCTCCCGGTAAAATCTTGATGTAGTGCATCCGCATCTTACCGGAAATGTGAGCGGTGATCACGTGACCATTGTCCAACTCAACGCGAAACATCGCATTGGACAACGCCTCGATAATCGTCCCGTCCTTCTCAATAGCAGCTTGTTTGGCCATAGGAGTCTTACAAATTTATTGCTTGTTCGATTACGCCGAAGTCGGTCAACACATCAGCACCATGTTTCGTGATCGCTACTGCCTGCTCAAAATGTGCAGACGGCTTACGATCCCGTGTCCGGACGGTCCAGCCGTCACGCTCAAACACTACGGAACGTGTCCCCATGTTGATCATTGGCTCTATGCAGATGACCATCCCCTCTTTCAGAAGTGGCCCCCTGCCACGGGCTCCGTAGTTCGGTACCTCTGGCTCCTCATGCATGTCCCGACCGAGACCATGTCCTACCAACTCCCGTACTACCGAATAACCGTGTCGCTCAGCATGCTCCTGCACAGCATTGGCAATATCGCCGATGCGATTCCCTGCCTTTGCCTGTGCGACACCCTTATAAAGAGCCTCTTTGGTTACGCGGAGAAGATCCTGCACCTCCGGTGCTATCTCTCCTACTGCAAACGTATATGCAGAATCGCCGTAAAACCCCTTCATAAGCGTGCCACAATCTACTGAGAGAATATCGCCCTCCTTCAGAATGCGCTTTGCGGAAGGTATACCGTGTACGACCTCTTCATTGATGGACATACACAACGTGTTCGGAAAACCACCGTAACCCAAAAAACCGGGTTCCGCTCCGTGAGACCGAATAAAATCTTCGGCGATCTTGTCCAGCTCGAGCGTCGATACGCCCGGCCGGACATGCTTGCCGAGCTCCGCCAGCGTCGCACTGACCAACTGGTTGTTCTCGCGCAGCAACTCGATCTCTTCCGCTGTCTTTAAGTATATCATCTCTCAGAACTCTTATTAACCCATACGTCCTTTAATACGGCCCGTCTTCATCAGCCCGTCGTAGTGACGCAGCAGCAGATAACTCTCAATCTGCTGGAGTGTGTCGAGGACTACACCTACCAAGATCAACAACGAGGTACCGCCGTAGAACAGCGCAAACTGATTGTTGATGCCCAACTTCATCGCAAACGTCGGCAAAATCGCTACGATTGCCAAGAAAATGGAGCCCGGAAGGGTGATCCGCGTCATAATGGTATCGAGGTACTCAACGGTCTTCTTACCCGGTTTAATACCCGGAATGAAACCTCCGTTGCGTTTCATGTCCTCTGCCATCATGTTGGGGTTCACGGTGATCGCCGTGTAGAAATAGGTGAAGGCGATAACCAACAGCGCAAATACCAGATTATACCAGAAACCCGTGTAATCCGCAAAAGCCGCAGCAAATCCCTGCGTAGCCTCGAAGCGGGTGAAGAACATCGGAATAAACATCAACGCCTGAGCGAAGATGATCGGCATAACTCCGGCCGCATTGATCTTCAACGGAATGTACTGACGTACACCGCCGTACTGCTTGTTCCCAACGATCCGTTTCGCATACTGAACCGGAATCTTGCGAACTGCCTGTACCAGTGCAATCGTCGCCGCAAAGACCAAAAACAGAAGCACCAACTCAACTACCAACATCACCAAACCACCGGTAGCCTCCGTGAAACGTGTGTTCAACTCAGCCATCAATGCGTGAGGCAAACGTGCTATAATACCCACCATGATGATGAGCGATACACCGTTGCCAATTCCTTTGTCGGTGATCTTTTCGCCGAGCCACATTACAAACATCGTACCCGCAATCAGCACAATCGTTGCACTAATCGTGAACAGTACGCTGCCTCGACCCAGCACAAAGGCCGCATCCGGCAGCTGTGCATGGAGGTTGGCCAAATAGGCCGGGCCCTGCAACAGCAGCACGATGATGGTCAAATAGCGGGTCCACTGGTTGATTTTGCGACGTCCACTCTCGCCCTCTTTCTGCAGCTTCTGGAAATAGGGAACCACAATTCCCATCAGCTGAATAACGATCGAAGCCGAGATGTAGGGCATGATTCCCAACGCAAAAATCGACGCGTTGCTGAACGCTCCTCCGGAGAAGATGTTCAACAACCCCATCAATCCATTGCCTTCTACCTGGCTCTGCAATGCCTGCAAAGCCTCGGGATTGATGCCCGGGATCACCACAAAACTACCGAAACGATATACCAAGATCAAAGCCAACGTAAACAAAATACGTTTACGCAACTCCTCGATCTTGAATATATTCTTAATGGTTTCGATTAACTTTCTCATCGCTGATATTTAAAGGCTGTAATTAAAGTTTAGTCACCTTGCCGCCCTGCGCTTCGATTGCCGCAGCTGCACTCTTCGAGAAGGCGTGTGCCGTTACATCCAACGCCGTACTCAAGGTACCACTGCCGAGAATCTTCACACGGTCGTTCTTGTTGACAAAACCAGCCTCAATCAACGTCTCTACATTGATGCTCTTCAATGAAGAACTCTTCGCTAATTCGTCAAGTACTCCAATATTGATGCCTTTGTACTCAACACGTTTCAAATTGGTGAAGCCATACTTCGGCAAACGTCTCTGAAGCGGCATCTGACCACCCTCGAAACCAATTTTTGAAGAGTAACCTGAACGCGATTTCGCTCCTTTGTGACCACGTGTTGACGTACCCCCACGGCCAGATCCCTGACCACGACCGATACGTTTCTCGTTTTTGGTCGACCCTTCTGCAGGTTTTAAATTACTGAGATTCATTATGCTTTCTTTTTTATTGTTTCTCAATAGCGCCCCTCGCGGGACAAAATAGCTCCTTCAGGATACTATTTTACCTCCTCCACCTTTACCAGGTGTTTAACCTTCTCTACCATACCGAGAATGATCGCCGAAGCTTCATGCTCTACGGTAGCGTTCATCTTGCGAAGTCCCAGTGCATCCAAATTCTTCTTCTGCTGGGCACTCGCTCCGATGCGGCTCTTGATCTGGGTAATTTTCAATTTAGCCATTTCTCGTCGCTATTATCCGTTAAAAACTGTATCCAAAGAGACTCCACGTACCTGTGCTACACTGTGCGCATCACGCAACTCCAACAATGCTGCAATAGTAGCTTTTACCAGGTTGTGAGGGTTCGATGATCCCTTGCTCTTGGCCAACACGTTGCGGATGCCAACGCTCTCCAATACAGCACGCATGGCACCTCCGGCAATTACTCCAGTACCAGGAGCTGCTGGACGAATCATGACCAACGAACCACTGTAACGTGCCTCCTGTTTGTGAGGAATAGTCCCGTGAAGAACCGGTACCTTGACCAAATTCTTCTTGGCGTCCTCTACACCCTTGGCGATCGCTGCCGTTACCTCGCTAGCCTTGCCAAGTCCGTAACCTACTACTCCGTTCTCGTTACCTACAACTACAATCGCCGAAAACGAAAAAGTACGTCCTCCCTTGGTAACCTTCGTTACGCGCTGGATGCTTACCAAACGATCCTTGAGCTCCAGATCGCTTGTCCTTACTTTCTTTATGTTCGTATTTGACATATCTCTTAGAATTTAAGTCCGCCTTCGCGGGCTGCGTCCGCCAACATTTTCACTCTTCCGTGGTACAGGTAACCGTTACGGTCAAACGATACCGCATTGATCCCCTTGGCCAAACCACGCTCGGCTGCCAATTTGCCTACCAATGCCGCTACCTGTGATTTGTTCAGGCCTGCTGCCTGCTCTACAACCTCTTTATCCAAAGATGAGGCCGATGCCAGCGTCACACCCTTCTGATCGTCGATCAACTGAACATAAATCTGCTTGTTACTTCTGAACACAGACATGCGAGGACGCTCTGCTGTTCCGCTGACGATCTTGCGGATACGCATCTTGATCCTCTCTCTTCTCTCTATCTTGGTCAATGACATAACTCTACAATTTTACTATTTTGCATTAGCAGATTTACCAGCTTTACGACGAAGCTGCTCTCCAACAAACTTAATACCTTTACCCTTGTAAGGCTCCGGCTTACGAAGCGAACGCAACTTAGCAGCTACCTGACCAATCAACTGTTTGTCGATACTCTTCAAGGTAACAATAGGATTACCCTTCTTCTCGGTAACTGCCGTAGCGGTAATCTCCTTTGGCATCTCAAAATAGATGTCATGAGAATATCCCAGACTCATCTGAAGTACATTCCCCTGCATCTCAGCTTTGTATCCTACACCTACCAACTCCTGCTGGATCTGGTAGCCCTCAGATACACCTACAACCATGTTGTGAATCAACGCACGATACAAACCGTGCATCGAACGGTGACGAGGCTGGTCGGTCGGGCGGGTTACATGAACCGCATTCCCCTCTACGGTAACCGTAATGTCTGAATCAACCTTCTGACTCAGCGTTCCAAGAGGGCCTTTCACACATACCACGTTGTCAGGTCCAACCGTTACGGTTACGCCTGCGGGCAGGTTTACAGGTAATTTTCCAATTCTTGACATGATATTCTTGTCTTAACTAAATTAATAAACATAGCACAGTACCTCGCCGCCTACATTCTCCTGACGGGCTTTCTTGTCGGTCATGATGCCTTTAGAGGTAGATACCACTGCAATCCCCAAACCGTTCAATACACGCGGCATATCCGCTGCACTGCTGTAACGACGCAAACCCGGACGGCTTACTCGTTTCAGACCCTTGATGGCATTGGTCTTGGTCTCTGCATGGTACTTCAACGCGATCTTGATGATCGGCTTGCCCTTCTCATCCTTGTCCTCCTTGTAGGCCAAAATGTAGCCCTGCTCGTAGAGTACTCGGGTGATCTCGAGCTTCATTTTCGATGCGGGAGCTTCAACCACCTTGTGGTTGGCTTTCACCGCGTTCCTAACTCGCGTCAGGAAATCCGCAATTGGATCAGTCATTGTAATAAAATAATATTAGTTAATACTGGCCTTCAGTCCGTTATGCACAAACTGCCCGGCCTTCGGGTTATCGCTCTGCTGCCTCGACTCAAAACCAAAGCACTTTTCACGGAACAACGCGGCAGGGGTCACCCCCTCCGCGGCTGTCCATAAAAATCAGGCGGTAAAGTTACGAAAATTTTTCTTTCCGTCAAATCGCTTTCGGAGAAAGAGTTGCAACGCTCTCTATCGGCCTCCTGGAAACAGCTCCCGACATCCCGTCAAAAGCCCCCTCCAAAATCAGCTCCAATAAAAATTTCTGCTCCTCCAGCCTGCTCAACCCTCCTGCTCTGCCCACCTGCTCTACCCAATCGTCCAAAGCAGGTCGGATGACTCGTCAGCCATCCGCCGCTTCAGCTCGATTTTTTATTGATTTGGTTCGGAACATCCGCCCCAGCAAATCCGTAGATCAGGTCTCGGCTATCGACTCTCAGCTCAGATCTCAGCTCAGCTCAGCTCTTGCTCTCGGCTCAGCTCCCAGCTATCAGGTCTCAGGTCTCGCTCTTGGCTCTCCGAAACCGGCGTCCGCCTACCAGCTTGCCTTCTTAACACCAGGGATCAGCCCCTTTGATGCCATCTCACGGAACTGAATACGGCTGATGCCGAACTGGCGCATATAGCCCTTAGGACGGCCCGTCAGTTTGCAACGGTTGTGCAGACGGATCGGATTCGAGTTGCGTGGCAATTTTGCCAATCCCTCGTAATCTCCGGCCTCTTTCAGAGCAGCTCGTTTGGCAGCGTAACGCTCAACCAATTTGAGGCGTTTAACCTCACGAGCCTTCATTGATTCTTTTGCCATATCTTATGCGTTCTTTTTTGCGTTTTTAAACGGTAATCCGAACTGCTTCAGAAGTGCGTATGCCTCCTCATCAGTGTTCGCGGTCGTTACAAAGGTGATCTCCATACCCAAAATCTTCGTGATCTTGTCAATGTCGATCTCCGGGAAGATAATCTGCTCTGCAACTCCCAACGTATAGTTGCCGCGACCATCAAACTTGTCGTTGATTCCCTTGAAGTCACGGATACGTGGCAACGCTACCGCTACCAACCTCTCCAAGAACTCATACATCTTGTTGTGACGCAACGTCACACGGGCACCGATAGGCATCCCCTTACGGAGTTTGAAGTTCGAAATATCCTTCTTCGAACGGGTCGCTACTGCACGCTGACCAGTGATCTTCGTCAATTCGTCAATCGCTGTCTCCAGAATCTTCTTGTCGCCAATGGCCTGACCCAAACCCTGGTTGATCACAATCTTCTCGAGGACGGGAACCTGCATCACGCTGGTGTAGTTGAACTCCTTGACAAGGGCAGGTACAATCTGCTCCTTGTACATCTTCTTTAACGTAGGAACGTATGCTACCATTATTTAATCTCCTCCCCTGACTTTTTTGAGTAACGTACTAATTTGCCGTCTGAACCCACCTTGCGTCCAATGCGTGTCGCTTTGCCACTCTTGGCATCTACCGGCTGCAGGTTCGAGATGTGGATCGAAGCCTCTTGCTTCACAATACCACCCTGGGGATGTTTGGCGTTCGGCTTCGTGTGCTTCGAAACCATGTTCACGCCCTCGACGATCGCCCGCTCCTTCTCAACCAATACACGAAGAACTTTCCCCGTCTGGCCCTTGTTGTCACCGGCGTTCACGATTACCGTGTCCCCCTTCTTGATATGCAATTTTACTGACATCTTTTAACCTTTTAAAATTACAATACTTCGGGCGCCAATGAAATGATCTTCATGTACGAATCACGCAACTCTCGGGCTACCGGCCCAAAGATACGCGTGCCCCGCATCTCACCCTGGTTGTTGAGCAGTACGACAGCATTGTCGTCAAATCGAATGTAGGAACCGTTTGCACGACGAATCTCTTTCGAGGTGCGCACTACAACGGCCTTGGATACAGTACCCTTCTTGATATCTCCAGAAGGTGTGGCACTCTTGACAGTCACCACAATTTTGTCGCCGATGGTGGCATAACGTTTCCCTGTGCCACCCAGTACGCGGATACAGAGAACCTCTTTGGCTCCGCTGTTATCGGCTACTGACAGTCTGCTTTCTTGTTGTATCATGGCTTACTTAGCTCTTTCAATAATTTCTACTAATCTCCAACGTTTCGTCTTGCTCAAAGGACGGGTCTCGGCAATCCGTACCGTGTCCCCTGCATGGCAACTGTTGGTCTCGTCGTGTGCTACAAACTTCTTCGTCTTGTTCACGAACTTGCCGTAGATCGGATGTTTCTCCTTACGCTTGATGGCTACCGTGATCGATTTGTCCATCTTGTTGCTGACAACCACCCCGATTCTCTCTTTTCTCAGATTTCTTTCCATGGGTAATTACGCTTTTACGGTTTCTTTCTGGCCCAAAATCGTCAGCATGCGAGCGATATCCCTGCGGGCCTTCTTCATCAGGGTGGGATTCTCTACCGGTGAAACGGCATGATTCATCTTCATGCGAAGAAGGTTCGCCTTCTCTGCCTCAATCCGCTCTGCCAATTCCGCTGCGGAAAGCTCTTTAATCTCTGATGTCTTCATGTCTTTTCCTAAATTGATGTTTCGGTATAGTCTCGTCTCACAATAAACTTAGTCGTAATCGGAAGCTTCTGGGCACCCAAACGCAATGCCTCCTGAGCTACTGCCAAGGGCACTCCCTCTGCTTCGAACAGAATACGGCCCGGAGTTACGGGGGCTACAAACCCTTCGGGTGATCCTTTACCTTTACCCATACGTACCTCCGCAGGCTTCTTCGTGATCGGCTTGTCCGGGAAGATCCGGATCCAAAGCTGTCCTTCACGTTTCATGTAACGCACGATCGCCTGACGTGCGGCCTCTATCTGACGGCCGGTGATCCAAGTGGACTCCATAGCCTTGATGCCGAAGGATCCGAACGCAAGCTGCGCTCCGCGCTGGGCATTGCCCTTCATGCGCCCCTTCTGCATTCTTCTGAATTTCGTTCTTTTTGGCTGTAACATTGTTCTATCGCTTTAAGAAGTCCTTACTTATTCGATTTTCTTTCCCGGCCACGACGGTCACCACGTCCACGACGCTCACCGCGCTCTCCACGTTCGCCGCGGAAACCACGCTCGCTCTGTGATGGCGCTGCTCCGGCAATCTCGAACAGATCACGTTTGGCATAAACCTCACCATTGCAGATCCATACCTTGATTCCCAGAATACCGACCTTGGTCAGGGCTTCGCACAGTGCATAATCTACATCCGCACGGAAGGTGTGCAACGGAATACGTCCCTCTTTGAAGGTCTCGCTACGTGCCATCTCGGCGCCGCCCAAACGACCTGAAATCTGGATCTTGATTCCCTCTGCACCCATACGCATCGTCGATGCGATGGCTGTCTTCACTGCACGACGGTACGAAATACGGCCTTCGAGCTGACGTGCAATGTTATTGGCTACGATCACTGCATCCAACTCCGGGCGTTTTACCTCGAAGATGTTGATCTGTACCTCCTTGCCGGTCAGCTTGCGCAACTCCTCTTTCAGCTTGTCAACCTCCTGGCCGCCTTTACCAATAATGATACCCGGACGTGCCGTCGAGATGGTGACAGTCACCAGCTTCAGTGTACGCTCGATGATAACCTTCGAGATGCTGGCCTTTGCAAGACGGGCACCCAGGTACTTACGAATCTTGGAATCCTCGACCAACTTGCTCGAAAAATCCTTTCCGCCATACCAGTTGGAATCCCAACCGCGTATGATACCGAGTCTGTTTGCTATCGGATTAACTTTCTGTCCCATCTGCTTTGCTATTTTTTTCTTCTTTAACTTCCATTTTGTCCACCACGATCGTTACGCTGTTCGAACGTTTGCGAATCCGGTGTGCGCGACCCCGAGGCGCTGCCTGGATACGCTTGAGCATCGTACCGCTGTTGACATAAATCTCGCTTACGCAAAGTTTATTGTCCTCAAGACGCTGCCCCTCGTTCTTCTGTTCCCAGTTCGCAATCGCGGAACGAAGCAACTTCTCCAATTTGATCGAGGCTGCCTTCTTGCTGAAACGAAGCATGCCCAAAGCGCGATTGATCTCCACGCCGCGAATCGTGTCGGCCACAATACGCATCTTCAGCGGTGAGGTCGGACAATCGTTCAGTACGGCGATGGCCTTCTGTTTCTTCTCGGCTTTAAGCCTTTCGGCCATTATGTGTTTTCTTGAACCCATCTTTACCTACTATTTTTTCTTGTTTCCTGAATGGCCACGGAAGGTACGTGTCGGGGCAAACTCACCCAGCTTGTGTCCTACCATGTTCTCTGTTACATACACCGGAATGAATTTGTTTCCGTTGTGGACAGCTACCGTCTGACCTACGAAGTCAGGCGAGATCATACTTGCTCGCGACCATGTCTTGATTACCGACTTTTTATTTCCTTCCGCCTGGGCGACGATCTTCGCTTCGAGCTTGGGGTCGATAAACGGTCCTTTTTTTAATGAACGGCTCATTATGTACTCTTTTTAATTATTTTTTCTTGGAAATAATAAACTTCGAGGTCGTCTTCTTCGGGTTACGAGTCTTATAACCCTTGGCAAGCAGACCCTTGCGCGAACGCGGGTGACCACCCGACGCACGGCCTTCGCCACCACCCATCGGGTGATCCACCGGGTTCATGACGACACCGCGGTTGCGCGGACGGCGGCCGAGCCAACGCTCGCGTCCTGCCTTGCCCGAGCTTTCGAGGCTGTGGTCGACGTTCGACACGACACCCACCGTAGCGCGGCAAGTTACGAGTACCATACGAGTCTCGCCCGAAGGCAGCTTGATGACGGCGAATTTGCCTTCACGAGCCAGCAGCTGGGCGTAGGAACCGGCCGAACGGGCCATAGCGGCCCCCTGACCGGGGTAGAGTTCAATGTTGTGGACGACCGTACCCAGGGGAATCTCGCTCAGGAAGAGCGTGTTTCCGACCTCGGGAGCGACGCCTGCGCCGCTCATGACGGTCTGGCCCACCTGGAGTCCGTTGGGTGCGATGATGTAGCTCTTCTCACCGTCGGCGTATACCAGGAGTGCGATGCGTGCGGTACGATTGGGGTCGTACTCGATCGTTTTTACAGTTGCGGCGATGCCGTCCTTCGAGCGTTTGAAGTCGACGTTACGATACATCTGCTTGTGACCGCCGCCGATGTAGCGGACCGTCATCTTGCCGTCGTTGTTACGTCCACCCGAGCTCTTCTTGGGGCTGAGCAGCGATTTCTCCGGTTTCGACGTCGTGATCTCGTCGAACGTGCCGATAATCTTATGTCTCGTACCTGCGGTTACAGGTTTAAATTTTCTTACTGCCATCTTCGTTAGATATTACTGTAAAAATCGATCTTGTCTCCATCCTTCAAGGTGACGATCGCCTTCTTGAAGTTATTGGCGCGACCCTCCAAGAGGCCCGCCTTGGTGTAGCGGCTCTTGAGTTTGCCCATGTAGTTCACGGTGTTCACGT
>UQYM01000018.1 GCA_900545315.1 uncultured Alistipes sp.
AACATAGCAGCCATTTGTATTAGACTGCAAAGTTGCAAAATCAAGTCCGTTTCATTTCAAAAAACCGTGTAATTGACTATATTTCAATAATTTCAAAGAACTATTTATCCACTTTTACGGGACAGTAATGTTAATTTTTTTATTATTTATTCTGACCTTTTCTGAATACAAACTTTATGTAAATTTTTAGGGGATACCTGCAAAAGAAGTTCAGTATACCGTGAAAGTAAAACCTGCAAAACCATTGAAAATATCACGTTGCAGGTTCTTATATCGTCATTGATCATGTAAGCGATGATTCACGGTCCAATTACCCATGAGTTAGAATCAGCAATCATCCTGTCGCAACCTGTTGTTACAGTTTTCCTTCGACTACAGGAACGCCCACTCATCTGATTCTAAACCACCTGCACACACAATATAAATTTACTGTGATTTGCACTTCGAACAAGCACAACAGTTAGACTGCTTTTATTAATTTTGCTTCACGATGGAGCCAACGAGTCAGATTCTTCTCTCTTCTCCTGAATCTGCTTTATGAGAGAAGGATATGAGTCACCTCAACACAATACTCCGAAGATCATACTGACCAAATTGTACAAATGGATACCATGACCCCAATTCCCACCAACTCAATCAAGGCTTGGTGTTTGGCCGCACGTCCCAAAACCCTGACTGCAGCTGCCATGCCTGTACTCATCGGTTGCTCCCTGGCGCTGACTGCCGGAGGATTTCAATGGATCCCGGCTATTCTCTGCTTGTTGTTCGCCCTTCTCATGCAGGTTGATGCCAACCTGATCAACGACCTGTTCGATTACAAAAAGGGAAGCGACAGACAAGATCGACTGGGTCCCGAGCGAGCTTGCGCCCAAGGTTGGATCACCGTACAAGCCATGCAACGAGGTATCCTGATCACCACTGTTATCGCCTGCCTGATTGGCCTCGGCCTGCTCTTTTATGGTGGCAGTGAATTAATCTTGGTCGGGGTCTTTTGTGTGCTGTTCGCATTTCTGTATACGGCCGGCCCCTACCCGCTGGCTTACCACGGCTGGGGAGATCTATTGGTGCTGCTCTTTTTCGGATTCATTCCCGTAGGCTGCACCTACTACGTGATGTGCCACGATTGGACGCCCGAAGTGACCATCGCCTCGCTGAGCTGTGGAATGGTTATCGACACCCTTCTTATGGTCAACAATTTCCGCGATCGCGAACAAGATGCTGTCAGCGGGAAAAAGACCCTAGTAGTACGTTTTGGCAGCTTTGCCGGACAACAATTTTATTTATGGTTGGGGACGTTCGCCGTACTGTTCAACCTTATTTTTATCAGTTACGGACAACTCTGGACCGCCATCATGCCCTTGCTGTATCTCCCGATCCATCTGAGCACCTGGTATCGTATGGTGAAGATCGATCATGGCAAAGCACTAAATCGCATTTTGGGACTCACCTCCCGCAACATGCTGTTGTTTGCCATCCTGTTTACGATCGGTTCTGTGATTGAAACCTTGCTGTAGTCCGTAAAGAATTATGTTGTAGAGCCGCACAATTAAAGTCATCTCTAAATTGTAAAACAAACACATCTATTGTTAGGAGTTTTCAAAATACTTTCCGGAAAAGTTCTGCATAGCCACGACCACATAACAGATCATCATAACAAGCCAAAGGGCCTCAGATAAATTATCTGAGGCCCTTTGGCTTTTATCACAAGAGGACTTCTACTATTCCACCGTCACAATGACAACAGGCGTCAACGTCTCTCCCTGAGGTAAATAAAACTCTTTTACACCCACCGGAGCTTTTGTCGAGGGCTCTAAAACGACAATGTACCCGTCGAGATAGTTTCCTTCGATCTGGCTAGTCTCAGACAACTCCCCCGATTTGAACTCAAAACGGCATTTACCATTCTGATCCGTCACACCCTGACGAAACGCCACATACGAAGGAGCGTTAGCAATACTCTGAGTCAGAATAACCGTATAATCCGGCAACGCTTGTAAGGTTTGGTTCGCATCATACGCCTTTACCGTAACTTCCATTACAGCAGCTAACTCTTCGGTTTTCGAGCAACCGGTGACCATCACCGCAAACACACCTGCTAACAGTGCAAAAAGAATCTTTTTCATTATTGGAAAAAATTATTTTAATCTCAGATTGCCTTCAAAAGTACAAAATTAATTCTATTAAGCAATTCCGAGCACAATATGAACAAGCTGTTATATCTCTAACGACAATTATATTCCGACTCATTACACCCCGAATATGATCAACACGGCCCATATACGCTTCTCAACAGAAATAAACGATTACATTGGCATATCAATTCGGCAATCAAGAGACTGGGACTATACGCTATACATTCAACATCAACATTTATAAACAAGCCGCTTAGGACAAATCTTCAAAATGTTGTACTACAAATCTTTCTTCTTACGCAGTCTGATCACAACAAATAAATGATACAGGACTATATTGCTAACATACTCCATGCTTTTTAGGACTCAAATTTGGTCCTACGAATCACATCTCATTTAATAATTTACACTGTAAGCTCTTTACTTGCTAGAAGACTTACCCAACACGAATCAAAAAAGCTGATTCGGCATTACTTGCCAATTTGGGCTACCTCCTCCTTGGTCAAGGCATTGCCATACGCCCATAAATAAAAGGAGGCCACTGTCCCATATGGAGAAAACCGTTGACGATAAACCTCGAATTTTTCGCGTGTCAATTCAGGCAAACTGTACAGCGATTGTAAACTACGACGAATGATCAAATCATGTCGGCTCAACACGTTAGGGCGCTGCAAAGAGAAGATCATCAACATTTCAGCGGTCCATACTCCAATTCCAGGCAAAGCAACTAACGTACGAACAACCTCTTCATCTGGAAGTTGAGACAACTGCTCTTTGGATAAAGTTCCATGCTGCATTGCGTCCGCTGCGGCGCATATATAATTAACCTTTCGTTGAGAAAGTCCGCACTGACGCAACGACTCATTATCCACAGCCAAGACATGCTGCGGAGTCAGTGTGTTTACTGTGCGCAACAGCCGTCCAAAAATGGTCACAGCTGCCTTGCCAGACACCTGCTGCCCGACAATATTGCTCACCAATGCTACAAACAGATCGGGAATTACCACTCTGCGAATCATGCCGAAACGTTCGATCAAACCGGCCATTCGCACATCACTCTGTCGCAAATAGGTCAATTCCTGATCTCCATATTGAAAAAATGCTTCCATTTTCAAAAGTTACACAACGAATCTACTAATTATCCTTTTGCTTGCACGACTGAACTCGTCAATTGACAGCCGGCTCACATCTTCCAACTTACACATGCAACAAAATAGTTTACGGCGGTCCCCCCTGAAACAGATAATTTCACTATCTATTTACAAATACAGCTCTCATTCTGCAAATGCCCATACCAAAGCATCCACAACCAGACGCTGCTAAATTAAAAAAGTTCCCCACGATTTTTTTACACTTAGCGACAGAGAACCAAACAATTTGCTAATTTTACACCTGAAAATTTATATTTAAATTCATCATCATGTTAAACGCAAAGGTTGAAAAAGCGCTCAATGCGCAGATCAATGCCGAATTTTGGTCGGCATACCTCTATCTTTCTATGTCAGCCGATGCCATGCAGAAAGGCTACAAAGGCATTGCCAACTGGTTTTCGGTACAGTTCCAAGAGGAGCAGGCACACGCCCAGATTTTTATTAACTACGTACAATCTCGTGGTGGTAAAGTAACACTGGCCCCGATCGCTGCAGTTAAAACAGAATGGGCTTCACCCTTGGAGATGTTCCAGGATACGCTCGAGCACGAGCAGAAGGTAACCGCCTTAATCGACGAGTTGTGCCACGTTGCCTCGATCGAAAAAGATTTCGCTACAGCCAATACCCTCGTATGGTTTGTTAACGAACAGGTCGAAGAGGAGGACAACGCCCGTACCATTATCGATCAGCTGAAAATGGTTGCTGACAACTCTCTCGGTCTCTACATGATCGACAAAGAGTTGGCAGCCCGTACTTATGTAACTCCTGCTCCACTGGCAGGAGGTAGTGCAGCATAAGCCTGACTCGCATGTAAGCCTTGCGCGCTGTGGGCGGTTTGGACTGACAGCCTTTTCACGAAGGAAACCCTAAATCCTCCAATCCACACACAGACCAACGCAATAAGATAACCCCTTTGTTATCGAAGATTGCTTCGAACAAAGGGGTTATCTTTTTTATATGTATCTTTGAGGCGGATCTCTCCTATACAGAACACAATCTTATTCCAAGAATATGAAACCGTTATTTATCCAATATGCCAAATGCGGCACCTGCATCAAAGCCCGCAAATGGCTCGATGCACACGGTATCGCTTACGAGAGTCGCGATATTATTACCCAAAATCCCTCAGCCGCTGAAATCGGAACCTGGGTCAAATTGAGCAATACACCCATTCGTAAATTTTTCAACACCAGCGGGCTCCGATACAAAGAGTTGAACCTTAAAGAGCACGTTAAGACCGATCCGGAAGAGCAACTGCTGACCCTGCTGGCTTCGGATGGCAAATTGGTCAAACGCCCCGTTCTGGTGTTGCCGGATCGTGTTTTGGTAGGATTCAAAGAGGAGGAGTGGGCTGCTGCTCTATTGAAGGAGTAATCCGATGAGCCACCCCACTCCACATACAAATTCTAACACCGCCTCGACAAATCCTGCAAGCGTGCCCGTGTCGTCTTCCTCCGCCCCGGACGGATTGCCATTACCCTCCCGGTATTGGGCGATTTTGGCTATCGCTTTGGGAATCACCGTATCGGTACTCGACGGATCCATCGCCAACGTATCACTGCCCACCATCGCACGTGACCTGAATACTACGCCGGCCGCTTCGATCTGGATTGTCAACGCCTACCAATTGGCCATCACTATCTCCCTGCTCTCCCTATCCTCATTGGGAGATCTCTGGGGCTACCGACGGGTCTATATCGTTGGGTTGAGCCTCTTTAGCTGCACCTCACTTCTGTGCGCCTGTTCAGACTCCCTGGCCACACTGGTCATCGCCCGAACCTTACAGGGATTTGGCGCTGCCGCCATTACCAGCGTCAATACAGCCCTGATCCGCATTATCTATCCCTCTCGGTTTTTAGCTCGCGGATTGAGTATCAATGCCTTGGTCGTTTCGGTTTCGGCAGCGGCCGGCCCTACGGTGGCATCGGCCATCCTTTCCATTACGGATTGGCCCTGGCTCTTCGCCATCAATATTCCAATCGGCATCGCGGCACTCACCTTGAGCTACAAATTTCTGCCAACCAACCCGACCCGCAGAGAGCATCGCAAATTCGACATCATCGGCGGCATCATGAACGCCTGCTTCTTCTTCCTGCTGATCGGACTTATCGAAGGGGCCTCCCATGAGCTCTCCGGACATGTTCTGCTGGTCGGTTTGGGACTGCTCATTGTTGTCGGAACCATTTTTGTCCGACGCGAGCTGCACCGGGAGTTTCCATTGCTACCGATCGACCTGCTGCGTATTCCCATCTTCTCGATGTCTGTCTCCACCTCGGTATTTTCCTTCATGGCCCAGATGCTGGCCATGGTCTCACTACCCTTCTTTTTGCAGGGGGAACTGGGCAAAGACGAGGTCACCTGCGGGTTACTGATGACGCCATGGCCGCTGGCAACGATGATCTGCGCCCCCTTAGCCGGCATTCTCGCCGAACGGGTCAATGCTGGACTGTTGGGAGGAATCGGACTCACCATCTTCGCATGCGGACTCTTTCTGCTCAGCATGTTGGACTCCAGTGCCACTGCCGGCGATATTGTTTGGCGCATGGCTCTTTGCGGTGGCGGATTCGGATTGTTCCAGACCCCGAACAACAGCACTATTATCGCCTCTGCCCCTCGCAATCGCAGCGGTGGAGCCAGTGGAATGCTTGGCACCGCCCGTCTTCTGGGACAGACCAGTGGAGCGGCTTTGGCAGCTCTGCTGTTCAGACTGATTCCCGGAGGACACAATACGCACAACTCGCTGCTGGTCGGCTGTGCAATTGCCATAGTGGCAGCCATGGTTAGCCTGACCCGCCTGGGTCGCCAAACCGGGCCCAAGCTCGACCGACTCGCTCAACAGCCGTCCAACACACCTAAATAGCAGGAAACATTTTTTGCTTTCAACTAAAGCATATTGTACGGCCATGCAGCTAATAGGCTGTTGCACTCCGGGATGAATATTTCACAAGAACAAAAGTTAAGAATAGCGGCGCGGGAAACGGAATAGAATTGAGAGCAGCGCAAACGCCCCCATCAGTACTGGGTAATAGAGGTAGCGCATAATATCGAGCGGTGACAACGCTGTCAGTCCGGCAGCCATCAAGAGTTGGGCGCCGTACGGAATCAATCCTTGGACAAAACAGGAGAAGGTATCCAGAATGCTGGCGCTCTTGCGCAGATCCACCCCAAACCGATCGGCAATCCCTTTAGCAATAGGTCCGACGGTAATAATAGCGATCGTATTATTGGCCGTACAGCAGTTCGCAATACTGACCAGGGCAGCGATACTTAGCTCTGCACCGCGTTTGTTATGTACTCTGCGAGTCAGTCGGGTGATCACATAATCGATTCCACCCCCGACACGGATCAATTCCAGCATTCCGCCGGCCAATAGGGTCACAATAATCAGCTGCCCCATATCGGTAATGCCGCTTCCCATGGAGCCGAACCAATCGAAGATTCCGAAACTTCCGGTCAAGAGCCCTATGCCTCCAGCAAACACCAACCCCAAAACCAAAACGATCATCACATTCATACCGGCCAGGGCCGTTCCCAAGACCACCAAATAGGGAATTACTTTGATCCATGCCACCGGTTCGGTTTGAGACGGAATCTGCAGCGACCAGCTTTCATACAGGTACAAGAGCGTGACGACCACTGCGGCTGGCACCACAATCATGCTGTTGACCTTGAATTTGTCCCGCATATCACACTCTTGTGTACGGGTGGCGGCAATGGTCGTATCGGAGATAAACGAGAGGTTATCTCCAAAAAAGGCCCCACCCACCACGACGGCAGTCATCAGCGGCACCGCCAATCCGGTTTGATCTGCGATACCAGCCGCCACCGGCACCAGTGCTACGATCGTACCGACCGATGTGCCGATCGCCAACGAGATGAAGCAGGAGGCCAAAAAGATACCGGGCAACAACAGATTATCGGGCAGAATACGCAAGGTCAGGTTGACTGTTGCATCTACCGCCCCCATCGCCTTGGCCGATGCGGCAAAAGCGCCGGCCAACACGAAGATCCAAATCATCAGCATGATATTCTTGTGGGCTGCTCCGGCCGAAAAGCGGTCCAACCGCTCGGAGAGCTTCATCTTGCGGGTGATCAACATCGCATAAGCTGACGCAACCACAAAAGCCACGGTGATGGGTACCTTATAGAAATCTCCAGCCACCAACGAGGTCACCAAATAGAGACACAGAAAGACCACCAGCGGACTCAATGCCCACAAACCGCTTTTATGGCTCACATTACGGGGATCATCCCCGGCCAAAGAGCGACGAGGATTCGTTATCTTGCTATCTTTTTGCATGGATTTCATAATAGGAGACGCCCGAAGGAGCGACAAGATTACCTCTGCTACAAAGATAATCGCTTTCCATGATTTTGCAGGGTTTGAACCGTTTATCTCGTCTCTACTTGTGGAGTCCGCCCTCGGTTCGAGTGCTCACTCCATCAACAACCACAAAAATGGTGCAACAGAACAGACAACTGCACACGCTTCCAAACAACATGGAGCTTTCTCGATCATAAATCGTTGCATGGGGCCAGCTACCACATAGGCCTATCCAAGAATTGCCCTGCACATAATCCTGCCACCACGGCACACACATAGCAACATTCTTAGAACAGCAGAACCCCATAGGCTCAGAAGTAACAATCAACCGCCCCTTATCTCTAAAAACACAGAAGTTCTACAATAACGTGATCATCGGCAATTTCTGAGCCATATCTACACCTCGGAAATGCCACTTTACAAAACGGATGGGAAACACACGTCAGGTTGACCAACAGATTCGGGCTGATCAGGTCGTCGCCGCATTTCGGATAGTTCTAAAACATCGAATCCCCGATGCAATGCATCGGGGATCCTCCGTGGCAAATAAACGGTCGAATCGACCTGGTTTAAATGAATCGTAGTCACTATTGAAGCGGGTGTTGACCCCAAACCACCACCACTTGATCGGTCGCCCGCCACAGAGTGACCACGAAATTCATTTAGCGGTACGGAGATAGCTCTCCGTAATAGGGTAACGCAAAATTATTTCGCCGTCGATGTCGCAGATACCAGATTGAACGTTACGTCATCAATGCAGAAGTAGGCCGGAGTATTCATGCCGTAATCTCCCACATCACTCGACGAGATGGTAAAAGCCACTTTATTGAAGGTGCCCAGAGCCGAAAGATCCACTTTGGTCCAGGCTGCGCAGATGTAGCTTTTGCCATCGCGGAAGTCGGCCAGATAGATATCGGCTGTACCGGTCTGTGTACCATCTTCTTTGTAGCCAGTTGCGGTCACCTTAAACCAATCACCAGCTGCAAACTTCTTGGAATAGGCATCGCCATCCTGCATCGACAGGGCCGCATAAGTGTTGTTGTTGATCATCAACGAGAGCGAATTAGCCTCTTCGCCAGATGCCAGCGAGAAAAATGCACTGTTCGGATTAGAATAAGAGCTGTAATAACATACACCGAAATTGGTTGAACCGTTTGCACCTCCATCGGCAAATACGCTGTACTGATTGGCATATCCCGGAGTGGTTTTGTCGTGCAAATTGGAGACTGCAAAACCATCCCATGAAGCATAATCTGCGTTGTATGCATTATTGAAAGTTACGCCCTTCTCGGTGTAACTGGTGTTGTTGAGATAGCCATCAGCAGGCAGGGTAACCTGATCGAAGGTGACAGTCACCGTATTGGCAGGAGGTGGCACATCATCTTTATCCTTATCACAAGAGACCATCGTCAACGAGCCTGCCACAGCAAGCAGCCAAAGAAGTTTAAAATTTTTCATGATCTAACTGTTATGTAACTAACTGTATTTATTTAAAAAACGTTTCAAATAGGCACACAACAATCCGGTGCATCCGATCCCGGTGCACAAGTCATCACGAACAACAAATCAGCGGATAATGCTTCATCCGACGAATGCCGGATAAAGGTCCTACTGTTCTAGCTCCCGAAAACAACAGCAACCGGAAAGAGGAGTCGGCCGGTATTCTGACTTATCGCCCCGAAGGCGAATTACAGCAGCGGGTACTGTTCCTGATTCTCACAGGATTCCCTTTTCGCCATGTTCCATGCATGGCACCGAATCCATCGCAAAGGTAGAAATTTTTTCAGAACAAACAACACCTTGCCAAATTGTTCGTATTGAGACTCAATATTCGATCTTATCCTCTTTATCGTTCCACTGGTCAAATGCACGGCGCGCCTCATCGGCCAGCAAACGGCAGGAGTGTAAACGCCGTTTATCGGCCGGCAGCGCCAATTCATCGTATATAAAAGAGTCATCGAATCCGATCTGTTTGGCATCTGTTTTATCGTTACCGAAATACATCCGGTCGATGTGCGCCCAGTAGATAGCCCCCAAACACATCGGACAGGGTTCACAAGAGGTGTAAATTTCGCACCCGCTCAGATCGAATGTTCCCAACGCACGAGCCGCATTGCGGATAGCCGTCACCTCGGCATGGGCAGTCGGATCATTTTCACGCGTCACGCCATTGGTCCCGGTAGCCACCACCACCCCATCCTTAACAATCACTGCCCCGAACGGTCCCCCTCCGGCACGGACATTGGCCTCGGAAAGCGCAATGGCCTCCCGCATAAAACGCATCGCTGTTTCAGAAATATTCGGATCGCACTTTTTACACATTTTTATTGAGGTTTTATGATATTTATTGGGGAGCAGGGCGAATCGATTCGTTATACAGGGCCGTGCCCCCCGTCTCACATTTTACAGAACCGACATACGATAACACGCTGCACCCGCTTCTCTCCGAACTGTTCTTCCCATTGGGTCTAAACTATCCTGAAGACTGGCTCATACAACTTACTCACCTTCGGGTAACGCACGCATAGAGTCACCGTAACGGTCGGCTACTGGTAACGAACAAATATAACGCATTGCACCGAGAAGCAGAAGTCCCCGAAGGAGGAATCTTCACCCCAACCGTCGCACCAATTTGTAAAAGACGGCAAAAATCGATAGTTTTACATTACTTTAATGCTTTTGGAGCACCGATAACACATCGAAAAAACAGACACAGAATGAAACTTCTCAAAGATCGGATTCTACAGGATGGCAAATGCTTCGAGGGAGGCGTACTGAAGGTGGACAGCTTCATCAACCATCAAATGGATCCCACTTTGATGAAGGCAATGGCGGTTGAATTTGTGCACCGGTTTGCCAACGAACCGTTCAACAAGGTGTTGACCATCGAAGCCAGCGGCATTGCCCCGGCCATTATGGTGGGTTTCCTGATGGATCTGCCGGTGGTCTTCGCCAAAAAGAGACAGCCCAAAACGATGGAAAACATGCTCTCGACCCGGGTCTACTCCTTTACAAAAGGCCGAGACTACGACATTTGTCTGAGTCGGGATTTTCTCACTCCGGATGATCGCGTGCTATTTATTGACGATTTTTTGGCCAATGGCAATGCTGCACTGGGAGCCATCGATCTGATCGAAAAGGCCGGAGCTGAACTGGTTGGCATGGGATTTCTCATCGAAAAGGCCTTTCAGCCCGGCGGAGAGCTACTGCGGAGAAAGGGCATTCATGTCGAATCATTGGCCATCATCGAGAGCCTCAAGGATTGCCAAATTCGTTTTCGCGAATAGCACTCGACCCACCGGCGTTTGCGACCTCGCCCATCTCAATTCCTTTTCTTCATTTCCAAGTTCCAACCATCCGTTAGACATCGTCCGTCTTCGATCACCTCGCCGTAACCTTGTGCACGCTTCGACCTGGATCTAACAACCACGCACACAAGAAAAGGGATAGAAGTAAGCAGGAAACAATGAACAGTTTTCCGCATACGTTTCGACGAAGCATTGCAGTGCGCAACCGATAGGATACAACAGATACAGACAGAATTACTCAATTGCCCACCTAATTATATAGCGAAGGTAGAGGCGATCGTACCGTTTCTCAATAAAATTGGAATTCAGTCAAAGCTGTTTAAATTCGCATTCAAAGAAATTCAAATCACGCACCTAATTTTCGCTCCATGGGACTCCTGAAAACCATACGTTCCAAATTGACCCGCGATGGGCACCACCCCACCCAAGGTGGACTCGAAATTCTGAAATACATCGGGCCCGGCCTGCTCGTGACAGTCGGGTTTATTGATCCCGGTAACTGGGCCTCCAATCTCGCCGCAGGGGCCGATTACGGTTATGCTCTGCTCTGGATGGTAACCCTCTCGACCATCATGCTGATCGTACTGCAACACAACGTCGCCCACCTGGGGATCGCCACCGGACTCTGCCTTTCGGAAGCTGCAGCGACGTACCTGCATCCCGCCGCCTCGAAAACCGTGCTCGGCTCAGCCATGCTCGCCTCGATCTCCACCTCCCTGGCAGAGATTTTGGGTGGAGCCATCGCGCTGCAGATGCTGTTTGGCGTCCCGGTACGAATCGGAGCCCTACTGGTGCTGATCTTTGTCCTGATCATGCTCTTTACCAACAGCTACCGACTGATCGAAAAGTGGATCATCGCCTTCGTCTCGATCATCGGTCTCTCGTTCATTTATGAACTCTCCTTAGTAACCATCGACTGGCCTGCTGCCGCCAAAGCATGGGTCACCCCCTCCTTCCCTCAAGGATCGATCGTCATCATTATGAGCGTGCTGGGTGCAGTGGTCATGCCCCACAACCTCTTCCTTCACTCGGAGGTGATCCAAAGCCGTCAATGGAATCTGAGCGACGACAAAGTGATCAAAAAACAGCTCCGTTACGAATATGTGGATACCATTCTCTCGATGGTTATCGGCTGGGCCATCAACAGCGCCATGATTCTGTTGGCCGCCTCAACCTTTTTCGTTTCGGGCACACCGGTATCGGAACTGCAACAGGCAGACTCCCTATTGCAACCTCTTTTGGGCAGTAATGCCACGATCATTTTTGCCGTTGCACTGCTGTTTGCCGGAATCGCCTCGACCATCACCTCCGGGATGGCTGCCGGCTCCATCTTCGCCGGAATGTTCAAAGAGCCTTACGATATCAAGGACTCCCACTCACGTACGGGTGTCATCCTCTCGTTGATCATCGCCTTTCTGATCATTATTCTGATCTCCGACCCCTTCAAAGGGCTGATATACTCGCAAATGGCGCTGAGCGTACAGCTCCCCATCACGGTGTTCACTCAGGTATATCTCACCTCCTCGGAAAAGGTGATGGGCAAATTCCGCAACTCCACTTTTACGAAATATCTGCTCTACACGATCGGCATTGTCGTAACTGTGTTGAACCTGATGCTTCTCTGGAGCTGCCTGTGATACCCGCACACGGACCAATAGGATTGTCAACGGTGACCATTATAAAAACTTTTCGTATCGATCGGAATCCGCTGGTAACACCGCCTTGTCCCACAATCCGTTAATTCGATATTAGGCTTTCAACAAAAATCAATAAAAACGCGACTCTTTCCCAAGAGTCGCGTTTCAAGGTAATCTACACTGCTGTTTGCGAGATCTATTCGATATCCTGCTGATCGATCATACGATTCAGCAGCGCATAGACTGTTAATCCCGATACCGATTTGATACCGGTTTTACGGGCGATGTTTTTGCGGTGCGAAATCACCGTATGGATCGAGATACAGTATTGATCCGCAATCTCTTTGTTGGTCAATCCACGGGCCACCGCCACCAAAATCTCTTTTTCACGCTCCGACAACTCGTAACTCTCGGCCACCATCGGATGGGCGTGTCTATTTTCGAGTGCCTTACGCAATTTCCGCACAATCTGAGAGGGTTCATCATACAGATAGAAGGCCCCGTCATACTGTTTCAGCAGTTCATCATCCAACACCCCTCCGGTCAAGATGGCCACCAACGCCGTCGAATGCAAATCCGGCAACAAGGAACGGATCGCACTGCGTTTCTGAAAGTCGAAAAGGCAGGGGTCAACCACCACCACATCGGGCGCCAACACCGTCAACCGTTCGCCGTAGCGTCCCCAATCGGGCAGCGTATCGACCACCTCGAATTCGGAGTGTTCCGCCAAAATCTCTTTGAGTCCCCGAGCCACAATGGCCGACGGCTCAATCACCAAAATACGATATCGTCCGTTATCTGCCATGACTCTTCTCCAATTGCATCACAAAGGGGACCAAAACTTTATTTTCAATCAGCGTATGGCGTCCCAGATCGTCCTCTAACAGAAAGACATTGAACAGCGCACGATTCAACCGTCGGGCCGACACATCACTGGGCAGGTATTTGATCAGAATATTTTTCAGATCCTCGAGCGTATCCTCAATATTGCTGTGGTTCTCTTCGAACTGCTCGATGCTGTATCCCTCGGTATGCTCACCGTGCACCAACCCTCGGATATAGGGAAAAACGGTCTGCTCCTCATAAGCGAAGTGGGTTTCGACTTCACGTCGGTACTCGTTGAAAAAACGGTCCAAAATTCGAATCGAAGAGGTCTCCTCGGTCCCCTCCTCCAACGAGGAGAGGTTTTCCCAGATTTCGGGGATACGCTCTTCCAGATAATACCGGTGAGAGTTGTGCAGATAGAGGACAATATCTTCGACATCGATCCCTTCGAGCCGCTCCGCATCGGGCAGATAGTCATCGAAAGTATAGATACTGCAGATCATCAGGAACAGTTCCAGCGACACCCCTTGTGCACGGCACACCTCAGCGACACTGCGATCGCCAAACCCCAAATGGATACCGAAACGGGGCAGTACCGTCAATAGCGCATAGTTAGCCTGGATCAGATCGGACATCTTCATACTGCCCGAGAGAAGGAGCTGTTTCATCTGCATAGGTTTTCCACAAATATGGGATAAATTCTCGGAACGGACAATTGTGCGTGCCACTCCAACATTCTGTTTCATCTGTTCAACTTTGACTCGGTTCACTGCAACCGCTGAGCAGTCTTTAATTCCTTTGTTGAAACACAGATCGGTTCTTGTCTCCAACAACTCTCAGCTCAGTTCGTATCACTTGGGGGTACCTTTCCAAACCCCATACTTCAAATACAGTGCAAAACTACCCCTATATATTACATGCGTCTATCGCCACAAATAGGGATTCTGGGTCTTTTTTTCATCACTTGTTGGGATTGCGGTCCCTGTGGCTTCCCCCTACTTTTGTCCTCGTAAGCCAAAAACCATAGACGGACGATAGCTCCTGTCGAGTGCGCTCGGCAGGAGATCGTTCATCAACCTGCAAATGATCAAAATCACATACACCATGAAAAAGAACTTTTTAGCTATACTTGCTGTTTCAGCCCTTTTAGGCAGCACGATCAGCAGCTGCGGAGCCGGCTCCTCTACGCCAAAGACCACAACCGCAACCGCTCAAGATACGGTTATGGAGGTGGATAGTGTGCTGAAAAATGGCGACAAACTGGTTGGACAGACCGTCGTTTTGGAGGGAGTCTGCACCCACATCTGCCAACATGGCGGAGGCAAGATCTTCTTGATGGGGAGCGACGACACCCAAACCATCCGTATCGATGCCAGTGAGCAGGTGGGTAGTTTTTCGCCTGAGGCTGTCAACAGCCTGGTAAGAGTACAAGGTACCGTCCATGAAGAACGTATCGATGAAGCGTTTCTCAATCAGTGGGAATCGCAGATCAAGAGTCAAGTTACCGAGCGGCACGGTGAAGGAGGAGTAGGATGTGAAAGCGACCAAAAAGCCCGCGGGGAGGCTCCTGCCGGAAGCATTGAAGAGCGGATTGCCAATTTCCGCAAACGGATTGCAGAACGCAAAGCCAACGAGGGAAAAGACTATCTCTCCTTTTACAGCATCACTGCCGACAATTACGAAATTCTTTAGCCGGTGCGAGTCAAGAAATTCGGTTCTGAATTCCGGAAATGGAGTCGTACGATTCATCGCGAGTTGTCTTTCTTTTTCGCGGGAGTGGTTTTAATCTATGCAATTTCAGGCTTTTTGCTCAACCACAAACGCGACTTCAACGCTGAATACGACATTACACGCAAAGAGTTCACGCTTCAAGATCTTCCTAAATCGCAAGCCGATTGGAATAAAGATTTTGTACTGTCGATTCTCGAACCGTTGGATGAAGCCGACAACTACACGAAACACTACTTCCCTTCGGACTCGCAAATGAAAGTGTTTCTCAAAGGGGGATCATCCCTGATCGTGAACACAGAGACCGGAGAAGCGTTGTACGAATCGATCCGTCGCCGACCCGTCTGGAGCAGTCTGAATCGGCTGCATTACAATCCTGGATATTGGTGGACCGCCTTTTCAGACATTTTCGCTTTTGCGTTAGTCATCATCACATTGACTGGACTCTTCATGGTAAAAGGGGCCAAAGGATTTTGGGGACGCGGAGGCATCGAGTTTTTAGCGGGAATCTTCATTCCGATACTCTTCTTGATCTTCACGTAAAGGACACACATACTTTGATTTCAGGTTTGGTTAGTTAGTTAATGATTCAATAATTCGTATCTTCTTTTATCAGTTCAAGTAACACTCAGTTTCAAGTACGGCTTCGGCCGCAGGGAGGGACCGATTTTGCAAAATCTGTCCCCTCTTCGTTTCCTCTATCTCAGACCCGCTCGTTTCCATCTTTTGCAAGACCAACGACATAGTATCTTTTCTCTGTTTTCGCTCGCCCATACCAACCACGTTTCAAAACAGCTTTGATTGACAGCTTGTGCTGTTCCTCGGCGTAGAACGAACTGCACGTACCTCCTTTGCCCCTACAAAAGTTATCTGAACGCCCACTGCAGAGCTGCATCAACCCAGTGCAAAAAATACCCAAAAACTTCCAAATTTGCCCGATAACCCTCCGCTCGCTCCCCAATAATCAACACTAATCCGCTTAACCACTCATCATCAAAATAACCCGAGCAGGAACCGAATAGGTTCCTGCTCGGGTCTCAAAAGATCGAATGGTTGCCCTTAGCAATCGTCCTAATGCATAGACGTAATCGCAAATTATCGCCTGATAACCAACAGTGGAATAAACAGAAAGAGTCCTAAAAGCACCACACCACAAGTTGGGATAACCGCTTGTCTTGCCTGTCGTCTACGCAGCAGGAGATAGACTCCGGCCAGCAACAGGTTCAACACCAATGCGGCTGCTGAAAAGTTGGCCAATCGGGGATAGACATATTCATCGTCATACGAGGTAAACGACAGTTCGAACGGGAAGATCCATCGCGCAACACGATCAGTCCAACGCTCCTCTTGCGGTTGGGTCAACGTTCCGCACAACGAGTAATCGTTTGCATCCACCGCATAATAACGCGTTCCATCGTTCCCCGACACACTGACCGTCCAATGAAACAGATCGGCAATGATCATGATCTCCTCCGTACGGGGATCGAAACGATCAATCGGCAACGGTTTCAGCTCATATCCAGGGTGGGTCAACAAATACATCCGATGAGCCGAATCCGACAAAAAGGCATAGCTGCGCCGATCGGAAAATTCCGTCACAAAAATGTCGGTAATCCGTACACTGTCGGGTATTTCGACATAACGCACATAGGGTCTACCACGTAGCTGCTTCAAGTGAAACAATTTTCCATCACGGTCGAGCAGCATATACCCCTCATCGTATTCTTTGCGTGTGGTCGGATTCCCCTGCACATAGGTAGCAGGAAAAGAGAAGCCTTTGGCCAGCAGGGCCTGAGTGAACCGTTCACTTTTGGGTTCATTGACCCGATTGGTTGCCATATCGATAAACTCGATACGCTCATCCAAACGGAATACATCCGATGGCATTTGCAGATCCACCCGTCCCGACATCGTCTCCAACAACGGATAGAGTTTCGGTTTCACCTTATTGAGGTCCGAAGGGAAACTGCGGAACATAAAACTGTGTGCGGATACTACCTGCGGGGTTAGCGCCACTCCCCGCAACGTATCGGGTTGGCGCCCGTCGGCAAGCAGTTGCCGGTAATAAAACAGCGGTAAGATGCTATCACATTCCCGTTCTGAATAGATCTGTCCGGTCTCGTCGTAACAGACCGGATTCCCATCGTGATAACCGCGCATCACAAACCGGTCTATCACACAGCTATACAGCGTAAAAGGTCCGCCATCCGGACGTACGGTAATAAAGTTGTAGGCCCATGGTAGCAACCAGGCCATCAGCACCACCGCTGTAAAAAAGAGTACTATTTTGCTAAATCGTATCATATTTCGAATGTGTTAATCAGATAAACAGCCGATTCTGTCCAGCTTCGACGAGACAGGTCAATCCTGACACCCCTGTTTGAAACGTTCGACCGAAAGTTGCGGCAGCAGCACGATCACCACGGTGTAAAGCACCAGACCAAACAAAAAACAGTTATAGGCTTCCGGTGTCGCGCCGAGATAAAAAATGCGGATCACCCCAACCGCAATCAGCAGGTTGACAATACGTCTGTACCAGGTCGGTTCCAAACAGATCCACGCCGCCAGCAGATAGCCCGTCAAACCGCACAGGTACCAGGGCAGTGCCGTCAACAGGATTCGGGAGACCAACTCCGGAGCCAAAATGGATTGCAGATAGATCCACAACACGGCATTGTTCAGCAGAAAAATACCCAATACTTGTACCAGGCCGGCACCCAGCATCAGGGTTATCATACGACGTTGGGGATAAGGCAGATGCAACGTCAGTTTGAGTCGTTTCTGCTGCATCTCCGGGACAAACTGCACCACCGCCATCAACAGACCTATCACCAACGGCACATAGGTCAACACTTCAATAAATACCGTATCCCGCGAAAGCAGGATCTCCCAAAGATGTCCAACACCTTTAAACCCGATCACCCGTTGCAACTGCAACAGAGCGTACCCCACAAATACCAGCGAGAGGATCAATGCCAACAGGGTATAGCGACGTGTCTTGATCCACTCTTTATAAAAGATCGCCTTTTTCATTTTTCTCGATATAGACATTAATATTTGCCTGTCAATCCAATAAAAGCATCCTCCAGATTCAGGGACTCCGCTTTCAACTCTGTATAGACAATACCGTTGCGTCGCAACCAGCATGAGACATATTCAGCATTCTCGAAGGAGTAGGTCTCGCCGCAATCACGAATCACCGCACTGTGGTAGAGAGCCGCATCCTCCGGCAAAATTTCGGGAATCGTCCCCTCTATTCGAAAAGTGTAACGTCGGAAGGTGTTCAATAACTGTTGCACCGGTTGTTGGATCAGGATCGATCCATAATCCATGATGATGCAGTCATCGATCAACCGCTCCATATCCTGAATGATGTGCGAGGTCAGGAAGATGGTTTTGGACTCAGCCTTGGCATACTCGCGCAGGTAGTCGATAAACAAGCGACGGTATCCGGGATCCAGTCCCATCGAAAAGTCATCGAGCACCAACAACTCGGCATTCTGTGCCAAAATCAGTCCCAATGCCACCTGGGAACGTTGACCACACGACATTCGCGCAATACGTTGCCGAGGCGCAATTTTCAGTTTTCGGACCAGACCGTAATAGGCTTCGCGATTCCAGTTGGGATAAAAAGCCGAATAGTAGCGTTCTATCTCCTCCACATTCATGAAAGCATATTGAACATGGCCCTCGATCAGGAGACCGATCCGCTGACGGGTTACCGGATTCATCTGCTGAATATTTTCACCGAAGATCAGACACTCTCCGGAACGAGGTTGCAAATAACCACTCAAAATATTGATAGTCGTCGTTTTACCAGTACCGTTTTTTCCCAGCAAACCGAGGATACACCCTCGCGGAACCGTAAAACTGAGATCTTTATAAATCATCCGATTGCCGTAATAGTGCGTCAGATTACGACACTCTATGACATTTTCCATAATTTTTTGCTGTTCTGTAATTGATTAAAAGGCGACGCCACAAACGATCCGCGCATAATCGGATCGATTGCCGTCACTGTACATTCCACGCTGCCAATCACCTTGAATGTAAAACGAAAGCGCAGTGCGTTCAAAAAGATACTCCCAACGCAACTGGACTCCGCACCAGGTTACATCAGCACGCAGGTGGTCAAAATTTTGCTGCATCATTTCGCCAATCGAGCTGGTCATCTCCAAACCGTCAAGACGCATCGTTGCAGAACGATTCACCATCCGATCCGCCGATCCTCCTAAACGTAACGTCGAACGACGGATTTTTTTGAACAGGGATGCCTGCAAACCGGCCCCCATCTTATCGAATGTCAAACTGCGTTGAGGATTCAGGTAACCCGATTCAAAACGGTAATAACTTCCGGAGGGTTCCAGATAAAAGGACCATCCGCGTACCGTTTCAAAGCCCCATACGGCAGAGAGTTTCCCTTCTACACGACTGTTACTGTACTGTTCGACCGACCCTAACCGAGGATAATTCTCACTACCCGAAGCATCGCCATAGATATACTCAGTACCGGTTCGCTCCGCATAAAAGCCCGACAGTTTCACGCCCCAATGGTGTTGACCGTGCTGTCCGAGCCATCCTACCGTACCTTTCAGCTCGTTATCGACCAATCGGGTCAATGGAAGATTCTGATAATTTTCCAAAATGCGTCGTACAGCCCAATTCCGGTAATGGACGGTTAAGAAGGCGCCTCTGCCATCCCGGGAGAGAAGATTCACCCCCACGCCATAACCACGACCCTTAAAAAAGAGCGACTGGCTGTCCCCACCGACGGAAAACCGGGTACTGTACATCCCCAGTCCCAACATTTGGTACATCTTTGGGCCTCCCAACACCGCAAAAAAACGCATACTGCTCTCCTGACGATAGATTTGCAAGTCGGCAGAGAGTCCTACCGAATAGCGTCCTCCCAGAGCCAGCATGGCACCCGTCGAAAGATTCAGATCCGAGACCACATTACGGGGTCGGGGATCGGTTTTGCGATACTCGATTTCTGCACGGTAATCGGCATAAATTCCCCAGGCAACCCGGCCAAATTGACGACCATAACCTCCGGTAAACGTATAGCGTTCTGAATTTAGGTTTCCTCCGACAGAATCGGCCCACACATAGGGGTACAACAGCTCATAATCGGCATTCTCATTCCACACCGTATGCATGGTGCGTCCTACCCGATACCCCGCTGAGCCCCAAACCGTATTGCCGTTCTGTTTGACATAAGAGTCGGCATCGAATGCCGCAAAGCGATTGCCACGTCCCTGCTGCATCACCACAGCCTCCTGCTGCTGGTTGTAAACGCCCGACAGTCCGATTTGGGTCAAGGAGGTGTTGTACCGGTACACCTGCGAAGCCGGGTTATCAAATAGGGATGTACGAAATAAAGCCACAGGCGAGAGACGCTCGTCCAGGCCGATGGCCCGCGACGAGCTGTCTCGCTGCATTCCTTGTGCGGCGATGGCGGCACAAATACCGATCCATATGCATACACACCGAAAAAACATCTAAAGCAGTTTTGGCAAATTACAACAAAGACGGTGTTGCATGCGGAGTGAAGTCGTTGGTTGAATTGTTGGTATCCTGAAGTTTCCCATTTGCAGCTTTTTTACGAACTGCAGCCGTATTATACCGGTTTTTGTCACCCGTATATTCGGCACACCAGGTATAACCGGCATCCAACGAAGCATCAATCACCAGCCATTCATGTCCATCAGGAGCCGAGCCGTTCACGGCATCGACAATCCATGCATTAGGCACTTTGAAGCAGTCGGTTGACATCTCGAACGAATGTTCTCCAAACGTGAAGGTATACTCTGCCGTATAGGCATTGTTAGTCAAAAATTCATCTTTGGTTCCCTCCATACGAGCCAGCGCCCAAGTCTGCAAACCATTGACATGCAACGCGGTTACGGTTGCCGAAAAAGTAGTCCAAATTTCGACATTCGGCACAGTTGTTCCATCCACATCGGGATACTGATCACCTCCGGTATAGTCATACACCTCAAAATCCGCTTTTGACAGATCAGGAGAGGTCGGATTGTATTCTTTGTGGTTGATACCATTCATGGCAATCACCAACTCTGCACCAGGTTGTACTGGATGATCTTTACCGCTACCCGGAATCATCAATACTGTACTGACAGAAAAGTAATCTTTCATAATATCAGGACGATATTCATGTTTGAGTTGAGGGTTGAATTCCGAAAGCAGAATAGCCAGACTGTCAGCATAAAGTACCTGATCCGAATTGTTGCAGATCTTAATGTACTGATCATCCATATACTGATCGCCTGTAGCCGTAGAGGAGCCCGCAAAATAGACCTCAGAAATTACAAATCCATTCGACGGGTTGTAAAATGACGCCTGCGTCTCCGGCAATGCAACAGTCTCACCAGAAACAGTTACCGACTCTTTGTAAGCCCGGAAACCTGTCGTCAAGGAGTTGCCATCATCAGCCGTATAGGTCACTTTACCTTCCACACTAATATTATAAAGTCCTTCCGGCACAGAAGCCGACACACTCACAACCGTAGCTTTGGTCGCAGAGCTCACAGTTGCATTGTAGGTCGTTCCTGTGTTCATATTAGTAAACACCGCCTTTGTCTCGGAAACAGTTCCGTCACTGGCACTTTCGGGCAGGGTCAGATTCCATGTCACGTTACTCGTAGGGAGGCCCTGGTTCTCTTTTTGGCAGGACGACAGGGTTAGCGCTGCCAATACAAACAGCAATACTCCTAAAACACGGGTCATTGTTTTCATAATTCTATTTTATTTGGTTTACACTATTTTGGTTATCATCACTTGATTGTTTACAAATTAAAATTGATCTCCATACCGAAATAGGGCGTATTTCCTGTCTGGCGAACCGTCACCCCGTTGGCCCCTTTATACTCCCTCCAATAGGAGAAAAGCTGATCGACAAACAGAGCCAATTGAATTCTATCCTTATACAGTTTCTTGGTCACTTTCAGGTTCATGCCGATATTCAGCGGCTCACGTACCATCTCTTTGTAATTGGTCTCCGAATAGGTGATTATCAAATGCTGCAGATAGGGATCCTCACGAGCAGCCTCCTCGTCGAAAGGTCGGATCACTCCATCCAGCCCCACATACTCGTACGGGATGCCATATTGTCGCAACGAACGTTGCAGATAGAGCCACATACACTCGATCGAGGCTGAAAATCCGAGTTTGAGTTTGGGCAGATAGGTATCGAACATGAAGCGGGTATTGAACGACCGTCGCCAATATCCATTCGGATCGTTGTAATGTCCCAGATAGGGCAAATACTGCCCGTTGATTGTCACCGTTTTGCGATACCAATAGGGTTCACTGTCACTATACAGCGTACGGAACCAAGCTCCGTCAATCGTAATACGGGTACGCAAAGCCGGAATACGTTTACTGACAAACTGATACTCAATGCCCTCTTTGAACAATCGCGTACCATTGGCTGTTGTTCCATAGGTACCGAATGCCGTAATCTCTTGAAAGGGCAGATTCTCAAGCGATGGAGGGGCGGTCAGGGTACTCTGGTCGATCCCGCTGGCATCGTATGCTCGATAGTTCATCACCTGATATTGCAGTGCTGAGCGGTACCCATTGTGCATATCCTCCCGGAAGTAGGTCACGCTCAAACGATTTTCGCCGAAGGTAATGTCGCCCCGTATCTCCCATTTGAAGTTTCGAGCCGCCTGCAAATGGTAATTGGTCGGATCGACAACGTAGGTCTTCAGATTCAACCGACGATACTCCGGATTGGGATGATAGTAATTCAACTGCAACCAATCGTAATAGATCGGATCGGGATAGAGATAACTCAAAGACGGTGTCATCGTATGCCACCCTACTCCACCTCCGATCTCAAACTTGAGCGGACGTCCCGCCACCATAACCTGCGGAAAACTCCATCGTAAATTGACCCGTGGATCGAAAAAGAATTTCCCTCGCAGATCATACTTTTCCGATATATTCAACAGTGTCGATGCCCGAAGACCTGCCTGAACTTCAAACCGGTTGCGTCCCACAGTCACCGTACTGCGATCCTCAAAAAACAACGCAAAGTCATGTCCTGCCGGGATATCGTAATAAGGTCTTGGGCGGGTGGTCAGTCCCGGCGAAATCGGCAACAGCGGATCATAGATTTGTCCCCGGCCGTAATTTTTATTCATCTGCCAATCGGAGCCAACCATCAAATCGTGTTTAGCACGATTTCCCTCCACGCCAAAACGAGCGACCAATTTGGTATATGCATAAAATGGCAAACTCTCTACCCCACCGGTCGCCACATATTGTGCCGGCAACCAACTGCCATCATGTTCCCCCTCCTGATCCGACAACGGAGGTGTTGCCTGAGTGCCTGACAGCGAAACATAACGGGTTCGGTCTATCTTGTCGCTTTGCAAACTGATGGAGGTATTCAACTCCACAGAGCGGAAAAACCGATGCCGCGAACTTTTCCATGTCAAATTATTGGCCAGCGCATAACGATTATAACTCGATTTATAACTATCCTCTTTGTGATAGTTAATCTCTGGATCGATCTTCAGATTATCGAACGATCCGCCATAATCGAGACTGGTGCCGTATGTCAGTTTCCCTGACCCGTAATGCCACTCTTTGGAGAGTCGCACCGAGGCGTTGAAACGTTTGTAATTTTCCAAAGTATTGCGGGGATCAACTCTGGAATCCAAGAAATCAAGCCCAGTATTGAGAGTCAGATGACGCCCTTCCCATTCGAATCCCTACCCTACATAAGCCAATTTGCCATAGGCATCTGCCTTGAAACGGGCATTGAGTTGATTGCCACCTTTGCGCCGATCGATCTTGATCAATCCGCTGGTCAAATCGCCATACTCCACCGAAGGGATACCGCGCACCACCTCAACCTTTTCAATGTCATCGGTCGAAATCGTACGCATATCCAATCCCCGGCCCGTCGTATTGCGATTCGTAATATCATAATCACTGTTACCGGCCAGGTAAGAGAGATTGGCTTTCGTACTGATGGGCACACCATCCATCAAAAACGAAGTCCCCAACGATGAAATGTCATAATCCGTACTGTTACCACTGGCATTGATACCTCCACCCGCTTCACGCAGACGGATCAGATTGGCGGCTCCCATCATCGGCTTGGTGGTCCGTTCGCCCGGCAGCAACGACACCAAATCCGAAAAACTCGACGGCTGCAGATGCTCCATCGCCTGTCGATCGATTTTTGACGAACTGGTCATTCCTTGCGACTCCAAGGCTGTCACCACCACCTCCTCTAAATCGATCGCTTGAGGATCAAGCCGAATGGTATAGGAAGAATCGCTCTCGATGACAATGGTATGTACATAGGGTTTATACCCAAGAAAGGTAACTTGCAATCGAAAGGAACCCGGCACGAGGTGCTTAAAATGGCACCTCCCATCCAGACCCGTACTTTCAGTAACAACCCGCTCACCGGCCTGGGAGATCAAAACCACCACCGCAAAATCGACCGGTTTGCCGGTCTTCTGGTCCAAAACCTGAACCGACAGCAGGCAATCAGCCGACTTGCCAATTTGCTGAGCGTGTAGTGGTCCACCCCATAACACCATGCAGCACAAAGCCATCAAAAGTGGGATCGTTTTCAACTTGCTTCTCTAATTTGAGAAAGCAAAAGTAGAGGAGCCGCCCGACCCCGTAAATCCCAACAAATGGCTAAATCAACCACCTCACATCCCCACAAATAAGGATTTTCGACACCCAAACACCAGTGTCGTTCACCAGCCCTCTTTTCTCCCTTCATCCACCTCCGCCACCCGATTTTTCTGGTCCGCATTCCTATTATTCAGGTATTCAAGAGATAGGTTTCTTAGCTGCGCTCACTGTTATTCGCTTCGGTGGCAACTGTTTCGCCATAAAAAAAGGAGTTGCAGCGGATCTGCAACTCCTTAATCTGACGGCCCATCTATTGGAGCAATTCTATTTTCGCAATCTATCACCCGGTCATTTATGGGATCTTCTTGAGGGCTACATCCCCTTTATCCCGGGTTTCTGAATTTTACCTGATGCCTCGCCGATTGAGTGCACGGGCATAGGCTCGAGCATTACGATTGTGTTCATCCAACGTGCGGGCGAAAACATGCGCTCCGGACAGATCGTCTTTGGCGCAAAAATAGAGGTAATCGTGATCCTCATAATCGAGTACGGCATCGATCGCATCAATCGACGGCATACAGATCGGACCGGGAGGCAACCCGGGATATTTGTAGGTATTGTACGGAGAATCCACCTCCAAGTGACTGTGCAGAATCCGCCGCAAAGTGAAATCTTTCACCGCATATTTTACCGTAGGGTCGGCCTGCAAGGCCATTCCGATCCGTAACCGATTCAGATAGACCCCAGCGACACGAGGCATCTCAGCCACACGTTTGGTCTCTTCATAGACAATGGAGGCCAATGTATAGATCTCCTCACGACTCAACCCACAGCGAGCCAACTTCGATTCGCGCGATGCCCAGAAACGATCCGACTCCTTTTTCATCCTCTGCAAAAAGGCCTCAGGAGTTGTATTCCAATAGAACTCGTAGGTATTGGGGATAAACAGCGTGAAGAGGGTTTGTGAAGTCAATCCATACGGCTTGGCCAATGAATCGGAGGTCAACGCTTTGATCCAAGTCAACGAATCCGGCTCCAACTTGCGAGCCAGCACACCGGCCAAACGTTCGGGAGTGCGCAGATTATTGAAGGTGACCCGTACCGGGGTTTGGCGTCCGCTCTTCAACACATTGATCAAAGAGGCGTAACTGGTCCCAGCCTTCAGTTGATAACGTCCCGGATTGATTGACGAATCCAGTCCACGGGAGCGGGCCCACCTCTCGAAACGTTTCGGATTGTGTAAAACCTTTTTCGACTCTAACGAATCAATCAACGTTGCAAAATCACTGCCGGTCGGCACCAACAATACAGCGTCGGAATCGATCGCACGTCCCAAATAATAGGTCCCAAGCCGATACCCGGGAATCATCGCCAGCACGATCAAAACCAATACGCCCAATCCGACCCACTGCACAGGCCGCAATCCATTTCGAGAAGATTTATCTTTGTCTTTTGCCATATTCACAATTTAACATGTATCCTCCGGGTACTCACTCTCCGGACAATCGGTCAAACGACACCCCTCCAAGCCACCCGAACCATTGTTTGACTTGCTCAGCTATCCAATGTTCTCCGAGTGCTTAGCCCCATTATTGCAGGAAACTTTCGCTCCTCAATCGCTAAAAGCACGATGGGTGACGATGTAGCTTTCCGCACAAACAGTCTCTGACGCAGGCCGGAACAAAAGTAATAAAATTACCTCAATCTTTTTTGACAGGCCATACTACGCTGATCACCCAGTCCACTTTAGGCCAGCGCTCATCATCTCCACAAAAAAAAGACGTTCCGATCGTCATTCTACGATCAGAACGTCCCAAAATCGAAATAATTGTATGGTATGAATTAAGGCACGATTTTTACCGGCACCTTGATAGTAGCCTGAATGGTCGGCTGAGGGTTCGAACTGTCGATACTTGCAACTGTTGAGTATTGGAAAGTGAGCAACAGCTGATAATCACCCGCAATCGGTGTCGAATAGAAACGTTGTTGCAGGTAATTGGTCTCCGGAGCAATCACCACGTTCGAAATCACATCCGGTCCCGTTTCATCCGGAATCGTATTCTTCACCTGGAAAACAGCCCGATACGACGACGAGGCATTCTCTCCGGCTGCATTCTGCACGCTAAAATTGCGTTGCACAATGATCGGCAGATATTCACCTTCGTTGTGTCGGGTAAACAGTTCGGCCGTAACCCCAATTTGTGCCAAATAGTCCCCCAACGGCAAATTCTGCGTCCGGTCTGTCGGCCATTCCGAGAGTTTATACTCCACTGCGTCAGGTACCGTATATTCCGTCCGGAAAAAACGAATCGTCTTCGTCACGGTCACCTCATTGCCACCGATGCGATCCAACAACGTCACCTCCAAGGTTACCGGCACATATTGGGCCCCCTCGTCAAACTCCAACGCCGTGCTGTTGGCCACAATACTCCATTTCATCCCCGAAGCATCCGTCGTCAAGGTAAATTGATCGGCCTTATCTCCCGTCAAAACTGCCTCCTTGACAGAGACCGTTCCCATATCAAACAGCGTTGAGCTCCCTTCGGAGATCGGTTGCGCCACTAATTGCGTCGAAACCGTAATTGGCATATTCGTGGTCGTACTCATGTAGGTACAGGATGACGGACCGTTCAGTGCCACCATATCCTGCGTCAACTTCACATAACTGTTCACCACAGCCACCGATGTAGAGGTCATCTGTACCGAATCGCCTCGTGCATCCACATAGGACAAAATCAGTGCAATCTTGGCATCGGTATAGTACGCTCCTTCCGCCACCTGAACCGTAGCCAACCACTGTCCGTCCAGTACATCACCCTGCGTATTCTTGTCCGGTTGAAGATCTGTCAACGTAAACTCCGGGATCGAGGTACCGTATGTGGCCCGCGTGATTTGTGAAGCGATGACATCCAGGGAGAGATCATCCAACTTGGGCACATAATTCGACGGATTGATCCGAAACGGAATCTGTATAGCCGAACCATTCTGAACCTCAATTTCACTCTTCAACAACACGATACCGGTTGGAATCGGATTTTTCAACGTGTCGATATCGTCTTTCATCTTCTGGCACCCCGACAAGACAAGCGCCCAGCAAATCAGACATATGCCTGCAAAACCTACTCTTTTCATCTACTTAACAAATTGATAATTGTAAAATTCAGCGCTAAGATAATCGCACAAAAATAATGGTTTCAACCATACGATCGTTCAAAACGCACATAACTAAAACCATCTTTTGCCGCCGTGTCATACGATTTCCACGCTGTCACTCTGTCCAAGTTTTTTTATCCTGTCAAACCCCATGCCCGGTACGGATCCGCTCCTCCAGGCACACATCCCGACAACTATAACACACCGTACCCTCAACGTTTTTTGCCGAAGGGAATTTGCATTTGCCCCAAAAAAAGCTACCTTTGCAGCGGGTAAGTCTTATACGACCAGCTCCTGCTGAATCCCCCAGGGTCGGAAGACAGCAAGGGTAGGCGGTTGTAGCGGTGCGATATAAGTAGCTTACCCTTTTTTTTATTTCAGCAAATTGTGGTAACTTCGATCCGTTATTACCTTGCCCTATGCTGATCAGAATCTATCCGGAAAATCCCAACGAAAAAGCCATTGCCCAAGTGGTGGAAATCCTGCAACACGACGGCGTAATCATCTATCCTACGGACAGTGTCTATGCCTTCGGCTGTTCGCTGCGCAGCAACCGTGCCATCGAACGTCTGCGTACCCTAACCGGTAAGCAGGGTAATGATTTTTCGATCATCTGTGCAGATCTGAGCGGTATCGCCACCTACGCCCGTGTGGACAACCCCGTTTTCAAATTGATGAAGCGCAATCTGCCCGGACCGTTCACCTTTCTGCTCAACGCCTCAAGCAAGGTTCCCGACAAATACCTCGAACGTAAAAAAACGGTCGGGGTCCGCATTCCGGACAACGCGATTCCGGTTGCAATTGTCAAGGCCCTGGGCAACCCGTTGGTTACCGCCTCGGTCAAAACCCCGGATAACGAAACCGAATACACCACCGACCCCTCATTGCTGAACGACCTCTACGGAGAACGGGTCGATGCAGTGATCGATGGTGGCTACGGCCATCTCGACCCCACTACCGTGGTCGATTGCACAGGCGATGAACCCGAAATTGTCCGGGAAGGAATCGGCGAACTCATCTTTTAATTTAACCCGCAACAATTGGCTACGTAACAATGGCACTACAATCTCCATACAAAACGCAGACTCCCCCCGCGCTAAAAAAGGCGGTTTGGCGTGAAGCGGCTACCGGTGGCCTCTATTTGGGTCTTGTTTTGATCCTCATCATGGTGATCGGTTATTTAGGGCGCACAAATCACAGTCTGGACTTTGTGCCTGCTCTGCTCAATTTTGCCGCGCTAATTCTGTTCATCTATTTCTACGCTCGAAAGGTATCACGCCTCTACACCACCGGCTTTTATTATCCGCAAAGCCTGGCGTTTATTCTCAAGATGATGCTTTTTGCCGGCGTGCTGGCAGGCATCGGACAATTTATTCTGCAGAATTATGTCGACCCCACATATTACGACAAACTAATCGAATCCACCTTGAAAGAGGGCGGGTTCGACCAGCAAAATATCGATCTGACGATGGCTGCCGGCGTCATGAAAAATCCAATTGTTATGGCCCTGAGCGGCGCTATCAGCATGCTGCTCTACGGCGGAATGATCGGGGTATTCGTTTCGGCATTCGTTAAACGGCCACCGGTCACCCCTCCCTCGTCACAACAACCCGACGACAATACCGATAATTCTTCAGCCAATGGCAACAACCAATAATCTAAACATCTCTGTGGTCGTTCCTCTCTACAACGAAGAGGAGTCTCTACCCGAATTGCACGCCTGGATTCGCCGGGTAATGACCGCAAACAATTACACATACGAAATCATCTTTGTCGATGACGGCAGCAGCGATAACTCCTGGAATGTCGTCCGTTCGCTTCAACGTCGCGATTCCAACATCCGCGGCATCCGTTTCCGTCGCAACTATGGCAAATCGGCCGCCCTCTACTGCGGTTTCGAAGCTGCCCGCGGCGAGGTGGTCATTACCATGGATGCAGACCTGCAAGACTCACCAGACGAGATTCCCGACCTGTATCGCATGATCAAGCTCGAACGCTACGATCTGGTCAGCGGCTGGAAAAAACGTCGCCACGATCCGCTGGGGAAAACACTGCCGAGCAAATTCTTCAACTTCTGCGCACGTTTGGCTTCGGGCATCAAGTTGCACGATTTCAACTGCGGTTTGAAAGCCTACCGCAATAAGGTGATCAAGAGCATTGAGGTCTATGGCGAAATGCACCGCTTCATCCCGCTGCTGGCCAAAAGCGCCGGATTCCGCCATATCGGGGAGAAGGTGGTGCACCATCAGGCCCGCAAATATGGTAAGTCGAAGTTCGGATGGGAACGTATGATCAAAGGATATCTCGATTTGATCACCGTCATGTTCATGTCCAAATTCGGCAAGAGCCCGATGTATTTCTTCGGCGGACTCGGGACATTGATGTTCCTGGTCGGTGGCGGCACAACCATCGCTCTGATTGCCGAAAAGCTCTACAAACAGGCCCACCTGTTGCCTATTCGTGGAGTGACCGAGCAACCGCTCTTCTTTATCGCCATCACAGCAGTAATTATCGGCGTACAGCTCTTTTTGGCCGGCTTTATCGGCGAGTTGATCAACCGTAACTCCGGCGAACGGAACCGTTATCTGATCGACGAACGCCTTGAAGCCTCATCCGATCAAAATCAAGGAGCAGCACCCACACCCCGCAACTCGTCCGATTCAACGGAACATAAAGATAATCGCAAACGGAATCAAGCCCCTGCAGCCTCCGCTTCCGAGGGTCGCAACGCCTCCGCCACAGTGGCCGATGAAGGACAAGAAAGTTCAAGGGGTTCTCGGAACAGATCTCGTCGCGGAAAATTTGACAAAAACCGCAATACTGCGGTAAAACCGGAGACCCGCCAGGCCGAAGTGACTGAGGCCGCAAACAATGCCCCTCAGGAGCAGACCGCAACCGGCAAACCGGCACAAGGGAAGCCGCAATCACAAGACGCCTCCGCAACGTCGGAGAACACTGCTCCCGGTAAACCGGCACCTGAAGTCCCGGCAACCTCCCAGGCTCGGACCACACCTGCTAAAGAGACACTCCAAGTAGCAGAAACGAAACCGGCCTCTGAAGCACCTGCAAAACATCAGCCCCGGACCCCAGAGAAATCCCAAGTGGTGTCAGAACCTGCACCGGCACCTCAGTCGGAAGCAGCACCGGCAAAAGAGCAGCCTGCAGCGCCAGCCGAACGGGATCTTTTCTCCATGTAGCCTCGGGAACGAGAACTGGGCTTTGTTATAGTGCAACCCATCATGACTAAACGGCACATAACACAACTAGAACGATTCCAAAATAAGGGTGTATTTTGGCTCCAGTCCGCAGCTGCTTGTGTAGCCGTATTGATATAAATCTAAACTAAATTTCAAAAATCAACATATGATTCAACGCATACAAACGCTATATCTGCTTTTAGCTACTGTTTTTACAGGGCTGCTGCTGTTCGTACCTTTGGCCACCAGTGATGTGAGCGGCATGCATATCGATCTGACCGCTTGGGGAGTCTATGTAACCGAATTAACCAACAATGCGGTCATCAATGAGGTTGTTACCTTTCCCTGGTTCGGAATTCTGTTAACCGTAACCACGCTGCTGCCATTTGTCACAATCTTTCTGTACAAAAAACGCAAAGTACAGATGTTGCTCTGCATCATCGAGATCGTATTGCTGGTCATTTCAGCCGGCGTATTGATTTACCTCCAACGGATCGACTTACCGATCGCAGAGATGCCTCAACCCAAATTCGTCATGTTGTCACAAAGCGGGTTACTGTTGCTGAGCATTGTATCGGTCTGGATCGCCCGCCGACGCATTGCCAAAGATGAAGCACTGGTACGCTCTCTGGACCGCATTCGTTAGCCAATTTTCAGCCTCAAAATAGATTAAGGGCAGTATCACATGATACTGCCCTTAATTTTATCTTGCCAATGTTTAACGTTATCATCGAATTTTCTGTCTTTCTCATCCTCTTGAGCGTTCCCATAGAAAATACAAGGCAGGTAAATGCGCGCTCAAGACAAGAAAGGGGGAAGCCTCTCCCCCTCGACTATTATGTTACAGATGGATCCGACAATTCCAGTCACACTAACTCTACAGTAGGAACGGTACTACGTCATCCTTACAGCGACCTTCATTGCATCTGCTGATGCACCTATCGGAAATCGATAACCTCGACTCCAGGATGTTTCGACCGATCGAAAGTAAACATGGATGAACTTACCGGAACATTCGGCTTCAAATTTCGAATCGAAATTCCAACCGTGTCTGATTCATTTCGAATGATAAAACTTGCCTTCACGGGAAGTTTGGTCGTGGGATCCAACTCCAGCTGGATCGACGAAAAGTCCGAATCGGGTGATTTTGGGGTTAACTTCACCACCTCTAACTGCTTACCGTTAACTAACTGCGTTCCGCGATAGATGTGGTTGAAATCCTGGTCATACATGCGCAGAAAACGGACAAAATAGGCTACCAGATTGTTCCCGTTCGGATCCAAAGACTCGATGGTTACCTCTTTATTGGAAGGAATATAGGTCTGACAGATTTTACCATCACAGTACACCTCCAAATCGGGCATTTTCACCCGATAACAATTGCCACTGACCACGACAGTACCGGATGTCTGAGCCGTTCCCTGCATCGCAAAGGCAAAGGAGATTTCGTAGCTTTTATACGAAGCCAAACGTGCCGTCATTCCATCCAACAGCTGTTTGGATTTTGGATCGGCCGAAACCAGATTGCAGGTCAATCCCAACAAGACAGCCAGTAAAACCGAACGCCAATTTCGCATATGAAAAGCCATATCCCAACAATTTAACCTCTCAAACTTTGCAAAATATTATCCAGCGTGATCTCATCTTTGATCAACACCTCACGGGGTTTGCTTCCCTCGGCACGCCCCACGATACCGGCCTCTTCGAGCTGATCCATAATACGTCCCGCACGATTGTACCCCAACGCAAACCGACGCTGAATCGAGGAGGTCGATCCCTGCTGGTTTTGCACGACGAAATGGGCCACCTCTTCAAATTTAGCATCGAACTGGGCAGAAGCCGTACGACTTCCCGACGTCGAATTGCCGCTATCTACAGAGTCGGGACTGTAAGCAGGCAGTTCATATACTGAGCCAAAGCCCTGCTGGTTGCTAATATATTCCGTAATCCGTTCAATCTCGGGGGTATCAACAAAGGCACACTGCACACGGGTCAACTCATTGCCAGTTGACACCAACATATCGCCCCGACCAATCAACTGATTAGCTCCCGGCTGGTCGATGATCGTCCGTGAATCAACCATCGAGGTCACACGGAACGCGATGCGGGCTGGGAAGTTGGCTTTGATCACACCGGTGATGATATTGGTGGTCGGTCGTTGGGTGGCAATGACCAGATGAATACCCACCGCACGAGCCAACTGGGCAATACGTGCAATCGGCGTCTCGATCTCTCGCCCGGCTGTCATGATCAGGTCGGCGAACTCATCGATAATCACTACGATATAGGGCAAATAACGGTGTCCCTTATTCGGATTCAATCTCCGGCTCTTGAATTTGGCATTGTACTCCTTGACGTGACGTACCTCGGCCTTACGCAACAATTCGTAGCGTCGGTCCATCTCGATACAGAGCGAGTTGAGCGTATAGATCACTTTGTGCGTATCGGTGATGATCGCCTCATCTTCGCCCTCCATCTTGGCCAGGAAATGGTGATCCAACTTGCTGTACAAAGTCAACTCCACCTTCTTCGGATCGACCAGCACCAACTTCAACTCCGAAGGGTGCTTCTTGTAAAGCAGCGACGTAATCAGCGCATTCAGTCCGACCGATTTACCCTGTCCGGTTGCACCGGCCACCAACAGGTGGGGCATCTTGGCCAGGTCAATCACAAAGGTCTCATTCTGGATCGTCTTACCCAATGCTACCGGGATATCATAGGTGGATTCCTGGAATTTGGCCGATTTGATCACCGAATACATCGAAACCACCTTCTTATCCTTGTTCGGCACCTCGATACCGATCGTTCCTTTGCCCGGAATCGGCGCAATAATACGGATACCCAAAGCCGCCAGACTCAAAGCAATATCGTCCTCCAGGTTCTTAATCTTCGAGATGCGCACACCCGGCGCCGGAACAATCTCATACAAAGTGACCGTAGGACCTACCGTCGCCATCACCTTGTCGATCTTGATTCCGAAGTTTTCAAGCGTGGCCTTAATGCGATTGCGGTTTTCGTAAATCTCCTCACTCGAAACGCTCGCCTCAACCGTATGGTCTTCCAACAGCTCCAGAGGCGGCCGCTGATAATGCGACAACTCGAGCGTCGGATCATACTGCGTATTCTCAATCTCTTCAGGGGTCAAACTTCGATCCTCAGGAAGATGATTCACCGCCATACCCGGCATGCTGGTTACGTCCGAATCATTCGGTACCGCCGCAACGAAATCGGCATTTGCAGCCATCGGCATATCCGAAACAGTCTCCGCAGGCTGCGATGATGCAAACGGCACAGCAGGGGCATGTTCTTCTCCATACGCATGCGCATAAGGAGGTACCGGATCGGATTTAAAGGGATTATCCGTCTGCTGCGAATCATGCTCTTCACTTCCCGGCCAAACTGTCTGGAACGAAGACTCATCCTGCACAGCTTGCGAAGGTTGAACAGGCTGGGTATTTTGCCACGTCGAAGGTTGCATCTCGGTCGCCTCCCCATACGATGAATGGTCTAACGGCTCCCCGGTCGGCAAAGTATCATCATGAAGACGGTCTGGCCAAGCTCCAGCTGGAGGAGCAGTCGGTTGAGGATCATCCCCAACCGCATATTGAATGGTAAAGCCGCATTCATCCTGATGCTCATACAAATTCGCATTCTGTTCTACAGGTTGCGACGCAGCAGGCGCTTCAGCCTCATCGACCGGCTTTCGGATCCAGAATCCATTATCATCCTGCACCTCGATCATCCGGGGTGGCTCAGGGTCTGCTGTCGGTTGATTCATCCCGGTTGCATCCTGCTGTCCGTGCAATACCGTAAATCCACATTCATCCACCGTGGCAGCAGGATGATCCACCTGATTGTTTTCTGCATTCGGGTCCAATGAATAGGCAGAACCGGGAACCGGATGAATCTCGTTCGGATCAAACGCTGCACTCGGATTCACCTCTGATGAGGCGGCTCCAGCACCAGGCTTTTGTTTGGATGAAGCCGTTGCCTGCCCTCGGGGCTGCCCCTCTCTATCGGTCTCGTGGGTCAACAGATCGGCAGCCGTCGAAGTCAAAGCCCCGCCCAGTTTTTTACCATTATCCACAACCCCCTTGCCCAAACGATTCAGGAAACCAATGGTATTGCGATTTATATAAACTGCATAGATAATAAAGGCCAACAACAGCACCAATCTAGTTCCCAGCGGACCAATCAACGAACTGAGCCAACGGGAGATCGCAATACCATGCTCTCCGCCCAGCCCCGAACCGAAGATATTCCACGCATCGTCGAAAATCAGCCCCAACGTCAGAGAGCCGAGAATCATCAGGATCAAGGTCAACCGCACCGATTTACGCAAGAATGTAGGGCGGAAGCGCATGATCCGCAAAGCTACGATCATAATGACAATCGGCACACAGATTCCGAACAGGCCGAACCAACGCCCGACAATAAAGTTAGCGACTCTTGCCCCCAATTTACCGCACCAGTTGTGAACGGCCAACTCCATATCACTGACCAATGCGCCATGTGTCGTAATGGACTGATCCGCTTTCCAGTAAAAGAAATATGAGATAACCGATAACAGGATCAACAACCCTACCACAAACAGAATGACACCCAACATCCACCGTTGCATATCACTCAGTCCCTGCTGTCGAGGCTGTTTAGCAGCTGTTGCTGCCGGCTTTTTCTTTGCCGTTGTTGCCATATTGCGTTTTAAACTACTAATCGATTCAACTCGGTCCGAATATGCTTCAGACAATTTGCTTTCACTACGTTTACCAACCGATGCCGGCAAACAGACTCTTACACGTCACAAATTCAGAAATACACCCAAAAAGAGGTGCAACCGCTTATCTACACTCGAAGTATCGGAGCTCTTATGCCGAAACCAATGCTTTGGCCTGTTCACTTTTGGCGACCAAACGGGCCAAATAGGCATCGTCCGCACTGGTCATAAAGGTATATTCAGGCTTATGAACGGCCTCAGCCGCCAGATCATACTGCTCGAGCAGCGAAGCTACGCGCCGCTCGATAGCGGGAGCAGGATTGATCAACTGCACATCTCGCTCCCCGATCACCCGTCGCATCGCATCAGCCAAAAAAGGATAGTGTGTACAACCCAACACTATCCGATCTGCTCCTGCATCCAGCATCGGTTTCAACAACCGAGCTACCGTCTCATAGGCCTCCGGGCTCTGTTCCCGATTGCTTTCGACCAACTCGACGAATCCCTCCCCGACCTGTTCAATGATCCGTACCTTATCGGCATACTTATGTGCCGTGGTTTGGAACAGGCGGCCTTTGAGGGAGCCTGCCGTGGCCAATATTCCAATCACACCGCTACGCGAAGAGAGCGCCGCCGGCTTCACCGCCGGCTCCAGCCCTACAAAAGGAACCGGATAGGTGGCTCGCAAATAGTCGATAGCCGCTGCCGTCGCCGTATTGCAGGCTATCACGATCATCTTCACTCCAGCCGCCAACATGCGACGAACCGCATAATCGACATACTCCGTCACCTGCTCTTTCGATTGATTGCCGTACGGACAATTTTTACCGTCACCGTAATAGAGCAGTGATTCATGGGGCAGGCCACGGTATAGTTCACTCCAAACACTTAACCCTCCCTGCCCCGAATCAAAAACGGCTATCGGCGCATTATTCATTACCGATTCTTTTTCTGCTCAATCCACTTTCGGGCGTTGACAAATGCCTCGATCCATGGAGTTACCTCGTCATCCATGCGATCTTCCGAATAGTAAGCCCAGTTCCACGGACGCAACGAACGTTCGATATGCGGCATCATCGCCACATGACGGCCATCGGCCGATGCAATACCGGCTGCATCATAATCACTGCCATTCGGGTTACCGGGATACTCGCTGTAAGCATATTTCAACGGAATGTTGTAACGCTCCTTCTCATAAGGCAGACGGAACTTACCTTCACCGTGCGCTACCCAAATTCCCAAACGGCTGCCGGCCAACGAATCGAACATCACCGAACCCTTCTCCACCTCAACATTAACGAAGCAAGATTCGAATTTATGCGAATCATTGTGCAGCATTCGCGGCTTTTTATCGTGATCGGGGGTAATCAATCCCAATTCCACCATCAACTGGCATCCGTTGCAGACTCCCAGCGAGAGGGTATCCTCACGTGCATAGAAGCGATCGAGTGCCTCTTTAGCCCGTTCGTTATACAAGAAAGCACCAGCCCAACCTTTAGCAGAATTAAGCACATCTGAGTTGGCAAAACCGCCGACAAAGACAATCATGTTGACATCCTCCAGTGTCTCACGACCACTGATCAAGTCGGTCATGTGTACATCTTTGACATCCATACCAGCCAAATACATGCACCATGCCATCTCACGCTCACTGTTAGAGCCCTGCTCACGGATCACTGCAGCCTTGATACCACTCGGTGTACGACGGCTGGCCTCCAGTCCCCATTGAGACAATTTTCCGGTAAAGTTTTCGGGGAAGATGAACGACAACTCCTGATTTTTATAGTTGGCAAAACGCTCCGACGCCTTTTGTGCACCACTCTGACGGCGATCCAACAGATAGGAGGTCTTGAACCAAGTATCACGCAAATCGTCGATCAACAACGTCAACTCCACACCAGCATTGGTCAAGGTAAAGCGACGCTCCTGGTTGACATCACCAATTACATATGCGTCAATACCGTCGAATTTCAGGTTTTCGCAAATCTCAGAGCCATTCTCTACTTGCAGTACCACAGCCGGTTTCTCACTGAACAGCACCTTGATCAGATCAGGTTCAGCCAAAGCGGCCAGACTCAGATCGATACCGCTGCGATTATCGGCAAAGGTCATCTCCAACAGGGTAGTAATCAAACCACCGGCTGAAACGTCGTGTCCGGCCAAAACCTTACCCTCTTCGATCAACTGCTGAACGGCTCCGAAAGCACGGGTAAAATAGTCGGCCGAGGTGACGGTCGGAACATCCATTCCGACGCTGCCTACCACCTGGGCAAAGCTGCTACCACCCAAACGGAACTTATCGCGGCACATATCCACATAAATGATCTGGCTGCGACGATGTTTCAAAGCGGGCGAAATCACCTTCTTCACATCGGAAACCTCTCCGGCCGAGGTGATAATCACCGTACCCGGCGCATACACCTGTTCGCCATCCTTATATTTCTGGGTCATGGACAGTGAGTCCTTACCGGTCGGAATGTTGATTCCGAGAGCCAAGGCATAATCACTGGCCGCCTGAACTGCCGTATAGAGTCGGGCATCTTCGCCCTCGTTTTTGCAGGGCCACATCCAGTTTGCACTGAGCGACACCGAAGGCAGTCCGCCGTCAATCGGCGCAAACACGATATTGGTCAACGCCTCGGTGATCGCCAAAACGGAACCTTTGGCCGGATCTGCCAAAGCCGCCACCGGAGCATGCCCCAATGCCGTAGCAATACCGTGTTTGCCCTGATAGTCGAGAGCAACCACAGCGCAATCGTTCAAAGGCAGCTGTACGCTACCGGCAGTCTGCTGTTTGGCCACACGTCCCGTCACGGAGCGGTCCACCTTATTGGTCAACCAATCCTTCGCCGCAACAGCCTCCAGTTGCAATACATTCTCAATATAGTGTACCAACTTGCCGGCGTCATACTGCGGCTCTGCGTAACTCTCTTTTACGGTATGGTCGGTCATCACCGTACGAGGTGCCTTACCGAACATATCCTCCAATTTGAGGTCGATCGGTTTCTCACCGGTCTCATTGTTGACAAAGGTGAACTGCATATCACCAGTTGCCTCTCCAATCACATAGAAAGGCGAACGCTCACGTTCAGCAATGCGACGCAACTTTTCGATATGCTCCTCCTTGACCACAAAGCCCATACGCTCCTGGGACTCATTGCCGACAATCTCTTTGGCGCTCAAGGTCGGGTCTCCGATCGGCAACTTCTCCATATCGATACGACCACCAGTAGATTCCACCAACTCACTGAGGCAGTTCAGGTGACCACCCGCCCCATGGTCGTGAATCGAGATAATCGGGTTCTCATCCTCCTCGGCTGCGGCACGAATAGCGTTGTAGGCACGTTTCTGCATCTCCGGATTCGAACGCTGCACAGCATTCAGCTCAATTGCACCGGCATATTCACCGGTTGCCACCGACGATACAGCTCCACCGCCCATGCCGATACGGTAGTTATCACCACCCAACAGCACCACTTTGTCTCCGGCCTGCGGCTCGCCTTTGATGCTATCTTTTTTCCGGCCGTAACCAATACCACCAGCCTGCATGATCACCTTATCGTATCCGAACTTCTTTCCATTTTCGAAATGTTCGAAGGTGAGCAAACTACCGCAAATCAACGGCTGACCGAATTTGTTACCAAAATCCGATGCACCGTTCGACGCCTTGATCAAAATATCCTCCGGAGTCTGGTAGAGCCACTCGCGAGGAGTCGTGTTCTGTTCCCACTCCCGACCGCCATCCAAACGGGGATAGGCCGTCATATACACTGCTGTACCGGCCACCGGGAAGGCACCCTTACCACCGGCAATACGGTCACGAATCTCACCACCCGTACCGGTTGCCGCACCGTTGAACGGCTCTACGGTTGTAGGGAAGTTGTGGGTTTCGGCCTTCAACGAAATTACACTCTCGAAATCTTTGACCGTATAGTAATCGGACGTCTCGTGTGAGGCCGGTGCAAACTGCTCCACCACAGGACCCTGCAAGAATGCGCAGTTATCTTTGTAAGCCGATACGACACGACCCGGATTGGCCTTTGTAGTCTTTTTGATCAGCCCGAACAGCGTCGAAGGCATCTCCTCACCATCCACAATGAACAATCCGTTGAAGATCTTGTGACGGCAGTGCTCCGAGTTCACCTGCGAAAAACCAAACACCTCGCTATCGGTCAGCTTGCGACCAATTCGCTCCGAGAGGTTCTTCAAATAGGTCATCTCATCTTCGCTCAGCGCCAGACCCTCCTGCTGGTTGTAGGCAGCAATATCATCGATATAAATGACAGGATCGGGTTGCTTACGGATCGTGTAAACGTCCTGATCGATGGAACGATACAAACGACGCAGCATCGGATCGTAAGGGGTATCCTCGCTTTTGACAATTTCGAACTCCTCGATACGTGCAATACCCTCGATACCCATATTCTGGGTAATCTCGACGGCATTGGTACTCCAAGGGGTGATCATTTCACGGCGTGGGCCGATGAAGATGCCGTTGAGAACCTCGGCATCGAGTTGTTTCGCTTCACTGAAAAGCCAAGTCAACTTGGCAAGATCCGCCGCCGAAAGCTCCTTGCGCGCATCGACAGCATAAATGACATTTGCTTTTCTGAAAAAGAGTATCATTCCTGTTGGGATTGGTTTATTTGGACTATCAAATTTTATTATCACATTTTTACTGAGATCGGACATTGGCTGAAATGTGATCCTTAATTTATGTAACCTGTTCAAACCAAGTCAAGATTGTCACCTCAGCTCCACTCGCTCTCATCGACCGATCAGGATAGTTAATCCATTTTTTACGCTCTGCCTCTTCTTATTTCTTAGGCGCTACCTCGATCGCTGCCCCAGCACCTTCACACCCTGCGCCACAAAACGCCTTGACCTGCATCAGGTCACATATAGCCCTTCATGCAGGCCTCTGCGAGTCTGGCTTTTCATATCATACAGCCACACAATCTTCGTGTACCTGTGCACTCTCTCGACCAACGCACATAGCATCAAACGTCGTTATGCGAGTCAATCGCTAAGTCTTCTCTTCCCCCTTAAAGGGATCTCCCCCTCAACGCCACTGGTAGGGCTGTTTAACGCAACAGCGATTTCACCTGATCATAGGGCAGACTGTATGACAAAATGCCCATGGCGTACGGAGCTATTTCGTACTGGTTATACCGCATCACGACCCCTGTAGAGTCGAATCCGATATTCTTTGGCAAAGGTAGTTGATCCGGCGAAACAAACAAAGCCTGATCGACATCGGTAATTCCCTGTTCGGTCAAGTATTTTGCGAAGGCCTCACGATTCAACTGGCTCAATTGAGTAGTATCGTCAAAAATCTCAGCCACAGCGAGACGTTTGCCGCTATTGTAATCAAAGTTGTAAAACTCCGAAAGTGTCACACCGTGCGCTCCTCCGGTAAACAGATAGCGTTCGATCCAAACCGACACCACATCGCCGTAACGATAAGTCGCTCCGTTCGATACAAAGGTATAGGGGACCAGACGAGTCATATTCTCACGGTTTTTGCGTTGCAACATCGAATCGACGCTCTGTTCAAGCGTGTAGTTCCCCTGCAACGAATCCAACGCATCAAACGAAGAGCGGAGCACCTCCTCGACCGTCCGATTGACCGAATCGGCCAACACACTGCTATCCGTTAAAACCGGATAAACCAAATGAACCAGCAATGTACTATCGCTGGCGCGTTGCAACGAATCGGTTTTCCAGGCCAACTCGCCCTGCTGTTTTGCGCCTCCGCATGCCGTCAGCAAACCGAGGGCCATCACAACCAAATAGCGTTTCATATCATTGTTCTCTTTTCAGGGTTCGGATATGTTCCACATACAACATCACATGACGGGCCATATACTCATCACTGAGCCGATCTCCCTCCACAATCAACCGAGCCTGAGCGTAATATGGCTCGCGCTGTTGCAGATTATCCTGGATAAACGACACCAGTTCTTGTTGGCTTTTGCCACGAAGCAAAGGTCGTTTATTTTTCCCATATTCGAGCCGGGCCGCCAACTTTTCGGGAGACAGCTTAAAATAGATGGTAATTCCCGCCTCATTCATCAACGACATATTGTCGAAAAAACAGGGAACCCCACCCCCGGTGGCCACCACCGTATTCTCGGCCTTGGTCAACTCCTGGAGCACTTCATGCTCATAACGACGAAACTCCTGTTCGCCATGTGCCGCAAAAAAATCCCGGATACTCATGCCGCAACGCCGTTCGATCTCCGTGTCCATATCGATGAACTGCATCCCGAGCCTTTTGGCCAACGGCCGGCCAATCGAACTTTTGCCACACCCCATGTATCCCACCAAAAACAGCAACATAAACAGCTACCCCTTTCGGATCTATCGTCGAATCAGGCTACACCCAATCCGTCAAATTCTAAAATAACAAAATTTCTTCAAAGTGCCAACGCTCTGGCAGTTAAAACAGCTCCATCTGAGGTTGCTCCTCGGTGGGCTGCTGCTTTTCGTCGGTAAAATCAAACTCGACACTATCTCCGGCCACATACTCTCGCTTGGAAGCCTGACCAGCCGAAGAGCTGTTTGAAGCTGTTGGTTTAACCTCGCCAGCCGGGGTCTCATTCACTGGAGTACCGTTACCGCTCCCGGTCGAAGTCGCCTCAGCGCCAACCGAAGTACCTGCTTCGTTGTCAACGCCTTCACCAGCAGGTGACATTTCGCCACCCTCTGGATCAGAAGGGTCGCCTTCGTTGCCCTCTCCAGAGGTGTGCGGATCTTTATCCAGCGGCTCGACAAATTCGAGATGATCAACCGCAAAGGTGGTCACCCGTTTCCCTTTGGCACGGTGACTCTTCACGCCGATAAAGGCATCGACATCGATGCGCTCGGCAGGCCGCGAAGCGTGTGCACCTCCAAAGACAACCTCCAGCTGCGGATAGGGATCGATGCTGATGGCCACCACACGATCACCGGTAGCCGTCTCAACAAAGTTCTGCATCTTATCGCTCACCTCAGCCATAAAACGTTTGATGTAGTAGAACTGTTGTTCCGCATCGAAATAGACCACTGAATAGATCCGTCCCGACTCATACTTCTCCACCCGAACTGTATCCTCAGGGAAGTGCAACCCCAGATTATACGATGTGGTATAATACTGTCCCTTGTCATTCATCACGATCAGGTGGTCATCACCGGCAAATTCACCCAACAACACTCCACGTCCGTCGGTGTTGAGCCGACGGATCTCATCGTCGTACCAGATATTCTGACCTGCTAAGGTCGAAGTTCCCTTCTCTTTCAAGACAATCTTGTGAATTGCATACCGCGAGAAGAGATTACCCTGCGACTGACGCCCTTTGATGGCCAAATCACCGAAATTGAGATCGACAATCAGTTTCTTCAGACGGGGACGGGGCTTGAAATAGATCTTCAGCACCTCAGCTTCGCCGTTGGGATTGACGCTCATATAGAGAATTTCGCTCTTGGGGGTACCCTTTGTGAGATCATACTCCCGATCGCGCGTGATTCCCTTAATAGCACAACGTTTCATCATCAACGGACCGTTCCGCCCATCGCGATAAAGAACGTTGTAAATGGTCCGTTCGTCGTTGCGTTTGAATACGCCGATATAATAGATATTTTTGGCAAAGAAGGCTTTATCTGAGACTTTGGTAATGATATATTTACCCTCTTTGGTAATGACAATCACGTCATCAATATCCGAACAGTCGCAAACGAACTCATCCTTGCGCATGGCCGGTCCGATCCCAAAGAACCCTTCGGCACGATCCACATAGAGTTTGGCATTGGCTACCACCACTTTGGTCGCCTCAATCGAATCAAACTCCCGCAACTCGGTTTTACGATCACGCCCTTTACCATACTTCTCCTTGATACGCTGGAAATGGGCGATAGTATATTCGGTCAACGTGGCCAAATTGCGTTTTACCTCAGCTATGGCCTCCTCCACACCACGGATATGTTCATCGGCTTTGAAGCCGTCATACTTCGAAATTCGTTTGATCTTGATCTCGGTCAACCGAATAATATCGTCTTGGGTCACCTCCCGATGCAGGCGTGGTTTGAAAGGGGTCAACCCCTTGTCGATCGTCTCCAATACGCTCTCCCAAGTGGTACACTCCTCAATATCATGGAAAATCTTCTCCTCAATAAAGATCTTTTCGAGAGAAGACATGTGCCAATCATCCTCCAACTCACCCAAACGGATGTTCAGCTCGGCTTTCAACATCTCACGGGTATGATCGACATTGCGGCACAAGATCTCACGCACCCCCATGAAATGAGGCTTGTCATTCATAATGACACAAGCGTTCGGAGAGATCGAAACCTCGCAATCGGTAAAGGCATACAACGCATCGATCGTCTTGTCCGACGATTCGTCGTTGCTCACATGGATGATGATCTCCACCTTATCCGAGGTGTTATCATCCACCTTTTTAATCTTGATCTTGCCCTTATCGTTAGCCTTGATGATCGACTCTTTGATCGATTCTGTCGTCGTACCGTAAGGAATCTCCGTTATCGCCAGTGTCCGTTTATCGATCTTGTTGATTCGGGCACGCACCTTGACCGATCCGCCTCGCAAACCATCGTTGTATCGCGACACATCAGCCAAACCACCGGTCGGAAAATCTGGATAGAGTTCAAAACTCTCGCCCCGCAAATAGGCGATACAGGCATCCAACAGTTCGTTGAAGTTATGAGGCAGAATTTTCGAAGCCAATCCGACTGCAATACCCTCAACGCCCTGCGCCAACAACAACGGGAATTTGACCGGCAGGGTCACCGGCTCCTGATTTCGGCCGTCATAGGAGAGCATCCATTCGGTAATCTTCGGGCTAAAGGCTACATCCAGCGCAAATTTCGACAGACGCGCTTCGATATAACGGGGCGCTGCGGCACTATCACCGGTCAGGATATTTCCCCAATTACCCTGACAGTCGATCAACAGCTCTTTCTGCCCCAACTGCACCAGCGCGTCCCCAATCGAGGCATCACCATGCGGGTGATACTGCATGGTCGAACCGATGATGTTGGCCACCTTGTTATAGCGTCCGTCATCGAGCTTCTTCATGGCATGCAGGATGCGTCGCTGAACCGGTTTCAATCCATCCTCAACGTGAGGCACCGCACGCTCCAAAATCACATACGAGGCGTAGTCCAAAAACCACTCCTTGTACATGCCGGTCAACTTCTTCCGACCACCCTCTTCGTTGATGAGCCGTCCAAACTTGCCCTCACTGGCCGCGCGAATCTCCTTATTGCGCATCTCTTCGGCCGCTGCAGTCTCCTCCTCGACACTCAACGCCTCCATATGTTGCCGAGCTTTCTCTCCACCGGCGTCATCTTCTTGTTCTTGATCTGACAGTTCCGATCCGGTATCTTCCCCGGTCGTCTCCGTATAAGACGACTCCTCTTCGGAAAGGTGCTCTATATGATTATCGTTCAAATCCTCCTTCATAACCGTTACACTAAATCAAATCTTCCACATAATCGGCTTCGATTCGCAAATTGCCGATGATGAATCCCTGTCGTTCGTTGCTGTTCTTACCCATATAGAACTCCAACAGATCGTGAATCGGATCCTCTTTGGTGACACGTACCTTGTCAAGCCGCATGTTCTCTCCGATAAACTCCTTGAACTCATCTGCCGAAATCTCACCCAAACCTTTGAATCGAGTGATCTCCGGATTAGGGCCCAACGCATCGACCGCCTTCAACCGCTCCTCCTCGCTGTAACAGTACCGCGTCTCCTTCTTGTTACGCACCCGGAACAGCGGTGTCTGCAAAATATAGAGATGCCCCGAACGAATGACATCCGGGAAAAACTGCAGGAAAAAGGTCATCAACAACAGACGGATATGCATCCCGTCCACATCGGCATCGGTCGCAATGATAATCTTGTTGTAACGCAAGTTATCCATATCCTCCTCAATGTTGAGTGCAGCCTGCAACAGATTGAACTCTTCGTTCTCGTAAACGATCTTTTTGGTCAATCCGTAGCAGTTCAACGGTTTACCTCGCAGCGAGAAGACAGCCTGCGTATTGGCATCACGCGACTTGGTGATCGAGCCGCTGGCCGAATTACCCTCCGTAATAAAGATCATCGACTCTTCGGCCCGCTCGTTCTTATCCCCCAGATGAATACGGCAATCTCGCAGCTTCTTGTTGTTCAGGCTTACTTTTTTGGCAATCTCGCGAGCCTTCTTCTGCACCCCCGAAATCGCTTTACGCTCCTTCTCACTCTCAATGATCTTTTTATTGAGAATATCTGCCGTTTCGGGGTGTTTGTGCAGGTAGTTGTCGAGATGCTCCTTGAGGAAATCAACAATATAATTGCGAACCGTCGGGCTATCCGGGTTGGTCTTGTCCATCAGCTTCGAGCTGAGCTTGATCTTGGTCTGAGACTCAAACTCCGGATCGACAATCTTCACACTGATCGCCGCCACAATCGACGTCCGAATATCCGACGCATCGTAATCTTTGCGATAAAACTCCCGGATGGTCTTGGCAATCGCCTCCCGGAAAGCACTCTGATGAGTACCGCCCTGCGTCGTATGCTGACCGTTCACAAACGAAAAGTAACTCTCACCATAACCGGTGCCATGCGTGATGGCCACCTCAATATCCTTGCCGGAGAGATGGATCGGTTCATAAAGCGGCGTCTCGGTCATGTTTTCGTTCAACAGATCGAGCAGTCCGTTTTTCGAAGCATAGTTTTGCCCGTTGAACTTGATCGTCAGCCCAAGATTGAGGTAAGTATAGTTCTTGACCAGGTTCTCAACATACTCAAGATTGTAATGGTACTCACCGAAAACCGTCTCATCGACCACAAACTCGATCAACGTACCGTTGCGTTCGTTGACCCCGCTCTCCCAAACGTCATTCTGCTGAATGCCGGCCGCAAACCATACCATATGCGCCTCTCCATCCCGGATACTGCGGGCCATAAAGCTACTCGAAAGCATATTCACCGCCTTGACACCGACTCCGTTCAATCCAACCGTCTTGACAAAAGCCGAGGAACCGTACTTTCCACCGGTATTCATCACCGATACGGCCGTAGCCAGACTCTTCAACGGAATACCACGTCCGTAATCGCGAATCCTGACCGTCTTGTCCTCGACCGTGATCTCGATCAGCTTGCCGGCTCCCATGATGAACTCATCGATCGAGTTGTCCATCACCTCTTTGATCAGCACATAAATTCCATCATCGGCCGCCGATCCATCCCCCAATTTACCGATATACATCCCCGGTCGCAATCGAATATGCTCCCGCGGACTAAGGGTTTTGATATCGTCGTCCGTGTAATTCGCTATACCACTCATGTTATCTGTTCCTATTTTTTTTCTTTATCCAATGCTCCGGCACCCTCGGTTGATCCGTCCCCTTCGGTGTAATATTCCGGAGCCATCTGTCGGTGCAGATTCACCATCATCTGCTCCACCTCACGGGTCAACTGCTTCACATCGGTGGCCATCACCCGTTCGGGCGGAATCGGATCGAGCACCTGCACCCGAAACCGATGCGGCATTCGCAATTTCCAGCCATTGAGCACCTCATAATTACCGTCATGAACTACCGGCAAAACGCCCACGCCGGCACTCTGTGCCATCAGGAATCCACCCTCTTTGAAACGTCCCATACGTCCCGTCTTGGTGCGGGTTCCTTCCGGAAACAGAATCACCGAAGTACCCCGCCCCAAATATTCATCTGCCAACTTCATCATGTGGCGTGCACTACTGCTCGAACCCCGTTCGATCGCAATATCCCCGTGCATGCGCAACACCCAACCGAAAATCGGAAACTTCATCACCTCTCGCTTGGAGACCCATTTGAAATTGAGCGGCAACACATACATCAGCGGCACATCGAGCATTGACTGATGGTTCGTTACAATCACGTAAGGTTTGCTACGGTCAATCTTTTCACGTCCACTCACCTGAATTTTCCACAACGGACAGAGGCGATAGATTCCCAGCGACCAAAGTCGCGATGCACGGTGAAGAATCACCCGTTCCCGATCGAATCGCACCGTCAACAGGAACACCAGGGAAAAAGGAATGAAACAGACGACCGTAAACAGCAAAAAAAGGAAATAATAGAGCACTGAGGCCATCACACGACAGATTTTGCCATTATACATTGTGCAAGTTTAACACAAATTTTCGTTTTTTCCGCCCCTGTTCTGCACCATTTTATTAACATTTAATCACCCTTACCCCCCCTATTCACTCCACAAACACCTCGATACAACTCGTTCATTTTGACCCTGAAACAGTCAAAAATGATGTCCAAAATTCCAAACTGAGCACAATAACAAAAAATGTGTATATTTGCTCCGTTTATAGCACGTTCCTCCTTCTCGAATAAGGAGACCGTTTCTAAATGGAAATTCAACCTCAAAACAAAATAGCAATGAATGCATTTGTATTCCCCGGTCAGGGTGCCCAATTTGTCGGCATGGGCAAAGACCTGTACGACAACGTACCCGAAGCCAAGGAGATGTTCGAAAAAGCCAATCAGATTCTCGGCTTTTCGATCACTGACATTATGTTCGCCGGTACTGCCGAAGAACTCAAACAGACCAAAGTAACCCAACCGGCCATCTTCCTGCACTCGGTCATCCTGGCCAAAGCACTGGGTGATCAATTCAACCCACAGATGGTAGCAGGTCACTCGCTGGGTGAATTCAGCGCCCTGGTTGCAGCAGGCGCTCTCAGCTTCGAGGATGGCCTGACTCTCGTATCGAAACGTGCCATGGCCATGCAGAAAGCCTGCGAAATGAACCCTTCGACCATGGCAGCCATCATCGCACTGCCTGACAACGTAGTTGAAGAGGTATGCGCATCAATTCCCGGCGTGGTTGTTCCCGCCAACTACAACTGCCCCGGTCAGTTGGTTATCTCAGGTAGCAACGAGGCAATTGACGCCGCTTGCGCAAAATTGACCGAGGCCGGCGCAAAACGGGCCCTGAAGCTGAACGTGGGTGGCGCATTCCACTCGCCACTGATGGAGCCTGCCCGTGTTGAGCTCGAAGCTGCGATCAAAGCTGCTCCGTTCAAAGCCCCGATCTGCCCCATCTACCAGAATGTAGATGCCAAACCGCACACTGATCCTGCTGAAATCAAAACCAATCTGATCGCACAGTTGACCGCTCCGGTACGCTGGACTCAGATTGTGCAGAACATGATTGCTGACGGTGCGACTTCATTCACAGAGTTGGGCCCTGGCACCGTACTGCAGGGTTTGATCAAGAAAGTAGATCGCTCGGCTGTTGCCACATCAAAACAGTCTCTGTAATCTGTAAAACAAAATCACATTGCCCGCAAGACGTTATTTCCGTCTTGCGGGCATTTTTATTTATACAAACCTTAGTACAGAGAAGGGGCAAAGAAGAAAGAAGAAAGAAGAAAGAAAAAGAAGAAGAAGAAGAAAAGGAAGAGAAGTGAGGAGAAGTGAGGAGAAGAAAAAGGGGATGAGACGGAAAGTAAAAATACCTTCCAATTATTTCTACCACAACATGGCATCACAAATTTTCCATCGACCACACAAGTACATACAAAGAATGCTTCGGAAAGAAGAGCTCTGGATTACAATTTCTGCGGCATCGTCCCCCAAAACAGCCTCATCCGGACGTTCACACCAGTCTGTGAACGTCACAGCCTTTCACTCTGTAATAAACCACAACTCTGAACTATTAAATTAATAAGCTCGACATATAATCTTAGGCCCACTGCCATACGCTGCAACATCGAACGATAAACACGCCTCACAAAAATTATTCTACGACAATTGCAACATCAGACATCCATAAAGTTCCAAATACAAAGAAAACAGCCGTATGATTCCGTTCGTATCATACGGCTGCACTACTTGGGTCGAACACATTAAACTCTCACCTCAACCTTTACCTTTTATCAACCATGGTCCAACCCAAATCATTATAATAAATAAACTTACATCTATCCACCATCTTTTCTCCATCGAGGACATCCTCCAAAATACGGCCGAATGGCGTCACATCACAATACTCGATAATAATTTCAGCCTCGCCCTCTCCCTCTTCAAACATAGCTGGAGTACACCGCACATGACGCACTTTATTCACTTGCATTTTATACGCTTTCACATAAACCGTTTGCGTCGACACCTGTTGCAAAGCCTTTTCATATACGGTTAAATCAGCAGCAGGCTTATTATCTGAGTTGCCCGTATTTTCAGCAGCAGGCGCACTCTCCTTGGCAGGAGCATTGTTTTGTACCGGTGCAGACTCTGCCGTTGCAGGCGGATCATCCCGAACAATCTTTGTAATCACCTCTTCACCTACACTCGCTTCAGGATATTCCGTATCGGCATTCGGACACTCCAGATCTTTGCTCGCGCCTTTCTTTGCCTCTTCCAATGCCTCTTTATACTGTTCCACGTCGGCTTCACTCATCACATACTTCTCGCCTTCAGGTGTCAGCGCAACGGAAACAAAAACATGCTCTTTCTCCCCACGGTAATAATAATTATACACCTTCTCGATAACGATTTGTGCATCATAAGTAATCATACCGGCAGCGGCCAATTTACGCAATGCAGTACGAGCCCCCTCGCTATTCAACTCATAAAATCCGGTCTGAATAGACGTTGGTGCAAAATACTTTTCATGCGGCTCCATAAGCTCTTTAACCGCATTCTTCACATCACTTTCGGTCATCAGTTTCCCTTTTCCACAAGAGGTGGCCAGCAAAGCCGCCAAACCCACACAAAGAGTTACCCTTAGGGCATTCAAGTTTAGTTTCATTTTCATAACACAAAAAGATTAGGTCTAATATTTGAATTGTGCGATGTTTGATCGGATCCGCTTTTGCCAAATATATAACATTATATTTAAAAATACAGGATAGATCATTCATTTAAACAAATAATTTATTCACATAATCCTGAAATTATTATAATTATTTAACAATTAAGCAACCCTAAATAACAATAAAAACCACCTACTCTCTCAAACAAAATCTTGTCAGGTCAAGCCTATCAGAGTAATTACGTAGCTTACCTTACAACGTGCACATACACAACCTACTTGTTCACACCACGACCTTCAAAGTTTTATAGCGAATACCCGTTCAATTAATAAAAATCAACCCAGACGTTAAATTATTTTGAAAAATATTTAGAAAATCGCATATTTTTTATTTTCTTTGAGTAAGGAAATCGATTTAACACATTTGACATCGACCACTGTTTACCCATATTCTATAAACCCTATGAGTTCTCTACAAGATTTTTTCAACAACCCCGATCCAACTCACACCAAGGGTATTGTCCAGAAAAACAACATCATCAAACGTAATATTATCGCCCACATGGCCATTCAGGGCGACTGCACGTTGGCCGAACTGGCTCAAAAGCTTCATATCAGCATTCCAACCGTAACCAAGCTGATTGATGAATTGGTGCACGACAAGATTATCATCGACCGTGGTAAAATCTCTACCAGCGGCGGCCGACGTCCCAATATTTTCGGTTTAGCCAACTCCTCGATCTATTTTGCCGGGGCCGAAATAAGCCGCGATCAGATGGTACTGACCATCACTGACCTGCAAAACAACGTTATCACTACACAACGTAATGTTGATTTCGTTTTGGAAGATACCGACGAATGCCTCAACAAAATCTGTCAAGCTATCGAAAATTTCTTGACCGGCTGTTCAATCGACCGTTCGAAGTTATTAGGTGTAGGAGTCTGCATTGCCGGACGGGTCAATCCTGAAACTGGACGCAGTTACAAATATTTTACGTCTAATCCGCAATCGTTGGCCGAGATTCTCGAATCCTATACCGGCCATCCGGTACTGATCGAAAACGACACCCGCGCCAAATGTTACGGCGAATATGTCAAAGGGTGTACCGGTGATGAAAAAAACATCATCTACCTCAACCTCGGACGGGGAGTCGCCATCGGCATCATCGTGGACGGGAAAATTTATTATGGTCGTTCGGGCTTCGCCGGAGAGTTCGGCCACACCCCTTTCTTTGACAATGAGATCATCTGCGACTGCGGTAAAAAAGGGTGTTTGGAGACCGAGGTTTCGGGAATTGCCATTGAAAATAAGATGATTGCACAAATCCAGAAAGGACGCAATACAATCCTGATGGAAAAGTATAACCACACCGGCAAAATCCACATCACCGACATCATCAACGCTGCACGCAACGACGACAACCTCTCGATCGAACTGATTGAGGAGGCCGGGGAAAAGATCGGTAAGAGCATCGCCTTCCTGATCAACATCTTCAACCCCGAACAGGTCATTATCGGCGGTTATCTGGCCGGAGCGGGCGATTACCTGATG
>UQYM01000019.1 GCA_900545315.1 uncultured Alistipes sp.
TTCAAGCTCTTTACTGCAATTGAGATTGTCATTGAGATTGCTTGCGGATTTTAGGCTATTTAAAATCCGATCTGCAACATACAAAGCCGAAAGCAGGGAGACACCGGCACCACACCCCTCCTGAACCGGATAGAAACCGGCCAAACCAGCTCCGATACCATACAGATTGGTCAAGGCTGTCCCATTTTTCATGATATGCAATTCAGAGTCAGTTTTCACTCCGAATGCCTGATAGTTATGTTTGTCAAAGAAGCGCAACGTGTACCAGGTGGAACGATCCGGCTGGAAAACGGTATCCGCACCGAATACTGGTTCCACAATCCGATCCGGTGTGGCCACCAACCCTTTGCTGAAGAAGCTGCCGGTCGCCAGGACAAATTGATCAGCCTCGAAAGGGATATTGCCATGATCGGCCGTATAGACCTGTTTGATCCGATCGCCTTCAAAATTGGCCGAAAGCGCCGAATCTCCCAGGAAATATTCACCGCCCAACGCCCGGAAACGGTTTTGCAGCGCCTGCTGTGCCTTGATCCCCGGAATCGAAGGGGGCAAAGTCGGCAATAAATAGAGCGGCAACGACACTTTCGATTTCAAAACTTCGAACGAGTCGTTGCGGTTAATGCCGATAATGGCCGGCAAAATCACCGCCTCGCTATCCGCTGCAACCTCACTGATCTTGGCTGCCAACGCCTCGAGATTCTCCTCCCGGTCGAACACCCGGGCAATATTGGCCGAACGCATCTCACTCGGATTTTTCCGAATCTGCTCCAAATCGGGGAAATTGATGCTGCCAAAGCTGCACGTTACCCCATATTTGCGGAGCTCTTCAGCGATAAACTCCGGATAAAAATCCAGAAAGCCTTCGACATTAACAATGCAAACCTTTTTAAAAGGGAACTGTTCCAAAGAGCTGGTTGTCAGATAACCCGACATGGTCAACCAGGTCGCTTTAGCCTTGCCCAGCGGGGTGATCCGATAATGATTCCTGCAGCAATCCCCCTCTACGGCAATACCGGCCGAACGTAACACCTCCGGCACCTGACGGGCATATTTTTCACAAAGTTCACTACCCAGCACCGAATAGGGATGCTCGGGGGCCATCTTCTCCAATTCGACAATACCGGCCATCGGGTCATTCACCGGCGTACCATCAAGCAAGTGACTCAACAGATCAAACGAACCCGAAGAAAAATGAAGCGCACTCTGTCCTTGCGACACAATCGCGCAACGTTTGCCAGCTTCGGCCAACCGGATGCCACATACCATTCCGGCCAACCCTCCTCCTATGATAACTGTATCGAATCTCATTGTGCTGATATTTTTTCCGTTTCGTCCGACAATCCACATACACTTTCATACACCCAGGTGGTGTATTCGCTCTCACGCAGCGTATCCCCCCAGGCAATGGGAGCCATACCCTTCCAGCGTTCATTCAGGAACGAGACCAAATCCGCCTTCGCCCGTTTGGCACAAACCGGATTCTTCTTACTCATCAATCCAGCAGCCCGACAAGCACAAAGCTCACCCTGACAGGTTCCCATACCCACGCGAGTACGACGACGCAAATCGACCAAATTATTCACCGACAGGTTATCGATCGCATACTCAACCTCTCCGATCGAAACCTCTTCGCATTCACACACCAAACTGTTTTTCACCGCATCCTTGTCGGCAATCCGAGCAGCCATATCGCCGTGGCGTGAAATCGCCGAACGCCTTTGGGTGAGCGGTTTGTTTCGATTCTCGCGTTCAAGCTCCTCTTTGCTCTCTACCGAACCCGGCAGCGGCAGCTCAGCCGTCCGACAGGGTTCATTAATTCCGAGCTTCTTGCACACCAGATCCGTCGCCCATTCCGCCATTAGTCGATAGGTCATCAACTTACCACCGGTAATTGTAATAAAGCCCTGCATGCCATCACGCTGTGCGTGATCCAACAGCACAATTCCACGACTTACGGCCCGACCGGTCGGATCATCATCCGATGCCACCAACGGACGCACACCGGCATAGGCGCGGAGAATTCGCGTATAAGCCAACTGCGGAGAGAGTTTCTCTCCTTCACGCAACAACAGATCCACCTCCTCGGGAGTCACAATCATGTTATCGATCTGATCATACGGCACCTTACTAGAGGTGGTACCAATCAATGAAATGGTGTCGCCCGGAACCAAAATATCGGCATCGGCAGGTTTCCGGCAGCGGTTAATCACCATCTTATTGACGCGGTGTCCGAAGATCAACAGAGCTCCTTTGGCCGGGAACATATTGACCGTAATACCGGCTTTAGCGGCAATGCCATGTCCCCAAATACCACCGGCGTTAACCACCACCTGAGCATAAAACCGCTTTTCACTTCGGGTATGGTAATCGTAAGCCACCACCCCGACAATACGATCCTGCTCACGGATCAACTCTTTCACCTCGGTATAGGTACGGACTTCAGCCCCATGCGCCTTCGCATCCAAAATATTGGAAGAGGTCAACCGAAACGGATCCACCGCACCGTCCGGGACACGAACCGCACCGATCAACGCAGGATTGGCTGCAGGCTCCATTCTTTTGGCCTCTTCGGGATCCAAAATATCGGCCCGAATCCCCGCTTTACGACATGCCTCGACAAAGGTAGCCTGGTACTCCAATCCATCTTCCGGCAAGGAAATAAAGAGCCCATCGGTCTTCTCAACACAATGCGAGGCTATTTTGCGCAGAATCATATTTTCCCGGATACACTCTGCGGCCGACTCATGATCCGTCACCGCATAACGTGCACCACTATGCAGCAAACCATGATTTCGTCCGGTCGCTCCGGTCGATATATCCGAACGCTCCAGCAGCAGAGCCTTGATCCCCCGAAGCGAGCAGTCTCTGGCTACGCCTGCTCCGGTTGCTCCGCCACCGATGATGATAACATCGTAGGTATTCTCCATAATATGGCATATTAATTTGATGCAAATATAACGTTAATTTCACAAAAGCAAATAAAACGAAATAATTTTATTTCGTTTTATTTCGTAAAAGTCTATACAAGCTTATTTCTTACAAACGAAAACTTACAAAACAAAACTTTATTCACCTAATGTAAAAGGTAGATACTTTACATAATAACACTACACCAGCCGCTTAGTGAACAATTCACACTTTTGCTTAGTTTCGTTTTTTATAAGTTACAGCTGCCAACAGGCTGCATACAAACGCAAACAGAACCAACAGAAGATAGTTCGGCCAAAGCTCCATAACAGTAGCTCCTTTAAGATAAACCGCCTGCATAATGGTAATAAAATAGCGGGGTGGTAAAAAGCGTGTAATAACTTGCGCCCATTCAGGCATCGAAGCAATGGGGGTAATCAGGCCGCTCATCAAGACAAAGATCATCACGAAAAAGAACATGACAAACATCGCCTGTTGCATCGTCGAAGAGCCATTCGCGATAGTAACGCCGAAACCGGAAATGGTCAGAATAAACAGCGCGGCCGCCAAATAGATCGCCCCCAACGAGCCAACCGGAGACAATCCATACACCAACCAGGCCAATAACATGGCAATAGACAACACCACAAATCCAATCAACCAATAGGGAATCAATTTCGCCAGCGTAAAGGTAAATCGACTGACAGGAGTCACATTGATCTGTTCGATAGTTCCGGTCTCCTTCTCTCCGACCAGATTCAAAGCAGGCAAAAAGCCACTCAACAAGATCAACAACATGATCATCAATGCCGGAATCATATAATGACGATATTCCAACGTCGGATTGTAACGGCACTCAACCACAAAAGCGTCGGCCGGTGCAGATTTCCCATTTTCAACAATCAATTCGGAAAGCGTCTGTAAAATAGTCTGTACAGTATATTGGGCCCCCAGCCCACCTTTCATGGCATTCACCCCATTCGTCGTAACACGCATTTTGTCGGGAGTTCCATCGACCAGAGAGGCTTCAAATTGATCAGGAACTTCGACAATCACATCGACCTTTCCCGCTTCGAGTTGCGCCAAGCTCTCATGGTAGCGATCCGACACCATGACCAGCGTAAAATAATCCGACGCCCCAATCTTCTGCACCAAACGCCGGGAAGCCGATGAACGATCCTGGTCAACCACCGCCACATTGATATGACGGACATCCATCGTGGTCACCCACGGCAACACCAACATACTGACCAAGGGAAACACCAACACCAATTTCGGCAGAAACGAGTTCCGGAAAAGCTGCCGAAACTCTTTATCGAGCAAAATCAACAGAGTTTTCATTTCTATTCAAGTTTGTCGTTGAATTTTTTGAGCGCCACCACAACCAACACGAATGTCATGGCAGCCAAAATGGCAAACTGCTGCAATACGGCCCCGAAAGCAGCCCCCTCAATCATCAGTTTACGCATCGCCTCGATATACCAGCGAGCCGGAATCACACAAGAAACCACTTGCAAAATACCCGGCATATTCTCCACCGGGAAGACCATCCCCGACAGCATAATCACCGGCAAAATCAACACCATTCCGGAAATCAACATGGCCACCACCTGGGTTCTGGCAATGGTCGAAATAAACAACCCCAATGCCAAGGCCAACAGAATATAGAGCAGGGATGTACCGATCAGCCCGATCATGGAGCCGGTCATCGGAACCTCCAACGCAAAGCGGGCTAACAACAAAATCGTCAACAGATTGATACACGACAGTAAAAAATAGGGGATCATTTTGGCCAAAATGATCCATAACGGACGCACTGGCGAAACAAGCAGCACCTCCATAGTGCCTGACTCCTTCTCCCTGACAATGGAGATCGAGGTCATCATCGCACAGATCAACAGAAAAATCAACCCCATAATCCCCGGAACGAAATTGTACGCACTCTTCATCTGTGGATTGTACATCGTATGCGTTTCCGGCATCATCGAAACCGAGATACCATCCGACTGCAACACATTGCGCATATACCCCGATCCGGAGGCCGCCACATTGGGATTGGAGGCATCAAAAATCAACTGAACGGCAGCCTGATCCGATTCACCATGGGCCAATGCATTCATACGTCGATCGTAATCATCCGCAAACACCACCACCGCATCGACCTCACCGCAACGCAACACCTCATCGATCGACTGCGGAACAATATACCCCTTGAACGTAAAATAATCATTGGCCGAAAGCCGCTCGACCTGCTGCCGAATACTCTCCGAGCGTTTCGGAGCCACGACCGCAAAGTCAACATTATTGACCTCCGTCGAAATCGCAAAACCGAAAAGCAGCATCTGCACAACAGGCATCAACAAAACAATGAGCATCGTGCGACGATCCCGCAAAATATGCAACATCTCCTTGCGGACAAATGAACCAAAACCTCTCATCTCTCTTCTCCAATTGTTTACTCTGTACGTTTTGCACCACGGGCCAACGTCCGGAAGACCTCATCCATCGTCGCCACCGAAAAACGTGATTTCAACTCCGCCGGACTCCCCAAAGCCCGAATCTGGCCATCGACCATGATCGACACCCGGGAGCAATACTCCGCCTCATCCATATAATGGGTAGTCACAAATACCGTCATTCCTTCGGCTGCAGCCTCGTAAATCAACTCCCAAAACTGACGGCGCGTCACCGGATCAACCCCGCCGGTCGGCTCATCCAAAAACACCACTTCGGGACGATGAACCGTCGCCACGGAAAAAGCCAGCTTCTGTTTCCAGCCCAACGGCAATTCGCCTACAAGCGTGTCGATTTCGGAACGAAACTGCAACCGGTCAAGCAGCTCGACTGTCCGACGCAACGTCCCGTAACGGGTCAAACCGTAAATACCGGCATACAGGCGGATATTCTCCCGAACCGTCAAATCCTCATACAACGAAAAGCGTTGACTCATATATCCGATACGACGTTTGATCAATTCTCCCTGCGTCATCACGTCATAGCCGGCCACAGTACCACTTCCCGATGTGGGGTAACTCAACCCGCAGAGCATACGCATAGCGGTGGTTTTACCAGCCCCGTTGGCCCCCAGAAAGCCAAAGATCTCTCCCCGTGACACCTCAAACGTAATCCGATCAACAGCTCGAAACGCCCCAAAATCCTTACACAGCTCCCTGACCGATATGACTGTATCACTCATTTTCCATCCGTTTTATGAAGACATCCTCAATACCTGCCGAAACAGGCGTTACCTTTACATCCCGAAAACCTTCCGCTGACAACTGCGCCACGAAAGCGGCCCTATCGAAATCCTGCGTTGTCACCAAATGGTGAACCTCCCCAAAAGGATAACAAGTTCTCACCCCACGACAACGCCGTGCAGCACCCAACACTCCAAACATATCCGCTCCCGACAAGGCATACAGGGGCTCCCCGAACCCCTCGACAATGCGTTGCGGAGTATCGATCTCCAAAATCTTCCCACCATTAATCAACGCAACACGATCACAACGACCCGCCTCATCCATATATGGAGTCGATACCAGCATGGAGACTCCCTGTACGCGCAAACCTGCCAACACATCCCAAAATTCACTCCGGGAAACCGCATCAACCCCTGTGGTCGGCTCGTCGAGAAACAGCACCGAGGGTCGATGTATCAAAGCACAACACAGCGCCAATTTCTGTTTCATGCCGCCAGACAATTTGCCGGCCCGCCGTTTACGGAATGGCTCGATCTGCCGGTAAATCGGCGCTATGAGATCGTAATTATCCTCGATCGCAACTCCAAACAGAGCTGCAAAAAATGCCAGATTCTCTTCAATCGTCAAATCGGGATACAACGAAAAACGTCCGGGCATATAGCCGACTCGCCGACGAATCTCCTTGTAATCGGCCACAATATTCAAACCATCAACCGTAGCCTCTCCACTATCGGGAACCAAAAGCGTCGTCAACAAGCGAAACAGCGTCGTTTTGCCCGCACCATCCGGGCCAATCATCCCGAAAAGCTCACCCCGACCAACCTCAAAAGAGACCCGATCCAGGGCTGTCAACTTCCCGTAACGTTTGACCAACTCTTTGGCTACAATAGCCGGTTGCATCCGTGTATCCATCTCTCTCAAAGTTTCACCTCCCCATAGAGGCCCAGTTTCAAACATCCGTCATTTTTCACCGCAATCTTGACGGCATAAACCAAATTGGCCCTCGAATTTCGGGTCTGAATACTCTTCGGCGTAAATTCACTCTCCGAGGCGATCCAGGTAATCCGACCCGGATAATCAATCCGTTCATCCCCGCCAAAATCTGCCGTTACCGTCACCTGCTGCCCCAGCCGCAAAGAGGACAACTGCTCCGATGTGAAATAGGCCCGTAAATAGACCTGACCCAAATCGGCCACCTTTATCAAAGGACGCCCCACTGCCGCCAATTCACCCGCCTCGGCATATTTCGCCAAAACAGTTCCGCCTACAGGCGACACAATGCGGCATTTCGACAACCTATCCTCAATCTGGGCAATCTGCAACTCGATGGCCGAAGAGTTCTCATCAATGGAGGCCAAATTGTTGTGCAGCGTAGAAAGCAAAGCATCCAACTGACCCTGCAAAATCTTCAACTGTGCGTCAATATCATCCAACTGTTTGGTGGTTGCCGCTCCATCCTTGAGCAAATTCTCCACCCGGCGACGCTCCGTCTGCTGCTGTGCAATCTGCTCACGCAAGGCAGTAGCCTGTTTGCGGACATCCGGACGACTGCTGCGGGCCGACGCCACCTGCCGCTCCAACTGCAACTTCTGCAAATAGAGCTGCACCGTATCAATCGCTCCTACCGGAACCGCTGCCTCAACCGAATCCCCCTCCTCAACATCAAAACAGAGAATACGTCCATTGGCCTCAGCCGAAACGGTCACTTCAGTTGCCTCAAATGTTCCCGTCGCATCGAAATCATCTCTGTTGCCACATCCCACGGCCAGCAAAGAGAGCAACCCATAACACCATATCCTTTTCATCTGAATCAATTTTATCTGTTAATCGTATATTTCAATTCATAAATTGCCTTCAATAACTCCACTTCACGAAGCGAACGGGATGAACGGGCCGAAGCCTCATCTGTAATCTTACGCAACAGATCATTCGTATCGATCACTCCGTTGCGTAACTTGGATTCGGCCGCCTCACGCACTGAACGACGCAAAGCCACTATCCGATCATCATCCGCCAACGCCCGACGCAACCGGGAGATGTTCCCCTGCTCCTCTGCTACCTGCAAATCGGTATTAAAAAGGAACACATCCCGCTGAATATCGAGCTGTTGCCGGGCAACACGCAGGTTAGAGAGCCTGTTTTTCTTCGTATAATAGGCTCCGAAATTCCAGGACATCTTCACCCCGATCAAGGCATTCCAAGTCCAATCGGTCGATACCATACCGGCAAAATAATCCAGCCCTGGATAGCCATAATATCCCTGTGCAAAGACACCAAAACGGGGACGTGTCGCCGATTTTACAGACAACTCCTGCGCCGCCAACCGCTCCTGCTGCGCATCGATCCAAGCCAACTCTGGACGAGCAGACTCTCCCGAAACCGTCTCCACCAGCTCAGGACGCTCCAATCGCTCCGCCAACCGTTGCCCTATAAACAACTCCAACATCCGACGATAGCTCTCTTGAGACGCCTCAATCTGAACTCGCTGCTGCTGTACGGACAACAACTCCGCCTCAACGGCATCCGCATCCGTTTGCATGGCCACCCCATTCGTAACCAGAGAGCGAACCTTATCCAAATTGCTCTGCAACAAAGCAATCGTCAGATCGGTCTGTTCCAACCGCTCCTCCAAAAGCAGAATGCCAAAATAGAGATCATTGACCCGACCCTTTACAGCATACAAATCCACCTCAGCTGCCTGACGGTGCTCGTCCGCCGTAGCCCCAATCACACGACGGTCGGCCTGTGACTGACCGCCATCCCAGATTGTTTGATTTACCTCCAAAGCAACCTTGTACTGATCCTTGTCAAGTCCATGCAACGACACACCTGCCTGTTCAAGCATACCGGAAAGTGCCGACGGAAACTCTGGGACCCTGTTTTGCCAGGTTGCCTGAGCCGAAAACGAAACCTGTGGCAACCAACTGCGTGCTGCATTCGACAAATCGTACTGTTCGGACTGCCGAATCAAATCATACTGCCGAATCTCCGGATAGTGGTCACACGCCAACTGCTGACACTCTTCCAAGGTCTGAGCCCACGACGGAACCCCAATCAGCACACCCAATAACCCAATAACAACCCAACGTTTCATCATTATGCCTTTTTTATTCTTCGTAAGATCACCTCGACATTCTCTTTGCGTCGTTGCGCAAAAAACTGCTCTCTTCCCCCCTCTGCAGCATACCCCAATACAGGTTCAATAATCGGATAGGCTATGAAAGGGAAAATATTGAGCGATATGATATCCAGAATCAACATGCGCACATCCAATGTCTCCAACTCTCCTCGCGCGGCTGCAGCATCCAGATCCCGCTGTAGATCGACAATTAATCGGTTCGCCATAAATGAAAGCCTTGTCTGCATCGCAGCGTAACGTTCCGGATGCGAAAAGACCTCATTGACAATAAAGCGAGGCAGATCAGGGTTATCCGCTATAAAATCAAAATGCTGCTCAACTCCTCCACGAATACGCTCCTCAAGAGGCAAACCTGGCTGACCAAAAGCCGACAATACCGACTCGCCCATCATGCGCATCTTATCATCCAGAATGCGTTCAAACAGATGCTCCTTCGTCCGAAAATAGTAGTGCAACATGGCATGCGTCACCCCAGCAGCTTCCGCTATCGAAACCGTTCTTGCCCCGGCGAATCCTTTGGTCAAAAACTCCCGTTCAGCCGCCTCCAAAATAGCTTTCTCTTTGCTAACCTTCGCATTATCTGACAATTCAACCATTATTAACAATTTTATTTAACAAATTTGTTAATACAAATATAGTGTTTACTTTTATTAATGCAAACAGAAATTTGATTCTCAGAGATTTTTTAGCATTACCGGCTTCAGCCGTCACACCCCACCAACCTGGAAATCACAAAAACACGATAAAAAACACTATCCATAATTTCATCAGTGTCAACCACTAGCGATAGTCAGAAGATACAACACACATAGAGGAAATTCTTCGATTGACCGGTTGAACCAGTATGGACACGCACAACCAATTGCGCTAAATTCACCGACGCAACACCGAATATGATGTGTTGGTGTTAAAGTAATTTGCATTAAGCACGACCTCTGCCGCCGGTATGACCGTGAACAGTGCAGACCTTGAATCATTTTTAGATGTACACCGATGGCCAGACAAAAATGTTCACCTAAAACTGTTCATTCTAACAACATTTTTCTAACTTTGAGAAAATGCTACCCAATCAATTATCAAAAATTATCAACTTAATTACCTAAATGATTATGAAAAAGGTTCTTTTAATCTGTGCCTCACTATTAACGGCACTGGTCAGCTGCTCCTCTTCAGACGACAACAAGCCGTCTCCATCCGGGAGCGAAACATCTATTAGTGTTTTGGCCCAACTGCCAGACATCACGACCAAAGTCAGTTTTGAACCAAATGGACAAGCCAATGAGAGTGTAATTGCAGGTTGGCAAGCCTCCGATGCGATCAACGTCTACGCAATCAATGGCGGCTCCTCAGCCAAAGGGTCACTGATCTTTGAAAAATATCCTAACGAATCGGACAAACACCAAGCTACCTTTACGGGCCAACTCTCAGCTTCCGTCTCTTCAGGAGCCACGCTATACTCATTTGTCAAAAGTACCGCTCTGAGCGAATCAGGGACCTCAATCACCTTCAATTTGAGCAGCCAGGACGGTAGCGCGAACGGTCTGTACAAATGCGCCATTCTTTATGGGCAGGGCACCTATACCGAAGGGGCTGCAACCAATATCACATACAATTACAAATCGGCAACCGCCAAATTCGCCGTAACGCTCCCCTCCTCTGTAACCGGTAGCATCAAAAAAATCTCGCTGATCGGCGAGGGGCTCTACAGCAGCGTCACGTTGAACGCAACGACCGGCGAGCTGGAAAACAGTACTGAAGGGGGCATTGAGATTACCCCTACTTCACCCATACAGATCGCCAACGGGACTGCAGCTATCTACGCAACCCTATACCCCAATACATTAACCGGAGTAAAAGCCATGATCACCATGAGCGATGATGAGCTGTATGAAGCTGAGATTGGCGACCTCACCGTCCAAACCGGCCTGAACGTCACGGAAATCGCAGCAACCGCTATCACCCATATCGGCAAAAATGTCGATCTGTACGGCTTCATCCGGGACGAAAACGGCAACCCGATTGCTGATGTTGTGGTGAGTGACGGCTACACCTGCACAACCACCGGAGCCAACGGTCTGTATGCCATGAAACGTAACTCAAGTGCCAAATTTGTATTCTTCTCCGCACCGGCCGACTGTGAAATCCCGACCAATTCGGCAACCGACAACTCGGCTCGCTTCTACGAACCGCTCACTAAGAGTTACCGTTATGACTTTGCCTTGACCAAGTTGCCTGGCGGACCCGAAATCAACCACACAATGATCGTTTTGGGTGACCCGCAAATTTTGGCAGGCCGTGGTGTACCGGGTGTTTCGGGCAGCACGTTGACCTACTCGTTCAACCGATTCAAAAACGAGACCATGGTCGACCTGAATAAAACGATCAGCTCGATCAGTGGTCCTGTTTATGGACTCTGCATGGGCGATGAGATCGACGCTCCCTCTAACAATCTGCAGCTGCAAGTACGCGAAACGATCGGATCAACTCCGATGAAGGTATTCTCAGTGATCGGCAACCACGATAAAACTGGAACAAGCTGGGGATTCAGTGCCTCCGACATGGCCGAATGGGAAAATGTCTGGGGACCGCGTTACTACTCATTCAACCGAGGTAATGTACACTATATTTCATTGGACGATGTGGCCAACGACCTAAGTTCGGTATCTTTCTCTGACGAGCAGGTCAAATGGTTGAAACAGGACCTCAGCTACGTTCCTAAAGACAAGATGATCGTGATCAGCTACCACATTCCTTTGGCCTATTCAGATTTGTCGAGTTACCAGGCTATTCTCTCTCAGTTGAGCGGATACCAGAAGGTGGTACTCTTCAGCGGACACACACACTTTGCTGATTATGCCGATTTCACCAATCCGGTTCAAGCACACGAATACATTCATGCAGCATCTTGCGGCTCGCTGTGGTCCTCATACATCAATCTGGACACCACTCCGAACGGCTACTATGTCTACTCTGTTGAAGGCACTGACTTTGGGAAAGAGACCTACTTCAAAGCCACTGCTTACGACCGCTCCAAACAAATTAGCCTGTTCAGAGCTGACGATGATTTTAAAGGCTATTCCTATGCCAAAGATCTCGGTCTGCCCACCGGCAAAAACATCATCATCGCCAACGTCTATAATGCGAACACGTCGTGGAAAGTATATGCATACGAAGGAGCATCGACCGAAGGTGTTGAACTGACCAAAGGCAAACAGATCATTCGCGACGCTTATGCGACCGGATACCATTGCGGTGTACAAGGTCAAAGCGGCTTCTGGGGCCCAAGCAATTCATACATTCGGATCAACCACCTCTACTACTACCAACCGACCGATCCCGAAGCTGAAATTACAATCAAGGCCGTGGATCCTTATGGTAACGAGTATGTAGCCAGCTCTTCTGAGATCATTCCAAGCAATGACTGGAGCTTTGCACAACAATAATGCATTCGGGCAATTGTGATTTAGGGCCGAATCGAAGAGGACACCATCCAAGAGTTGTACATTTAAGATCGTTACAACTAACTGAAGAATTCCCTGACACGATTGCTTTCCGTGCACAATATACAGTGAACACAAACACGGCGAAGTGGAAGTGAGGGGCGTAATCAAAACGGATACTTTCTTCTCCCAATTCCAAGAGATAAAGATCGTCTAACAATATTCTACCAGCGAGAAGGGTGAGCTAATAGCTCACCCTTCTCGCTTTTACCACATTACGCATATCAAACCGTACGCTCAAACTCAGCAGCCACAATAAGCCAAATCAGATCCCAATCATGATATTTTTTTATTGATCAACATGCTGATACGCGCTCCACAAATCCATATACAGATGTTTCCACCTTCTTGTTGTTCCAATTATGGGATAGCCAATTCCGAAACATCAGCATACATATGCCCAACAATCGGCAGAGACATAGTTAAGAGCTCAAACTGAGAAAAAAATCGATCTGGATCTGAAATAACACAGACCTTCCCAATCAGATCCAGGACACACTCGTTTGGACAAAATAGGCCTTTTTCACGATAACCTAACAGGTAACAAGCATCAAAAAGTCTCCCCTAATACTGGTAAATAAACACTTCTCAAAAGGTGCGATTACATCAACCCATGGAGAGAAAAGAAAAGGCAACTACTTTACCCTGTCTTTATGCCGCCTACATTGCTCAAAGACCTCTATACTGCTGACATAAGCTGATTAACTGCCGGAAAGAGGCACCGCGACTAAGCCAAAAACAGGATAAACAGTTGCGCCGTCAACACACGCAAAAACATGGTCAATGGATAGACCGTCGCATAACCCACCGAAGGGATATCACTGTCAGAGAGATCGTTCGAATAAGCCAATGCTGGAGGATCAGTCGTTGCACCAGCCATGACACCAATCAGGGTAAGATAATCCACTTTAAACCAGATACGGCCGATAATCCCCACAATCAACAGAGGGAGGACGGTCACAATGGCGCCATAACCGATCCAGGCATAACCGCCGCCATAAATAATCGTATCGACAAATTCCGCACCCGCACCAAGTCCTACACAAGCCAGAAACAGAGCGATTCCCACTTCACGCAACATCAGATTAGCACTCATTGTCGTATAAGTCACCAGCTTAAATTTGGGACCGAAACGGCTAATCAAAATAGAGACAATCAGCGGTCCACCTGCCAATCCCAACTTAACCGGTTGCGGGATACCGGGGAAAGTAAACGGCAGGCTTCCCAAAATTACACCGAGTACAATTCCGATAAAGATCGGGATCAAATTGGGCACATTCAAACGTTTCATCGAATTTCCGAGCACCTTTTCTACATTGGCAATCGACACTTCGGTTCCCACAACCGTCACCCGGTCTCCCATCTGCAAACGCAAAGAGGGATGCGCAATCAGGTCGACTCCGGCACGATTCACCCGTGTAATGCTGACCCCAAAACCTCCATGCAGTTTGAGTTGAGCCAAAGACTTTCCGTTCAATTCGGGCTTCGTAATCAAAATACGACGAGAGATAAGCCGTTTATCAAGCTGTTCCCATTCAACCTCCACCTCACGACCGATAAAAGCTGTGACAGCCTCAATATCACGTGGCGTAGAGACCACCAAAATCTGATCTCCCACATGAAGTACAGAATCATCATCGGCGATTTCAATCGTACCATCGACCCTTCTCACCCGCGAAATCACAAAATCCCGATTCACCAAATTCTGAACTTCACGAATGCTCTTCCCTTCGACCGCGGGATTTCCGACACACAACGAATGGGGCTGAGCCGCAGAATCATGCTGAACATCCATCGTATCGAGGGCTTTCTGCTCCTCTTTGGCTAAGTTAACCCGGAACATTTTCCGCAACACGATCATGGTAACGATGATACCGATCACACCAAGCGGATAGGCTACCGCATATCCCAGTGCAATGTCAGGAGAATCGATCCCAGTCATATCACTATATGCTTGCTGCGCAGCACCCAGACCAGGGGTATTGGTCACGGCGCCGGATAGGATACCCACCATAGTGGTAACGGGCAGCCCTGTGATGAGGTAAATTACATAAGTCGTCAAAACCCCAATAGAGACAATCATCACTGCCAAAAGATTGAGACGAACGCCCCCCCTTTTGAAAGAGGAGAAGAAACCGGGTCCCACCTGCAGACCAATCGAATAGACAAAAAGGATCAAACCGAACTCCTTCATAAAATGGAGCAGATGGTCATCAAGACGCATCCCGAAATGGCTAAAGATGATTCCCACGAACAGAATCCAGGTAACGCCTAACGAAATACCGGCCACCTTGATTTTACCCAACATGATACCCAGTGCAATCACCAGTGCAAGGATCAGCACCGAATGGGCGACACCTCCACCCCAAAAGGCGTCATTACCAAAAAAGAGACTCTTTAGCCACTCCATTGTCGTTCGAAAATGATCGTAATTAATTGTAACGATACTGCTACAGAATGAAAATTTACAAAATTACAGGGTTTTAATGAAATATACAACCTTCATGTCATAACGTCCGTTGGCGTAGCAAATTTCCCCCTATCCCATTTAAGACTTTTCAACAAGTCAAGCCTTATGATTTTTCGTTACGGCATTACGTTATTCATTATGTAACCTGCAGCCCAAACCACAAACAATATACACCATACACCTTTATACGATGGAGACATACCTCACCTGCAACGTAGTGTAAATCGGGTGAAAAACAGGATAAAACACCTGAACTCAGCGCATTAACACTGTCTTGCAAAATTAGAAACCGATATAAAAAATATAAGGGGGTGAGACTACAAGCCTCCCCCCTTATATCGTTAACAGTAAATGCGACTTTTCCGTGCAGTCAACATTTATATAATCTGATGAATTCTATGCCTGTAACACACATAATAAATAAACTCTGAATGGCAGTTACAACCGTATGGCGGTTGAAAGGATTATTGCTGGCTATGAGCTGCCTTGAGCAGATCGCCAAACTCTTTTAAGGTTCTTGCGGTCAAATCAGGCTGGGGATTGGAGTTGAGAGCGGTCTCCAGTGTCGTCTCGCCGGAAAGAACCAGCACCCCAAATGCACCGGCATTCTGTGCTGTGGCAACATCCGTATAGATACGATCACCTGCCATGGCAATTTCATTAGGATTCAACTCGTAGCGAGAGGCAATCCCCGTCAGCATACCGGGATCGGGTTTACCCAACACAAGATCTGGTTTGCGTCCTGTGGCATGTTCGATGCATTTGCAGATGGAGCCGCAGTCAACCAATACTTCGGCTTTATCGGTCGGGCAGACGCGGTCCGGATTGGTCGCTAAATAAGGAATATTTTGTGTAGCCAGCCAAGCCGCGTGGCAGAGACGATCGTATTGCAGGGTCATATCGAAAGCTACGACCAACATGTCGGGTATATCCCCTTCGGTTGAAGGCGCCGACTCAAATCCTGCTGCCTCGAATTCAGCAATCATACTTGGCGTGCCGAGCAAAAACAGACGTTTGGCTTCGGGATGGTGGGTGTGAATATAATCGATCGTCGCCAAAGCGGAGGTATACATCTTCTCGCGAGGGACATGAATATCCATCTTGTCGAGTTTGTGCAGGTAATCATCGATATTTTTCGATGGATTATTGGTCAGAAACGAATAACCGATACCCATTGAATCAAGCTCCGCCAAAAATGACTTTGTCCAAGGAAACAGGGTTGAACCCATGTAAATGGTACCGTCCATGTCCAAAGCAACGTGCCGGATGGCAGCGATTCTGCTCATCAATTCGTCCTGTTGCAGAGGAGTGTAAAACGCTTTTAAAGTGTCGTTATGCATGTTTTCTGTCGATTGTTGTGTAGGGCCTTGTGCTACCACACTTGTATGCGACAGCTTCTCGGACCAAAATGAAACATTTTATTGGTTGTTCGATTCGTTATTAGGTCAAGTTTGATATCGTTCAATGGCTGTCGACCTCGACCTATTAGGTCAACCCAAATTTATCGTTGGATGGCTAAATTCGTCACACAACTACTCGCTCCGATCAAAACCAATCGGACAAATCATCTCTCCCTGTTTTATCTGCTTGTGGTTTGTGTAAGAGAGGTAAAGCTCAACGGACATATCAAGTGTTGTCCCCTCGTCCGTCTTTATTGCCCCGCATATATCTATATCGACTGCGAGAATCGTACAACAAGGTCAGAACAGCAGGTTATTGTGCATTGAGGCGATCGTATCCATCCATTTTAGCTTTCCACATCAGCGCGAAGGTAAACATACCGATCAACGACATGGTAATCATGGTGACGTATGCCCAATTCCAGCCGTAATGCTCAGCCACATATCCTAATCCAAAGCCTGAGATGATGGTGCTGGCATAACCAAACAGACCTGCCAGTCCGGTAGCGGTTGCTGCGTACTTTTTCGTGGCTTGGTTGGCTGCGGCAATGCCGACCAACGCCTGGGGACCATAGATGAAGAAACCGGCCAGGCACAGCAGCATGAAGGTCAACCAAATTGGGGCCCCGTGCGGCAATTCCCAAAAGAGGAAGATAAAGATGGTAGCAGCTCCCAAACTGATGACACAGGTTCGGTGAGCCCGTCCTTTCAAATAGCGGTCGGTTACCCAACCCGATACGAGCATTCCGGCGATGCCGGCAATTTCAAACAGTGCAACGAGCCAGCCGGCCATCTCCAGGGAAATTCCCTTGGATTGTTTGAGCAGGGTCGGTCCCCAATCCAGGATCGAGAAACGTACGACATAGACAAAAAAGTTGGCAATAGACAAAATCCAAATCGTCGGATTACCAAAGACCATCCGACGCAACATGCGTTTGTCGTGTTTGGTTGTTTTCTTGTCCGATGCCTCTGAGGTGTTCTTTTGCTCCGTACCGGGCAGTTCAGGCAGGCCGACAGACTGTGGCGTATCACGCAGGGTGATGAACAGTCCGATTGCACCGGCCATAGCGATTGCCGACGGAATCCAAAAACACCATTTCCATGCACCCACATGGTTTTCACCGACGCCCATGGTCCCCATGATGTAACCGCAGAGGATTACGACCAGGCCAGCTCCGACCGAATGTGACGTGTTCCATATCGACATTTTGGTTGCCAGCTCTTTGGGAGGAATCCAGTGGCTCAACAGTCGTGCGCAGGGGGGGAAAGCCCATACCTTGCAGCCAACCGTTCAGAACCCACAGGATACCCATGAACAGGATCAGGGTATTGGTAAATTGCGATCCATCCTGTACGCCCGTGATCCAACCTGCGATGTCCTGCCCGAAACCGAAGGCGAAGTTGGCCAGCGCACAGAGGGCCAGGCCAATTGCCATGAAGAAACGGGCATTGACTCGATCGGCCAATACGCCATTGAAGACACGTGACACACCGTAGATTACACCATGCAGCGTTAGGAAGATACCCAAGCTTGTTTTTGGGATGCCCAGATCGGTTTCCATTCCGGTCATGGCGAACGAAAAGTTCTTCCGGACGAAATAGAAGAGGGCGTAACCGACCATTGTTGCAATGAGCGTACGGTTTTGCCAATATATAAAACGTTTCCGCACCTCAGGACTAAGCCCATGTTTATGAGGTGCGTCGGCCGTTGCGGTCGAAGTTGTCGAGTCGTTGTTCATCAGTTCAGGTTGAAGAAGAGTTTAGGTTAAAGGAGGTTCGCTCGGGACCAGCTCGGGCAAGACGTTGCAAACAACAGTAACCGCTTGCGCACTATTTTTTGATCTCCCAAACACCGCCGGGACCAAAGATCGCATCACTCCACTTCTCCAGCATGTTGGTGCGGACTGCTACGTCTAGAATGGTGAAACGACGGCGAATGTGTTGAGCACGGATCACGCTGGCTCTCATGCGTTCACGTGTCAGGCCGATATCTTCGGGCAGCGTCGGAGCACCGACAATGCGCAAACGGCGAGAGGCTTCGTTAAAGGATACCAACTGTTTTTCAAGACGAGCTTTGATCTCCGTCCAATTATTTTTCAACAAGTTCAACTGTGCACGCAGATGATCTTTGTCGATGTATTTGGCACGAGTCTCTACTACGCCGATTTCAGGGAAGTCTGTACCTGCATAGAGTTCCCGAGCGTAGCGTTCAGCTTCGTCCCATTCAGGCCATGCTGCAACGGCCGATTCGACATCCAGGTGGGCAATATCGCTCTTCAGGAATTGGTCGTAGTAGGCAAGCGAAGCCAACAGTCCGATACTAACCTGGAATCCGTGTGAAGGGGTACGGCCGTCAGCCATGGTGTGGTGTTCCATGTTCCACAGGTGGCTGAACTGGTGGTCGGCACCGCTGGCGGGACGGCTTGACTGAAGAGCCTGCATGGCAAATCCGCCCAACATCAAACCTTCGACTAACGGTTCAATTGTTTCAACGGTTCCTTTACGGATGCCTTCCGGATCACCCAGTGCATCATGCAATCCATCCTGAACAATCGAGAAGGAGCGCTTATCGAGAGGTTCTATTCCCAGCGCATCGGAGATGATCCAGTCTGCACCGGCCGGAACTTTGGCAAACAGGTCGGCATAACCGCTTGCGGTAAGCTCTTTGGGTGCTGCTGCGATGATCGCGGTATCAGCCAATACGCCCAGCGGAGCAGGACAAGAGAAGGTCTGTTTTGCACATTTGTAGGTGATTGAGGCACCGTATGAGGTATAACCGTCCATCGAAGCTGCAGTTCCTACAACCATGTAACGGCGGTTATTGTGGTGCGAGCAGAGTTTCGTCAAGTCGTTGATGGGTCCCGAGCCGACGGCCACCGGAATGGCATCTGTGTTTTTCAAAACAGCGTCGAGTTCTTCAACGAAGGTCCACTCAGCATGCAGATCGGGAGCGGTGAAGATATGGGGTTCGTCCAGTGCAACTCCGGCTGCAGCCAAACTCTTTTGAACGTCGCTTCCAGCTACTTTGAAGGTGGTCGGGTCGGCTATGACAATGGCGCGGCAGCCGGGAAACAGCTCTTTAAACAGTTCGCCAGTTTGGGGTAAAATTCCTGCACCGATACGCAGTGCTTTAGTTTCAGTGGCATGAGCCAAAGCATACTCTACACGATTCATGATCTATATAGTTTATTTATTGTTTTTGATTTTTTCTTAACGTAAGAACATCTTTTTTGTAATTCTCGGATACATGCAATGTAGTGAACTTACATAACCCGCAAGCTTTTTTTGGGTTAACAAAGATAAAAAAAAGGATCGAAATATGCGAACGTCTATGCTGTTTGTAACTATCAAAAGAATTGAAACGTTGATCGACCTATTTTCTATGAAATAGTAAATATGGAATAACTTTCATGTAAGAACAGCATTTTTGAATCGATAATCAAAAATGATAGAGAAAACAGCATGGCTACCTATAGACATACAGATATCAGGGAGGTGAGAATGTATGTATCTGATCTTTTGCCGTGCCACAACTCATGAAGCACAATGGTTAGCACAAAATAAAACTGAAATGGGTCAATGGAACGACGCCGTTATGAATAAAGAATTAAGATATTAGACTAATCCACTCCCCTCGGTATATTAACAAACAAGCGAGACTACTCAAGTAAATCTGAGCAGTCTCGCTTGTTACTACTTATAACTACACGGCAAACATGAGCCGCAAAATATTTTCGAAAGTCTTACAACATTACTGTTTCAGGCCTCCCCCTAACGCTCGATAGAGCGAGACCGTTGCAGTCAATTCTGCCAGGATGGCATCATTCACCGCAATCTCAGAATCAAACAACTGACGTTGAGCGTCCAGCACATCCATGTAGCTAACCACTCCGTTCACATACTGCAATTTCGCCAGATTATTGTACGACAACGCCGAACGGTACAAAGCGTCGGCCGAACGACGCATTTCACGGCTTTTGCGGTAGGTGTTCAGGGCACTATTAACCTCTTTAAAAACATCGAGAATTTTTTTCTCATAGGTATATACAGCCTGCTCGTAAGCCGCCTGCGCAGCCTTGTGTGCTGCACGTTTGCGCCCTAACTGAAACAGCGGCCCGGTAATGGCACCCGAAATAAACCAGGCCGGACTCTTCAAGAAATCGGTCAATTCGGCATTTTCTGCACCCAATTTGGCGGTCAACCGCAATTTAGGGAACATATCGGTTAAGGCCACCCCAACGTTTGCATTGGCCTCCCGCAACGCCTGTTCTGCCTGCAACACATCCGGTCGCCGTTCCAACAGCGTTGACGGCAGATCGACCGGCAGGTCAACCCCCAACTCAATGTTGCTCAAATCGCCCCCACCTCGAGGAATTGAGGTCGGAAATTCACCCAACAGTACCGAAAGGTCATTCTCCTTGAGTTTGATCTCATTCTCCAGCTTCGGCACCAACGTTTCGGTACGAGCCAACTCCACCAAACTCTGTCGATAAGGAATCTCAGAGGTCAAACCTCCTTCATATCGTAACGTAGCAAAATGGACAGCATCCCGACGAGCATCGAGTGTCTGACGGACAATCGACAACTCCCGATCGAGAGCCTTCAGATCGAAATACATCTGAGCAACCTGAGATACAATCGTCAACTGTAAAGCTCTTTGGGCCTCAATCGACTGCATATATTGCGCAACCGCAGCCTCATTCTGCCAACGGAGGTTGCCCCAAATGTCGAGTTCCCAGTTAAAGGCAAAATTGGCCTGCAACTCGGGATCATAACTCTTCTTATTACCCCCATAATTCAGGTATTCGCGTTCGCCGTACAGATTGAACCCTACTCCTGGCATCATATTGGCAAAGGTGATCCGTTTGGCAGCCATCAGTTCGCGAATACGGGCCGCCGCAACCAACATATCCTTGTTGTGCTCGAGAGCTTGCGTAATAAGGCCTTGCAACACGGTATCAGCATAGAGGGTACTCCAACCAATATCGGAGGCAATTCCCTCCGTCATGCCTCCCTCATCGAACGTCGCAGGAATGTCCAACTCCGGCGTCCGGAATTCACGTCCCATCCGACAAGAGTAGAGACTTAATCCGGCTACCGCTACAATCAATATATTCAAAAAGAGTCGCTTCATGTCACTGTTTTTTGTGTTTATCCCCGAACGAGATATGGATGTGTGGCAGATTCACCTTCGGCAGGTGTATCCGCGGCAACCGCAACTCGGGCAGATGGAAGTACTCCTTGAATTTGCAAACAAGGACAAAGAAGAAGGGAACCAATACGATACCGACAGTAATGGCCACGATCATTCCGAAGAATACGCCAGTACCGATGGAGTGACGGCTTGCCGATCCCGGGCCAGAAGCCAACACCATCGGCAACATACCCAACACGAAGGCCAACGAGGTCATCAAGATCGGGCGGAAACGCAGCTGTGCTGCACGGATCGCCGCTGTTGCAGGATCAATTCCTTCATTGACCTGGATTTTGGCAAATTCGACGATCAGAATGGCGTTTTTCGCTGCCAGTCCCATCAGAGTTACCAAACCGATCTGGAAATAGACATCGTTATCCAAACCTACAGCTGCGATGCCCAAATAGGCACCCAGAGCTGCAATAGGCAGCGAGAGCAAAACCGCCAACGGCACAATCCAACTCTCATACTGTGCCGCCAGGAAGAGGAACACGAACAACAGCACCAATGCCAACACTTTACCGGTTTGTCCCGACGCCTTCTGCTCCTGGAAAGAGAGGCCACTCCAAGCCAAACCGATGTTTTCAGGCAGATGTTTGGCAACGATCTGCTCGATCTCGGCCATTGCCTGTCCCGAGCTGGTTCCTGGAGCCGGGGTCACCTGCATCGGAGCCGAGGTGTACATATTGAATCGTGTAATACTACCCGGTCCGGTCGTATAGTGGGTATTTCCCAGTGCAGATAACGGCACCATCGCCCCCGACTTCGTCTTTACGAAGAAGAGGTTGATATCGTTACTGTTGGTTCGGAACGACTCGTCGGCCTGAATATAGACACGATAAATACGGTTAAACATATTGAAGTCGTTGACGTAAACCGAACCCAAATAGGCCTTCATGGTCGAGAAGATATCGGACATCGGAACCCCGAGCAGTTGGGCCTGATCCCGATCGACATCGAAATAAAGTTGCGGGATAGCTGCCTGCAACGACGTCGAGACATTGGCCAGCGCTTTCGATTCGGCAGCATAGTGGGTAAAGGTATCCACGGCGGCCACCAAATCGTCCCATTGCGCACCAGAACGAGCCTGCAACTGGAACTCGATACCACCGGCAGCACCCAGACCCGGAACCACCGGCGGACGACTCGTATAGATATTTACCTCTGGATAGTCATGGAACTTGCGCTGCACTTCACGGATAACCTCCTCAACCTTCTGTTTGCGTTCACTCCAAGGTTTCAGGATCACCGTCAACGTAGCACGCCCCTGATTGGTTCCCACACGCGAACTCGATCCGGTCACATTCTGGACATACGCCACGGATTCCAAAGAGTTGAGATACTGTATAGCCCGTTCCGTCACCGCGCGGGTACGTTCGATGGTCGTCCCCACGGGCATCTCCAATTCAACCGTAAAGTAGCCCTGGTCCTCCTGAGGAATGAAACCCGAAGCGATGAATTTATTGAGTACAAAAATCAACACGAGTATCATACCGAATCCTGCAAGGACCCTTCGACGGTGGTTAAAGACCACCTTGAGAATATGCGTATATTTTTTGTTTCCCTGGTTCAGCCAGATATTGATCTTGCGGAAAACGATATTTTTCTTACCGGTCTGTGGCTTGAGGATGATCGCACACAACGCTGGAGAGAGTGTCAAAGCCACAACAGCCGAGATCAACACAGACACCACAATGGTCACCGAGAACTGTCTGAAGAGAGAGCCCGTGATACCGGAGAGGAAACTTACCGGGACAAACACGGCTGCAAGCACCAAAGAGGTGGCGATCAACGCTCCGGTCAGCTCCTTCATCGCGATATGCGTAGCTTCACGTGCACCCACTTTGCGCTGTTCCATGATACGTTCGACATTCTCGACCACGACAATCGCATCATCCACGACAATACCGATCGCCAGCACCAATCCCAATAAGGTCAACGTATTGAGTGAGAATCCCATGATCAACATAAACCCGAAGGTTCCCACCAACGAAATCGGCACTGCGATAATCGGGATCAGGGCCGTACGCCAACTCTGCAACGAAAGATAGACCACCAGAATCACCAGGAAGAGGGCTTCGAACAATGTCTTATAGACCTCATGGATGGATTCGGAGATATATTCGGTCATATCGAACGGCAGCAGATATTCCATGCCATCCGGGAAACTCTTAGCAATATCCTTCATGGCATCCTTTACCTCCTGAGCCACTTCCATAGCGTTGGCACCCGGCAGCATATAGACACTCAGAATAGCCGCATTATTTCCGTTCAAACCGCTTTCGGTATCGTAGGACTGAGCCTCCAGGGAGACTCTCGCCACATCACGCATGCGAATGAACGAGCCGTCCGGATTGGCTTTAACCACAATCTCTTCAAAATCCTTTGCCGTTGAGAGACGCCCCTGCGCAGTCAGGGGGATCGTCACATCGATATCCTCTACGGGCGGTTTGCCCAATTCACCGGCCGCAGACTCCCGGTTCTGGTCTTTGAGGGCATTTTGCAGATCCTTGACCGTCAAACCAAAGCTAGCCAAACGATCCGGATAGACCCAGATCTGCATACCGTAATAACGGCTACCGACATTCGAGACTCGTCCGACGCCCGGCACACGACGCAACACATCGACCACATTGATGGTCGCATAGTTACTCAGGTAAATTTCATCAAATTTCGGATCATCCGAAACCAACGCCACCGTCAGCAACTGACTGGGCGACTGCTTTTCCACGGAGATACCGTTCTGCAACACCTCGGCCGGGAGGCGGGCTTCCGCCAGCTTCACACGGTTCTGTACCTCAACTGCCGCCAAATCGACATCACGATTCACATCGAAGGTAATCGTAATGGTCAATCCTCCGGAGTTCGAGCTACTCGACTCCATGTACAACATACCGGGCGTACCGTTCAACTCCTGTTCGATCGGTGTGGCCACCGCCTGCGAAACGGTCTCAGCATTGGCCCCCGGATAAGAGGCACTAACCTTAACCACGGGCGGCGTGATCTGCGGATACTGCTCAACCGGCAAAGAGACCAAACCGATGATGCCCACCAGCACAATCAACACCGACAATACGGTGGAGAGTACCGGCCTATCTATAAAAAATCCCGGTTTCATCGATTACTGTTTTTGGTTGTATCCGAAGTTTTCTCTTCGCCTGCCTGCTCCACAGCTGAAGCATCTGATGCAGCTCCATGATGAGAAGCATTCTGCATTGAGGCAGATTGTGAAACAGACTCTTCCGCTCTTTTTTTGGCGGCCTGCTCGGCAGCTTCCCGTTCGATTTTCTGTTTTTGTGCAGCGGGTTGAACAGCTTTATAAATATCCTGCATATCCTTGTCAGCAGTATCCCGTTTGGTTCCAGCACTTCGATTCCCACGAGATGCACTACCGTTTACCCCCGCTTTACGCGTCTGCTCCACCTTTTTTGCAGCAGCCGAATCGGTTGCAGGCTTGGCCAGTGAATCTGCTTTTGCTGACCCATTCAACACACTATCTGAAAACTTATCATCCGAATTCCAAGTCACCCGTTGACCATGCTGCAACTTCTGGAAACCTTCGGTCACAATGCGCTCATCCGGCGAAAGACCGCGATCTACCACTACACGGTTGTTCTGTTCAACACCAAGCTCAACAAAGCGTTTTTCGGCAATGCTGTCCGGACGTACCACAAAGACATACGCACCACCCTTTTCAATGATCACCGCCTTGCGTGGAATGACAATCACATTCTCCAGGACATCGAGCAGCAGGCGAACCCGGGTAAACTGTCCTGGCAACAACACCTGATGGGGATTGGGCAGAATGGCACGAACCCCAAAGGTTCCGGTCTGCGGATCAACCTGCGGCGAGGCAAAGTCAACAATTCCCTTTTCGCCATAGACCGAGTTATCGGCCAAGGTCACCGTAACGGTTGGTTGCCACGAGCGAGAGGTGTCCAACTCTCCCAAATGGACATTACGACGTTGACTGCGCAGGTAATCGAGTGCCGTCAGTTTGAAATCGACCTGCACCGTATCGCTTTTAACGACCGTGGCCAAACGCGATGAATTCGACTTGCCAACCAACGATCCAATATCGGCATAACGTTCACTGATATATCCGGTCAACGGCGAACGCACAACCGTATAACTCAGCTCGAGTTCGGCCTGTTTGAGATCGGCTTCACTCATGGAGACATTGGCCCGAGCCATATCCAATGCGGCTACGGCATTATCCAAATCGAGCTGACTGGCCGCATTCTGCTCATAGAGCGGGCGCAAACGCAAAACGTCACGTTCAGCCTTTGCTGCCTGAGCCTGATCCTTTTTCAATTGAGCCTTGGCCTTCTCGACCCGGGCTTTGTACTGATCGTCGTTAATGTAGAAAAGCGGTTCGTTCATCTGGACCAACTTACCCTCTTCGAAGGTCATCTTTTCCAAAAAGCCCTCTACTCGAGCATGAACCTCAACACGCCTGACTGCCTGAATCAAGCCCACGTAATCGCCATAAATCTCGACATTGTCGACCATGACATTTTCGACCGTCACCACCGGCACATCGACAGGTGCATCTTTACACCCTGCCAGTAGAACGATCGATGCAAACATTCCGCATAAAATGCGCAATCTGCTTCCCATAAATTCCTGTTTTATTCTACTATTGGCGGACAAGATATGTATTTTTTTATGAAAAGATTCGTCCATTCGGCCGAATTCACCACTCTTAATCGCCGATTTTGACAAGACAACCTCCTTTCCTGAACGCATTACCGGATAAAACAGATTTGGAGGTCAATATGTTAAAATCATAAAACAATCAGGAGGCTAATGAAAATAATATAACGTGACATCGAAAATATTTACTGCAATACGTCACTCTTTTCCCCGCACGAGGCACGACTCACACAAAAATAACACCCCGATGCATAAAAAGCCCGAGGTGTTGAACGATCTTATTTTGCCTTATATTCTGAGGGAGATATTCCGGTATGGTGCTTGAAATATTTGCCAAAAAAAGATTGTGTTGAAAAATTCAGTTCATAGGCGATCTCCTGAATGCTGAGTCCTGAATAACACAACAATGCTTTGGCCTCAAGAATCACATAACGATCAATCCATTCCGCCGCAGAGAGTCCGCTCACCTCTTTTATGATAGATGAAAGATATTTTGGGGTAATATGCAACTGTTCCGCATAAAAGCCCATACTGCGTTCCCGTTTGTGATACTTGGTCAACAACTCCATGAACTGGACGAAAAACTCTTCACGCCGACCACGATGCACATTCACTTCAGGAACATGACGGCGATACACCGAAAGTATTTTATAAAAGAAAGCCTCCAACAGACGTTGCACAATCGCTACGCGATACTGCTCTTCCGTCGCAATCAACTCGCTCCGTAAAGCGTTGTACATATTGTGTAACACCTCACTCTCTTCATTATTCATCTTTACCAACGGGTGCTCTTTCATATACATGAACAGCGGTATAGCCTGTGTCAAATCAATATGAACCTCTTGAATAAACTGCGATGACAGGACGATAACGCTCGCTTCGAAATCCTCACTTTGAGAACGGAACTGTAACAGATGTTCAGTATGTAGTACAGCCACCATACCCTCTTCAAGACGGTTTTCCATCAAGTTGACCGTACCGGTCAAATATCCTTTGTGGCAAAACATTAATGCCACACCATCAATACGATGCGGATACTCGAACAGCTTCACATCGAGATGTACGCGATCACCTACCAAAAGTTGATTGCCCAATTGATAATAATCGACACTTTGCCTCGATGCGTCGCAATGGAAGAGATCCGAGATAGAATAAATCCCAGGTTCCTTCTCTTTAAGCAGCTCTTTTTTTACCATTTTACCTTTTTTTGACCAGCAAATATATATTTAATCGCCATCTTAATGTACAAATAAGGATAAAATAGGATTTTTTGAACAAAAAAGATGGACAATAAGACTTTAGAGGAGCCGGTTGAAATACAACCTTTGCAGACATGAAATCGATACAAAAATTTGTTTGGCTCCTTGGGTTGGGAAGTGTCCTTATTGATGCGAGTTATGCCGAAGAGACCCGTCCTCAAGCTTTTCAAGTCTGCACATCTGAGCAGGGAGCAGGTAAACTTCAGCCTGAATCGGGAAATGATCAGGTTCACGTTTGTCCGATCTTATCTGATACCTTGACATCAGATCAACCATCCCCCATAGTTTCCCCCTCACTACACGACCAGGCCGTTTCATCCCATCAACCTATAAAGTTCATTGAAGACTCTGTTTCAAAACAAAGACACTCCACTCCACCCTCCACCTCCACTATAAGTACGGAAGAGACTGGACATGACACCACTGCCAATCTTCCCATAATAGATTCCATGCATCTGGACACCAACCAATTAACCCGACGTCAAAAAAAGCTGCTGCAATTTCCAGACAACGATTCCATACGCGACCAAATCGATCACGATCCAGCCTTCGGAATCTATAAAGACAACTACTTTGTCACCGGCAGCAGCTTCAACGGAGGTGTCAACAAAAACAATTCCGATGCAAAATTCCAGATCAGCCTGCGCTATCGGCTGATTCAAGGAGTACTGCCCTATAACACCTATCTCTTTATCTCCTATACCCAAAAATCGTTTTGGGACATCTACCGCAAATCGAAACCCTTTTCTGAAAATAACTATAACCCCACCATCGGTCTGGGTAACCTGATCTGCCGGCAGGGGAAAGCCGTAGGACTCGCCCTGCTACAATACGAACATGAATCAAACGGCAGAGACAGTATCTGGTCCCGCAGTTGGAACCGAATCAGCCTGATGGGACAGCTCTTTTTCACCAAAAACTGGGCTATGGAGGTTAAACTGTGGATTCCCCTGTCCCTCGAAGATAACCCCGACATCGTCCGTTACAAAGGCTATGGGCTGGTCGCCGGCAGCTACATCAGCGATAACGATCGATTTCGGGTCTCGGCATGCATCACCAAACGCGGAGGATGGAACCTCAACGCTAATACCGAACTCGAAGTGGCCTGGCAAGCCTGGCGCAAAATCAATCTGTTTCTCACTCTGCAATACTACAACGGCTTCGGCGAAGGAATGCTGCACTACAACAAATACCGCAATATGTTCCGAATCGGCCTGGCCATCAAACCCCGGCATATCAGTATTTTTTAGGACAACTCTGTCGGCGCGACGGTTGCATCCGTTTCACTTCCCCAGGATCAGACCGCATAAAACCGAAAGTACAATCGTCGATTTATTTCCCGGGCAAAAATTGGGATCCTTCAGCACCCAGCCGGAGCAGGGCGAGACTTAAGAGCTCTCTGTTCACCTACCTCTCATCTCATCCGAGATGCGCTCAACCGGATCGCACAACCTTCCTTTCGCCACGCTCCCTTTCAGCAAAGCAGAGATCACGACGCTATCCGAAACCGTACTGAACCTGTGATCTCTTTCGATTCTATAACTCCAGGCCGACCAATAAAACATTATCTTTGCAGAAACAAGCTACACACATGGAAGATCGCAAACAAAAAGTTTTTGACTACCTAGATCAGGCCGGCATCCCGTACGAATGGTACGAACATCCCGAAGCCCCTACCATCGAAATTGCGCGCCAATACTGGCGTAACGATGGCTCAAAACATTGTAAAAACCTCTTTTTCCGCAACCACAAGGGGAATCGACACTATCTGGTCGTATTCGATTGCGACCAGCAAATGGCTATCCACGACCTCGAACATCGTCTGCATCAGGGAAAACTCTCCTTTGCCTCCGAGCAACGCATGGACCGCTACCTCGGACTGCGCCCCGGATCCGTTTCTCCATTCGGATTGATCAACGATACCGAAAACCATGTCCATCTGTTTTTGGACAGCACCCTGAAAGATCAGCCCTCACTGAGCTTTCACCCCAATGACAATACAGCGACCGTAGTGATCTCCCGTGAAGCGTTCCAACGCTTTCTCGACATCTGCGGCAACAGTTACGAATATATCGACCTCTACTGATTCGCTCTCCGGAAGATCTGGTACCGCCATTACAGATTGGTCGGCTACAGGGGAGTTGTGAAGAAATATAGAGACTTCGAAAAGCTCAGAACTCACTATCTACACGCTACTTGTCAGCTCATATTCGTAGGGACGCAGAAGGTTGTACCTCACAATATTTTCATATTGGCATCCGTAATAAAAGGAGAGCACCCACGGACAGGCTCAGCAAAAGGTCTGACACACAAAAAATTTGTAGCACAAAGTCCGTTGCCCCAATATAACAGGATGGATAGGGCTGCACTCCATCCTCAACAAAACGACGCTTATGGCTTCTGACAATTTATCTAAAGACATACTGTTAACCGGCGGTTTTGTGGTCGATGGCGAAACAAAATCGATATATCGGGCTGACCTCCTAATCCGTGACGGACAAATCGCCCGGATCGATCAAGAGATCCCCGTAAACAATGAGCAAGAGGTCCAGATCATCAACTGCACCGACCAAATTATTACCGCCGGATTTGTCGATGCTCATGTCCATATCGAATCGAGTATGGTGCTGCCACAAACGTTTGGCGAGGCAGTCCTTCCTCACGGAACCACCACGGTGATCACCGATCCGCACGAAGTGGTCAACGTAGCCGGAACCCAGGGATTGCGCGAATTTCTCGCAGAGGCCGCCGCTGCACCAATTGACATCTTTACAGTGGTTCCCTCGAGTGTGCCGGCCACCCCACTGGATACAAACGGTGCAGGTCAGTTCTTGGCTGCAGAGATGCAAGAGTTTGCCGACCGTCCGGATATTGTCGGACTGGGTGAGGTGATGTGCTATTACGACGTTGCCGAAAAACAGCCCGAAATCATGGACAAAATAGCCCTTTTCCGCTCCCGGCATAAAACCATCGATGGCCACACCTCCGGCATGCCGGATGAACTGCTCGAAGCCTATGTGGCGGCTGGCGTTCAAAACGATCACGAATGTTGCGACTGCGAAGCCCTGCTGAAACGCTATCAACACGGAATCAATATCTACATCCGTGAAGGCAGCGCTGCCCGTAATGCTCGGGAGCTGCTCAGCTGCGTCAAAAAGCATCGGCTCGACACCGCACGTTTTGCCTTTTGTACCGACGACAAACACCTTTCGGCAATCGCCTCCGAAGGGCATATCTCCTACATTGTCCGGATGGCTCGGTCAATGGGATTCAGTTGGGGCGATGTGGCCCGTATGGCCTCCTACAACCCCTGTCGGTTCTACCACCTACCCCAACGTGGCAATATTCAGGAAGGCTACAAAGCCGATATCGTGATCACCGATGACCTGTGTAACACCATAAAATGGGTTCTCAAAGATGGACAAATCGTGGCTCAGGACAACAAACTGCTCCCAACCGCAAACACCGCTCAGAGTGCCCACCGAAAATTCGCCAATACCATCCGTTTCCGAGAATTGAGGCCCGAAGACTTTACCCTGCCCGACAACCGCCGGCACACAGCACTCGCATTGGTGGAAGGACAACTGCTGACCCGCAAGATCCACCCCTCCCCGGCAGAACAACAGCACATGACCCTCCTGGCCAATATCGAACGTCATGGTAAAAACGGCAATATCGCCCTCTGTCTGATGGATGGCTACGGAATCAAAAACGGAGCGGTGGCAACCAGTGTTTCACACGACTCCCACAACGTCATCTGCGCCGGGGACAACCCCTCCGACATGGCTGTTGCGTGCAACCGGCTAAAAGAGATCGGCGGTGGGTATGTCGTCGCATCCAACGGAAAAATTCTCGGCGAAGTGGCCCTGCCGGCCTATGGCCTGATGTCCGACCAAGAGGCCTCAACCACCACCGAACAGATTCACCACCTGGAGACAACACTCCACGCCCTCGGAGTCCGCAAGACAATCGACCTCGTCAACTTAACCTTTGTCGCGCTGCCGGTCATTCCTTCGATTCGACTGCTCGACACCGGGCTCTACGATGTCGATGAACGAAAATTTATTGATTAGGCCATAGTGCTTTCTGCTGCCTCTTCATCGCGGCAAAAACACTCATAGGATTGGGTTCAGCTGACGGTGCAGGTCAATAACGCTATGATGTTATCCCACCACAGCTATCCTCCCCCAAAAATAAAGCACCTCGAATACCGGACTGGGTATTCGAGGTGCTTTATTAATTTAAAAGGTTGTTCCCAAATAAGGGAATTGCGCCACAGTGCCTGCCTTATCGTTTACTGGACTGTTTGATCGTAATCATCTCTATGGGTTGTTGCTGAACGGCATCGAGCGGCTGGCTCCGATAGGTGACCTTACCAAAATCGATAGTCGACAGATCGATGCAACGTACCGCACTGTTATACATCGTATTGTAATAGATAGCCCGATGGGTCATATCGGCAACGGCCGTCCATTGGGTTGCGCTGGGGATGTCGGTAGGCTTTTGGCCGGCCGCAAACTCAATGCCGATCGGAATCTCAAAACTGCTCAAAATACGGAAGGTCTGCATCACCGCTTCCCGAGAAGTAGGCAAAACGGGAGCTGTCGCCTGATAAAACGCGGCACGTACAAAACGTGACGGCGGTGTGACATCACCCGGCAAGCCGAGAAATCCACTTCCGGCACCGAATGGAGAGAGACGCAAACTATCGAGTTGCAGCGATTCGGCCGAACCGGAACGCAAATTGACATAATTATTCAGATTGGTCAACTGCCACTCCAATCCGGGCGAATTGGTCAGTACCCCCAACTTATTCTCATAAAAACGGGGCTCTCCTCCAATAATTTCCAATACGATTTGACGTCCCGAGGGATCCGAGAATCGCCAATGAACGGTCGAGGCCCGGGGATCGATCGCGACAACTCGTACTCCGCGAATCGCCGGTTCCACCTCATCCACCGTTGCACATTGGCCCAGAATCCAGGATACCAGTTGCAAATCGGTGATGGTTACTGCCTTTTTTGTCGAATCGTATGCCGGGTATTCGCCATATGCCGGAAAATAGAAAAGGCCTGCCGAAAATCCCTTTTCGTTAATTCCTTCTGCAACAAAGGCCTCATTTTCGACCGACAAACCGACATAACCGTAACGTGCTTTGAAAGTCATGCCTTTCCCTCCATCCGGGAGGAAAGAGCACTGTTCGTATCCACGGGGGACAATAGCGTAACGGCTATGCAGGTTGGTTCCGCCCCATTCGATGGTACGTCCTACGATACGGGTTCCATCGGCTGCATGTTGAGTAATACCGGTACAAGCCCGTCCGGGTGAGGCTGACCAAAGTGCTGCCACAGCCGCCACCAGAACCAAAATACGCTCTCTATTCATAGCTATATTCATTTAATGATACTGTTCGAGAAAACTGTCAATTATTCTGCCAAACTATTTTAGTGGGCATAAACACCTTCATGCTGCATGACATACAATATGTTTAGGTTGCGGGTGCGCGCCCGGCAATCCCTCAACAGAGACCGATTGCCTGTGTTACATTAGTGGCGAGTTATTCGCCTGCCGTCTATCATGAACGTTACGCCTATTCCCATAAATATTTTGTGGGTACAATAATCGTATCGCGACAAATCACTTGTCCCAAATAGGGATAGTACGATTTGTATTTGGAGCATGGCTCCGGATCATAATACCAAAGCCTCGGAACTGGTTTCATGCTTGTGGTATATAATGGCGGTTCCGGAATCTTGTCTGCTGATATCCAATTGACTCGGGGAGGAAAGTAAGGAGGGGAAGCTTTGTAATGGAGCATAGCTAACCCTCGCGGACACCTAAACAGCAGATTTTTTTTCCTGGCAACCACCATAAAACACATCCCGACTCCAAGAGGAAACACGATGCCACACACGACGTAGCGTAACACCTCTACTCACACAAGCCATCCAGCACACTTATGAAATTCTTTTTGTTTTGGGAAAAACTACACCGTATTCCGAACGTTCATTCAACACCCTGCATCAAGATACGCATTTATTTTCACTGAAATAACAATACCTGCATCGAATTTTATCTTAACATTCCTCGGATCTCAAACACATTTCATCCGTTCACTTGCACCTTTCCGGCCAATCCGGTCAAAAAAACTTGCCTCAAATGCAGGAGTTTTCATTTACTATTTATTCCTTTGCAGTCAAAATAACCGTTATTTTGCCCCAAACGGCGTTTCCTTACGGGCAACTCTTGTTTACGGAATTTTACGGAATATGAAGATCGGATTATTCATCCCCTGTTACATTAACGCCATCTATCCCCAGGTGGGAAAGGCCTCCTATGAATTGCTCACAAAACTGGGCTGTGACGTAGAGTACCCCTTAGACCAAACCTGCTGCGGACAACCTATGGCTAATGCCGGTTTCGAAACCGATGCTCGCAATTTGGCTGAAAAGATGAATGAAATGTTCGCCCAATATGACTATGTTGTCGGGCCATCAGCCAGCTGTGTCGTTTTTGTACGCGAAAGCTATCCAAAACTACTACCCGACCAGCACGCTCAACATGCCTGCATCGACTCCCGCATCTGGGAAATTTGTGAATTCATTCACGATATCATCCGCCCAGATAAGCTCGATGCCCGATTCCCACACAAAGTCAGCATTCACAACTCTTGCCACGGAGTGCGTAAAATGGGACTCTCCTCCCCCAGCGAGCTGAATGTCCCCTACTTCTCCAAACTGCGTGATCTGCTCTCCAAAGTCGAAGGTATTCAGATTGCTGAACCCTCGCACCGAGATGAGTGCTGCGGATTCGGAGGCATGTTCTCGGTCGAAGAGAATGCCGTCTCCGTCTGCATGGGCCGCGATAAGGTGCATGACCACATGCAGACCGGAGCCCAATACATTACCGGTGCCGATGCCTCGTGTCTGATGCACATGCAAGGCGTGATCGACCACGACCATCTGCCCATTAAAACCATTCACGCCGTCGAAATTCTCAATTCGCGATCATGAGTTTCCATTCCAAAGCTGCCGCCCGTTTTTTGGCTGATAAGGAACGCACGGCATGGCATAACAAAGCCCTGTATGCGGTACGTGAAAAGCGTGACCGCATGGCCCAATCCGTCCCCGAATGGGAGACCCTACGTCAACTATCCTCCGAAATCAAACTCCATACGCTGAGCCATCTGGGCCACTACCTCGAAGAGTTCGAACGCAACGCCACAGCCAACGGCATGGTGGTGCATTGGGCTGAGGATGCACAGCAGATGAACCAAACCGTACTGGAGTTGATCCGCAACCACGGAGGGACCAATCTGATCAAAAGCAAATCGATGCTCTCCGAAGAGTGTGGATTGACCCCCTTTTTGCAACAAGAAGGCATCGATGCGGTGGAGAGCGATCTCGGCGAAAGAATCATGCAGCTGCTGCATCTGCCACCCAGCCATATCGTACTGCCGGCGATCGGGGTGCGGCGTGAAGAGGTCGGCGAACTGTTCGAACGCAACTTTGGCACCGAACACGGCAATAGCGACCCAACCTATCTGACCCACGAGGCACGCCACCAATTGCGGCCGAAATTCCTTCAGGCAGACGTCTCGATGACCGGCGTAAACTTCGCCATCGCCTCAACCGGCGCACTGGCCGTCTGCACCAACGAGGGGAATGCCGATATGGGAACCTCGTTCTGCGACCTGCACATCGCCATTATGGGACTTGAAAAGGTGATCCCCGATATGAAGGCTTTAGGAGTCTTTACCCGACTGCTGGCCCGCTCCGGCACCGGTCAACCGATCACCACCTACACCTCCCTCTACCGCAAACCGGAGCCCGGAAAACAGATTCACGTCATCATTGTTGACAACGGACGTTCGGAATGGTTGGCCAACGAAGCACACCGCAATATGCTCAAGTGCCTGCGTTGTGGAGCCTGCATGAATACCTGCCCGGTCTATCGTCGTTCCGGAGGTTACTCCTACTCCTACTTCATTCCCGGTCCGCTGGGAATCAATCTCGGCATGCTCCGCTCACCCAAACTGTATCACGGCAACATGTCGGCCTGCACACTCTGCTACTCCTGTTCACAGGTCTGCCCGGCCAAGATCGACCTCGGAGAACAGATCTATGCCTGGAGACAGGAGTTGGGTCCAAACCGTCTGGCAGATCCAAGCAAACAATGGATGAGTAGAGGGCTACGCTTCGTTATGGAGGATCGAAACCGCTTTTATGGAGGCATTGCTGTGGCTCGCACTGCAGAGAAGCTTCCGCACTTCGTACTGAATAACTGTTTCAATCCGTGGAGTGCTCCGGGTCGGGATCTGCCCCACTTTGCATCGGCCACATTCAACGCCCAATGGAAAAGAGAGAAAAAATGAGCAGCAAAGAGAATATTTTAAAACGGCTTGCCGCAACCGCTATGCCGGAATTTGCCTACCCGGAATTCAACTTTACGCCACAGCATTTCGATAATGCCGTCGAGGTCTTTGCCCAAAGACTGGAGGCAGGCGGTGGAAAATTTGTTCAAATGCATCCGGGTGAAAGTTTAGATGATGTGATTCGCCGCTGCTATCCGCAAGCCCGTACCATCGCCTCACCGTTGGAAGAGGTGACACTGGCCACTCTGCACCCCGATCAGGTAGAGGATCCTCGTCAATTGGTTGATATTGATTTGGGAGTTGTTGCGGGCCATTTTGGCGTTGCGGAGAATGGTGCGGTTTGGATCACGCAGGACACGCGCCACAAAGCGCTCTATTTTGGCACCACAGCCTTGATAATCGTCATTCCTCAAGGCGCCGTGGTCTCCACCATGCACGAGGCGACACTCCGTCCCGAAACCGAAAATTTCGGATACGGCTGCTATATTTCCGGTCCCTCGAAAACAGCAGACATCGAACAGGCTCTGGTATTCGGGGCTCATGGTCCCATGTCGGTAACCGTAGTGATGCGCAACTAATCGCACAAAAATCGGCACTGCAGCGTTCAACGGCCAGCGCCACCCAAGCGCGAAGAGCGGCGCCCAAATTTCCCCATACGATCACCTGCAACACAGCCACAAAGGAAGCTCGGTTCGGCGCAGTCCAGCCATCCAAATAAAAAAAAACGAGAGATACCAATCTCTCGTTTTTTTATTTTTATCGCTACAACAACAGCTGTGTGTCCCTGTCCTGTCTCAATGTTCTTCAACATGCTAAGAAGGTAAAGCGGAGACTAATCTCTTCGCGAGCCATCCATCCCATCTCTCGAGCAATCTTTCCACTCTCCCGACAATATCCGGTCCCCTCATGCTGCATCCGGTCCTCGTGATCCATCATCCGCTATCCGAGATCCGCATCCATCGTTCCAACCGGCTATCGTCCACCGTTAGGCACCGTCCTCCAGAGCGAAGCCTATAAAACAAAAATGGATAACCTGCACGTAGCCTGTTATCCATTTTTGTAGCGAGTCTGAGACTTGAACTCAGGACCTCATGATTATGAATCATGCGCTCTAACCAGCTGAGCTAACTCGCCATCCCTAAAACCGAGTGCAAAAGTAATCATTTTTTCCTATTGTGCAAACCTTCTCCCAAGAAAATGGCGTTTTTTACTCCGAAAGCAAGGCAAAGAACCCAACGATTTCCCCTTTGGGGTTTTCTCCTCTCCTCATTCAACCTCACCACTCATCAAGCCAAATCTGCCCTCTAACAACGCCGGCCCCTATTTTTTCCCAACACTGGACACACTCCGCCTTCCCTACCCTCTTCTCCTGCAACAAAACACAAAAAAAAGGTTCTGCACCTTTCGATGCAGAACCTTTCGTTCCGGTTACCCGGTTAAATCAAGTTTGAAATCTCAAAGAGATCTTCAGATTTCAATGAGTATTATTTCACCTCAATTGAACGTTCTTGCGGTTTCTCAGCCTCAGGAGCAACTTTCGGGATCAAAATATTCAAAACACCATGCTCAACACTGGCAGAGATTTTGTCTTTCTCTACATTGTCAGGCAACAGCAAAGTCTGCTGGTATTTCGAATATGAGAACTCGCGACGCAAATAACGACCATCGTTATTTTCATCTTTCTGTTCCTGTTTCTTCTCCATGGTAACGACCAACTGGTTCTCCTCCGTAACACGTACATTGAAATCCTCTTTGGTCAGGCCTGGAGCAGCCAACTCTACCTTGTACTCTTTATCATTCTCGATAATGTTGATGGCCGGAGAAGTACTCTTTTCCATCCACTCATTGCCGAAAAAGTCATTGAAAATACCCGGTAACCAATTCTGAGATCTTCTAGTAGGTAACATAGTTTTGTCCTCCTTTTTATATTTTTTCTTGTTTATCTAATTTGTCCTCCGGGAACTCCCGGATTCGCTATAGGAATAGACAAATCCCGTGCCAACAGACCAAAGAGGACAATTCGTCATAAAATTTCATACAACACTGACAATCAGTCTTTTAAATGGACAAAATGACAGTTTTCGCATGTCAACAAGACAATTTCAAGACACAAAAAGCTTTAGGTTAACGCCGAACGCTTATCTTTGCACTTTGAAGGAAGACGTTTGACGGCCAATAAGCCATCCAAAACGTTCATTTTTATCAATTATCCTTTTGCATGGGAAAGAGTTGTCCACGTTGTAACACCCGATTTGACTATCCCGATGATGCCGTCATTCAAACGGATCTAAACGGCATGCCCACCCGTAATGCCCACAACGCATGGGCCAACCAGTGCGGCATCCACCTGACAGACGAACAACTCGACTACATCACCCGAAATTACAGCGACCTGCTTTGCCCCCACTGCATGCAAAGCATCTCAGCAGAAGAGCATCCTGTATCGGTACGCGAATTATCCAACTTTCTGTTGGACCTCTCCCGCACCTTGATGGGGGCCGGAGCCCACACCTTACGCGTAGTACGAAACGTCACCCGTATTGCCGAATCATTCGGCTACAAAGTGGATATGACCATCTTTCAGATGCATATCACCATGACCATCCGTCATGCCCAAGACGATACCGTACGCCGTACCTCTGTGGGCAAAATCGGTGCTGCCGCCTTCAATTTTAACATCATTTCCCAAATCAGCACCTTGAGTTGGGAGGCACATGATGACCACCTCTCTTTTCGCGAATTGTGCGAAAGATATGATCAAATCATTCATGAACCTCGCCTATCCCGTTGGTGGGTATTAATTCTGGTAACCGCAGCCAACGCCTGCTTCTGTCGGCTGTTCGGCGGAGACGCCTACGCCATGGGAATCGTTGCAGTGGCCACCTTCATCGGTTTCTTCATTCGACAGGAGATGAGCGCACGCCATATCAACCATATGGCCATCTTTTTAGTCTGTTCGTTTATTGCCTCTTTAATTGCAGCGACCGGTTTCTGGTATCACCTCGGATCAACTCCTGAAACCGCTCTCGGTACCAGCGTTTTGTTTCTGATTCCCGGAGTACCGCTGATCAATTCAATATTTGATCTACTCGAAGGGCATGTGTTGGTGGGTATTTCCCGCGCTGTCAATGCCCTGATTCTGATTGTCTGCATCGCACTCGGCCTTTCAGCCACCATGTTAATTTTAGGATTGGATATGCTATGAATTGGGAACTTGTCGGACAACTATTGGCAGACGGCTTCTTTGCCGCTGTGGCCTCGATCGGATTCGCCGTCATCTCGAATCCGCCGCGAAAGGCTATCTTCATCTCTGCCCTGTTGGCCGCTGTAGGCCACGCCCTGCGTTACTATCTGATGCACCATACGCCACTGGATATTGCCATGTCCTCCTTGGTCGCAGCCTTTACAATCGGTCTGTTCAGTATGATATGCGCCAAATTGATCCACTGCCCGGCTGTCATCTTTTCATTTCCCTCCCTGCTGCCCATGATCCCCGGTATGTATGCCTATAAAACCGTATTGGCCCTGATGCAGTTTATTCGAGGAGGAGACATCGTTCGTCAAAACGAACTGATGGTTGAATTTTTCCGAAACGGTCTCACGACCCTTTTCATCATGTTTGCGTTGGTGATCGGCGTTGCATTGCCCATCTTCATGTTCCACAAGCAATCCTTCATGATGACCCGCCTGCTCAAAAAGAATCATAAAGCGGAAAAGTAACCTCTCTTTCTTTTCTTTGGTTGGTCTTGAAGCCCCCCGGCCACTTGGCACCTATATTTTCAGGCAGTGCTCTGCACACCGCGACAAGGCATCTCTATTGCTGCTGTTCGACACATGCCCACCTTCTTCCCCTCCGCCGACTAAACAGGTCTAAAAAATCAAACCATATAGTCCTAATCTGACCGCCGTGGCCTAAGGTATTTCGAATCATACGCTGCCGTGTAGCGGAGCGTCTATGTAGTCATAAACACATTAGCAGCGAGGCTGAACAATAAGTTCAGCCTCGCTGCTACTTTAATCATGCTATTTACTCCGATTCACACCCACGCTGGGGCTCAACCTGCTGATGGACATTCACATTCCCGGTGAGCTTATGGAGCGGTTTAAAAGGACTATTCTCTCGCCCTTCTAACACCTCTTATATAGCGCACTGGCGAATTAAGAATCGGGGAAACGGTCGCTACTCGCTCCATAGTTGGGCCAAATAGACCAACGTCGTGCAAGCCTTGCACATCGTATCAACCGAGCAGTACTCAAATTTTCCGTGGAAATTCATACCGCCGGTAAAGAGGTTCGGACAAGGCAACCCCATATAGGAGAGACGTGAGCCATCGGTACCGCCACGGATCGGACGAACCACCGGAACGACACCCGCCAACCGCATCGCCTTCTCGGCACGATTAATCACCTCAGGATGCGGTTCAACCATCTCACGCATATTGTAGTACTGATCTTTGATGGTCAACGAGATCACCCCTTTGCCATACTTCTCCTCGAGCAGATTGACCACACTTTGCAGATAACTCTTCTTGGCCTCGAATTTCTCACGCGAATGGTCACGAATGATATATTCCGATGTGGCCTGCTCCACGGTACCATTCATCCCCACCAAATGGTAGAAACCGTCATACTCATCAGTATGTTCAGGACGTTGGGCCGCCGGCAGCAGCGCGTTGATTTCGCAAACCACCTGCAACGCATTGATCATTTTATCCTTGGCATATCCGGGATGGATATTGCGTCCCTGTACGGCAATTTTGGCACTGGCCGCATTGAAGTTCTCATACTCCAACTCCCCTTCGAAACCACCATCTACCGTATAGGCAAAACGGGCTCCGAAACTCTTGACATCGAAGAAATCAACGCCACGGCCCACCTCCTCGTCGGGAGTAAAGCCGATCCGCAACTTGCCATGCGGAATTTCGGGATGGGACATCAAATACTCGGCAGCCGTCATAATTTCGGCCACACCGGCCTTATCATCTGCTCCCAATAACGTAGTACCATCCGTAGTAATCAACGTATGCCCTTTAAAAAAGGCCAATTCCGGGAACTCCGCCACGCGCATGGTCAGCGACTCATTCAAACGGATATCCTCACCGTCGTAATCATATATAAATTGAGGATTTACCCCTACGCCTGTCATATCAGGACTGGTATCAACGTGTGAGATAAAGCCGATGACCGGTTTTGTCTCACAGCCGGGAGTGGCCGGTACGGTGCCTGTGACATACCCATGCGGATCGATCTCCACATCTTCAAGTCCCATCCCAAGCATCTCCTCCAACAACAGATTTAACAACGTCAGCTGTTTTGCTGTCGAGGGGAAGGTTTCGCTTTCCGGATCACTTTGCGTATCCACGGCCACATAACGTAAAAAACGTTCAACCAGCCGCTCTTTGTCAATCGTAATCTCCATGATATCGTTTTTGTAAAATCATTTATTGTCAACTACTCTTCTCCGTGGCCGTACAGAAGCTGCCAGAGAAAATGATGCAGTTCCATGTCCACTCGTCAGCACATTACTTTCCATTGCTGCGGGTGGACACTCAGCAGCCCAATCGCACATTGCCGAGCAGCACTAACCAAATTCAACAAATTCAAACGATCTGGAACGGATGCAGAACAACTGTCCTTGCACCTTTCCTCCGTTGAACGTATTACAAACGGTGCGGCTCAACCAATGGGGATGCTGACACGCCGCTACTCTTCGGGTTTTGCCCGCAGGCTGTCCCAAATGAAATAGACGATAATGGCCACATACATCACCACAGCCAGGATTTCAGCACCTTGCGACTCATTCCAGGTTGCTGCAAACCAATCGGCGCCGAAATATTTCAACAGAGCGCTCACCACACCCATCAATGCTCCACCGGCAATAAATCCGGAAGCGATCAGTGTACCACGTTCCCGACGGGATTTTTGTTGAGCTTCGCTTCCCTTACGGCTGGCCACGAACCAACTGATCAGACCACCGACCAGCAGCGGGGTATTCAGCTCCAACGGGATAAACATACCCAAAGCGAAGGCCAGAGCCGGCACCCCGATCATGGTCAGGATCAGAGCCAGAGCAGCACCGGCCAAATAGAGCAACCACGGAGTGGAGCCTCCCTCCATCAAGGGTTTAATAATGGCTGCCATAGCATTGGCCTGCGGAGCCACCAGGGCACCCTCGCCCACAAAGCCATACGTTTTATTCAGAATCATCATCACCCCGGCCACAGTTGCCGCAGAGACGGCTGTACCGAGGAATTTCCAACCCTCCTGTTTGGCCGGTGTGGTTCCGAGCCAGAAACCGATTTTCAGGTCTGTAATGAAACCGCCCGCCATCGAAAGTGCTGTACAAACTACACCGCCGATAATCATGGCTGCGGTCATTCCACCGGTACCGGTCAAGCCAGCACTCACCAAGACCAGTGAACTGAGGATCAGGGTCATCAGCGTCATACCGGAAACCGGGTTGGTACCGACAATGGCGATAGCATTGGCTGCAACCGTCGTAAAGAGGAACGAGATAATAAAGACAATCAGGATAGCGATGATCGAATGAAACCAGTTGTCCAACACCCCGAACTGGAAGAACAGGAAGGTGGTAAGCAGAGTAGCGATCAGCACCGAAAGGATCAGTTTCATCGACAGATCCCGTTGGGTACGTTCCGTAGAGGCAGCGCCTGCGTTTTTCTTACCCTTGAGTTCACTGACAGCCAGGCCCAATGCCTGACGGATAATTTTGGACGAACGGATAATTCCGATCACCCCGGCCATGGCAATACCGCCGATACCGATATGGCGGGCATAATTCAGGAAAATATCTTCGGGCGACATATCCCGCAGCAAGGTGGTCACGCCCTCGCCTACTGCCAAGGTTTGACCGTCTGCAAAGTGGCAAATGAAGGGGATCAGCACAAACCATACGGTGAAAGATCCGGCACAAATAATCGCCGCATATTTCAGCCCGATGATATAGCCCAAACCCAACACGGCGGCACCGGTATTTACCTTAAAAACCAATTTGGTTTTATCGGCCAAAACAGCCCCCCATTCAACGATTCGGGTCGAGATGTTTTCGGTCCACCAGCCGAAGGTGGCGATAATAAAATCGTAGAGACCGCCGATCAGACCGCTCACAGCCAACAGTTTGGCCTGATTTCCCTTCTTTTCTCCCGAGACCAGCACCTCGGTGGTTGCAGTAGCTTCGGGGAAGGGATAGCGCCCCTGCATATCCTTGACGAAATATTTGCGGAACGGGATCAACAGAACGATACCGAGCAGACCGCCAAAGAGTGATGAAAGGAAAATCTGATAGAATTTGGCCTCAAGCCCCAGAATATACAGGGCCGGCAGCGTAAAGATGGCTCCGGCAACGATCACTCCGGAAGAGGCTCCGATCGACTGAATAATGACATTCTGGCCCAACATATTTTTTCGGCCGGTCAAATTGCCGACCCCCACGGCGATAATGGCGATTGGGATAGCGGCTTCGAAGACCTGTCCGATCCGCAAACCGAGATAGGCGGCTGCGGCCGAAAAGATGATCGCCATCACGATACCAAAAGTAACGGAATAGACCGTCGCTTCGCGCGGGCGACTCGAAGCCGGCATCACAGGATGATACTCCTCACCGGGTTTCAGTTCTCGATAAGCGTTTTCGGGCAGTGACACGGGCTGCTCGTTTTCGGGTTGACTGTTTTCGGATTGCATGTTCAGTTAATCTATATTTGTATTTATCGTTTTAATTTAAAAGGTTCCGTTTTGTCTTCGATCAAAGACAAAAGCTCTTCCTGCTATTGGGTGTTCCCGGTTACGGTTCATGGCTATCGTCCGCACCAAACTCGGAACAATATTTTGTTGCCTGGTCTCGATCGGTCTCGCCTCATGCAAAGCATCTTGGTGGCCGAATTTCAGGCTCTACCATCCATAACCTTTGCCTCTGGCCTACCTTTCCACCACCTTGAGGCGATCGATTGACGCATCCCAATAACAACCTACATGACAATGCATTCCACTAATGCACCGCAAGGCTCACCGAGACAAGCCACAACACGAAACACCTCGTTTGGTCAAAATCTCTCAAAGATAGCCACTTTTTAACTAAAAGTGGAAAAATTCCACTAAATTTGCCCGCTAAATTCAAGAAGACTATGTGGTTGGCGCTCGCTTTTTTATCCGCCCTGTTACTGGGTTTCTACGATGTCTTTAAAAAACAGTCGCTCAACGGCAATGCGGTATTACCCGTTCTGCTGCTCAACACGCTTTTTTCGTCGCTAATTTTTCTGCCGTTTATCGTATTGTCGGCCTGGCGGCCCGAACAGATGGCCACCCATCCGCTTCTGTATGTCCCTTCAGCCGGTTGGGAGGTGCATCGTCTGATCCTGCTCAAATCGCTGATCGTTCTCAGCTCCTGGACCTTAGGCTATTTCGGGCTGAAACATCTGCCCATCACCATCGTAGGCCCGATTAACGCAACCCGTCCCGTCATGGTGCTGGTCGGAGCGCTGCTGATCTTCGGCGAACGCCTCAACCTCTACCAATGGATCGGTGTCATTTTGGCCGGTATCTCTTTCCTGATGTTAAGCCGTTCCGGACGCAAGGAGGGTATCGATTTCCGGCACAACCGCTGGATCTATTGCATCGTCCTGGCAGCCCTGCTCGGCGCTATTAGCGGTCTCTACGATAAATACCTGATGCGCCAGCTTGCCCCGATGATGGTACAGTCGTGGTACAACCTCTACCAGTTGGGAATCATGACCATCGTGCTGCTCATTCTTTGGTGGCCCCACCGTGCAAACTCACCTTTTCATTGGCACTGGAGCATTCCGTTGATCTCGATCTTTTTGTCCGCTGCTGACTTTGTCTATTTTTATGCGCTGAGTCTCGACGGTTCGATGATTTCGGTGGTTTCCATGATCCGACGGGGCAGTGTGATCGTTTCGTTCCTGTTCGGAGCGCTGCTGTTTCGTGAAAAGAATCTGCGCAGCAAAGCGATCGACCTGCTGTTGGTGCTGATCGGTATGCTGTTCCTCTACTGGGGTTCAAAGTAATATATAGGCATAACACACTAAGGCCTGCATTTCGATGAGCGAACTCGGATACGTGACAGCTCCGAATGCAAAGCAATCGGATACGTTGCCTAATCAGGTTATCGAAGGCAATTATCAAAGAGATCCTGTCATTCTGGCGATCGAAAAGTCACAAGGGATCCAGGTGCCTCCCGCAACCTTGACAAGCAAAACAAAACTGGCACTTCATACGACACAGGATCGTATAAAATGCCAGTAAAAAGCCTACCATCGGCCTACGAACGGCTATGCAAACAAGCCACGCCACTACACGCACAAGAACACACGCAAAAGCACGAGCAACTGCATACGCACGCACGAGTTACGACAGAACTAAGCACACCCACGAGCATACAACCGAATACACGAACAATTGCGCATACACACAGGCTGTTCTGAACGGAGCGCAGCAACAGATACACAACCGAGTCCACGAACGGCTGTGCAAACAGGCATACAAGCCACTATGCGCACAAGTACACACAAGTGCATGAACAGCTGGACGCTTTCGTTATTTTGCTTTTTTCTTATCCTTGCCAAAGAAGAGGATACAGACTGATCCGCCTAGTGTGGAGGAGTAGTTAAAATCCCTCACGTTGTTTTTTTGCATAGATCCGTCCATATCGTATACTGTTGCATTAAAACGTATCGGAGAAAAACTAATATCATAAAACAGCCGGACTCCGAGATTACGGTTGACCAAATACATAAACGACAGCCCTGTTCCAAATCCGAAACTACTGCTCGATCCTATCTCCATCAACGGTTGACGAGTCTGTCCATCCTCCAATCCGCCAGCATATTGTTGAGCCTCTATAACGCTTCTTGACAGTTGAGCCACAGGGAGACTATTGGTCAAAATGCTTTCCTGTTGTGCCGGATTCAATACGACATTCACTCGATTCTTACGAATTGTGTAAGATCCACAAAGTAATTTCGATCCCACAGACCAATGTCGAGACAATGGATACGAAAAATAGGCCCCCCTGCCATAATCTCGGATACTCTTAGCGAAGACATTTCAATGCGCTCCATGCGGTTGATCCAAGCAGTTCCATCAATCATCTGATTATACTGCAAGCTAATCGACATCGGCATGCTGGCAATGGTAGCCCTGCCGCCAATACCAACATATCGGTTAATAAACCAAGCCCCTTCGATACCCGAAATTGCTCCTGTGGAGACTTTAAGGCCTGCATGGTTTAAATAGGCA
>UQYM01000020.1 GCA_900545315.1 uncultured Alistipes sp.
TTACATTGGCAATCAATTCATTATAAAGTTTTATTCTTTTTACGACAGTCCCTACAATAGAATTATAGCATCTTTATCCTGCCTTATATAATATATGTCACGTTGCTGTTTAAATTGGCATACAAAACTATTGTGATCATATGTTGTAAAAGTTGTGTGGGATAAAGTTTTATTAGATAGTTATTCGGCGTGGTGATGCCGTATTTTATTGATATTATCACTACCTAACCTAAATACAATCTTATGGCTCTGATCTATTGTCCGTATTGCGGTGCAAGAATCTCGGACCGAGCTCGCGCATGTCCTAAATGTGGACACCAAATTGATTTGAAATCATCGATCTCATCTGCGACAACGCACCAACCCTCTTTGAACCAGTCTAATGCTACAGCTTCTGTGGAGACTGCTGATGCAAAACGTGAATCAACAGTAATAGATGTGGCAGGTTCAGGAACAAATAATGTCCAAAATACCTCCAGCGATGATCAATCATCTCCCCAATCGACTGTGACGATATCGGAATCTGTTGCGCCACCATCGGTTAAGATATCTCAATCTCACAGCCCGATTCCTCCTGAATCTCCTCCTCGCATGCGGTCGGCATCAACACCTTCAGTCTTTAAAAATTCATTGCCGACAACCTCTTACCGTAATGGTAAAATATGGCTGTATGTTTTGGTGGGATTCCTGCTTATGGCGGTTATTGCCTATATCTCAACGTTATCTTCTAGTGATAATCAACCTCAGAATGAGCCAGTATCGCAAAGCGAATCACCAGCGACTGAAGCATCCGAGGCAGAACCTGTGCAAGTATCTAATCCTAACCTAATCGCATTGGGTGATCTTGTCAACACATTTGCCGATAACACTTGGTTGCGTTCTTCTGCTGTAAAAGGGGTGGATTATAATAAACTGGATCTGTTGCCTGATGGAGTATCGTTGCAAGTACAGGACGTGTATGGTGAATGGGTGCGTGTGCGGAAACAAAATGATGGGAAAGAGGGTTATGTGGCGGCAGATTTTGTGATGCCAGCCACGCTATATGCCCAATTGATCAGCAGAACCACTTCGACACAGCGTTCAAACCTGAAAATGGCAAAGTATCGTCGTGCAGTAGCCAACCATTTGGCGTGTCATAAGTCAGCCCGTTATCGTGGATTGCTGTCCGAATTGAGCTATTCCGATGGCATGACTGCAATTTTATTATTGTTTACGTATCCTGATGGGGCAAGTGAAAACGTGTTGTTCAGTTTCTATGATACTCGAGAGATTTGGAAGGACTATTTAACAAAACCGGCAGTAAACAATCCGAGAATACATTATGATGGATACAAATTTTCGATCATAGAAGGATACTAATCTATTCAGACAAATTCTTACGACGATTAATTACAATGGATATGAAGTTTTTTTTACGCATGCTTATTGTTTCCACGGTTTTGTGTGGTGTAAGTTGCTCCTCTAATGAATCAAAAGGAAATGCCGAAGAGCAAGCAACGGATCCTCAAAGTGCTGAAACCGAGGTTGCGGCTCCGGCAGAAGTTAAGCCGGCAAATGCAGCATTTATTGTTATCTCCAAGGAGTCGATGACATTGGCTTTGTACGATTTTCGCAGCCAATTGTTGGCAGCTTATCCTATGGCCTGTGGCAAAGCCTTGGGAAATAAAGAAAAACCTGGCGATATGAAGACTCCTGAAGGAGTGTTCTCCGTGCAACAGATTCAAGATGCACGTACATGGTCGCATGATTTTGGTGACGGAAAGGGAGAGATTAAAGGAGCATACGGATCCCATTTTATACGTTTGAAAACGCCGGGACATAGCGGTATCGGCATTCACGGAACACATGATCCCTCGTCGATTGGAACACGAGCAACCGAAGGATGTATCCGTTTGAACAATGATAATTTACTGGAATTGGTAAAAGCGGTTTATGTTGGCATGCCTGTGATTGTAACTACCTCTGAAGCAGATAGTAAAGTGCCTTGCAAAATGCCCGCCGCTGCGCGTAAAGGGCCTAAACTTACCTCGTTAAAGGCTTCTGCCCCAGATGTAAAAAAACAATCAACCCCAAGTACCGCTCGACCTAAACCGTCGGGGGCACAGCAATTTCATGTGGTCAAATCCGGAGAAACACTTTCGGTGATTGCTGAACGCTATGGAATGTCGCTGTCACGCTTACGGGCCTTAAATCCGGATATCGAATCGGATCGAATCGATATCGGACAAAAAATTGTTGTTGAACCGAAAAAATAGCTTGTCATGGGATTAAATATTTTCGACTACATCAAATGGAACGGCGATATGAATATCCTGGCCTATCGCCATCCAAAGGCAAATCTTGGCAAATATACTAAACTCCAGGTGACGGATGCTCAAGAGGCTGTTGTAGTCGTAAACGGTGAGTCAATGCAAAAATTTGGGCCTGGTACACATGAATTGGATTCCCCCAATGTTCCTGTGCTTAAAGCATTTTATGGAATGCTCAATCAGGGTGGCAATCCTTACACGGTTCAGGTTTGGTTTGTGCAAAAGGTCCACCGCATGAATGTGGAGTGGGATGTAGATGCATTTTCAATTTATGATCCCGATTTTAAAGTAAGCATTCCAATTATTGCCGAGGGTCGGTATGGTATTAGTGTTGTGGATGCAGAACGACTTATTCGTAAATTGGCTTGGGGATACCCGTCTGGAATTGTCACTGTTAATGATTTCACTGATCAGGCACAAGGACAGTTGTCAACGCGTACCAAAAGCCTTATTACAAAAATTATTACTACCAACCGTATTGGCATCAATCGTATTTCGGCCCATTTGGATGATATTTCTCAAGCGCTTCAGCAGGAGCTGTCCGCCTTTTGGGATGAATATGGCTGCCGGATGTTGGGTTTTGACGTGACCAAGATCGGCATTGATGAAAATGACCCGATCGGGAGTCAGATTTATGAATCTATTAAAGAGCAGACATCTCAGCGTTTACAGGGCTATACATGGCAGCAGAAACAGGTCTTTGCTACGGCACAACAGGCGATTGACGGAATGTCGAGTGGTAATGGAGGCTTAATCGGAGCGGTAATGGCTACATCGATGATGGGCGGCATGGGGGGTAGTTTTGGCGTGGGAACATTGGCTCAACCCCAGAATCTGCCAGGGTGTGAACCCGAGAGCCCCACAACCAAACAAAACAATATGGCATCTGCTGAGCCAGAGATCAAAGAGGTGTTCTGCTCGAACTGCAATCGCAAATACCCATCCAATGTAAAGTTCTGTCCGTATTGCGGAGATCCATATAATCCTTGTCCCAAATGTGGTGCGGACAATGATCTCGATGCCAAAGTGTGTACCGTTTGCGGAACACGGTTGGATGAGAATGCCGCAGCCCAATGTCCCAATTGCCATACAGCGGTGGCTCCTGGTACAGCCTTTTGTCCGCACTGTGGGCGTCCTTTATCGGAACAAAAGTGTCCGCGATGTGGCGCTCCAGCGAGCGGAATGACCTTCTGTCCCCGTTGCGGTTTTAAAATTCAATAACACGAGCCTTATGAATCGTTATTTACTCTATCTGATGCTGATATTCGGTGAATGTCTCATCATTGCAGGTTTTTTTCTGTTTTTGAAGGAGCTTCAACCTACAAACCTGTTCGTGCTGAATTTGACGGCCGCTATGATCGTATTCGCCATTCTATATGCGCGCCTGTTTGATTTTGGTCCTGCAGCAGAAATGCGTTCAGGTTATGCGGGCATGGGGCTTCGTTGGTTCGCTATTATGCTGCTGTCATTGTGTTCCATTATATTGATCGTTAGTTCAATTGTGTGGAACTTGTCGTTTGAACTCTGTATCTGGCTGCAATTGTTGTGCGTCTTTGGGGCAGGATTGCTGTTGGTAGGATCAAAGATTGCGGCAGACAACGCGGTACGTGTTTTAGACCGGATTGAGGATGAACGTAGCGGTTTGGTTATGCTTAAGGACCAACTTACGCTGATGGATATCGCGGCCGGAGAGTCTCAAATTAAAGCAGAGGCGAAAGCGGCTGTCGAAAAGCTGCGTGAGGAGGTGAGTTATCTTACAGTATCGCTCCGCCCGACAGCACAACATCTTGAAACCGAACTGATGACTCGTTTATGTAAAATGACCGATTCGTTGAAAGAGCCGACAATCGATATCGAAGCGTTTCGCAAGGCTGTTGCAGATTGTATCGAAATCATCCGTGTTCGGCGTAATCAATATTACAAATAAATATAACACTTAAACCCAACCCTGCTAACTTAAAATTCTATGGAAGGAAAAATTTTTAACGACTCTTCCAACCTGTATCAAGATCAAGCTAAGGTGCTGTTTAATTATTACAAGGCAGCAGCTGAAAAGATTGTGGCTGAGGAGGAGAGTATTGAGGCTGCGATAGCGCAACTCGATGCCAAAATTCAGGATTGTGAGAACGAACGGGATGAACACGCTCGCAAAGCACAACTGTTTTTGTGGTTCAGTATTTTGATTATTCCTCTGTTCTACTACTTCATACATAGTGGTAAAGCCAAAACTTATGACCAATTGGCTGATTCCAAAAAACAAGAACGAGATAATTTGCAGAAAAAACATCAAAATATTTTCCGTGATTACCGCGTCGATAAAATAGGTGTTGCCTATGTTCCAGTTGCCAGCAGCGTAGCTTTTAATGACAAAAGTTTTATTGTGGATCATACCGGCAGTACCTCAAAAGAACGATTCACTTTGCAGATTTTGCGTAAAAGCAAACTGATCAACGAATCGATTCAGGATCTTCAGGATTTGACTAAATCGGCCCCAATCATCGAGGCCTCGAACGAACCTGAACAGATCGAAACAGGGCAGTATTCTCGGTCTATTCAAAAAGTAACCTTCCACAACTATTTCGGAAAACTCGATCGCACCTTGCGTACCATAGCTTATGGTTTGGGAGAGGTGGACGAAACGACTGTCGAATTGCCCGTAATCTATCCTGGGACCCCGTATTCAGATTTTTTGGAGCAGCATGCAACTACTGTGACTGACGGAATGCCGGTATTCAAGGTCTTTGATACATCGGCTTACGATAAGGATATCGAACGTTTTAATGCCCTGAATGAGATGCGGCGAACCATGTCTGACAAATCGGAACAGGTGGATGCAATGTTGCGTCGGTTGATGGTAGACATGGCGGATTCGGTACAGGTTACCTCTGCGATGAAAATGGCTTCGGCCAATACGTTGATCAGCTACTCGAACAGAATGCTCTTTAATGTACTGAAAGCGCCCTATAATTTTTATTCACCGGTGCTTGAGGCAGAAGAGATCGATAGAATTCGCAATGAGAGCTTTAATTACAATGATGTCGAAGCAGATTATCGCCCGTTTAATTTACGCGAGAGTTCGCGGGTGAAATTTGATTTGTTGTCGATGTCTTGGGTGGCTGAAAATGGCAGTAAAACAACCGCACCGTTTGGTATTAGTCAGATTCAAGAAGAGATTATTGCTCCCATTGTGTCCAATCTTTTGATGGAGACACGCAAAGATCGGTTGGCAATATACAATCATATCAAAGATATGAAGATAGACTATTTAAATCAGTGGCATCGTGACACGGAAGATTTTTATGGTCGAAATCGGGCAGAGGCTTCAGATTTGATTAATCTGATGCGGGCGAATTTGTCGTCTTATACAGCGGCATATAATACTTTGGCGGCCTTTAAGAAGACCGAAGAGAGTATGAAAATGCAAGGCTCCTTGGAATCAACTGTGACCGAAACGGAAGATAATTCGGCGGATGTGATGGTTGCTTATCAAATGCAATCAAAGCAATTTATGGATACGCAAAAGGATTTTGCGGATTACATGGAACGCTTGCATGATGATATAGATGCGAAGGCGGCTAAGTTTGGCCATATTGAATATTATGATGCGTCATTACGGGATCGCAGAGCGAAGGACATTGCGGTTGCCGCCAATGAAGTGGGAGAGCTTGATGAACGCCGTAAACCTTTGGCAGAAGTTAGCCCGTTGTTAGCGAAAGAGTCGGATTTACCCCCTGTCCCCAATGTTGAAGAATTGGCTTTCGAACACATTTCCCTTAACCTATCGACTTTAGCCAAGAAGGCGATAAACGAATTGGATGAGTTGGAGAGCAAACCAATGAAGCATGCCAATAATCCAGATAGTGACGAAGAGGCAAATGACGAAGAAGGTTGCTTCTGTCCCGATTGTGACAAGCCTGTTTCCAAGGATGTAGATAAATGTCCTTATTGTGGATGCGAATTTGATGAAGGCACCGAGACGACATATACCTGCCCGGAATGTGGTGAAGAGGTGTCAGAAGAGGATACCCGATGTCCACATTGCGGTTATGAGTTCGACGAAGATGACGACGAAGATGACGAGGACGCAGACGCAAACGAGGACGACGATGAAGACGACGCAGACGCGGACGAGGACGAAGATGACGAAACGGATGCAACGGAAGATGACGAGGATAAGCTTGTATGTCCCGAGTGTGGCGAAGGGGTCTCGGCTGATGCGGAGGTCTGCCCGTCTTGTGGGTATCCGTTAAAAGAGAATGAGTAATGTAAAACGTAAAATCAAAACAATGGCAAATTTTAGTTTTACAGTCGATACTGATCCGATGGCCCACGAGATCAGTACAGTCTCCAAACATGTCGATGCAACGTCGGCGGCAGTAGTGACGATGCAATCTGCGGTAATTGTTGCAGAGCAGGAAGCCGCTGATCATGTTTGCAAGAATGTTAATTATGGTTTCTACACGTTGATGCACTCCCAGATATCGCAGAAGATCGCCCAACTAACCAGTACGGTCGAATCGAAATTGATCGAAATGGGACAACAGGCGGCTGCGTTGCAGAATCTCAAAAAGCGCATGGAGCGAGACTATCATATGATATCGAAACGATATGGTAAACTGTTTGGGTCATTGAATGCTTCGCTCCAGTCGCAAATTTATGAGCTCGATAAGCCGGTTGTAAATTTGGTTAACCGGGATATGCAGTTGAATGATAGTCGAATAAGAGGCGTGCTTGCGGAGGCGCCAACCCATCAGACTGAAAGTCTTGAACTCAACCAGCAACTGATGGTTTCCAAAACCAAATTTGATAGCAGCCGAGCAATCAACCAAATATATCAATACGTTCGGGGTGTATCTATGCAGAATCGCATAGCTGAGGATGTTATGCGCAATCTCAAAATAGATAAGACTGAAACGATATATTTACCGGTGATTGTTTCTGTATCGTCATCCGATTTGAGTGCAGAGACGGTCAATGTTCAAACGCCACAATCCGGTAACGCTAAAATCGATCAAGCTATTTCAGTAGCGGTGCGGGATGATGCGTTACGTGCGGTCAACGAAACGGAATGGTCGGCACCGCAAGAGAAAGATCGTAAATCCATTGAGGCAGAATATATTACATTTCTGGCGAAATGGGATGCTCCAGATCGAGTCAAAAAGCTTGCTTTGGAACTTTTCCAAAAAAGTGCGTTACAACATTTTAAAAACGGCCGGATATGAGCTATACAAGACATTATCATGCGGTTATTCATGGAACGGCTAGTACGACAGTTACGGTCAATGGCCAATCCCGTTCGGTAAGTGTCCCCTATTCGGAGCCTGTGGATATATCGATTCATGTCGATACGAATCGGTTTGACGGGAACGTGCATGATTGCCGTACCTCGGTCAATCGCTTAACAGGTGCTGTGGTTGCTGCTGAGGCTGCTGAAGTGGCGGCTAAACGTCAATCTTCACGCAAAATTGGCAATTCCATTCTCAATGGATTTTTTTCTTACATTCGGACCGATCTTTCTCAACAAATCCGGGAGCTTGCTTCTAAAGCCGAAGCTGTGTTGATGGAGTTGGTCGAACAAGGAAAAGCTTGTCTGCATCGTAAAGCGCAGATGGGTGACGATTACGCCCGCATCACGAAACGATATTCGACTCTATTTGCCGATCTGGATAAAGAGATGTTAAATCGTATCCATGCTTTGTGTAAACCTGTATTCAATTTTGTTGCACAAAGTACAGAGACATTGGGACGTCCTTTGGACAGTAATTTATTGGGTACAGCATCTATTGTCGCTGATGAAACGTTCCATGTGGATTCGATTCTGAAGTGTTCAGCGATCAAACGCCGAGCACAGAATTTGATCACCGAGGCAAATCGTTATCTGGAAGGAACCTACATGCTCCAAAATTCCATACATGAGATTTTACGTTTGTCAGAACATGTGGGATTACAATATCTTCCTGTCGCTTATGTAGAGTCGACGGTATCATCTCAGGGCATTGATAGACAGATTTATGGAACACAGGAGGGATTGTTGGCTCGTAGTGCAGGGATAAATGTGGCATTACAACAACAATTTCAAAATAAAGCTTTGCAGTGGGAATTGATGGATGCCGATGCAGCCGAACGCATTCAGACCTATTTCGATGAAGAATTGGGGAAAAGTGGAGTATCTCCGCGTATTGCTGCTACAATTAGGGCGCTGAAAGCCAATAACAGAATTAAAATAATTAAAACGGGTGCGTTATGAAGGAATTGAAAGAGATACAGTTTGCAAATGATACGATCGTACTGAATAATAATATGGTTCGCGGAGCCATTTTGCCAAAAAAACTTTCAGAGATGGATCGTGATGTGATTTTCCAGCAAGATACTGTCGTAGAGGGAGCTGTGTATGCACATAAAATTGAAGTACGTAATGGAGATATCGACGTCCGAGGTGCAGCGTTTGCTCAGTTAGAACTACATGTCGATAGTGATGCTCAAGGTCGAGTGATTTTCCGAAAGAGTGTTGGAGCCATCGAATCGGTCGTGTCGCACGCTCGCAAATGTAGGTTGCAGCTAATGGCAGATGTTAATGCCCGTTCAGTTCGTCTATGTAATGCCTTTGTTGCTGGCAGTATTTTTGCGGATGAGATTACGCTGGATAACTGCGTAGTGATTGGCGGCGTGTTTGCCACTCAATCTCTTGAGATCAAAACTTCGATTGTTGGGACGTTCAATAGTCCGATGGTAACCCTCCGGGGGACGGTGAGCCTACTTTTACCGAGTGCTTTTTCCTTTGAACCTATCCATACAGATCCGAGTACGGAATTATATAATCTGAGTCTTGCTGATTTAGGAGCATTATATCGTAAGATGCCGCAGATGTCCCATTCAGGCCGTATACGCATGGATCTCTCAAGCGATGAGGTGAGAAGTACGCTGGCGGCTGAGGACAGGCAAATGTCCGTTCGGAGTTACAGTGTTGTAGGGAAGGTCTTAGCTGCTGATATGCTTGATTGGGATAAATTACAAAACCATTTTCTTATTTCAGGAGCAAGCCTGGGAAGTCAATTGCTGCAAACTTATGATTTGGGACCTGATGCGTCGGGTCAGAAGGCCGTGTTGACGCCGGAACGTATAGCTGATTTCTTTTTCGATCTGCTTGAAAACAAAATGGAGATACAAGAACTTAACGGTTCATTCTCTATAGACAGCATTAAAGAAAATTTCGTTTAAAGGGTGTGTCGGGAGACCTTCGTCATTATGAGTATAATGAGGTAAGGGCCGTTTAAGACTCAGGTATGTATAAATACGAAGCCGAATGTACACATTACATTCGGCTTCGTATTGTTTATATCTCAATGGTGAAGTGTGACTCTATGCGGCTGAGGAGCGATTGTTGTAGCAAGTTTTATTTGTGTTCCAAAAAGTCATCGATCCGGGAGAGCGGCGCAATATCCATCGGCGCAAACTCACCGCGTTGATACTTGTAGTATCCGGTGATGGCAATCATCGCCGCATTGTCGGTCGTAAACTTGAACTCGGGAATGTAAGTTTTCCATCTGCGTTTACGACCCTCCTCCATAATGGCATTGCGTAGCCCTGAGTTGGCCGAAACTCCGCCGGCAATCGCGATCTGATCGATATCGTACTGTTTGGCCGCTTTGATCAGTTTGTTGAGCAGAATTTCGACAATCGTGCTTTGCAGTGATGCACAAAGATCGGCTTTGTTCTGTTCGATGAAATCTGGGTTTTCGTGTACCTGATCACGCAAAAAATAGAGGAAAGAGGTCTTCAGTCCGCTGAAACTGTAATCAAATCCCTCCACAGAGGGTTTTGCAAAACGGAAACGCTGCGGATCTCCCTCTTTGGCCAGTTTGTCGATGACCGGTCCTCCGGGATAGGGAAGCCCCATCACTTTGGCACACTTGTCGAAAGCCTCACCGGCAGCATCGTCGATTGTTGTGCCGATGATCTCCATATCGGCGTAATCTTTGACCAGGACGATTTGAGAGTGGCCTCCCGATACCAGCAGGCAAAGAAATGGAAATTCCGGATGGGGAATGTCCCGATCCGGCAGATCGATGAAGTGTGAAAAGATGTGGCCTTGCAGGTGGTTGACCTCCATCATCGGGATGTCGTGCGAGAGGGCAAGCCCTTTGGCGAATGAAACCCCAACCAGCAGGGAGCCGAGCAGTCCCGGTCCTCGTGTGAAGGCGATTCCATCGAGGTCAGAGACCGTTATCCCGGCCTCTTTGAGTGCCGTATCGACTACGGGAATGATATTTTGTTGATGCGCACGTGAGGCCAACTCGGGAATAACGCCGCCATATTTGCGGTGTACCTCCTGCGAAGCGATTACGTTCGAAAGTAGCGTGGTGTTGCGAATCACGGCGGCCGACGTATCGTCGCACGACGATTCGATACCCAGGATCGTAATATCCATGCGGGAAATTTATTTATTGGCTAAATTTTAGTAAACTTGTACATCCGTTCGTACGCTCGAGCGGGCTCGGGAGTACATGGGCAAAGTTATAAAAATATTGCTATCCTGCATATCGGCGATCATCATCGCGCTGATCATTCTGCCCATAGGTGCCTCTTTATTGTTGAGTTTGCCGTCGGTGCAGGACGGTGCAACCCGTTGGCTGACCGGTTGGCTCAGTGACAAACTGGAGACTCGGGTGTCGATTGATCGGTTGCGGTTACAGTTGTTCAATCGGGTTTCGGTCGATGGCCTATACATCGAAGATTACCACCAGGATACGATGTTTTATGCCCGCAATGTGGTGGTGCCGTTGCAGAGTCTCAACATCTGGAATGGTCGGATTGCTTTGGGGCGGGTACAGATCGAGCAGCCCGTTTTCTATTTGATGCAAGATAGCACCGGACGGACCAATCTCAAACAGATCCTCGCCAAAATTAAACGGGAACGAAAACCGGAACGGAAACCGTTCCGATTGACGGCTGCTGGTGTGGCCATCTCGGATATGGCCTTCAAACATCGTAAACTGGAGCGAAAGGAGCGAGATTACGGAGTCAATTTCACCGATCTTGATGTACGACATTTCAATTTGCAGGTGCGGGGCGTGTCGGTTGTGAACGACAGCGTGAATCTTGCCATTGACGATCTCTCGTTACGGGAGCGGAGCGGGCTGGTGATCGAACGGCTGTCAACCCGTAATTTTCGTATCTCCGGTTCGGGAATGTATTTCGATCGGCTCTTTTTGCGGACGCCGGAGTCGAATGTACAGATGAATTACCTCTCGTTTGAGACCGGCACCTGGAAGGGGTACAAAGATTTTCTCGAGAGGGTGAAGATCTCCTCCGAAATTGTCGATTCACGGGTCAGCTTTCAGACCATTGCCTTTTTTGCCCCGACTTTGCGCGAGTGGCAGACCGTGTTTGAACATGTTTATGGGACTGTGGAGGGGCCAGTGGCTGCCATGTCGGGTAACCTGACACGGGTCGAGAGTCGGGACACCCGCCTCAGTGTACGTTTTGGGATGTATGGCATTCCGGATATCCCTAACACCCGCTTTAGGTTCGATGTGGCCGGTTTGCACACTACCCAACCGGATATTGCTTTTTTCTTGCAGGATATCACGGGCCGACAGCTGAAACCAAAACAGGCAGAGCTGCTGCGGAGAATGGGTCATATCACCTTCGGAGGAAAGTTTGATGGACTGTTTCGAGACTTCAAAACCTCGGGTACGCTTGGCAGCAATCAGGGTGATATGAGTTTACAACTCAATTTTAAATCGCTTCGTCCTCGGACAGCCGGCTTTAGCGGTAAGGTGAGTACAACAAGTTTAGAGTTGGGCGAGCTGTTTAAGATTGCTAAATTGGGGCGTCTGTCCAAAATGTCCGCCAATTTTACGGGTTCCTATACCAAAGGGATGTTACGCCTGAAGACCGAAGCCAAGGTGCCGGGTCTCTATTTCAACGGCTATGACTATCACGATATCGCATTGAACGGTGAGTTCGATAACCTCAGCTTCCTGGGATCGATCAGTTCGCAGGATGAAAATCTGAAGTTCGATTTCGATGGGCAGTTGGCCTTCAACGATACGGTTCCAGCCTACAACTTTGCTCTGCAGCTCTATCATGCCGATTTGCGGAAACTCAACTTTAACAAACGAGATTCTGTCTCGGTTGTTCGTGGCAGTTTGGCTGCGTCCGGTTCGGGATTGACACTGGATAATATGAACGGAGAGGCAACCATCAGCCATATGGTTTATGTCAATCATCTCGATACGGTACGAACTGGTGATATCCGTTTTGTGGCGCAGAACGACGCAGAAAGCAAACAACTACACATGTACTCTTCGTTTGCCGATATAGAGTTGCGGGGTAAACTCGGCTATAAAAATCTTTTCTCTTATTTGACCAACTCGTTGGTGAACTATCTGCCTTCCCTGAATGAGACTTCACGGCGGCGGGTTAAAAAAAGGCCGGAGATCCCCCCTGTCGCATCTGTGGATAGTTATTACCTGCTGCGAGTCGATGTCAAAGAGGCCAATAATGTGGCGGGTATCTTCCTCCCTGGACTGGAGTTGGCCGAAGGTACGCAGCTATCGTTCCTGTTCAATCCTCAAAGCGATATATTTACGCTGAATTGCGCCTCCGACTATATCGAGCGAGGTGACTTTTTCATTTCGAACCTGAATCTCAATAGCCGCAATCAGGGCGATTCGATTCTGTTGTATCTGCGTTCGGATGATCTGTTTGTCGGAGGATTTTACATGCCCGATTTTTCGGTGCAGGGTGGTATCAAAGAGAATCGCATCCGGTTGGCTACCCGGTTCCACAATCGTGAAAACGGGGCGTATGCTTTGTTGAGTACCGTTTCAACCCTTCAGAGTGACTCCCTAACCGGACGTCCCCAACTCAAAATCCGGTTTGCACCTTCGACCTTTACGTCGAATGGACAGATGTGGGGATTGGGGGCCCGTGAGATTCTTTGTGATTCGTCCCGTATCGTGATTGACGGATTCCGGATGGTCAGCGGCCAACAACGGTTGGAGATCGATGGTGTAGCGTCCAGAAGTCTTTCGGATACATTGAAGCTACAACTGCACAATTTTGATCTGACCCCCTTCTCCCAGATTACGGACCGTCGCGGATACCGCATCAGCGGCTGTACCAATGGCTCTGCTGCAATGGCGGCCGCTATGGGGCGTGGAGTCCTTTATGCAAATGTGGCTTTTGATCGTTTGCGTATCAATGATATTCCGGTTAGTGATGTCGTCTTCCGAAGCAAATGGGACTTTAATGTACAGCGCGCTCTGTTCGAATTGGTCGAAAGCAAACAGCAAAAACAGATTGTCCGAGGCTATTATCAGCCTTCGGAACATTATTATCGGGCGGCTGTTCAACTTGACAATATCGATCTGTCCTTACTGGATCCGGTACTCAAAGGTACGATCCGTGACAGCAAGGGAAAGGCTCATGCCGAATTGAGTCTCTCGAATCCGACTGGCAAAATGCAACTTGACGGTCAGATTTACGTACCGTCATTCCGTACGACGGTAGATTATACGAATGTGCCCTATACGTTGGATTCGACGGTTATCGATGTGCGTCGGAATGTCATGACCATGCGGAATAGCTTGGTGCGGGATGACGAGGGGCATCAGGGAACATTCAAAATGTCGTTTGACTTTTCGAACTTGCGTAATTTGGCCTATAACGTTGAGGTGCATCCGGAACGGATGCTGGTGCTCAACACCACGGAAAAAGATAACGACCTTTTTTATGGAAAGGTCTATGCCTCAGGACGGGCCGATATTGTTGGCAACAAGAATGGAGTGGACATGAATATTCTGGCCACGACAGCCGGAAGTTCACAGTTCTACCTGCCGTTGAATGGAGCATCCAATATTTCGGCAGCCGATTTTATTGTCTTTGAGAGCCCTGCTGAAGAGAAACGGACCGATAGTCTCAGCCGGTTGAGCCGTCGAAAACAGATCCTGCTCAAACGCAAGGCACGCATGAACAATACGGCTCCCTCCCGGATGAACATCAATATGCAGCTTACGTTGCGACCTGATTTGGAGATGCAGTTGTTGGTTGATCCCTCTACGGGGGATATCCTCAAGGGACGAGGCAACGGTAACCTGAATCTGACGGTCAACCCTTCGACCGATCTCTTTACAATCTATGGCGATTACGACATTACGGAGGGTAGTTACAAATTTACCTTGCAGAATATTGTTTCACGTACCTTCCAGTTGCAGGCCGGCAGTAACATTCGCTGGACGGGAGATCCGTTGGATGCGCAGCTCAATATTACGGCACTCTATAAATTGAAGGCGTCGTTGGCCGGCCTTTTGGCCCCCAGCGACCAGAATCGATTCCGAACCAGTACTGCGGTTGATTGTCAAATTCGTCTGACCGATAAGTTGACCAATCCGACGATCCATTTCAATGTGGAGGTTCCCAATGCCGACCCCGAGACGCAAGCCCTGGTTTCGCAGTCGATCAATACGCAGGAGGCGATGGCAACGCAGTTCTTGTGGCTGTTGGCGACCAAGAGTTTTTATAGTGAGTATCAGAGCTTCGGTACCAGCCTGGCTACTGCGACCGGTGTCGATTTCTTGGCCAATCAGTTCAGCAGCCTTATGTCATCCGAACGGTTCAGCCTGGTGCCGAAATATACGCCGAAAGGCGAACTGTCGTCCGATGAGGTGGGTGGTTCGGTCTATGGCGAGCTGATCAAGGATAAGTTGATTCTGGAGGCCGATGTGAATTACGACACGCAGAATAATAAAGCCAGCACCAGCATGAACAAAAACAGCGTATCGGGCGATGCGACGTTGAGCCTGATCCTGGACCGTTCGGGCAACCTGCGGGTGCAGGCCTTTACCCGTACGGTCGAGGCCTTCAACTTGAACCACGGTATGCAGGAGAGTGGTGTCGGTATCTTCTATCGCGAGGATTTCAACAGTTTCAAAGATTTGGTACAACTGTTCAAGAACCGTTTTGCTTCGTTGGCGCGCAGACGGGCCGAACGCAAAGCTGCACGTCAAAAACAGCGTGAAGCCAAGCAGAAGGTTTTATCTGAAGTGCCCGATGCACAGGCCGATACCACAGTCCAATCCGAGGAACCAAAACCGTGAGGAGATTGATCCACTTCGGTAGTGGGCAGAAGCGGTGGTGCAGCAGGAAGACCGTGTTTGTCCGTGTCATACTCGAGCAGAACAAAGAGTTGAGGACTGAGGAACCGTTTGGTAGAGGAGGGGGATTTCTAATTGGTATGATCCCTCTACGCAAAGGGTGCACGTGGGGATCCCAAATGGTAGTTGTCGGCGCTGTTTAATCGTAGTGATATCCAGGTGTAGGAGTTGATGGTGCATGCAGCGGAGGAAGCTGACGGAAGTGTCTTTGCAGAAGCGACCGTAGCAGAGCACCGGCCGACCAATTTTGCAAACAAATATGTCGGAAAGGTGACGTTATTATACGAAAAAACGTATTTTTGTACGCGAAAATCGGCTATGCGATATGTAACTGTTGATCTGTGAGGTGATGACGTCCGACAACGTTGGCCGTGACCTGACACAACAGCGGACCCGATAAGGTGTAATCGAAAAATTGTTAAGATCGAAATAATAAAAACCTGAAACGATATGAGTATGTTATTGCAGGCGACCGAGGCGGTGGCCGAAACTACAGAACAGACCCAGACCATGGGGCTCGGTGAACTCTTCCTGGCCGGAGGTTGGTTGATGTGGCCCTTGTTGCTGCTGGGCGGTGTGACCATTTTCATCTTTTGTGAGCGTTTTTGGGCAATCAAACAGGCCTCGCGTATGGATGTGAATTTTATGAACCGCATCCGCGATCTGATTTATGAGGGTAAAATCGCAGCTGCCGTACAGCTTTGCCGTTCAACCAATACCCCGATCTCTCACATGATCGAAAAGGGTATCCAACGTATCGGCCGTCCTTTGAGCGATGTGAATACCTCAATCGAAAATGTAGCCAACCTTGAGGTGTCGAAACTGGAACGTGGCCTTCCTTTCCTGGCTATGATTGCCGGTGGTGCACCGATGATCGGTTTCCTGGGTACGGTAATCGGTATGGTCGAAGCCTTTATGAATATGGCGGCCGCAAGCGGTACTGTCGATATGAGTATCTTGGCCAGCGGTATGTATGTGGCGATGGTGACCACGGTCGGTGGTTTGATCGTCGGTATTCCCGCTTATTTCGGATACAGCTATCTGGTAGCGCGTATTGAGCGTCTGGTTTTCCAGATGGAGGCCAACTCAATCGCTTTCATGGATATTCTTAATCAGCCCGTTGAACAGTAAAATCGTACGATCATGGCTATCAAAAGAGGTACGAGAGTCGATCCGTCGACCAGCGCTTCATCCATGACGGACCTGATGTTCCAGCTGCTGTTGTTCATGCTGATCTCGACGACGTTGATCAACCCCAATGCGTTGAAACTGATGTTGCCGAAAAGCTCGAACCAGTTGAAGGAGAAGCCCTATACGACGGTGTCAATCACCAAAGATTTGAACTATTACGTGGAGATGGAACCCGTATCGTTCGATCAGCTCGAAAAGACTTTACAGGCCAAAATGGAGGGCGCTGAAGATCCCACCGTTTCACTCCACTGCGACAAAACCGTACCGGTGGATGAGGTGGTAAAGGTGATGAATATCGCCAAAAATAACAAGTATAAACTGATCCTGGCCACCAGTCCTGAATAGGGCTGTTGTGGTGGTCTCCAATGTTTTAGACGGTGATCTATTTTTATCAGCAAGAGGAGGATAACCGCACCAAAGGGAGAGTTATCGGTGGCGTGGCTACCGGTCTCTACGTGGTGGTGTTGATCTTGTTGTTCCTATTGGTGCAGTTCCGTCAGGAGATCCCTGATCCGGCCGAAGGAGGTTTGATGATCAACTTCGGCAATGTGGATGAGGCGGCTCCCGGTGGGGATATGGCACTCAATGATGAGATTGCCGATGCCCGCCAACAGGAGCAGCAGACGCCCAAGGTGGAGAGCGAAGAGGAGCAGATGACTCAGGATTTTGAGGATGCACCTGCCATCAAACAGGAGGCCAAACGTAAGGTGGAGAAACCTAAAACGGAGAAGAAGACTCCTCAGCCGAAGCCCAATTCACAACCTCCTGCCGAGAAGCCGCGTGAGGTGAATCGTCGGGCACTATTTCCCGGACGTACAGCCGGAAGTACGGCTGCCAGTGACGGTACCGGTAAGGGGGCCGGTAATCAAGGTAATTTGGCCGGTGCAGCTAACGGCAGTTTCAACGGATCGGGTACAGGAACTGGTGGCACCGGTCCTGGAAACGGAGCTCCGGGAACAGGAGGACAAGCCAGTCTTTCGGGACGTACTTTGGCGGGGGCCCTGCCTCGTCCTGATTATGGGGCGCGTGATGAAGGGCGTGTCGTCATCGAGATCACCGTGGATCGCAACGGTCGTGTAACTTCGGCCTCCTATCGGTCATCGGGCTCGACTACCAATAACAGCACTCTGGTTGCCGCTGCATTACGCGCTGCACGCAATGCTCGGTTCAATGTCGATGACAATGCTCCGTTGTCTCAACGCGGTACCATCACCTACAATTTCAGAATGCAGTAAGAGCGGGATCTAATCAAGCGTTGCAGGCTCTGATAATCCACCCGTTATTCGTTATGTTTGTGGAGTGTTTGCTGCATCGTTCGCTTTCATGGTGAGTCGATTGCAGTGTCGTATTGGGCTCTGTGGATCTGTAGCAGTGAGAAGGGAGCATATTTAGGCTGGCGGGCGGCTCAAGCCAGTATATTCAACAGGAGTAAAGACTCGATTTCAGATGAAACATCTTTTATTGATACTGTGTTTGTCGGTTGCGACATGGTTTGGAGTGCAGGCCCAACCTGTCATGGAATTTGTTCAGAAAGGATACAACTTGGGGCAGATTTCCGAATCGGGCGGTGTGGTCAGCCGAGTCTACAAGTTTCGTAATAGCGGTGACGCTCCGTTGGTAATCCTGCGTGCCGAAACAGCCTGCGCTTGTACCAAAGCCTCTTTCTCCAAAAAACCAATTCTGCCGGGTCAGATGGGAGAGATTGCCGTTACCTACAATCCCCGTCACCAATCCGGAGCATTTAATAAAGCAATTAGCATCTATACAAACGTTTCGGGTGTCCGTTATGTCGTGACGCTGCGCGGCGAAGTGGTCCGTCCATAATGTGCAACTGCAGTACGTTGAGCATGGCTGCCTTGGACGCGTTTGCTGGCGTGTTTTACTTATCTCCCCTCCGTTATTACTGATTTTGTTCTCGGGTTCAGCTTGAGTATGTGTAGGCTGTAGCCTCATTTGCTGCGATCTGTTGTGAAAGAGGGTGTTGCTCGTTTCTTTATGAGGGTGGCCTGCCTCTTTGCGCAGGTGGGGGAGGTCTCGTTCCTCGGTGCGGTCTTGCGTGCTGAATGCTGAAAAATCGCTATCTTTAACCGGTGCCGATAACGGTGTCGGACCATTATCCGTTTGATATGAATTTGTTGATTAAGGGGTGTACCATCCTGCCGATGACCGCATCCGAGTCTGATCCTTGCAAATATTTTGTCGGTAATATCGGCATTGCCGACGGAAAAATCCTTTTTGCCGATGCTGAGCCTGCCAGTGTTGACAGGTTTCGTGCCCGCAGCCATGAGCCGTTGGAAGAGATCGAGGGAGAGGGGATGGTAGCCCTGCCCGGATTTATCAACCTGCACAACCATGTGTCGATGAGTCTGATGCGCAGTTATGCCGACGATATGCCGCTGATGCCGTGGCTCAATGATAAGATCTGGCCTTTCGAGGCAAAACTCAATGGCGAAGATATCTATCTCGGGGCTAAGTTGGGAATTGCAGAGATGTTGTTGGGAGGAACGACCACCTTTGTCGATATGTATTGGCATTCGGACCGGGTAGCCGATGCCGTGTCGGAGATGGGAATCCGTGGGGTGGTGTGTCCCTCCTTTGTCGGGGCCAACTACGACAACTTTGAGCCGGAAGCGATCCGGATGGCCGAAAAATATGGATCGAAAAAGGGAAGAATTCAGATTATGTTGGCTCCGCATGCGGCGTATACCTGTCCTCCGGATACCCTGAAAAAGGCCCTGAAAATTGCCGATCGGTACGGTTTGGGTATTCAGATTCACGTCAGCGAAACGCTCGATGAGCAGCGGATGATCCGTGAACAGTACGGCAAAACCCCCGTGGCACACCTGCGGGATGTTGGGCTGTTCGAGCGTCCCGTGTTGGCTGCCCACTGCGTGTATGTTGATGAAGCCGATATGGAGATTATGGCGCGTTGCGGGGTCTCTGTGGCCCACAATCCGCAAAGCAATATGAAATTGGCCAGTGGAATCGCGCCGGTGAGCCGCATGTTGGAGGCGGGAATCAACGTGGGAATTGGCACCGATGGCCCCTCGTCGAACAACGATTTGGATATGTGGGAGGAGTTACGTACTGCCTCACTGTTGCAAAAGGTTGCGATGTTGAACCCCTGCGCCTTGACGGCGTATCAAACGCTGCGCATGGCAACGGTGCACGGAGCTAAAGCTATTGGACGCGAGGATGAATTGGGGGTGATTGCTCCGGGTGCTTTGGCTGATCTGATGTTGGTGGACATGCGTCGTCCGCACCTTTCGCCGCAGAATGATTTGATCGCCAATCTGGTCTATTGCGGCAAGGCATCCGATGTGGATACCGTTATTGTAGATGGCCAAGTGGTTGTCAAAGAGCACCAGTTGCTGACAGCTGATGTACAGACTTTGTGCCGTGACGCTGGCGAGCGGGTGGACGAAATCAAGAAACGCCCCTAATATTCCCAAATAGATATAGCAACAGACCGTTGACACCTGACGAATTGCAATTGTCGGGGGGGCTGTTGGTAACGGTTATCGTGCAACGAAACGTTCCAAAGAGATGGTCATGTTCGGCAGACGAACCGAACACGTTCACCCGTTTTGACACCTGAGCATGTGCGAAGAGCTTCTTGTTATGGGGCTTCGAAGGGTAAACTACCGATTGGTAATGGCGGTTTGAACTGTGTGGAGAAGCACTGCTTGGCCCTGTTGTGGAAATGGGATTGTGCCAGTCTATACATGCCTACTCCCTGAAGCAAAAGATCAGCCGATCCGCAGAGAATATAGACTTATATAAAGAAAGGGGGTGACATCCGTCATCCCCCCCGCTTTTATCTCACATGGTAATTTGCCGGGCTCGTTACTTTTTCAAGCTGTTGAAATAGTCGTTCAGCAGGTCGCGAGCCGCAACAAAGGAGCTCTTCTTATCTGCCAATACCAGCTCTTCGCACTCTTTGAGATGTGCCTCGACCTTCGGGTTGCGGTAGAAGTGCTCGTGCAACGCTTCGTTGATCGTCTCATACATCCAGTATTTGGATTGCTGGTGACGGTTGCGTTGATAATAACCGTTCTTTTTCGTGAACTTGAGGAAATCCTCAATGCCGTTCCATACATCAGTCAAGCCATTGCCCTCTGTCGCCGAACAGGTGTACACCCGAGGACGCCACCCGGAATCAGGCATTGGGAACAGATTCAAGGCGTTGAGGAAATGGCGTTTGGCCAATTCGGCACGTGTCTCGTTGCCGCTGTCGCATTTGTTGATCGCTACCATATCTGCCATCTCCATAATGCCGCGTTTGATACCCTGTAACTCATCGCCCGCACCGGCAATCTGAATCAGCAAAAACAGATCGACCATCGAGTGAACGGCCGTTTCAGACTGTCCGACACCTACCGTCTCAATAAAAATGACATCAAAACCTGCAGCTTCGCACAAAATGATGCTTTCACGTGTTTTGCGAGCTACACCGCCCAGTGATCCGGCCGATGGGGAGGGGCGGATGAAGACAGACGGGTTGTGTACCAACTGCTCCATACGGGTCTTGTCGCCGAGAATCGATCCTCCGCTCCGTTCCGAACTGGGGTCGATGGCCAGTACGGCCAGTTTGTGACCGATGGCGGTAACCATAGAGCCTACGGCTTCGATAAAGGTCGATTTTCCAGCTCCCGGGACACCGGTAATGCCGATACGAATCGAATTGCCACTATAAGGCAGACAGCGTTCGATAATCTCTTGTGCCTGTGCATAATGTTCCGGCAGCAGACTTTCAACCAATGTAATGGCCTGAGCCAAAATGGTAATATCTCCCTCGCGGATACCTTTGATGTATTCGTCTGTGGTGAGGGTATGGCGCTTGCGACGCTGAAAGTATGGATTAACAATAGGGGGTTGAGGAACACCTTCATTGACTTTCAAGGCACTGTCGTGGTGTTCGTGGTTGTGGATCTCTTCGTAGTGTATCATGGCAAGTCGTCTGTTTTGAGGCTATTTGCCTGGGTTGGATTGTGAAGTCAGCTGTAAAATACCCCACACATTAGCATGGGAAAAGCTCGAACAAAAAAGTGAATTTTACTGCACGAAATTAGTAATTCTGCCACAGAAAACTTCGCAAACCGATAAGAATTTCTGACCTTTGTCCCATGAATCGGAAAATTCTGGCACTTGCCATCCCCAATATCATTTCGAATATCACGGTCCCGCTGTTGGGCATGGTTGATATGGCTCTGGTCGGACATCTCGGTAACGATTCGTTGATCGGGGCGATGGCGATCGGTGTGGCTATCTTTAACTTTATCTATTGGAACTTCGCCTTTCTGCGTATGGGAACCAGCGGACTGGTGGCCCAAGCATTTGGCGCACGAAACTTCCGTGAGGTGGGGTCGGTATTTGTCCGTTCGGTTAGTGTGGCTCTGCTCGTGGCGGTGTTGCTGCTGCTGTTCCGACACGGGATCGGGAAACTGGCCTTCCGCATGATGGAGGGCTCAACCGAAACCATGCAGGCCGCCGCCGAATATTTTTATATCCGACTCTGGGCTGCCCCGGCTACCCTGTCGCTATTTGCCTTTCAGGGTTGGTTTATCGGCATGCAGAACTCCCGCTTCCCAATGTACATCTCCATTATGATTAACGTTGTCAACGTTATTTTTGGTGTATGGTTCGTGTACGGATTGCATTGGGGTATTGCCGGCGTCGCGTGGAGTACGGTTGTGGCTCAATACAGTGGACTGCTGACCGCATTCCTGCTGTGGCTGATCTATTACCGCCGTTTCATCAGACAGGTGAGCCTGCGGGAGAGCTTCGACCTGCGTCCTATGGTGCGTTTTTTCCGGGTGAACCGCGATATCTTCCTGCGAACTGCCTGTATCGTCATCGTCTATACCTTTTTTACTTCGGCCTCATCCGGCATGGGAGATACCATATTAGCAATCAATTCGTTGTTGATGCAGCTCTTTACGCTCTTCTCCTACATGATGGATGGCTTCGCCTTTGCAGCCGAATCGTTGATCGGACGCTATGTCGGTGCCCGTAATGCAGTAATGGTACAACGTTCCTTGCGAGGTTTGTTGGCCTGGAGTGGCGGAGTAGCTCTGCTCTATGTCGTGATCTATGCCCTGTTCTGGGAGCCGCTGCTGGGGCTGTTTACCTCCTCCCCGGCCATTCTCACCGGAGCTGCCGACTATATCCTTTGGGTGATAGCGGTACCGTTGATTGGGTTTGCGCCGTTCCTGGTCGATGGAGCGCTGATCGGAGCCACTGCAACCCGCGTGATGCGCAACTCCGTTTTCCTCTCGACGGTTGCCTTTTTTGTCGTCTATTTTGCTCTGCGTGGCGTGGTCGGCAATAATGCGCTGTGGCTGGCCTTTATGGTCTTTTTGGTTTTGCGCGGCTTGCTGCAATATTGGATGACCGGCGGCCTGAAACGTTTTTAGTTTAGTGAAGAGGACGTTTGTTGAATGACGTTTTATTGTGAGCCAATCCTCCTTTTCCGCTTTTTTTTAAGCATGGTTAAGGATTGGTACGGGGTGGAGTAGATCTGCGCCGATTGGATTGCAATAACCTCCAATTGTGTCGGGATCTTTCAAATCATGCAAAACAATCTCTTTACGCCTCTTTACGATATTGCCAATGAAGGTGCAGTGTGTGCACTGTTGAGACAACTCAGTGGATTGGATCGCTCTGTGAAAAATAGTAGCGCCCTCCCGAATCCAATCGGAAGGGCGCTACTATGAAGAAGTCTCGTTAAAAGATCTCACTAAAAACGTTTAGCAGGTTATTTCTGTTCGCGTTTTTCTGGAACTTTGGGTTCTGCTTGTTGAGCCTTGGAGGCCTCATAAGCTGCCAAAGGAATCTTGTCAATACGGCGTTGGTGGCGTCCCCCTTCGAACGGAGTGTTCAGGAAAATATCCACGACTTTCAAAGCCGTATCGTTGTCAATAAAGCGGGCCGGTAGCGAGCAGACATTTGCATCGTTATGTTTACGAGCCAGAGCGGCAATCTCAGGCTCCCAGCAGATCGCTGCCCGAATTCCCTGGTGTTTGTTCAGGGTCATGGTAATGCCGTTGGCACTGCCGCACAAAGCGATCCCCCGTGAAAATTCACCATTCTCGATGGCCTCCGCCAACGGGTGAGCATAATCGGGATAATCCACGCTCTCTGTACTATACGTTCCAAAATCGTAGACATCGTATCCCTTTGATCCAAGGTAGCCGACGATCAGCTCCTTGAGTTCATATCCGGCATGGTCACACGCAATACCGATCTTCTTATCGTCCATGGTCTTAGTTAGTTTTATGGGTTTTAGGTATGTCCTGTTGTAGTCCGCTGCCCGAATACGTCTATTTGTGGCGGTGGAAAAGCTCCTCCTCCAGATCGGCGATCGTAAGGCCCTGATTTTCGAGCAGAACCAACAGGTGGTAAATCAGGTCAGAGGCTTCGTAAACCAGACGTTCGTTGTTGCCATCGATCGCTTCGATTACGGTTTCAACCGCCTCTTCGCCCACCTTCTGGGCAATTTTATTTACCCCTTTGGTGAACAGCTTGGTAGTGTATGAGCCGTCGGGCATCTCTTTGTGGCGTCCCTGAATGACACTTTGCAACTCTTTGATGAATCCTTCGGTTTCACGACCGTTGAAGCAGGTCTTGCTGCCGGTGTGGCATACCGGGCCGGCCGGAATCGCACGGATCAACAGCGTATCACTATCGCAATCTTTGGCAATGCTCTTTACGGTCAGGAAGTTGCCGCTGGTTTCTCCTTTGGTCCAAAGACACTGACGAGTCCGGCTGTAAAAGGTTACTTTACCAGTAGCTACAGTCTTTTCGTAAGCCTCGGCATTCATATAACCGAGCATCAAGACCTGCATTGTGTTGTCATCCTGAATAATGGCGGGAACCAACCCTTCGCAACTTTTTGTTGTGTCTAATTCACTGAATTGTATCATGGTTTTCAAATTTGAATCGGTTTTATTGATATTGTTTTTGTGTTTGCGGGAAACGATGCTTGAAGTCAAATATGGATGAAGTGACGGCTGATCGCTGCACACAAACATTCAAAGATAATTAAAATTTCGTCAGTCTGACCGGAATATGTTGACGGAGCAGTTCGCGTTTCAGTACCGGAATGGGAATCTCTCCATAATGGAAGATACTGGCGGCTAAAGCGGCATCCGCTTTACCAATCGTTAAAACGTCAGCAATGTGTTGAGCCGTGCCGGCACCTCCCGATGCAATGACCGGAATCGACAACATGTCGGACAGTTTGGCATAAGTTTCACAGGGATATCCGTTTTTGGTGCCGTCATGGTCCATCGAGGTGAAGAGAATCTCTCCGGCTCCGCGATTTTCGGCCTCCTTGGCCCAGGTGAAGAGCTCCCGCTCGGTGAGGTTACGGCCACCGTGGGTGGTGACTCTCCACTCGCCATCCACCATCTTGGCATCGATGGCAACTACGACGAATTGATCGCCATATTTCGAGGCGATCTGACTGATCAGTTCGGGGTTGCGCACTGCAGCACTGTTGATGCTCACCTTGTCGGCTCCCGCTCCAAGCAGACGTCCCGCATCATCTACCGTGCTGATGCCTCCACCTACCGTAAATGGAATGTTGATGTTTTCTGCAATGCGGGTAACCAGTTCGGCAAAGGTTTTTCTCCCTTCGAATGTCGCGCTGATGTCGAGGTAAACCAGTTCATCGGCCCCCTCTTCGGCATAACGTCGCCCCAGAGCAACCGGATCACCTACCTCTTTTAGTTGCAAGAAGTTGATCCCTTTGACCGTCTCCCCATCCTTGATATCGAGACAGGGTATGATGCGTTTGGCTAACATTTTTATTGATTTATGCTTCGTGTCTTGTTTGTGTTACGGTTGGGCAGAATGTACGCCTCTCTTTTGTTGTGCAGCTCTGTCCGTTTTGACTGCGGTCCGTGCCCAGTTGAATCAGGGAGCTGAGCGGTGATAGTCTCTTTGCTGGCGTAGGGATCAAAGGTTTTGCATCTGTATCGTGCCTTACTCCAATTCTCGCTCTTGCACCTTCAACCAGCGTAGGGTCTTCCTGCCAATCGGATTTATCTGTTTGCGGCAGCCCGTAGTTGGTCGAAGGTGATTCGTCCTTCGTAAATGGCCTTGCCAACGATTACGCTGCGCAGCCCGAGACGATCCAGCTCCTCAATATCTTTCCACGAGCTGATCCCTCCGCTGACCGTAATGTCCATCTCGGGGAATTGGGCTTGTAGTTTGGTGTAAAGCGGAGTGGATGGACCGCTGAGCATGCCGTCCTGAGCGATGTCGGTACAGATCACCTGCTGCAGTCCGGCAGGGCGAAACCGTTCGATCAGCTCCTCCACGCTCATGGTGGCGGCCTCTTGCCAACCGTTGATCGAGATCAGCCCATCGCGGGTATCCGCCCCGAGAATCATGCGTTCCGGCCCAAAAGTCTTCAGCCAGCTTTCGAATTGTTCGGGGTGGGTAGCCGCAACACTGCCACAAATGGCCCGTTGGGCACCGCTGCTAAAGACCTCCTTCAGTGCCTCTTCGGTCTTGATGCCTCCACCGTATTGCATTTCCAGCGATGTATGCGAGGCAATCCGCTCCAGAACAGCCAAATTGACCGGATGCGAGGCTTTGGCCCCATCCAGATCGACCAGATGCAGCCGTTTGATGCCGCAGTCGGCATAACGTAAAGCAACCTCGAGCGGATCTTTATAATAGGAGGTTTTACGGTCGTAGTCTCCCTGAGTCAGTCGGACGCATTCGCCTCCGATCATATCGATAGCCGGAATGATGGTAATCATAATTTCAGAAAGTTTTGCAGAATTTGAGCCCCGATTCCGGCACTCTTTTCAGGATGGAACTGGGTTCCGTAGAAGTTGTCTTTATGGATGGCCGCACTGAAAGGCACGCCATAGATCGTCGTTGCAATGGTGTCGGCATTGATCTCCGGTGCGTAGGAGTGGACATAATAGACATATGACCCCTCGTCAACTCCATCGAACAGTCCTGAACGTAGATTCTCGATGCTGTTCCAACCCATGTGCGGAATTTTCAATCGTGATTCCGCTGTTTCCGTATTGGGTGACGTCAGATCGATTGAAGCTGATTTGGCGGTCGCCATGGAGGCAATGGACGATTCAGGGGCTGCCTTTGGTGTCGCAGAGGCACAACACCCAGCAGATGGTGCTGAGTTTGGATCCGTATGCCACGGAATACCTGCTTCCACAAAAAAAGTGTCGAATTTGCGAACCCGGTTGTCAAAGATGCCGAGGCATTCGGCATTCCCCTCTTCGCTGCTTTTGCACAGCAGTTGCACGCCGATGCAGATCCCCAGAACCGGTTGGGTCAGCGAGCGGATTACCTCGACCAGTCCCCGTTCTCGTAGCTTTTGCATAGCGCTGGAGGCTTCGCCAACCCCTGGAAGCAGTACCCGATCGGCTGACCGGATTTCCGAAGGATCGGCCGTAATATGGTATTCGACCCCTAACCGTTTCAGTGCGTTGGCGACCGAACAGAGGTTGCCGGTATCGTAATCAATAACAGCGATCATAATTTTGTCCTATCTGTGTCGCCCTGCAAATTTGATAAGTTTGCATGTGGGCGCCTTGTGTCTTTATTATAACATCCCCTTGCTGCTGGGCAGCTCGAATTTGAAACTGTTGCGTGATGCTGCCATGCGAAGAGCTCGTGAGAAGGCTTTGAAGATACCTTCGATTTTGTGGTGCTCGTTTTCGCCGGTAGCCGTAATGTGCAGGTTGCAGTGGGCTGCATCGGTGAAGCTCTTGAAGAAGTGGCGGAACATCTCGGTCGGAACGTCTCCAACCCGTTCGCGGTGAAACTCGACGTTCCAGGCAAAATCGATCCGGCCGCCGAAGTCAACCAATACCGTTGCGTCGCATTCGTCCATCGGCAGACAATAGCCGTAGCGTTCGATGCCCAGCTTCGATCCCAGAGCTGCATAAACCGCCTCTCCCAGTACGATGGCCGTATCCTCAATGGTGTGGTGTTCGTCAACCTCCAGATCACCATGCACCGTCAGATCGAGCATGAAGCCTGCATGGTGTACGATCTGATCGAGCATGTGGTCGAAAAACTTCAGACCTGTATCGATGTGCGACACGCCACCACCATCCAGATCAAGGCGTAGGGTGATGTCAGTTTCGGCCGTTTTGCGACTGATCTCAGCGGTTCGTTCTCCGGCGCGAAGCATTTGCCAGATTTTGTTCCAGTCGTCGGTGATCAAACAGCAGTAGGATGCCAAACCGGCATCAGCCAACATCTTTTGCCCCTCTTCAACCGGACGTAACAGCACGCCCCGAGCGCCCAAATTCTTAGCTAACTCGATATCCGTAACACGGTCGCCGATCACATAGGAGGCTGTGAGATTATACTCGGAATTGTTGAGGTACTTGCCGAACATACCGGTACGCGGTTTGCGTGTCGGGGCATTGTCGGCCGGCATCGAACGGTCAATGAGTTGATCATCGAAGTGTACCCCCTCTCCCTCGAGGGTGGCCAACATCAGGTTATGGGCGGGGTGGAAGGTCTCTTCCGGGAAGCTGGCAGTACCCAAACCATCCTGGTTGGAGGCCAGTACCAATTCGTAATCCAGCGTCGCGATACGATTCATGGCGGTAATCGCTCCCGGTACGAAACGTAACTTTTCGAGTGAATCTACCTGATAATCAATGGGCGGTTCCACGATCAATGTACCGTCACGATCAATGAAAAGTACCTTTTTCGGTTGTGACATGCGTTGTAATATTTGGTGGTAAGGTGCTGATGCTGCTGTTCAAGTCACGGCTGAAATATTCCGCCAGTCATGTACTTAATCTATGGCCGCTGTTACAGAAGCTGACCGCTCGACGCATACGGCATCTCTCCTTGCAATTTAAAATCTTTTGTTTCTGTTCCTGCGTTATGTAGTCTATTCTTTTGCTGGTTCCCGTTGAAGCCATGCAGACTTGGAAGAACCCGCATAGCTCTTTCTTGTATCAAGAAAACTGTGGTCACCCCTGCTGTTGGATGAACCTTATAGGTTACTCAGCACTTCCAATAAACGTGTATTCTCTTCCGGGGTGCCAACCGTGATGCGCAGGCATCCGTCACACCCTTTGACGCGAGAGCGGTCGCGGACAATGATCCCCGCAGCGATCAGTAACTCATAGACCTTGCGCGGCTCATCCACTTTGATCAGTACAAAGTTGGCATCCGAAGGGTACAGTTTGCGGATCACCGGCATTTGGCTCATCGCCTCCATGATCCGTTTGCGTTCGGCCAATATGGCTGCGATTTGGGGTGCGGGCGAGGTGCCGAGGTGCTCGATGACCGTGCGTTGTGTCGGGCCGTTGACATTATACGGATATTTCACGTTGGACATGGTGGCGATGATCAGTGGATGGGCAAAAGCCAGTCCCAATCGTAATCCGGCCATGCCCCAAGCCTTCGACAGCGTTTGCAAAATCACCAGATTCGGGAACTCGTTCAGACGAGAGAGAAATCCGGGACGCTCTGCAAAATCGATATAGGCTTCGTCTAAGACTACAATCCCTGCAAAATTGCGAATCACCTGTTCGATCGTTTCAGCCGGAAAGGTGTTCGAGGTGGGGTTATTCGGGGAGCAGATCCAGAGCAGACGGCTGTTCTCGTCGGCAACGGCCAGCAGCTTGTCGACGTTGAGCGAAAAATCCTCCTCCAGTTGCACCTCGCGTATCTCCACATCGTTGATCTCTGCCGCCACCTTGTACATGCCGTAAGTCGGAGCGATCGAAATGGCATTGCTGATACGCGGCTCGCAGAAGACCCGATACATCAGATCGATCGCCTCATCCGAACCGTTGCCGACAAAAATGTTCTCAACCGGCACCCCTTTGACCTGTGAAAGCCGGGCCTTCAGAGCGCGTTGATGCGGATCGGGATAACGGTTTACGCCATTGTCGTAAGGATTCTCGTTCGCGTCAAGAAAAATGCCCAACTCCCCGCCTTGATACTCATCACGTGCAGTCGAGTAGGGGGCCAAATTGCGGATATTCTCCCGCATCAGGTTGCGTATGTCTGTTTGTGTCATCTTTTCATCTCTATGTTAAACCGGATGAGACGGTTCGTTTGTGAATTCGATCCAAAATCCCGTTTCGAGCGCCCATGTTGTCTTGGTATTTCAACTATGGCTCGAGAATTCTTCAGCGGGCTGGGTGTCGAGCGGGACTGTGTTGTAGCCTGAATTTATACCGAGTAAGCTGAAATTATTGGATTAACGATTCAGGGCGTTGAGCCGCAGGGTTACGGCGTTTTTGTGAGCACCGAGTCCTTCGGCTGCAGCCATCGTCTCAATCACGCCGCCGATGCCCTGCAGCCCCTCCGATGTGATCTCCTGGAAGGTGATCTTACGCATGAAGCTGTCGAGGTTAACTCCGCTGCAGGAGCGTGCCCAACCGTAGGTGGGCAGCGTGTGGTTGGTCCCTGAAGCGTAGTCTCCGGCACTTTCCGGGGTGTAGTTGCCAATGAACACACTGCCGGCTGCGGTGATCTGGTGAGCCACTGCCCAAGCATTCTCCATAGAGATGATGAGATGCTCGGCCGCGTAGGCGTTGGCAAATTCGATCATCTCTTCCGGGGTGTCCATCACAATGATACGGCTGTGATCCAGGGCACGGGTGGCAATGGCGGCACGTGCCAGCAGGGCTACCTGGCGCTCTACCTCTTGCATAACCCGCTCTGCCAAGGCACGTGAAGAGGCAATCAGCATGGCTTGTGAATCCGGTCCATGTTCTGCCTGCGACAGCAGGTCTGCAGCGACAAAAACAGGATTGGCGGTCTCGTCGGCCATGACCAACACTTCGGACGGGCCGGCCGGCATGTCGATTGCCGTAAATTGCGACACCTGCTGTTTGGCTTCGGTGACATATTGGTTACCGGGGCCGAAGATTTTATCGGCTTTGGGAATGCTTTGCGTTCCGTAGGCCATTGCAGCGATTGCCTGCGCTCCTCCAACCTTGAAAATATGGGTTACCCCACACTGTGATGCCGTGTAGAGAATGGCCGGGGCAATTTTACCCTCTTTGTTTGGGGGAGAGCAGAGTGTAATTTGGCTGCATTCCGCAATGCGGGCCGGAATGGCCAACATCAGCACCGTCGAAAAGAGAGGGGCGGAGCCTCCCGGAATGTAGAGTCCTACACTGCGGATTGGCACAGCTTTTTGCATGCAGTGTACCCCAGGCATGGTCTGAATATCCACGCCATCGGTGTGTTGAGCAGCATGGAATTGCTCGATATTGTGTTTGGCAGTTGCAATGGCCGCTTTAAGTTCCGGTGAGATGGCTTGAGTGGCTTCATCGATTTCGTCTTGGGTGACGGCCAGTGACGAAAGTGTTACGCCATCAATGTCTCGGGTCAGGCGCAGCAACGCCTCGTCACCCTCGGTGCGTACCGCGTCGAGAATGGCTGCGACACGCGGACCGATCGTGCTGCGTTCCATTTGCGGGCGGGCGGTTAGTTTGGCCCACTCGCACTTTTCGGGATTGACGATTACTTGCATATTATCGAATCATTTTTTCGAGAGAGAGTACCAAAATATCTTCAGCGCCGATGGCCTTGAGCTGTTCAATTTTACACCACAGCTCGCTTTCGTTGATCACAACATGGATCGAACTCCACCCCTCCTGAGCCAACGGCAGGATCGTCGGGCTCTTCATGCCGGGCAGAATCTTGATTGCTTCGGGGATCTTGTCGTGCGGCAGGTTCAGCAGTACATATTTCATTCCTTTGCTGCGCTCGACTGCCTCGAAACGGAACAAGAGTTGATTGACCAACTGCTGCTTTTCGTCCGGCAACCCCGGAGTGGCGATCAGCACGGCCTCCGAAAAGAGGACCTTCTCCACTTCGCGCAATCCATTGGTAATCAGGGTTCCACCCGAGCTGACAATATCGAAAATGGCGTCGGCCATCCCTACTGACGGGGCAATTTCGACCGAACCGGCGATTTCGTGGATTTCAGCCTGGATTCCCTGTTCGTTAAAGAAACGCGAGAGAATGGCCGGATAAGAGGTGGCTACCCGTTTGCCGTTAAAGAAGGAGAGTCCGGGATATTCGACCGCTTTGGGCACTGCCAGCGAGAGACGGCATTTCCCAAAACCGAGTTTGTGGATCAACTCTACGTTGAATTTTTTCTCTTCCACTTCGTTGAGGCCGACAATGCCGAGATCAGCAACCCCCATGGCTACAGCCTGCGGAATGTCGTCATCACGCAGATAAAGTACCTCGATGGGGAAATCATCGCTTTTAGCCAGCAGTTTGCGTTTGCTGTCTTCGATGGAGATGCCTGCCTCTTTGAGCAGGGCGATACTCTCTTCGTTCAGTCGGCCTTTGGCCTGAATGGCAATTCTGATCATATCTGTGTTTTTATTCGGTTTGCAATGTTTGTGCGGTTTTATCCGCTTTGTGTTGATCCCAGTAGTGGAGATTGGCCACAACCGGAAAATAAAAAAGGCTTGCCTTTTCAGGTAAGCCTCATGTGGTATCGTAATGTCTCCTCAGATACAAACACACCCAATAGCTTACCTCTGCAGGCAAGGATGATGATGGGCGTGGATGTGATGAATTGATAACATAATCATTTTCTTGTACTCAACAAAGGTAAAGAAAAATATTGAAAATGCAATGCACACGCAAGTTATTTCTCGAAAATAGCCTGTCTGCGTTGAAATTGCGGTTTGAGTAGAGCAATTGATAGACAATGGGGAAAATCAATTTAGAGGTGTGCGGTAGGGTTGTGTATATATTGTTTCAGGAGTACGGATCCGATCCGAAGATCCGATTGAATTCGGTTGTGAATAAGATCAGGTGTGTAGATATATGATTGAAGTAGAACGTGATTTTGGGGGTGGTGTGTTTGTTTGTGTTGGTGCCTTTATGATTATGGTGCGTGTGTAAGTGTGCTTGATGGTTACGGTTAATGAAAAAGTCGATCAAGGCCATCTTACTGAGAGTTTTTGGTCTGGTCGTGAAGCTCTGTGCGTAACGTTGAGCATGCGTTCAATAAAAAATGATGGAGGAGTTGCAGCTTTTTTAAGCCCATTATTAATAAAATAATTGCGAAAGAAAACTTTCAATCCATTATTCGATGAGAGGTTAAATTGTTAATCTTCCTCTTTTTTAAGAGTTTTTGTGTGGTTTTATAGTTGTTGTAGTAGTTTATTAAAACAGGGCGTTAATTGTGCGTAATTGATTTCGTCATTGAGAGTTGTATTGAATTTTTAAGTTTTTTTATTACATTTGTTCAGGAAGCTGAAAATATCGACTGGAATTACTCAAAAGATTAAAAATGAGCGATCTCAAGGACATTGCGAACTCTTTCGCTGTAGAATATTGTAGCGACGCGATCTATCCGTCTCATTTGTTTAAAGCTGTATTGCATAAAAGTATGGGCTTGGTCCATTTTATTGAAACCGATCTGGACAAAGACTACTACTATCTGCAAGAGTGGGCTGATGTGCAGATGCAGCTCTCACCGAAAACTTCCAGACCTCAAAGTGAACTCAACTATTCAGATGAGGCTGAGGCCGTGATGGAGGAGGCCGATGTCTATAAAGAAAAATTTGGATTGGCTGCATGTGAACCGATTTGCGTGTTGGCATCTTTGGTTACGCCCGGTGTCGGTTTTACATTCGAACAGTTGAAAACACTGCCGCTGACAGTTGGGGAAATCCAGGCCAAAATCGGAGTGTCGGCTGGAGTGAGTGGACCTGGTAGCCCGTCTGGGAGTGCCTCGGTTGGTGCCGGAGGGGGACAAGGACTTGTCAATAAATATTGCATCAACAAAATCGAAGAGGCAAAATCCGGTAAAATAGCTCCGGTAGTGGGCTTTGAAAATGAGATTTCAGTCATTTTTGAAATTCTGGGCCGTAAGACAAAGTCCAACCTGTTGATTACGGGTGAATCGGGAGTGGGAAAAACCTCTCTGATCAATGCCTTTGTTAAGCAGCTGTGCGAAGGCCATGTGCCATCGTTTTTGAGTAATGCAGTCGCTTATGAACTCGACTTGGCCGGAATCGGATCCGATGCAGCTTATAAAGGGGAGTTGGAGGATCGGTTTAAGAATTTGTTACGGGAGATCAAGGAGCAACCTAATGCCATTTTGATTATAGAATCGATTGACAAACTGTTTGACAAACAGAGCAGTTTGTACGGTGCTTCGTCCATTTTGAAACAGGAACTGAACAAAGGCGGATTGTTGCTGCTTTGCACCTCATCCATTGATGGATATACCAAAAATATCGAAACCGATAAAGAGTTTGTAACCAAACTGGAAAAGATCACGCTCGAAGAACCCAATACTGATCTTTGCTTGCGTATCCTGAAAGGTGCTCTGGGGACATATTCTGAATATCATCACCTGGCTGTTGACGAAGCGGTTATGGGGGATGCAATTCGATTGTCTAAACGTTATTTGACTGAAAAAGCGCTCCCGGATTCAGCTTTTGATCTGATTGATAGGACGATGGCGCTGGTGAAGACCATGAATGATATGTCGGCTAATGATGTGGCCGAGCTTCAGGCGGAGTTGGCTAAATTGAGTGAACGTGCCAAAACGGAGGAGCCGGGACAGATCATGACTGAGTTGGAGTGGCTCCATTATAGGTTGATCAATCAGATTAGCTGCATTCTGTTGGCGCAGTTGGATAGCGATACGGAGTTCAATAAAATTGCTACGGCAGAGGAGCGAATTGACTATTTGCAACATGTTCTTGATCAGTTGGCGCAACTCGCACAGCAGAAACGGACCCAATTGGAGAGTGCGGATCTTTTTGCAGTAGTGGCCAAGCAGACCGGAATTCCGTTAGGAAAGGTGCAGTCGAAAGAGCGTGATCGGTTGATCAACGCCGAGGCTACGCTGAAAAAACGGGTTGTTGGTCAGGATCATGCTGTGAAGATTGTACTCGATGCCGTGTTTGAATCCCGCTCAGGATTGAACAAAAAGGGACAACCGATGGGATCCTTCTTCTTCCTCGGTCCGACCGGTACAGGTAAAACGGAACTTTCCAAAGCACTGGCAGCCTTCCTGTTTGAAGATGAATCGGCGTTGATCCGTTTCGATATGTCCGAATTCAAGGAGGAGCATTCGGTTGCGCTGCTCTATGGAGCGCCTCCGGGATATGTGGGTTATGAAGAGGGTGGTTTGTTGGTCAACAAGATCCGCCAGAAACCCTATTCGGTCGTATTGTTTGATGAGATTGAAAAGGCTCATAAGTCGGTGTTTGACCTCTTCCTGCAGATTCTGGATGAGGGTAAATTACACGATCGTTTGGGTCGCGTAGGAGATTTCTCAAATGCACTGATTCTGTTTACCTCCAATATTGGCAGTCAATTTATTGTCGATTCATTTAATAAAGGTGCAATTCCTCAGAATAATGATCTGATGGATATCATGCAAAATTATTTTCGTCCTGAATTTTTGGGACGTCTGACAGAAATTGTACCTTTCTCTCCAATTACCGAGGAGACGGTAACCCGTATATTCGATATTCATTTGAAGGGTTTGCTCAAACTGCTTGATGAGCAGGAAATCAACTTGCAGATCAGTCCGGAGGTGAAACGACAGATCGCTATGATGGGGTATAACCCGCAGTATGGTGCGCGGCCGGTAATCGGAATTATTCGTAAAGAGTTACGGCATCCGTTGTCAAAATTGATCATATCCGGACAGGTTAAATCGGGTGATACGGTTGAGGTCCGGATGAAAGAGGGGAAACCGGAATTCATAACGCTTTGACCCAAAATAGATGTGAGAAATTTTAGAAGTTAAATAGTAATCCTAAAAAAGACGAGAAGATTATGGCAATGAAAGAGAATTTTATCTCGATGGCTCCAGATGAAGAATCCAATGCGAAGGTCAGCCCCATCGATAACAATAAAACCTTGATGATCGACCAATATACGTCCAATGTTGAACCGGGCAATCCGGAGTTTGTGGAGAATATCCAGACGCTCCAGGATGCATTTGCCCATTTCAAACCTTCGGTTGAGGTCGATTTTGTGGACGAAGAGGGCGGCTCTGTGAATGAGGTGTTGCATTTTAGTGAACTTCGCGATTTCGAAGCGCAGGGTGGTAAAGGGAAATTGGTGGAGAATAGCCAGTTCCTTTCTGGTGTGAAGAAAAAGATAGACACCAGCAGTAAAATACGTAAAAGTATTGAGCAGAACCGCAAATTGAGGGATATCCTCAAGGACAGCACCGCGAAAGAGGAGTTGAAAGAGATGCTGCAGGCTATGTTGGATGAGTTGGAAAGTAATAATAAGTAATCGCTTAATAAATGATATAGAGTTATGGCAGAAACAGAAATGCAAAAAAGCAATATAGCTTCTCAAAATGCAGCCGGTGAGGCTAAACAGGCTCAGCAATCGGCTCAAGGGAAAGATCTCTCCCAACTGTTATCCGCATTTGGAGGTTTCAATGCCATTCGCGGGTTTATGCCGGATGCAGACAACCTGAATCCTGCTCGCAAAGCGGCCAAAGCCGTTTTCTTGTCAGATAAACGGTTCAAAGATAAACGGGAAAATCTGATCAATGATATTAAAGGATGGCTCGAAATCCTGAACGAAGGTCATGAAAGTGCTACGGAGTTTGTAGATGCTTGCAAAGCCAAAGAGGAGAAATACACCAAAGTATTGAGCCAGGGTGTTACTGATGCACTTTTTGCAACGGCCAATTTAGAACGTTCATACCGGGCCTTGGATGGCTTTTTCAAAACCGCGAATACCGATAAAGTTAAGAATTTGCGTCTGATCAATGTTTATAAGGATGATATCGCAGATAGTGATTCCGGTTTTGCACAGGAGGTTGATACGCTGTTACGCAATGGTTTCGACCGGTTGAGCCTGAAAGATTGTTATAGCTTGCTGGTGGTTCCGGGCAATGTGTTCCAGGATAAACCGACGCTGCTGCAATGGGCGAAAATCGCTTTCAAATATAAAGTCATGTTGATTACCGACCATGCTGACGAATATTCGTTCGACGATCTGTTCGCCAATACGGAAGGGTATCGGGATAGCGACATTGAGTTGCAGAATGTTATTATGACCGCCAACTGGTTGGTAGGCCGTGAATCTGAAAAACTCTCGGAAGACGAGAAAGACAGCCCGGCATTCTACATCTGCAGTTCGGGAGCATTGGCTGGTAAACTGTATGACGAGAGCGCCAATATGGCACAAGGTGCCGGCGGTAAAAAATACGGTACGCTGGATGGTGTTAAGGGTGTGAAATTGGATCTGTTGAAATCTGAGATCGCTGCTCTGATGGATAATCAGGTGATCCCGATGGTCTATTCAGAGGGACGTGTCATGGCTTTCAATAATACTACGCTCTACAATGGTGACAACACCGCGATGAAAGAGTATCCGATTGTCCGGGTATTTGATTGGGTGAAAAAGGTGCTGATGAACTATGTGCATGAAGTGGCTTTGGAAAATTGGGATCCCTACAATTCTCCAAAGAACTTGAAGGCAAAGATTCAGGCTTTTTTGAATGACTATAAGGGTTATGGCAATTTGTTCCAAAATTATGAGATCAAAGAACCGACCCAAGATCCTGTAACAAAACGGATTACTTGTGACATCAGTCTGACTCCTTTCTATTCGGCTAAGAACTTTATTATCAAGGTTTCGGCTGACAAGAAAGATAAAGATGTCCAAATGGTATAGCAAAATAGTTGAGTACAATAAAAATGTAAAATTATGGCAAAGACACCGGTAAAATTAGAGATCGACGGCTATAAAGAGCGGGAAGTCCTGATGGTTAAGTACGAATTTGACCAGGCAACTGATGTAGAGGGCCAGATGTCAGGTATTCCCCGTGGTGGAAAAATCAATATCCGCGTGAAGGCTCTCAATGACGGTACACCTGATCTGTTGGCTTGGATGGTGGAACGTAATCTACCCAAAAACGGCGTGATCACTTTCTTGGAGACCAAAACTGGCAAGAACATGAAAACCATCAAATTCACCAATGGCTATTGTGTGAATTTCGAGGAGAGATGGGAAGATAAGAAGGGCCATTTCGAAGAGATCGAAATCTCTTGTCAGAAGATCGAATTTGAGTCTGTTGTTTTTGAAAACGACTGGGCTTAAGGGAAAACAACGGAGTGTATAATTTGAAATTAAAGAAATCCATATGGCTGAAAATATTACACCGGTACAATTATCGGTAAAAGATTTCGAGTCTCGAGAGGTGATGATGATCGATTACGCCTTTTCACAGGCAACCGATCGTGAAGGACAGATTTCGGGTATTCCCCGTGGCGGACGGATCAATATTCGTGTCAAAGCCATGAACGACGGTAATAATCAATTGTTGCAGTGGATGCTTTCCCCCAACGATCCTCGGGATATTAAAATTACCTTCTCCAATACCATTGACGGTTCTACGATGAAGGAGCTCGAAGGAATCGGTTGCTACTGCGTGCACTTCCTCGAAAAATGGGAGGATGGTGAGGAGCACTTCGAAGAGTTACAGATCGTTTGCCAAGAGTTGAAGAACGGTCCGATCGACTTCCAGAATCCCTGGAAATAAATTTTCGATACGTAGCCCGTGACGGGTTTACAGATTTGTCAGTTTTCCCCGGTAAACAGAATGGTTTGTTTATCGGGGAATCTCTCTGAACATGAATCAAACATTCCGTTATGTCTTTATCTGCACGTCTGTACATTGGGGATAACTCCTCCTCCAATTATACGAAAGAGTATTTGGTGACTCGATGCGAGGTGAAAGTGGCACGACATCATAATGCACCCGATTCAGCCCCTCGTTGTGATGAGGTGATCTTGTCGGTGGTTGCGCCAACCAAAGATGACCTGGATCTGTTCGAATGGTATATCGACCAGACGACTTTGTCCGGGAAAATTGTCGTGGATCTGACTAATCAATCAGCCCGCTATGACGTGACGGAACGAACATTCAAATTCGAAGATGCGAAATGTTTTTCTATCGCTGAACATTACGATATTGGTGAAACGAACCGACATCAGCTGAGATTGGGCATTATGATGTCGGAATTGGAGATCGAAGAATGCCTATTTTAAGACGGTCTGAATCGCAATTTTTTGATTTGTTATGAAAAGCATTTCCAATTATACGAAAGCGTCGCTTTTTCTTGAAGATATTACCGATCCAACCGTTACCGTAAAGAGGGAGCAAGGTTTTACGGTACAGCGTTTCGATTATGAGTGCTCGCGAAAGAGAAATACGTTCGGTCTTCCTTACGGCCCTTCTTTGATGACAACCTTGCGCCTGACGATCAAATCTTTGCCGGACGGTCATCTGAAAAGTTTGTATAAACGTATGGCTGAAAATGACCCTGCACCTTTTTCCATTGTTTTCAATGCGACATTCAATAGAGACGAGGAGAGAGGCAATGTGTTGAGCGATTATGATAACGCTTTGGTGGTGACGGGGACCGTTTTGACGATCAATGAGATATATGGTGATACACCATTGACTGCCGGGGATTCGATCGACGAAGGAGCCTCACCAAATGAGCTGATGATGACCAACGTGGAGGTATTGTTGCAGTCGATTCAGTATATCGGAAGTAGTAACTATCGCAAAGAGTTGTATGTCAATTATTAAACGTTAGTTAAACTTATGGGGGAGTCCAGACAAACTATTGAAGCTAACACCTATCAGTTGGTTATCAAGAACCTCAATAATGGGGGCGATTCGAATAGCATTACTTTGATTTATGACAGTTCAATCGCGTCTCAGTCCAGTATTAACAATGCAACTCTGCCATTTAGTTGCACATTGAACGATTTTACGATTGAGAAAGAGATCTATCGACCTGGTAAACTCAGTTTTACCTTGTTGTTGGACTGGAAAGAGAACACGATTAATATAAAGACGATCTATACAGCATTCGAACATGGAATCCTCCAACTGACACAAGGGTCAGGCTCTGACGCATTCCATATTGCCGACAACTATTATATTTTTAATATACAGCTCGAACGGCCAAGATCTGGTACAAAGATGTATGCCCGATTCGAGGCATATAGTCCCGATAAGTTTTTAACACTGGACAAATATTGCAAAGCATATACGGGACAGAAATTTATATCGGATGTTTTTCTCAAGAAAGCGAATTGGCCAGATACCGTTGCTTTGTTTACGGGACAGACGGATATTGCCTCTTTAGTCTCGTTAAACCTTCAGTTCATGACTTTTGTCCGGAAGGAGACAGTTACGATTGACACACCTACGTCGGACTTTACTCCGACTTCATCAGAAAACAATCCTTCCTCTTCGTCGGGAAATAATACGACCTCAACTACAAAAGAGATAGATGTCGTCTATGAGTTTATTCAGCCCTATCTGGTTCAATACAATGAGAGCTTTTTTGATTTCATTGTTCGCGTAACCAACCGTTGCGGAGAGTACTTCTTTTATGAGGGCAATAAATTTAACGTAGGTCTTAAGATTCCGCAAAATAACAGCGCACCTTCGGATGCCATTCAGATTGAGAACTACATCTCGATTAACTTTTCTCAGAGACAGAGCTCTGCATGGAATGATGGAACTTTCTCAGAGGTGCACCAGAGTTACACGGAGGGCAAAAAGTTGCTCTCGACTGAAAAGGCCTCCTTGAAGAGGGATTTCCATCAGGCTAACGACGATTTGTTGTACCCGATTCCTCCGAAAGATAAATACAGCAGCTGGAAAGATTATGCCCAATGGCCCGAAGCCTTTTGGATCAGTACGGTGGCAAGTGCTCTGAATGAAGCCAATTTGGCCGATATTCTGACTCAGATTGTGTATCAACCGGTTACTACTCGGATTAGCAGTCAACAATCTTCCGATTCGGCAAACGATGACTACAAGGATACCTACTTCAAAGGCAACTATCTTGGAGAGAGGATATATGACGAAAACGGTTCCGGATCAGATCAAAATAGCACAGAAGATAAACCGAAAAGTGCGGATGAAGTAGATGACAAATATGGAGTCTATATGTTCAGCTCGACTCCGACCGGGAAAGATAACGTTGCGTATAGCCTGAAATTTTACGCCGATATTCAACAAGGGATTGAAAAAACGGAACAGTCTCGCATTCATGTCGTTCTGGAGAACTATTTTTACAAAATATCGTTAGGTAGTTTTATCCATTTCGGGGATGTCAATGACAGTTACATAGTCGTTAAAATTTACGGGAACGTCAAAGCGGTAACGGCAACCGAATCGGGTGAATATTTCGAATTCGAAGCTGTACCCTATCACGCTTCGGAGAAGAATTATCCCCCATCAGCACATGTCGCACCGATCTGTCTGTCCAATCCGCAACGGGCGCTCATTACTCATAATTCCGACCCGCTTAAATTAGGGCGCGTACGGGTGCGTTATCCGTGGCAAGGAGATTCTGACGATCCCTCTCCCTGGATTCGTATAGCCCAACCGATGGCCTCTAAAGATAGCGGATTCCGGTTCCTTCCCGAAAAAGGAGATGAGGCTATTATTAATTATGAAAACGGAAATATCGAGAAACCCTATGTGGAAGGTATGCTCTATTCCATGCAAAGGCCGCCCGCATTTGGTCTTAAGGGAAGTAGTACCCGTGTCTTTTCGTCTGTAAATGGGCACTCCATCATCTTTTCAGATCCGGGAGGCAGCACCAATCTGTTCAAACCCTTTTCGTCACTATGGGGCACATTGGGGACCTATATCCCGCAGATGAAACAAGATATTGAGAAAGATAGTTTCCGAAAGGCGATGGGGGGAATCCAATTTACGGATAAGTATGGGCTTTATTCGATCTCCATGTCTTCCGAGAAGCGCACGATCTCCATTAATTCACCATTGGGCAAGGTGAATATCAATGCCTTTACCGGTATTACGATCAGTGCTCCTAACGGAAATGTGAAAATCGTCGGTAAGAATGTCGATATTGTAGCGGGCAATAACCTGACACTCACTTCGGGAAAGAACCGAGATTTTCTCCCGAAATCGCCGAGCGATTTGGGAATGAAGGTGGTTGAAAATGTAATCGGCAAGTTTACTCTGATCGATTTTGCGACGGTCCGTACGGTCATGGAGACTTTCTTGCGTCCTATTGCAGGCACGTTGCGGCTCTCGTCGAAGCGCTATTTGTGTATTGAGGCCGGTAAGGGATCTACCCAAATTATTGGACGAAAAACAGTGCAAAACTTCGAATTGAAAAAGAGTTTTAATCCGTTCAATATCAAAGATTCCATTATGGGGAATTTTACGATCAATGCTCATAGTCGGGCTAATACGATTTTTACCTCGAATATCCCGGCAACTTTGTCAGCATTGCATCAGGCTATCACAGATCTTTTTAATGACTATCAAAACAAATGTATTAATATATTGACAGCATGTGCTGTTTATGATAATGCATACAGTAGTCTGCAAACTTTGACAGTCGATCTTGCAGACTATTTGACTGACACATCGATCCCTGAGGCAAAGGCCGTATTTAAAAAGGTGCAAAATCAAGAGGCTCTTCAGCCTGTTGAGATGAAAGACGATTTGCCGGATGATGCTTTGCCTCAAACGGTTACTACGATAAGAGATACGGTCCAAGTGATTAATGCAGCTGCCACACGATTGGAAACATTGCGTTATGATGAGAACGATATGTTGAACAATCGTCTCCAAAATACCATTGTGGAATCAGATGCTACTTTGACTGATCTGGTGCATAATCTGTGTGCTCCGGTAGTGCCTGAAAAAGCCGTCGATAAGAATGTCACGGCTGATGCGGTGGCGAGAATGCTAGCAGATAAGTCGATATTCCGTCACATCATGTGGCAGGCATTGAATTATCTGGTTGAGCATCAAAAGACAGAAGAGGGTGCAAATTATTCTGAAGGGATTAAGAAAAGCGGTATAGGAAGTGTCTCTTCATATAGTGATGACCAGGCATGGGTCAAGAGTGTTAACGGTATATCAAAAGAGAGCGCTGCAGGTAGTATCGCAAAGAAACTGGTGAAGGAATTTGTCGGAGTCGACAAGTTGGATGGTATCATGGATCAATATCTCTGGGATACGACAGATCATGGTAAGGTTTTGCTCTCAGATGTAAAAGGAAAGACTTTGCATATCGATCAGGGGGCATGGGCTACTTACATGGAGTCTCGTCAAGGGGTCGATGATATAGATCATGTGATTGCCCAAATCAAAACTACTCTCCATCTGTTGGATTAATGGATAGAATAAATTGAAAGAAAACGACTGTCAATGAAAATTTTAGCAGCACAATTTGCCAATTGGCAAGCCGCATTGGATGATTTCCAGAAAAGTGTTGAAAAAGATCTGGAAGAGATCCGCCGTTGTAAGCGCGAAGTAAGACAGATGAAATTCGACCTGATCGACCAACTGGGCAAGGGACGCTATATCCGCGATGAACATCGGGTAATCATCTCGGCGCCGGAGATTATTATTGGCAATGTGGATCGCAGCGGCGTGTTGTGCGGGAACTATTCCAAAGTGATTATCCGGGGCAATGAGATTGGATTGGATGGCGTAGGACTCGATGCAACCAGTACGGGCAGTATTGTCAGTCGTGCTTCCAGTATTCAGCAGATCGCAGTCGATCCCGGTATTGACGGCGAGGAACGGGTTGTGAAAGGTACCTCTGAAATTATTTCTCAGGCCCGCAATGTGGTGATTCGGGGGGAGAAATCGATGGATTACTTTACCAGTCAAAACCTTGCCGGACTTGATGGCGGTATTGTTCTTTCAACTGATGGCCAAATTCGCGTGGATGCTACCTTGTCCAATGAGGCTCTGCAGGAGACCTTGAATAAAGAGGAGAAGAATCTGACCAGTCAGGTCGGTGAACTGAAAAAGCAGGTCAGTCAAGCCAAATCCGATGCCTCGTCCTTTATCTCGAAGATGAACGATTTGGTGGCTAAAGATGTTATGAATCTTGATGAAACCACCACGCGAACCAACTTTGTGGATATCGAAGAGCTGCACGATGAGTTCCAGCAGGTTGCTTCGGCGTTGTATAATGCAATGTCCGGTTATTTCAATTCGCTGTCCCGGCTGGCGGAATTCAACCGTCAATTAAACAGCCTCAAAAAACAAAAGGAGGCGGCTTCCAAACGGAAATCGACTTTCAAAGATAAGACGACCGGTACCTCTGTATCCATTCGTTCGGAGAGTATCAATTTGATCTCTATGGATGGAGACGGGCGTATGCGTACCAATAAAGGGGCTGGAATTGCCGTGGCGGGAAAACAGGTCAGTGTCTCTTCCTATGGCGATGACTGCGCGTTGATCAAGGATAGCGAAATATCCATTGCTTCGCAGCAAGTTGAGATCAATACGGCCAACCCCAAAGTGTCCGGTAAGAATAAAGAGTTCCCGGCAGATGGCCAGGTACGGGTGGTGTCGAAGGATATTCAGTTCGAGGCGGTCGATTACGAATCAAAAGATGGCAAAATCCAGGAGAAGAGCCTGACCAAAGAGGGAGCCTTTACGGTGCGTGCCGAAAATATAGGTTTCAGTGCTACCGATACCGAGGGTAAAGCTACCGGTTCTGTTGCAGCTAATGCGAAGAAGGTTGAGGTTAAGGCAATGGATGTCGATAAGGAGAAACGTACCGATAAATCGTTGGCAGCTGGGAGTGCTTTGCTGCTGTTGGCAGAACAGGTTTATGCCGGTTCGAAAGATAAGAAGACCAAGAGCAAGTCATTCCAGGTGGCATCAGACAAGGTGGGTGTCTTTGGCGATACAACCGTCGAGTTACAGCAGGATGGTAAAGCAGTCGTGCAGCTGAGTGGTGGCGATGCCTCGATGTCGGGTAGTAAAACTACTCTGTATGGAGAGATGACCTCTCAAGGTAAGACGACCTTCAAGTCCGATGTGACAGCCGGTACAGTCGATGTGAAGAATTTGAAAGTGGATTCTTCGTTTAAAACACCTTATACGACTGAGGGTATTTCAGTTCCCGGTGCTCCATCTACCGCCAAATTGAGTGCGAAACTGAGTGAAGAAGAGATGAAATCTGCAAAATAATAACGGGAGATTATGGCTAAGTATGTTTGCATGGGGGCTATGTTGAAATGTACCTTCGGGCAGATTCCCTCGACTTTGATGGTGACTAATCCGTTGCGGCCGATGATTCAGAATAAGCCGAAAGCGACCATTATGGATTTTGCCCCGATGGTCAATGTGATGCCTTTCGGTATGTGCACCACGTTGAGTAATCCGATGGTTGCTTCAGCAACGGCTGCAGCCATGGGAACGTTGACACCGATGCCCTGTATCCCGGTTCCGGTAGGGCCGTGGGCCCCTGGAGGGAAACAGCTGATTACCAATATGCCGGCACTCCTTGATAACTGTAAGTTGATGTGTGCTTACGGGGGAAGTATCTCCATTAATATGCCGGGACATACCTGCAATTCAGAAGGAAAATAGACAGAGCGATCGGTTGCATAATGTTTATGGTCTGGAGTGAGGCTCAGAAGAAGGTATGGTATGCTTTTTGTGCCCAAACGACCCCTTTTTTGAGATTTTGGTGCTTACAGGAATTGCACTTTATTTTATCAAAGAAATCTTGCAATTCATTTGAACATCCGTATTATGCAAGATTTGTAAATGGGTTGATGTTTGTTTAGATCGGTGATGTTATTACACAAAACAAGCGGGACAAACAGTCCCGCTTGTTTTGTGTAGTTTAGGGACAGTCGTTTAATTCCGTCATTATGAGTCAATCGGCAGACTGTCC
>UQYM01000021.1 GCA_900545315.1 uncultured Alistipes sp.
TTGACAAGTCAGGGATGAAACGGCAGGGCAGAAGGAAAGCTCTTTTCGCTTCCGATGCTGCCAGCCGGAATGTTTTTCGACGATCGGTCCGGACCCGTAGTTGGAGGTCGGGGGCGGTCAAATCTGTTTTTTTCATGGTTGAGAAGCGTGTGCGTCGTGTTCGCAACAGAACACCGAGGTTGTAACCGTTGCAACCCATGCGTGGATGAGGTTTTGAACCGGGGACGACAACCGGTCCTGTGGTGGTTGATGAATGTGAATATGATAGGACGAGTACGAGTTTTCTTAAGCGGTATTTTCTTTTTGAGTTCTTTGTGTAGTGTGTCTGCCCAAACGGTCTCCTTGGGCATCGATGAGATGTTCCGACTGGCCGATCAGAACAGCAAAAGTATCCGAATGCACGAACTGGCCATCAGTGAGGCCGAACAGGGGGTCAAGGTGGCTAAAGATGGTCGTCTGCCATCGATCGGCGTCGGAGTGGAACTCCAATATATTGGTGACGGTTGGATGTCCGACCGAAACTTCTCGAACGGGGTGCATGCCGATATGCCCCATTTCGGCAACTCATACGTGATCAAGGCCACTCAGGTGGTGTATGCGGGCGGGTCGATCTCACGCGATATTGAATCGAGCCGTCTCTCCCAACAGGTGTCCGAACAGGAGTATGCCGATAATCGCCAAAATGTACGGTTTCTGCTGTTGGGACACTATCTGGATCTGTTCCAACTCAACAATCAAAAGGTCGTTTACGAAAAAAATATCGAGCAGACACGCCTGCTGGTCAAAGATATGCAGGCTTCGTATCGTCAGGGAACAGCTCTCAAAAGCGATATTACCCGTTATGAGCTTCAATTGCAGAATCTGGAGCTGGCCCTCACTTCTGTCAAAGATAAAATTGATATTCTCAGTTACCGTTTGGCAACAACCATCGGTTTGGATCCCGGCGTACAGATTGTGCCGGATTCGATGGAGCTGCGTAAACTGACCGTTGAGGATCTTAGTGAAGCGAGTTGGATGCAGCAGTTGGAGGAGTCTCCTTCGATTCAACTGGCTGATCTGAAAATTGCCCAGGAGGTTAATCGCGAACAGAAATTGCGGGCAGAACGTCGTCCACAGGTTCAAGTTTTTGCTACCAACGATTTTACCGGACCGATTTTGATAGAGGTTCCTCCGTTAAATAAGAATTTCACCAATTGGTATGCCGGGGTGGGCATCTCCTACAATATCGACGCGCTGTTCCGTACCGGGAAGAAGTTGCGTCAGGCCCGTTTTGCCACCCAAAAGATGGAGGAGGCACGTAATTTGGCGCTCGAGGAGGCCGAAAATTCGGTTCATGCGGCTTATGTCAACCTCAACGAGGCCTATATCCGATTGCGGACACAGCGGAAGAGTGTCCAGCTGGCGCACGAAAACTTCAATATTGTCCGCCAACGTTATGTGAACGGTCTGGCCCTAATTACCGACATGCTTGATGCCAGCAACACCCAGCTTGATATGGAGCTGCAGCTGGCCAACTACCAGATTGGTATCATCTATCAATACTATTTGCTGAAGAAGATCACGGGAACGATTTAGCATCCTGAATTTTTTGTTGGAAGAGTCTCTTGCCCTTCTTGGTGATTTTGTTCAGTTGTTTCAATTCTTAAAATATTCGTTTAGTAAAAACAGAGGTTATGCTCAAGATAAAAAATAAAAAGCGGGTGATTCCGAATATTGTTATCGGATTGGTGTTATTGGTCGGGATTGTGTGGGTAAGTGCGAAGTTCGTCCATCTGGGCGATGTCGAGTACACCAACAATGCGCAGGTTAACCAGCATTTGACGCCGATCAATACCCGCGTTCAGGGATTTATCAAACGGATCTGTTTTGACGAATACCAACCGGTGAAAAAGGGCGATACGTTGGTGATTATCGAGGATACGGAGTATCAGCTGAAGGTGGCCCAAGCCGAGGCCGATTATCAAAATGCGTTGGCCGGGATGAGCGCCATGCGTACAACCATCAACACGGCTGAAAATAATATCTTCGTTACCGATGCGGCCATCGAGGAGCAGCGCGTGCGGTTGCAAAATGCCGAGACCGATTTCAAACGTTATCAGGAGTTGGTCAAAGAGGAGGCGGTGACGCCCCAACAGTTCGATCAGGTCAAAACCAATTATGCGGCAACTCAGGCCCGTTACGAGCAGCTGGTGCGGCAGAAACAATCTTCGCTGTTGGTGACCCAGGAGCAGACCCAACGTCTCGAGCAGAGTAAGTCGGCGATTAAATTGGCTGAAGCGGCGCTGAAGCTGGCCAAACTGAACCTCTCCTATACGGTGATTCGGGCAACGGCCGATGGCGTGACCGGACGTAAAGATATTCATGAGGGGGAACTGGTCCAGTCGGGTCAGACGCTGGTAACGCTGGTGGATGGTGCAGAAAAGTGGGTGATTGCCAACTATAAGGAGACTCAGACCACCGACATGCACCGTGGACAGCTGGTTGAGATGCAGGTGGATGCCATTCCCGGAGTGACCTACTTTGGACGCATCGTCTCAATCTCCGACGCCACCGGATCGTTCTATTCGCTGATTCCTCAGGATAACTCGGCCGGAAACTTTGTTAAGGTGGAGCAGCGTATCCCGGTTCGCATCGAATTTACCGACCAGAACAGCCCGGAAAATTTGAAGCGACTGCGTGCCGGAATGAATGTCGAGTGTTCGGTAAAATTGTAACGGCATGTTTCGGGACTTTTTTGCAAGACGTCCACGCATCCCCTATTTTAAAGAGTCGGTGCCCCTGCCTATCTGCATGGGGCTGTCGTTCTTCTTTGCGCTGGTTTTCCAGTTCAATGCGGGGGTATTCCTCCCCGTAGCGACCCAAATGTCCAGTATGTGGGGCTGGCTCAAAGAGGATGTCCAGATGGCGGCGTATGCCTCCTTTATCGGCATGACCATGATCTTCCCGATCCTCTTCCGTCTCAAATTCCGCTTCCCGACCCGTAAGATTCTGCTGACCGTTTGCCCTATCCTGATTGCATGCAATCTGATCTCGATGCAGACCCGCAATGTCTATCTGTTGGTGGCCGTTTGCTTCGTGTCCGGAATCTTCCGCATGTGGGGAACCTTCGAGTGCTTCTCCAATGTGCGACTGAGCGTCTCCCCCTCCGGAAACTTCTCGATCTTCTATCCGGTCATCTACATCATCGTCCTCGAAAGTATCCAGCTCTCCGGACTGGTCGCCGTCCATATCAGCGATTGGGCCAACTGGCAATATATGCACTGGTTTGTTATCGGCATGTTGTGTGTCGTCTGGTTTCTGGTCTTTACCTTGACCCGTACCATTCGACTGTTCCGCAAAGTGCCCCTCTATGGCATCGATTGGCTCGGTGGAGCAATTTGGGCCATCTTCCTCTTCTCGATTATTTTCCTCTGTATTTACGGCGAATATTACGATTGGCTCGATAGCCCGCTGATTCGTACCAGTATTGTGGTGGCGGTGGTCGCCCTGCTGATCAATATCAACCGGATGTTCCGCCTGAGTCGCCCGTATATCTCTCCCCAGGTGTTTCGGTATCCCCATTTCCCTACCGTACTGTTTCTGTTTCTGATGCTGTGCTTCTTCCTGACCACCTCCAACGTCCTGCAGGAGATGTTCATGCGGTCAATCCTTAAATATGATACGCTGAACGCCGTCTCCATCAACTGGTGCGTTTTTGCAGGGATTATTTGTGGTTCGGCAACCGTCTTTTACCGACAGGCCATCATGGGCGAGGGCTACAAATTGCTGATCTATTTCGGATTCTTGCTGCTGGTGGTCTATGAGTGTTGCCTCTACTTCTTGATCCACCCCAACCTGAATATCGAAAGCCTCTATCTCCCCAATTTCTTGCGGGGAATCGGTTACGGTATTCTGTATGTGTGTCTGACCATCTACGTGGCCAAAAGCGTGCCTTTCCAATATTTTTTTCAGGGACTCTGTGTGCTGAGCTTTATTCGTACCAGTATTGCAATTCCATTGGGAAACTCCATCCTGGGACGCTGGATGCGCTACCTGCAGCAGGATAATCTCGGGCTGTTGAGCCGCAATCTGGATAATGTACGCGATTGGGTCCCCCATGTCCCGCTCAAACAACTTTATAGCGAGGTATCGATGCAGGCAACACTGCTTAGCCTCAAAGAGCTCTACGGTTGGATCTGTATCGTGGGTACGCTGTTCCTGCTGTGTCTGTTTGCTTATCGAATATGGATTAAATCTTGGCGTGTGAGCCATCATGTCTTGCGTAAGGTGACCAGCCAATATCCCGAGCAGTGGTTGTCGTAGGGTCGCTGTGTCGTTGCAGATTCGACCTGAACCGAACTTGTTATGGAACGACAGTGAAATGACATTACAGCATTTTTAAAGGTAGTGGATCATCCCCTTCAAACTGTAATTTAATCAAGCTCTCCTGTCCAGGATTTATGGGTCATGCCAGAAACCCTTTAACGAAACCCATGTAGGTAGTTGATGCGCCCCAATGGGTGTGTCGTGCAGTTTGGCTTGTTGATCCCTTGGGGTATGTTGAGGTACCGCAGTGCTGTTGTCAGCCTATTTATTTTTGTTGGTTGTCTTAGCTTCCTGGTGGTATGGATGCTTTATGGTTGAGGGCGCAAATCAAGTTTTTTTGTCGCTGTTTGTACCTTTTTCTACTTTTGCATCCAAAATAAAGACGTTTCATATGGAGTGGAGAGATCGAATCAGCAGTAAGGTTATTGAATTTTATGCGGGTGAAGAGCCTGCCATTGAACAGATTCAGCATACACAAACCGTTGCCTCCTATACGCGTATGATTGCAGCCGGGGAGGGGATCGAAGGACGGGCACTCGATTTGATGGAGACCGCTGCCTGGCTGCATGATATTGGCTGTCCTGAGTCACGCCGGTGCTACGGGGACAGTTTGCCGGTTCACCAGCAGGAGATGGGCCGCAAAGTGGTAGGCTCGTGGTTGCAGGATGTCGAGGAGTTAACCGCTGCTGAAAAACAGTGGTTGACCGACGTGGTTGGAACGCATCATCGGTTCGAATCGGCCCGAACCCTCCATTTTGAACCGCTCTATGAGGCGGACATGATTGTCAATTTGATCGAAGGATATTACGAACGTAGTCAAGCCCGCCACTTTTACGATACGGTGATGACCACAGAAACCGGTCGGCGCCTGTTTGCTAAACTTTTCTTGTAAAACCGGTTGCAGGGTGTGGCCGAAGAGGTGGTAAATTAGCCTCTACACCCTCCCGCAGGAATCCGGATCGGGACGGATGGGGTCGGACGACGCTCCTTGGCGTAGTGTGGAGGGTAGGGTTATTTGACCGAAATAATATATCATGAACGATTTTGCAGCCATAGATTTCGAGACGGCGAACCAACACCGTTACAGCGTTTGTAGTGTCGGGGTGGTCATTGTGCGCAATGGGCAACCCCTCAAATCGTTGTACGAATTGATTCGTCCCGAGCCCAATTACTATTGCCGTTGGACAACCGAAATTCATGGGCTGACCCGCAACGATACGGATGAGGCAGATCCTTTTCCGATCGTTTGGCAGCGGATTGCACCCGAACTGGAGGGTTTAACCTTAGTGGCCCATAACAGCGTTTTTGACGAGGGGTGTTTGCGTCACGCCTTTAGCCACTTTGATATGCCTTATCCGAACTATACGTTCCGTTGCACCTGTCGTTTGGCGCGAAAACATTTCCCCCAGCTGCCCAATCATCGATTGGAGACTGTTTCGGAGTTTGTCGGGTATGATCTGAAAAACCATCACCATGCCTTGGCCGATGCTGAAGCATGTGCTCGCATTATGCTCTATCTACTTAACAGAGGCGTTGTTAAGTTGTAAAGACCAATATGTGATTTAGGCGCTCTTGCCAATCCATAGTTATAAATTAATGGACGTGCAACGCTTTGTGCAACGGTCTGTTGCATATCTTGTCTTCCTCTTTTTTATAAAACTCAAAATCCGGTGGAGTGGTCACAGGTTAAGAATCTACCGGTGCAGCCACGTGTATAGTATTATAGGTCAATAGCTTGTGCTTAGGACAGCCGGTTTCTATCCAATCCGTTACAGAGGCTTGATGATCAGGAGCCCTGCTTCAAGGATACAGGGTGATTTCGGGTCCGTCCTGATTATACGATAATAGGCCATTAGGAGATGGAAGCGTCTGTTGCGTTCTATGCTTAGCGTGAAAATTTATGTTTTTTATGCAGTTTTGAAGTAGGGGAATCTTTAGTTTTTTGACTTTGAAAACTTTGATTTTTGATTTTTGATTTAGACATCAATAATAGGACTTTTTTACATCTGGATGCGTCCTGCTTTATCTATTTATTTTTAGTTAAATATCTGTTTATTATTATGTTGGTGTTGGATCCGTGGATGGCTTGTTTGGACGGGTCATGTGATGATTCCACCACGGTGCCGATGGACTGTGTTTTTTGGCTGCAAGAAGCGTGATGCGGAGATTTGCGTGAATGGCACACTTGACGTTTTTTTTGCAAAATCGGGTTGCGCAAACGATTGTTGTGACTTGTTTTATTCTGAACATTGACTATTTTTGCAGTCCATTTTCGAACAACCAATAACTTGTTGTTGATCATACAGGTGAATGTGGATTTGAGGTTGTGTCGCAAGGATTGTAAGCTCTTGCTGGGAGCAGCCGCAAAGAGAAAAATTGAGGAGCCGATTTGTGATTACCGGACTCCATAATATAATGGTACCGGATGGAGAAGATGAACGGTGCGTATTATGTGGGCAAAGAGAGAGAGTCAAGGTTGAATCGTTCGTTCTGACGATTTAAATGTGATGTCGGAGAGTTTGCGAGAATTCGCATGCCGCAGCGACGGTTTGACGATAAAAGATGCGAATGATAGCGGTAATAATCTCGATCAGAAGTGCCTACAGCGTTGAATGTGATCGTTTCGAAAAGGTCATGCATAAGATTTGCAGGACTCGAACCGTTCCGAATATGATGGCGATAAGTGGTCATTTATCGATGCAGGGTGACGGTATTTGAGGAGCTGTGATGTGAAATGGACCGTCGATGTACAAAGGATGTTGTAGTCAGTGGACTTGAAAACGAATCAAACGCCAAAAATCAAATAGACAATTAGACAATCCCTAATCACTAAAGTTATGAGTGCATCCCTAACAAAAAAAATCGGTGTAACTCTTTTGTTGTCCATGTGTATCTGCTGGGGAACGTTTGCCCAGAGTTCGAAAAAAGAATCGGCCCGGAAACCGGTGCAGGATTCAACGAAGGTGACAGATGCCTCTTCGTCCAAAGAGGAGGCTAACCGTAATGTGATGTTGAATGCGGCCAGTGCCAACGGTCCGCGTGAAATTCAGATCGGATTGCCATCAGCCGACGTCAATGTGCTGGAAAACGGCGTGCCGGTCACCTATGCAACCAACCCTCACAGTATTAATGCACAGTGGCGTGCCGATGCCAGTTTGAGCCATGTGGGGCTGTTGAAAATCTCCGAAACCGCAATTAAAACCGGTAATATTGGGTATGCGGTTAACTCAATGACCCAGTTGGGCGAGAAGGGTTTTCATGGAACCTTAAATTACAAGACGAACCATTTCGGCTTGCAGGAGTTTTCGCTCAACGTCAATGGCGAAATCAAGCGTGATTGGTTCTTCAGCGGTAACATTTATCAGGATTTCGATCCGGGAACGTTCAAGATTCAATCGACCCCCTTCCAGGATCGTACGCAGATTTACAAATTTGCCCTGACCAAGCGGTACCATGATAACCGCGGGTCATTTACTGTGATCTACAATTACAGCAACAGCCATCCGGTGTACAACTATGCTACGCAGTCGGCTCCGTTTATTTATGTTGGGGACGGTAGCGTGCGTGAGTTCGGCAAATTCAAGTTGGGTACCACCTCCTATCTGCCGGTGGACAATGAGATGATCTATCGCGATATGCGGACCGGCGAGATGAAAAAGACGACGCTCTACGACGCCTCTCAGAACAAGGCCAGCGCCATTACCGTTATGAACGATTACACCTGGGACAACGGGTTGAACCTTTCGACGGTCTTCAAATATGACCATTCGACCGGATCGTTGGTCTATCAGACGCCGATGGAGTTGAAGAAACGTACCGACGGAACCATCGATTATGAATACGAGGCTCCGGATGGCAGCATGCAACCCTACACGGGCGAATATGTTCAGAGCCGTATGTCGTGCTTGAACCGGGGGCTGATCGATGAGATGATGTTCACCACCGAGTTGTCTCGCAAAACGTCACATGGAACGTGGCGTTTGGGTGTGAACGAGTGGTTCTATGACATTGATTACACCTCCAACACCACCATGTATGATCAGTCGGTACCGGTTGACGGAGGGTATCCTGTTCGTTTGATGAATCCTAACTATCAGAATACGCCGGGACGTGTTTACGGTGGCAACGGCTACTACTATGATTTCAATAAAAATGCGTCGGAGTATTATAAAGGGTATGAAAATAAAGTTGCCCTCTATTTTACGCACGATTGGGATATAACGGATCGCCTGAACATCTATTACGGTGCCCGTTTCGAGTATCAGGCTTTGCGGGGACAAAATGCCGCAGTTCGCAATCCGGAAGGCGACTATATCGGTCGTCTGCCCAACTATCACATTGGAGCAACGGTTGTTCCCGTGTATGATGATCAGGGGAATCGGACCGGCTATGAGGTGGGGAATGCAGGAGATCCCAATGGTGTCTTGATTGCTCCGACCTCGATCGACCACGACTGGTTCAACTATGCGTTGACCTTTGCCGCAACCTATAAGGTGACCGATCAGTTCGGTTTTACGGGTGACTTTACCTATATTACCCAGCACCCCCGCATCGAGAACTTCGCTCCGGCAACCATGCCTAACACCGATCGAATCTCAGTACCTTTGGGACGTATTGGGCTGTACTATAACAACAGTTGGTTGAGCTTGACATCGCTTTTCTCTTATATCTCGAAAACCAACAACAACTCGACGTTGAACCTGCAGCACTCGGTGAACGGACAGAATGAGATTCTGGCCGCACCGTTGACCTATGACATTAAAACGTTGGGTTGGACGACCGATGTGGTGGCTCGGCCATTCAAAGGGTTCGATTTCCACTTCCTGTTTACCTACCAGAAACCGACTTACAAAAAATATGAGACATCGGTTACCTTCTCGGACGGTTATGTGGGCCAGATCAATGCGACCGGGAATATCGTAGCCGAGATTCCGCAGGTGATTATCGAGATCGATCCGAGCTACATGATCACCAAAGATTTGAGAATCTGGACCAGCTTCCGCTATTTCAGCAAGACCTACGCCAACATCAACGATGCCTACTACTTCAATGGCCGTTGGGAGACCTTTGGCGGACTGAACTGGCAGGTCAATAAACATTTGGCGTTGGGCTGTACGGTGGTGAACTTCCTCAACCAAACCGGTGCCAAGGGTAGTATCGCCGGTGCGGAGTTGATTACCAAAGAGGAGGCAGGTAAATATGCCGGCACCGTCATGGCGGGTAGTTATATCCGACCCTTCACGGTTGAATTCTCGGCTCAGATCAAATTTTAATTGATTGTATTGCCGAACAAAGTGTTCATAAGGTGTTATAAAATTGTAACTTGCATAAGTCCTCAACGACAAGCGAACGGATGTAAACCAGGTGAGAGTATAGATGTAGGATAGTCCGGATTGGATTATGTTTCCGATTGTTGTGTCTATTCTTCAGGCCGGTTTGCTGATGTGGTTGTTTTGAATGGGGTGTATATAATGCTTTAAATCAGGTAAATAAAAATACTTCCATCATGAAACGATTGGTCAATTGGGCCGTATTGGCGATGTTTGGTTGGGCAGCTGTCAGCTGTCAATCGTCGCAGGGCGGCTTGTTATTCGAGTCTCAAGGAGATTCGTTGACAGTGGTACACATTTCGAAACCCTCCAAGTATCTGTTGTTGCCTATTCAGGAGGCTTGCAGCGAGAGCAAAGTGAAACTCGTGACCGGCTCGCCGGCAGATGTGGCCATGGATGTACGTTTGGCCGTGGACAGCATCGATTACTACGTGCCTTTTGAATTGCCGCAGGGCGATTCGGCTGCTACCGTCTCCATCGCCGGGATCGGTCAGAATGCGATCTGCTGGGATAGCATGAAGTTGTCCGACAAGTTCGATGTGACCAATACCGACTACTATCGTCCGATTTATCACCATACGCCGCTGTACGGTTGGATGAACGATCCCAACGGTATGGTGTACAAGGATGGTGAGTATCATCTCTATTTCCAATATAACCCTTACGGTTCGCGTTGGGGCAACATGCACTGGGGACACTCCGTCAGCAAGGATCTGATCCACTGGGAGCACCTCAACCCGGCTATTGCTCGTGATACGTTGGGCCACATCTTCTCGGGTAGTACGGTTGTGGATAAAAACAATACGGCCGGATATGGTAAAGATGCCATCATTGCTCTTTATACCTCGGCCAGCGATGAGCACGGCCAGATCCAGTGCCTCGCATACAGCACCGACAACGGTCGTACCTATACCAAGTATGAGCACAATCCGGTGTTGACTCCGTTCGATGGGCTGAAAGATTTCCGTGATCCGAAGGTCTTCTGGTTTGAACCGGCAGGGAAATGGTATATGATCGTTTCGGCTGACAAGGAGATGCGTTTCTACGAATCGACGAACCTCAAAGACTGGACCTATCTGAGTGGTTTCGGTCGGGGATATGGCATGCAGCCCAGTCAGTTCGAGTGCCCGGACTTCATTCAGTTGCCGGTCAATGGCGATCCGAACAACAAAAAATGGGTGATGATCGTCAATATCAACCCCGGATGTCTGTTCGGAGGTAGTGCAACCGAATATTTTGTCGGTGATTTTGACGGTAAAACCTTCAAATGCGATACCGACAAAGAGGTTACCAAATGGCTCGATTGGGGTAAGGACCACTATGCGGCAGTCTGCATTTCGAATGTTGATGGACGGGAGATCGCCGTACCTTGGATGAGCAACTGGCAGTATGCGAACTTCACCCCGATTCGTCAGTATCGTGGTGCCAACGGTCTGCCTCGTGAGTTGTCGCTCTACACCAAAGATGGTCAGACCTACATGGCTGCCAATGTGGTTCCCGAAGCACGTCAGCTGCGTAAAGAGGGCCGTACCTTGAATACGATTACACTCAAAGGCGAGGACTACAAGCTCGACAAAATGTTGCCCACCAACGATGGGGCTTACGAGATGGTTATGGACATCGTACCGGGCAGTGCACAGGTGGTTGGTCTGGAGCTCTACAATGCCAAAGGGGAGAAGAGTCTGATCTATCTGGATATGAAATCCATGAAACTGGTGATGGACCGTTCGGAGAGTGGCCTGACGGCTTTCGGCGAGAAATCGGAGCTGCACGCTCTGGAGACGGACGATCACCGGAAAACCAATTCGATCAATTACAAAAACGATTTTGCGCTGGGTACGTGGGCTCCGCTCAACCTTTGCGAAGGAAAGCGTTACCATCTCGATATTTTTGTAGATAAATGTTCGGTAGAGATCTTTGTTGATGGCGGACGTATTGCCATGACTAACTTGATCTTCCCGACCGAACCGTACAACAGTGTGCGTTTCTATGCCGAGGGCGGCGATGCTTCTATCGAGAATGTAGAGATTTTCCGTTTGGGATTGTAAAATTTTATAAATTAAATGGACCTAAAATATATGAAACGTATTGTTGCTATGCTCGGATTGGCTTTGGCTGTGCAGAGCGTAAGTGCTGCTGAACAGCAGGTGATCCGCATTTCGACGGACAAAACAGACCTGGTATTGCAGGTGGCTCCCAACGGCCGTCTGTATCAAACCTATCTGGGTGCCAAATTGTTGCATGCTGATGAATTGAAAAAGCTGAAATGGAATGTCTATTCCGGTTCGGATGTCAGTGTGGGCCTTCGGGGTTGGGAGGTGTACAGCGGATCCGGCAACGAAGACTATTTTGAACCGGCTATTGCGGTGACCCACAACGATGGCAATGCTTCGACCTGGCTCTACTATGTCTCTTCGTCGAGCAAGGCAGTTGATGGGGGAACCCAAACCGACATTGTGTTGCGAGATGATCGTTATCCGGTTGAGGTGACGCTGCACTATGTGGCCTATGCCAAAGAGAATGTCATTAAAACCTGGAGCGAAATCCGGCATCAGGAGAAGAAACCGATTGAGTTGTCCCGGTACGCCTCGACAATGCTTTATTTCTGTCGGGAGTCCTATTACCTGACGGAATTCAGCAGTGATTGGGCGCGTGAAGTTCAGATGAGTACGCAGCGTCTGTTGCCCGGTAAGAAGATTCTCGATACCAAGTTGGGAAGCCGTGCCTCGATGGTGATGCAGCCCTTCTTTACCCTCGGTTTAGGACAACCGGCTGAAGAGATGCAGGGTGATGTACTGATGGGTACGTTGGGCTGGACCGGTAATTTCAGTTTTACTTTTGAGGTAGATAATGTCGGCAACCTGCGGGTGATTCCGGCAATCAACCCTTATGCGTCGAACTACAAGTTGCCGGCAAGTGAGGTCTTTACTACTCCAGAATTCGTCTTCACGCTGAGCTCGAACGGTACCGGTGAAGGAAGCCGTAATCTGCAGGACTGGGCACGCAACTATCAGCTCAAGGATGGCAAAGGTAGCCGCATGACGCTGCTCAACAACTGGGAAAATACGATGTTTGATTTCGATCAGCAGATGTTGAGTGATTTGATGATGGAGGCCAAGGATCTGGGTGTGGACATGTTCCTGCTCGATGACGGTTGGTTTGGCAATGACCATCCGCGCAACAGCGATACGGCCGGACTCGGTGATTGGGAGGCCAATCGGGCTAAATTGCCGGGTGGTGTACCTGCCTTGATTGAGGCTGCCGACAAGGCTGGCGTAAAGTTCGGCATCTGGATCGAGCCCGAAATGGTAAACCCCAAGAGTGATCTCTTTGAAAAGCACCCCGATTGGGCAATCCACTATCCCAACCGTGACGTTTACTACTATCGCAACCAGCTGGTACTCGATATGAGTAATCCCGAGGTGCAGGACTATTCGTTCGGGATCATTGACCGTTTATTGACGGAGAATCCACGTTTGGCCTACTTCAAATGGGATTGCAACAGCCCGATTACCAACATCTATTCGCCCTACCTGAAAGAGAATCAAAGTCAGTTGTACATTGACCATGTCCGGGGTGTGTACAATGTTATGAAACGGGTTAAGGCCAAATATCCTGATCTGCCGATGATGCTCTGCTCCGGAGGCGGTAGCCGTTGCGATTATGAGGCTTTGAAATATTTTACGGAGTTCTGGTGCAGCGATAATACTGATCCGGTGGACCGTTGCTACATTCAGTGGGGTTTTTCGCAATTCTTCCCTGCAAAGGCGGTGTGTGCACACGTGACCAGCTGGAATAAAATGGCTTCGATCAAGTTCCGTACGGATGTGGCTTCGATGTGCAAATTGGGCTTCGATATCGGCCTCAAAGAGCTGACTGCAGACGAGCTGCTCTTCTGCCAACAGGCCGTTGCCAACTGGAAACGTTTGGTGCCGGCCATTATGGATGGTGAGCAGTACCGACTGGTTTCACCCTACACCTCCAACCATATGGCGGTTAACTATGTCAGTCAGGATCGCAGCAGTGCCGTGCTCTTTGCATACGATATCTACCCCCGTTTCAGAGAAAAGCTCTTCCCGGTCAAATTCCAGGGCTTGGATCCCAACCGTATGTATCGTGTCGAAGAGATCAACCTGATGCCTGGTACCACCTCGACGCTCGAAACTAACGGTCAGGTTTTCTCGGGTGATTACCTGATGAAGGTGGGTATCGAGGTGTTTGGCTTTAGTCCCCTGCATAGTCATGTGATCGAATTGATCGCACAATAAAACGTGTAATAAAAGTTATGTCTTCGAATCAATCCGTTAAACTCGGACGGCTGATCCCCGTCATGCTCTGCTTCTTTGCCATGGGCTTTGTTGACCTGGTGGGGATCGCCTCCAATTATGTCAAAGCCGATCTGAACCTGACCGACGGAGAGGCCAATATCTTCCCATCGCTGGTCTTCTTTTGGTTCCTGATCTTTTCCGTGCCGACCGGTATTCTGATGAACCGTATCGGCCGCCGTAAAACCGTATTGCTCAGCCTGCTCGTGACATTTTTGTCGCTGCTGCTGCCGATCTTCGGGGATGGTTATCTGCTGATGCTTATCTCCTTCTCGTTGCTCGGTATTGGCAATGCGCTGATGCAGACCTCGTTGAACCCACTGTTGAGCAATATTATTTCGGGCGATAAGTTGGCCAGTTCGCTGACTTTCGGGCAGTTTGTCAAGGCTATTGCCTCGTTCCTGGCCCCCTATATCGCCATGTGGGGCGCTACACAAACCATTCCGAGTCTCGGATTGGGTTGGCGGGTGCTGTTCCCCGTCTATATGATCATTGCCGTGATTGCGGTGCTGTGGCTCGGTGCAACCCGCATCGAAGAGGAGCAACCCGATAAGGCTTCGGGATTTGTTGCCTGCTTCAAACTGCTGGGCAAACCGTTCGTGCTGCTCTGTTTCTTGGGAATTATGTGCCACGTGGGGATCGATGTCGGAACCAACACTACCGCTCCGAAAATCCTGATGGAGCGTATGGAGATGACCCTCGATATGGCCTCCTTTGCCACCAGCCTCTACTTCATTTTCCGTACGATTGGCTGCTTCTCAGGGGCCATTATCCTGCGTCATGTGTCGGCCAAATCCTTCTTTGCGGTGAGTGTAGGGTTGATGCTTGTGGCGATGATCGCGCTGCTGGTGTCGGAGACGCCTCATGTGATCTATACGGCAATTGCCTTGATCGGTTTGGGCAATTCCAATGTCTTCTCGATTATCTTCTCGCAGGCACTGTTGGCTCTGCCCGAAAAGAAGAACGAAATCTCCGGATTGATGATTATGGGACTCTTCGGTGGTACCATTTTCCCACTGTTGATGGGCTTTATGAGCGACGCCATGGGCCAAAACGGCGCTATCGCCGTGATGACGGTCGGTGTCCTCTATCTGCTGTTCTATACGGCAAAGATCAAACGATAGTTCATATTTGAACGATGATAAAGCACCCTGCGATTGACACCAATCGCAGGGTGCTTTGTTTACGAGGGGCGATGTTTATAGGGTGAATGTTTATGGAGATTAGGATTGTGCTGCGTTGGGGCGATTGACCTCCTTGGGACGATTGGCAGTGTGGGTACTGATGGGTGGAGACACCTCTTGTTGACAGAGCTCGCCTCTTGGGTGGGGGAATGTTGAGCATGCCCCCTTGGGGCGGGACATTGGCGACAGCTGCACCCGATGTGAAACATGAGTTGGGAAGGTGCAAGGATCGAAGTGGGGCAGTGTTGTCCCGTCTGAGGAGGGAGGGTGTACATGGGGTTGGTTTTACAATATACTGGTAGCTGTATGCTTTCCCGTACGAAGCTGTTTCGAATTAAAAAATTTCGGAGAGCTTAAGTCTTGGATGTAGCAAAAGCGAGCACGCCCCGTTATGAAGAGAGGAAACGCACCGAAACCATCGTGGATTAGCAAGAAATTGGTACCTTTGAAACTGGTTTAGAGAAGACTCATTGAAACGAAATCAAAACTCAAACTCGTAATAATGAAAAGAACAGGTTGCTTATTGGGGCTTGCCTTGGGACTGTTTGTCTCCGTGCAGGCCGAAGAGGCACGTCTGCTCCGTTTCCCCTCCACCAACGGAACGGACGTCGTTTTTACATTCGCCGGAGACCTCTATACGGCTCCGCTTGCTGGTGGGGAGGCCCGCCGTTTGACCTCACACGTGGGCAATGAGATTTTTGCCCGCTACTCTCCAGACGGGAAGTCGATCGCCTTTACTGGCCAATACGATGGCAATACGGAGGTCTATCTGATCTCGGCCGAAGGGGGCGAACCGCAACGTCTGACCTACACCTCGACCAATAATCGAGATGATCTGGGAGACCGTATGGGGCCAAACAATATCGTGATGACCTGGAGTCGTGACGGACAACAGATTGTCTATCGAAACCGTATCGGGGATGGTTTTTCAGGCAAATTGTGGAGCGTTTCCGAAAAGGGTGGAATGCCCGAGGCGTTGCCGTTGCCCGAAGGTGGCTTCTGCTCGTACTCTCCCGATGGCAAAAAGTTGGCTTATAACCGGACCTTCCGTGAATTCCGCAACTGGAAATATTATCGTGGCGGTATGGCCGACGACATCTGGATCTACGATCCTACAGCCCAAAAGGTGACCAATGTCACGAACAACGAGGCTCAAGATATCTTTCCGATGTGGATTGGCGACGAGATCTTTTTCGCGTCGGATCGGGATATGACCATGAACCTGTTTGTCTACAACACCAAGACTGGCAAAACCGAAAAGGTGACCAATTACACCGACTATGACGTAAAGTTCCCCAGCTCGAATGGTGAGGTGATTGTCTATGAGCATGGCGGTTATCTCTACAAACTCGATCCGAAGAGCCGCCAGTCGGAGCAGATCCACATCACGCTGAATGGTGAAAATGTCTATGCTCGTCCCGAACTGAAGCATGTGCAGAACTTTATACGTTCGTCCAGTCTTTCGGCCGACGGGAAACGGTTGGCGGTCACTGCACGTGGTGAGGTGTTCGATGTACCGGCTGAAGAGGGGGTGACCCGCAATATTACCCGCACTCCGGGGGCTAACGAGCGTGGTGCGGCATGGGCTCCCGATGGCAAATATATTGCCTACATTTCGGATCGTACCGGTGAGACCGAAATTTGGATGGAGCCGGCTCAGGGGGGAGATCCGATCCAGCTGACCCAGAATAACGATACCTATATTCGCTCTTTGCAGTGGAGCCCGGACAGCAAATCGATCATTTATACCGATCGCAAGAACCGGATTGTTCTGGTCGATGTGGCGGCCAAAACCAAACGGGTGGTGATGCAGAATCCCGAAGGGGAGTTCTGGGATGTGGCCTATGCTCCGGATAGCCGCTGGATCACCTATACCAAACCCGCCTCAAACGATATGTCGGTGGTTTATCTCTACGATTTGGTGGAGAACAAAGAGTATCCGGTGACCGAAAAGTGGTACAACTCTTCGGAACCGACCTTCAGTTCTGATGGTAAATATTTGATTTTCTGCTCGGATCGTGATCTGAATCCGGTGTATGGTGCTTTGGAGTGGAATCATATCTATCTCCGTACCGGCGGCATCTATCTGGTTACTCTGGATAAGATGTTGCCTTCACCCTTCCTGCCCAAAGATGCCGAAGTTGATGCGCAGAAGGGGTCCAGTGAGGCTGCAACCGATGGCAAAGCAGCAGCAAAAAAACAGACCAACGGCAACGCAAAAGATGCTAAGAAAAACAGTCCGTTGAAGATTGATACGGAGGGAATGTATGCCCGTATCATCAAATTGCCGTTGGGAGCAGACCGATACAATAACTTCTATTGTGACGGGAAACGAATCTGGTATTATGCCAAAGGGGCTACCCATATGTATGATCTGGAGGAGCAGGAGGATAAGGTTGTTGCCGAAAGTGCTGCTATTGCAGATGCCTCTTTGGATTTCCAGAACGTACTCTTCTCTTCGAAAGGTAAACTCTATGTTACCTCCATGCCGACCAGCAAAGTGACGTTGAGTGATCCGGTCGATCTGTCCAATATGGTGGCGACGGTCGATTATGCGCAGGAGTGGGCCCAGATTTTCGACGAAGCTTGGCGAGCATATCGTGATGGCTTCTATTTGGAGAACATGCACGGTGTCGATTGGAAAGCGATCAAAGAGAAGTATGCGGTGCTGGTTCCCTACGCCAAGACCCGTTTCGATCTGAACTACATCATTGGTGAGATGATCGGTGAGCTGGCCTGCGGACATGCGTATGTTAATCCGGGCGATTGCAAACGAGCAGAGCGGATTCCGATGGGGCTGCTTGGGGCCGAAATGAGCCGTGATAAGAGCGGATTCTATCGGATTGACAAGATCCTTACCGGAGCGCCTTACAGCGAAAAATTGCGCTCCCCATTGGCCGAACTGGGGCTGAATATCGAGGAGGGCAATTACATTACTGCCATCGACGGTGTTTCAACGGCTTCGGTTGAGAACATCTACAAACTGTTGATTGGCAAAGCCAACGTGTTGACGGAGCTGACCATCAATACCCAACCGGCCGAAGGCGGTCGGAAGGTGGTGGTGAACCCGATCGACGATGAGTATCCGCTGTACCACTACAACTGGGTGCAGAAGAATCTGAAACGTGTCGAGGAGGCTACGCAAGGACGTGTCGGCTATATCTATATCCCCGATATGGTTTCGGAGGGTCTGAATGAGTTTGCCCGTTACTTCTATCCTCAGTTGGACAAGGAGGCGTTGATTATTGATGATCGTGCCAACGGTGGCGGTAATGTCTCGCCGATGATTATCGAACGTCTGTTGCGCGAACCGTACCGCATGACGATGTCCCGCACTTCGACCAAAACCGGAACGGTTCCCGACGCTGCACAACACGGTCCGAAAATTTTGCTGATCAATAAATATTCGGCTTCGGACGGTGATCTCTTCCCATGGAGTTTCAAGGCAAACCAGATCGGAACAGTAATCGGTACCCGCACCTGGGGTGGTATTATCGGTATCAGCGGTACGTTGCCCTACATGGATGGAACCGATATTCGGGTGCCGTTCTTCACCAATTACGATGCAAAAACCGGTCAGTGGATCGTCGAGAATCACGGTGTAGATCCGGATATTGTGGTGGACAACGATCCGATCCGCGAGCAGATGGGTGAGGATCAACAGCTCGAAAAGGCCATTGAGGTGGTTCTGGAGCAGCTGAAGGATCGTAAGCCTCTGCCTCAGGTGCCGGCTCCGCGTACCTTCAAAGATTTGGGTCTGGAGCAGAAATAAAAAATGGTTCATCCGATTTCGATTCGAAATCGGATGAACCCTCCTTTAAAATGTCAGTTTTCACATTTAAGATAGCGGAAACGTTAGAATATAATTGTTTACTACTAATATTCGGTTGTTATGGAAGGAAATTCTCAACAATCCCAAAAATCGATTTATTACAGCGGTTTTGCCGTTGCCTTAATCACCGCATTGGTAGGGGCCTATGTGTTGTTTTATATCACCGACCTCAAGCCGGTCAGTCTGTTTCATACGACCAAATATCTCCTGACCAACGAGATGGGGATGAGCTTTTACGATGCTCCAAACGGAGAGGAACAGACTGTAATGTATCTCGATGACGCTCCCGATGCCCCGGCTGTCGAAATCGATGAGGTGCGCAAAGAGGGTGAACGCTGGATCTATTTTGATAAAGTCGAGGTGGAAGCTCCCGTCGATGGTTGGGCCAAAGTCGATATCGGAGATGGCGGCGCACCGCTCTATGTCGAGCAAGAGTACATCACCTCCGAGGAGACCAGCCTCTTTGAAGGTCGTAAAGCCGGAAACTCCTTCTTGGCTACCGGTGTGAAAAATCTTCCCCCTGCAGGCTGGATGTGGTTGATGGGGTTAGCGCTCTACTTTTTCCTGTTTTACCCTTGGTGGCTGGTGTTGAAAACCGACCTGACCACGCAAGAGGGCAAAAGTCAGCTGCTGCATAAAGCCTCCTATTTGGTCTATGCCGCTTTGCTCTATTTTGTCCTGCTTTTCGGACTCAAGTTTATTTGCGGGTATAACCTCAGTATGCATTGGTTCGTCTCCGGAAACTATCTCGGTAGTTCACTCCTGGCCGTCATCAATGTTATTCTCGGGATTCTGGGGGTAGCAGGGCTGTTTTGTGTCTTGTTTCGCTTTTTTAATGATAGCCTCGATGCTTCTGACGGACCCTGGGCCGCACTGCGTAAATTGGGCTGGAAAGGGGTGTTTCTGCTGATTGCAGGGGTTTACTTTATCTTGCTCTTCTTCGGTATTATCATTGGAATCATCGTCATTTGTGTCAGTGTCTATCTCTTCCTGACCAAACTGCTGCCTGCCATGTTGGCTTCTCACGCCGTGCTGGGCGGAGGAAAACAATCGGTAACCCCTACCGGCCCGGAAAGCTGTGCGAATTGTGCCTATTACCAAAATACGTTGTGTACCCGCCATGCAGAGGTGATGTCGGATCCCTCCGGCACCCGTTGTCACGATTATAAACACGTGTAGTAGGACGGAGCTTTCGGAGTTGTAATAATTGTGTAAAAAATAGCAGCTTATGCTGTTGTTGTGTTGACCGGTATGCTTAGGGCGTACCGGTCAATTTTTTTGGTTGGGAGACAGGAATGTGGGGAGAGTGTTTGGTGGAAAACGGTGTGTGGAGGGAGGACCCCCAATTGAATGAAATGTATTTAATTGGCGCAGGTGCTAATGATTTAATTTTAGTCCATCCAAATTGGAACGCCCAAAGTAAATAGATACTATTGGGATACCCTGGCAGGGAATGCCAACAGACCGCTTGCGGCGATGTTTGCAGCAAGTGAAACATCGTCCAGTTTTGTTATCGGGGGCATCCTTATGGAGCAGACAGCTCTGATAATAATAGAACTTTCCGGAAATGTATCATGGCTTAGTATCGAGTAAGAGTTGGGCAATGTGTCTATGCCTTAAAATAGCCGGGTCTTGATTCGGGTGAAAACAATGCTGTCCGGTTGATCCAATTGCAAAACATTTTTATTGACAACATGAACTGTGCGATTATTGAGGATTAAGGAGGTATCCCTCTCGAAACGCATCGTAAACTGTATGGTACGAGGAGAGGTACAGAGCCATTTTCCCCATCTGTTGGCTCGATGTCGTTGTATCGTGATTAACTCTCCGTTAGGTCGTAAGATCAAATACATTGGATCTTGGTTTAGGGGGTCGGTGACGGAAGTCTTGTATTCATAAACACCAGCCATTTTTAGACTTTTTTTGTGTTGTCTCTGAGTAGTGGTATGATCGGTATCGTTCTTATAATTAGTGTTTTTATGGATCTGTAGTTTGTCGAACCGATTAAAATACATTATACTATCTTCTTCCAATAAAGTGTATTTATCAATAATGTCCAAGGTGTAATTAGGGTAGTTCGTAAACCGTCCTTCGAGTATATCTGTAAGTGTTATCGCTGGGGGAATTGGAGAACATTCCAATTTAATCTGCTTTAAGTCTGTATATTCCCAATATCCGCAATATTTAATAAATTGGCAATTGGGATATAACATGGTGAATGTTTTATTGTTCTTTAAAATTAGTATTTCAGCAATATCATCGTTTAGCTCGTCTCGAAACGTCCATTTTGCGTTGTAAACGCCACTCATTTTGTTGATGTTGTGCTGCATGCTGCATGAACTGAGCATGAGTAGAAGCGGGAATGCTAAAAAAGTGATCTGTTTTGCATGGCTTTATAGTTTTGTGAAGTGGTATATGCTGTCCGAAATCTCTGTATGTTGGCCTATTGTGGTTTCTGCGTCAGGATGTTTAGGTCAATATTTTAAAGGAGTCTGTGCACTGCCCGTTTCGATTACGAACAACGAGACAGTACGAAAAGTAATGTTGTTTTCATAGACCTATTTTTTTAGGAATACGTTCTCTCAGAGAGATCATCTCACCGTAGCCATAGGAAGACTATCAGTACAAGAACTTTTCCCGCGATATTAACGAATCTTTAACATAGGTCAGGGTCCAATTTTCATCTTCAGACAGTATTGCCGTCATTGAGCTGGTGTTCTTAAATTCCAGATATTCGTCGTAAATCTTAGGATAATCCTGTCGCAGCAATTCGACTAAAGCAGTAGGTGTTTTGCCTCCCATAGTTGTATCTCCGGGCAGGGAAAAGTCGTTGATGGTATTGATTTTAACTAAAACATAAATATCATTGACCTTGGCAATTAACGCTATGTCAGTATTTAACATCCAGAATCCATTAATACTTGCGAGCTTATATTGAACAGTATCTTTGTTGATGTAATTGATATTGAGCGAAAGTAATTTGCGATAACCATATATTTCTGCATGTTCGCTAAATTCTGTAATTTGCTGGGCCAATGATGAGTTGCGAACGGTTGCAAACATATAATTTGTTGGGGTGTTTGCATCATTGCTGTGCTTTGAGTAACAACCGTAGACCATTAAGGAGAGGAGGGCCACCATGAAAATACGCCTGAAGAGGTTGGTCAAGAATCCATTCTTATTCATAGCGGTGCTGTTTTTGGGTGATTTAGCTCTTGTGACGGAGGAAACGATCAGGGTGTTATAAATTTATGAAACTTCCTGATACTCTGCAAAAAATAATCGCTACCGTGTCTGTAATGACATGAATCTAAATTTTAATTTCGGTGGATATTTTTAGGGCCACGATCACGTTGGGGTGTTTTGTTTGGGCGAGATGGAGATAGACTCTCTGTGGTACGTATGAAAAACACACTGTCAGCATGATGTAATTGTAGTGTGTTTTTATTGACCACTTTGATTTCGCAGTTGTCAAATGGGAAGGTCGTATGCGGTGGATTTTCGGGATTTAAAAATGTTAAATATTCCAGCAAGATGAGATTCGGTTTTATATAACTCCATTCTCCCAGATATTCTTGCTTATCTGTTAGTGTGGCTTCCATGAGTCCAAAGTCATATAACTTAAGAGTTGCTATTTGAACTTTCCCGTTTTGATTCATGCGCGTATTTTGATATACTCCCTCAGTTTTCATCATTTTATGAGTAGTGCTGCATGAAACCAGCAATAATAGACAGATACAATAGGTCAATCTTGTTTTCATAATGTAAATTGGCTCTTTAATGTGATGTGAGTACATTCCGCGAAAATGCAACGCTATTTGATCTTTTTTGCTTGGTCGTTACAATGATATGCAAAACGATATTTGTACCCCCTGTTTCCGGGATACATTGAATGGTATCGATGTCGCACGTTTTTAGAGCAACGAGTTGGCGAACCTCTTTACACGTTTCCACCCGTTGCCCATCAACGATATATACCAATTGCAACCGGCTTGTATCCATTTGACTCGAATCGATATAGGCTGTTACCGTTTTGTTGATCTTCAAGTATCCCGATTTTGCAGGTTTGGTATAAATGGCTACGACCAAAGGCCGTCGGTCGGTTTGGCTAAAGTTTATGGCATATTGCCGCGTGTAATGGCGGTCTTTCAACGTCTGGTAATAGCAGGTGTTTAGAGACTCCGGAATGAGATCTCGCAAAATGCGGTCAAAATAGATTGTTGGCTTCCGCGAATGAGGATGGGCTGGTGAAATATTCATCAGAGCCAACATCCCTAATAAAATGCAAAAGCGTAGTTTCATGGTTCGATGGTTTTAGGTGTGCGGACAAGAGGGTCGAACGTAGATTGGACTTCTGATGCCGAAGGGTAGTGGTGTGATGAATATGCCTTGCCTGGAAGAAGCGTGTCATATAACAGTCTTTCCTTAAGTACTGCTATTGTTGCTCCTTATCGACCGTGTAGATGCGGATATACAACGAGCTGTCTGGACCCACTGTGTCGCAGCTGTATTCCGTATGGAGAATTTCGTCAGGCTCAAGCGTTTTCAGCCGGTGTACATCTTGACAGGTTGCCACACGTCGATCATTGACCATGTAGATGGTTTGTATCTGGTTCCTGTTCAGTTGATTTTGGTCAATATAGGAGGTTAATCCTTTGTTGACCTCCAAATATCCTTCGCGAGCATCGGGGGTAACGACATACAGATTCTGCTGTATGGCAACGGTGTCGAATTTTTGGGTTAAATTTTTGTAGGGGCCTTTGTAACCTGCACAAGAATCGATGGCCCCGGGAAGAGCATAGAGGGTTGGGGGAGTATTGACATATTGCGATCCTTGTAATATGTCCTGAGGTAACGCTATAAATATAGCAATTTTGTACCTTTTATTATGAATTTATTGTAAAAGATATTATTGAATTTGGGTGCATAAAAGTTGCTTAATAGGATGTCTGGCGGTCAGGATTTGGACAGAATATATTTGATTTAATGGAAAACAAATCAGAAAATTGTTATTCAGTTCGAGCTTTTTCATGTATCTGTAAAAATCGGAGAATTGTACCATTGTGGAGCGGAAAATCTTTATCCGGATATGAATAGTTTGAGCACTGGTATTATTTGTATAGATCAATGGTTTCATCTGAAGCGTATTGCATTGCCCAATATGATTTGAAATTACTGTAGAATTCAGATACAGACATGTGTTGTTAAATTTTAAAGGCTGTTATAGATTGTGTGATAAATTGTTTTATAAAACAATAGTTAAGTTAACCCACTCCATTTACGTTAAATCGTTCAATCGTGTTTTTGGAAAGATTGACGTCAGCATTCCACACAGTTTCTCCTCCATCATTGACCATGAGAATTTCGGAATCAATCCCAAGCTCATCGTAGTCGCCTAACAAATAATTAATGCTAATAATCGAGTCTCCTTCTGGGGTAAGATATCCTCGATATTGGCGTTGATACTCACAAAGATGATCCCGAATGTAATTTTTGTTGATCGACTGATCGTTGATATTCCCGGTCACAATTAGTTGCTCACGTACAATGCGCTCGGCCTTGACCACATCATCATATGTAGGGGTAAACTTGCTATTGGTGTCTTCAAAGGGAAGGAGGGTGTAGTGTTTATCAAAAATATACCCTTGAAAACACTCTCCTTGGACCGGTGTGGCAACTTTAGTACGCGTATTTTGTGGTTGCGCCAGTGATGGATTTAAAACCAGCAAGACAGAACCGACTATGCAGAGTAGTGTTATAAAACGAAATGTGTTTTTCATATGCGTTGCATTTGAAAATATTCACCTCAGAAATTATGGTGGTATGGCTTTTACATGCCGGATGGTCCTCCGCAAAATACTGATGTTCGGTCTGCTCTAAATATAATAATTATTTGATTCCCAATCAAAAATACCATGATCAATTTGATGAAACTCTATTTGTAATTGCTACACATGGTTCGACAACTATGCGTAAGCTCTTTTTTCTCGTTTAACCGGTCAGTGATCAGGGACTTGTCTTGTTGAAATAATTAGAAAAAAATGCTAATTGTTGTAGTAATACATTGATATACAGTAAATTAATAATTTATATATTTGTTTCCGTTAACATTTTGTGTGCGAATTGGGTGTGGTAACCTACATGTTAAAATGGTGATTTTTGGGGGAAATTATGCTGAATGTTGTACACGATAGCGTTGATCTGAACCTTTATTATGGCCAGTTTGGCTATGAAATAATAGCGTTTTAGCGGGTACGGGTTATGTGATCGAAAGCATGTACGGTCAAGTATGGTGTAATTGTTCAGATCGTTCGATGATATCTTATGATGAAAAAGGAACAAAGAGGTTAATTATAAATAAGAATATGTGGTTTAGATTATTGGTTGTATTGTTGTTTATTGGAATGTTAGCACCAGTGTCCACCATGGCGCAGCAGAGAGATCGACACGCTGTCAGTGAGACTCGAAGCCAGGTTGAACAGCAGAGTCGGCGTGAAGCAGGAACCCTGAAGCGGGCAGGTTGGAAAGTAATGCCCAACAAGATGTCTCTTGAACGGCAGGTTCGCAATGTCTGTTTTATGGAGGTGGAGGTGCTCGAGCAGTCGGGAGAAAAACGATATCTGATAGGGTCGAGTAGTGCCAGTGACGGTAGTTATTTGCAAGCAAGAGGTAAAGCGGATTTATCAGCCAGAGAGAAGATGGTACGTCAACTGGTAGCGCTGATTCTCGGTGAAAGTACGGACTCTAACGATTTACAAGATAGTACTCATTCCTCTGATCGTGCTGTCAATTATAAAGAGATTGGTCCGGAGTATTTGCAGCTTGCTGTCCCGGTTTTGGAGTGTTATCGGATGGGGCGAGATGGATTGTACGAGGTTATGGTTGTCATCAAAGCAGATTATGCGAGATCGTTGCAAGCTGTTAAAGCGATTTTGCAAAGGAAGTAAGTACAACCAGTCAGTGTATAAGTGGGGGGCAAATTTACGAGCGAATAGGACACGGGATGTGCAGCAACCTCGAGATGAATGTAACGATCAAACTATAAATCTCAATAAAAGGCATGATTCCGTTTGGGAAAGTCTGCATCGCATGGGGTTTGAGTGGATGTTCTGAAGAGGAGCAAATACGGATGACATTAGGACGATCCACTATTGATTGTCATAATTTTATGGCTGTGTATGCAGCGTTTGGTCAGTTGGTTACATCATTTAAATAGGTGTGAATAGTTCATATAGGGATGAATGGTCTTTAGCTGTCTTGTCGTAAAAGATTAAATTTGCGCCCACATATGTAATTCGATCGTAATTCAGAGTAATTGTAAAGTTGCCGGTAAGTTAAATTTTATCTATTTCTAAATTTTATGCGTAGATTATCCAATTATATTGAGGTGAGTATGATCGTAATATTTGTGATCGCTCTATTTTTCGTAGCCTGCTGGCAGATGGAGCAACGTGCTGAGATGAATGCCAAGGAGTATATATCCTCGGACCGAGATATCGATAGCTTGATGATTAGCCAGGATTGACGATCGAGAAAAGGGTGGAGGCGCTGTCTTGTGATACGCCTACACCGTGTCTTGAGCAGGGTTTGAGCAGGTATGAGCGGGGAGGGCTGCGACGCTATAGCCTCACATTGCAACGAATCTGAAATTGCTTAGGCCCTGTATTGTTTACTGATAAGTTACGATTAGGGGGTGTCCCATACGCGCCTCATATTGCTCTTTGGGCAGGACCAATTTGTCCAAATACAATTTGTTTTGTCTGATCTCTTTCCAAGAGTGTTGATGAAACGTAGTGGTATCATAGATATATACATAAAGCGAATCTGGGGTATAATCAAGTGTTTTCAAGATGCCAAGATTTTCGCCTCGCAGGTTGTTCTGTAAGCAATACACGTTGGTGTCTCCGGCTGAAACAAAATTGTATTCGAACGAGGATGGATCTGGAAGAGGCAGCGATGGAGCTATGGTATCTTTCAGGATGTCAAACTCATAAGCGGCTACATAGATTGGTCTGTCCGATCGATTGACAAAGGAAGTATATGCTCTGAGGTAAGGTTTTATTAATACAGGGTTTTCCCATAAGTGTGATTTACCTGTCCAGGTAAGATCTTTTGTTTCAATACGCTTATTGCTGGACACGGTAGCTTCTGCGGCTATAGTGTCCTGTCCAATTAATCGGATCATTTTATAGGTTGCAAATAGATCTTTCTCAACCCTGACAGAATCGACGAGAATCGGTGAGCTGAATTTTGCAAAACCGTCATCAATATGTAAGGCGTTCCAGAGCATGTCAGAGATCTTCCAATGTGCCTCTTGCTCCATCTCTAACAGTGTTCTCGGTGTGTTCAGGTTGTGTTGGTGACGTTGATACAAGCCATAGCCTCCGCCGATGCATAGGATTAGTATGATTCCCCACAGTAAGCTCTTTTTCTTTTTCATGTTTTTATTGTAAGTCGTTTTAGGAGGGTTGTTTAAGGATGATCAGAAGTATCGTTTTAAAACGATGGGTCCACGATACAGACCGGGCAGTAACATGCTTTTGATGCCATCGGGTTGAATGATCCCGTAAAAGGGCATATTTAACGCAGAATCTGTCAGAACTAAGATGTTTCCATCTCTGTCCCAGGTGCCGGCGGATATGACCTCCTGGTTGTGGTGTAGCAAACGGTAGGTGCGATCGGTTTCCAAATATAATTTAAAATAGGACCAGCTATAACTTTTGGATACACTGACATAAGGTTGCTTTCCCTTTCTTACTTGATCCAATTGAGCCTGATGGTCTTGAATGAAATTTGGATTGAATTTGTCATTTGATGTACGATAATATGTTAAAAACATATCATGCATGCATTGGAAACCGGACTTGATCATCAACCCTCCTTCTTGCAATTGTATTTTCCAGGTGAAATCAAAGATCTTATCATGCATAATCAGTGTTGTATTCTGTTTCTGATAGCTTCCCGTGGATAATAAAAAGATTTCTGGCTGGTCTGGGAATCTTGGATCATAATAAAATGATATGTCAATTTATATAGACTATTGGGGTAAAAATGCAAGATTAAATCGTATTTGGTTATGTCATTTTTCGTACCATATTCTACTCCGGGATAGATTTCCGGGAATTTGTTCGGTGCAGCTGTAGCTGTAAATGCCTGGCCATAGATCAATGAGATCAAACCGATGATACCTATTCTAAGTTTGGTTTTCATAGGGGTGTTGTTGAGGGGGGGGGATTGGTTTGGTTGAGGCTTTTGTGGTGAGGTGATTTGTCGAGGATAGACTCTATTCCCATAAATATTTTGTGGGAACAATAATCGTATCGCGACAAATCACTTGTCCCAAATAGGGATAATACGATTTGTATTTGGAGCATGGCTCTGGATCATAATACCAAAGCAATGGAGTTGGGTTCATGTAAGTGCTATATAATGGTGGCTCCGGAACCTTGTCTGCAAATACCCAATTGACCCGGGAAGGCAAGTAAGGAGGGAAAGCTTGGTAATATAGTTGCGTATAGCTGGTATCTGCAGGGATTTTAGCTTCGCAAATATTTTTGTTCCTGTCAGTTAGTTTGCTGAATATACCCACTACGGCTGAAGAACCTGCCTTCAATAAAACAGGTTCAAAGTCCACGTATTTGCCTTTTAATTCCTCCAGAATCCGTTCCCGTCGGGATTTGGTGAGATCGGATGTGGCTCGAAGAATTTTATCTATGCGTCTTTGATGCAATTTATCCCTCACTTTGTTGTAGGATATGCTGTCGGGGAATAAGTACGAATCACTATATTGTCGTTGTTCTAACAAATAGGGACGTAAAACGGTCTCAATTTGCTCCCGGTATTTCTCATCAATATAGGGTCGAGAAAGATCGTCGTTTAAACGATAAAATTCTAATCCTGCAATAGCAAGATATGCATTGCAACTCGATGTGTCACCCAAATGAGTTGTCAATAACAGCCCCCAAGGGTCTGGCCAAAGAATGTAATAGTCGTATTGGCTCTCATTTTTCAAGGAGTAGGTGATACATTTCAGGGTGTCTCCTTTGCCATCCGGCAGTTCGACAAATTCAAAATGTGCAACCACTTGCCCAGGGTCTCCAGCTGGAATGACCGGATGTGATTGGCAAGCCGGTAATAAAATCAGTAATGTCAGTAGCTTTTTCATAGTGGTCGTATCATTGGGTGAATGGTTCTTGAATCGATTCTTTGAGGGATTGCGTTTGCTGTCTCGTCCTGTGGTAATCGGAACGGGTTGTGGCGTTCGCTCTGTATCGCCGTTAATGTATGCGCCCGACCCCAATGGGAGCTTTGCCGTGTAGGGCGAACGGATTAAGCTAATTGTCCTATACCTCTTGTTTTGTGTGGAAACTAATAAAACTTTATATCCTCCAATGTATTCTTAGTTAAATTGATACGAGCCGCCATGCCGTGGTATCCATGATCTATTGTATGATAGAGCCATAATTGTTTTGTGAAATCTGTAGTTTCAACAATATCTTCTTTTGCAATGAATCTGATTTCAATGATGGCATCTGTCTCTGTGCTGGTATTCATGTATTGACGGACATAAAAGGGATAATAGTCGGCGATATGTTCGCAAGGGATGCCAGCTGAGCCGTTCAGCTGTCCGATTAGGTAATTCTCCATCAAGGTTCTGGTGACCTGTTCGATGTACTGAATATCCTGCAGGGTCAACGGATTCGGTTCGTTTTTCCGCTCCAGGATATAACCTTCATACTCTTCGGTTTTGACGTGACGAACATTTACGTCCATCTTGTCGAGTCCGATACATAGAATGTCTCGTATCGAGAGGCCCGGTTTCATGCGATTGAGTGCCGGTGTTTGTGCACTGCCCGTTTCAACCAGGGTAAGTAACAGTAGGGATAAGATCAATGTGCTTTTCATGGCGTCCGTTTTTAGTGATGATGAGATCAATAGCTTGGCCCCCAATCGATGAAAAACTACAGCAAATCGAATGGTCCTCGACCGGATGTAACAGGTTGTAGATAGAAAAGATGTGCGCCTTTTTATGAAAAGAGAGCTAACACGCTTAAAATTAAATATTTTTCTGCGCTTATGCAACAGTTGCAGTCGAAAATCACCCCTGCCCGGAATTGATTACTTTCTGGGGGCATCCCATCGTGTAGCCCAAATACGATCTGCATGGGAGCCGTTCGGGTTGCCCGCAGGACCTGGGAAAGGGGTATGTCGGAAAACAGTACCGCATCAGCTCCTTTTATCAGCAACGTGATGAGGCACGGCCAGAGCCAGGCTGGCAGGTTTGTTGTCGAAGTTTTTTTATGCTTTTTATAGCGGAATAGGAGGAGAGATTGGCTTGGGGAAGGCCTGTACAATGTGATTGTCAAAAAAACATACGAGTGTGTCCAAGAAATAGACATTTTTACTCTAATATGTATTGATCAAATAGATGTAAATCAGGTATTTGATTGTTTGGCACGGATATTTGTAATGTATGTCATACAAAACCATTTAATAGATCTGCTATGAAAAGACTTGTGTCATTTGCAATGGTATGTTGGGCAGGGATCGGGGTCCTGTTTGCTCAACAGATGAATCAACAATCTTTGTGGACCGGGAAAGAGATCCGGGGAATCGACGTGACGGGGCGTTGGGATATCGTCATCACTCAAGGAGACCAAACTGGAGTCAAACTGGAATACGATTCCAAACTGACGGAAAAATACAATGTGACTTGCGAGTTGGATGGGACAACGGTTTATTTAAATGTCGAAAATAAAGACGGTAGCCCCAATATTGAGGGTCCGGTAATGGCTTATGCTTATGTGACCCTGTCGTCATTGGATAAGTTCCGGGTGTTCGGAGGGGCTTGCAAAATTACGGCGAAAGATACGCTTACCGCCAACCATTGCGATATCAATATTGTGGGAGCGGGTGACATTGAGAATGTCTCCCTGAAGGTACAAACGTTGAGTTACGAGCAAGCCGGTGCAGCCCAGATATCTGGATTGAATATAAAGGCCCAAGAGGATGTCGATATAGCTATCGCTGGAGCTGGAAACTGTTCTGATATCTCGATTTGTACGGCTGGAGATTTGCAAATTCAGACCAAGGGTGTGGTTCAGTTTGCGGCCGATATTGATGTGAATAAGGTGACGGTTGAGGCCTCAAGTAATATGGGTAAAATTTGTTTGAGGGGACATGCCGCTCGTAAAACGGTACATTCGTCTCCTGTCAAGCAGATCGATCTCTCGCAGTTGGAGGTGTCCGATGCACAATAACGCCAAAATAGAGGAGTAGGTGCGACCCCGTTTTTGTCTTATACTTGCTGACGTCCAAAGGGGTTTATTCCCTTGCGACCGCTGACGGTTACCTTTTCGCGGAAACATCATAGTAAAAGAAAATAGCGCATCCGTTGTGAAACGGTAACAAGTAACTGTATAATGGAGGTAGAGTTCCTGGCAGTTTCAGCAGAAGAGGCGGTGAATGTTCACCGCCTCTTCGGGTTCTGGGGCTTGTCTGTGGAAAGTGCTTTGGGTGCCTATCTTCACAGGTTGGATGCGAGGATAGGAGTGGATAGGAAGTTGATGGGAAAGAGGGTGAGAGAGTGTGTGGTGTAACGAGTCGGCGGGTAGAGTGGATCGTAAGGGGCGGACCTGGGGGCGGATTGGGCGCTGGATGGGATTTGGGTCGGTGCCCCATGCCATTTAGGATATTCAGATCATTGTTGACCTCGAACGTGATATGATTCCAGTCTTTGGGCAGGATATGGAGCGGAGACCGAATTTGTTGTGAACTTTCTGCTGTTATCGGGCGTTTCTTGTAGCGATAGGCTTGGAGTTATTTGTTATGTAGAGGATACCAAAGGGGAAAAATGCAACTTAAGCCTTTCGTGAATGTGAGCGCGGACAGGAACGGAGAGCTGGACCTGTTTTATTTGGTCTGTTGAGGGGCGAGCGTTCAAGGGAATTTAAGCTGCATGTTAGTCCCTTTAGACCTGTGTGAGGGAAGGACAATTGGTCCCGTGCGAGAGAAGGGAAGTTAGAACCGTGTGTGGAAATGTGAGGCCTCCAAAGGTGTGATTTTGCGAGGATTTAGGTGGCAGAGGAAAGAGGAACGCTTAATGCAGATTCCATCGGCACAAAACAAAAAAGAGGTCACAATTTATATTGTGACCTCTTCACTTTCGGGCTCCTCAACAAGGACTTGAACCTTGGACCCCCTGATTAACAGTCAGGTGCTCTAACCAACTGAGCTATTGAGGAATTTCCTTCTGTTTTGCGAGTGCAAATATAAGGCAAAATCTCGATTCTGCAAAGATTTTGCGAAAAATATTTGCAATTTTTTTCGTGGAAATCGAGGTGTCGCCCCTCTTGTAACTGATAAGGCATTGGAACACAGTTGTTCCATGTAAATGGGGTGTGGCCTCATTTTTTTTGATTAAAATAGGAGCACAGGAGCTGGATGGCACGTCTTGGTTGGCTGTTCACTCTTCTCGGTCGAGAATGAAGATCGTGAAATGAGAGCACGCAAGAAGATTGTGAAAGAAGGTCAAGAAAGAGAGTGAAGTTTTTCCTCTCGTAGTGCTTCCTCATTGGGGACTGTTCTGTCTCGCCTCGTTTGTCTCGCCTCGTTTGTCTCGCCTCCTGTCTCCTGTCTCTTGCTACTTGCTACTTGCTACTCCCTGTTCCCTCTTTCTGTTTCTTTCTCTTCTTTTTTTTCTTTTCTGCCACCCGCCACTAGCCACCCGCCATTTCCATCGCCCAATGCTATCCAAAACAAAGAGGTGTAGTCTGTCCCCGTTTGGGAATCGGGAATCGTTATTTTGATTAGTGAAACGCTTTACTCTGAAAATGTCTAAGCATAATAAAAAAACGTCAATCGCCTTACCCAATGGGATAACGGTTGACGTTTTAGTTGTGGGCTACGGTTGGCGGCGGAGTTGTGCCTCACTCGTGGAGGTGACAGATGCAGAATGGGAATCGTGTTAGTCGCTCAGACCGCCTCCCTGTTCCCTGTTCCCGCTTACTATTTTCGAATAGACTCTCTGCAATTGCTGCCCCTGTGCTACTGTCCCGACGTGTGATCGAATGTCTCGTATCCCTGCCTCACGGAGAGACAGGAGGTTCGTCTGGGTCCAGTGAACCTATGTCTTCAAGAGGTCTTCATGATGATGTCTTCATGTCTCCGGGACCCCATGCCTCGTAACCTCGAGATCTCGTGACCGAAGATTTGGATCCTATTGCCTGTATCCGGGTCAAGTCAGTTGAGGGACAATTACCACTTTTTCTCCTGCAGCGGAATCTCGATAAATTCAGTGTTCGGGGAGTGGCGCTGGAGATATTGTTTGAGGTAGCGGCGGGTGTCGTCGGTAATCTCTTTGCTGGTGGACGGGTAGAGGTTATAGACCAGTTTGGCCACCTCAATGTGACGGTTGAAGCAGGCCTCAAGACTCAACACCGTATGGTTGATGCTGCCCAACCGGGGTGAGGTAACCAAAATCAGCGGAAGATGATGATCGGCAATGTAGTCGATGGTCGAGTAGGTGTCGGTCAGTGGAACGAACAATCCTCCCGCTCCCTCTAACAGGACTGTATCGTAGCTTTCGAGTAGTTTTGCCGTGCTCTTCTCGACCAAGGAGAGGTCGATCTCCCGGTGGTCGATCTCCGCAGCCAACTGTGGGGACGATGGGTAGGTGAAGATGATCGGGCAGGTGGTGCCGTCAAGATCCACCTGCTGCAGCGGAATCCCCATGATGCGCCGGTGCAGTTCAATATCTTCTGAAATTCCTGTATTGCCGGTTTGGATGAATTTTTGTGTGATGGTCCGTTCGTTGTGGGCGTTCATGTCACGGGCCAACAGCCCGGTAACGACACTTTTCCCGGCATCGGTGTCAATGCCGCTGACAAAATATACTTTTTTGCTTTGCATGTGCTTCGGGTTTAACGTCGAATATCAGTTCAAAAGTAGTATCTTTGTCTGCATAGTACAACTTTTTTATGGATATCGTTACGCTTGAAGAGAAAATTGCGGCAGGCTATCGGCTCGGATATGACGAGGCTGTGGAGCTGATGCACTCTACACCTGCCGAAGAGTTATATGAACTGGCGCACCGACTGCGTACCCGTTATCAAGGCAAGAAGTTCGAAACCTGTTCGATCATGAATGCGCGCAGTGGCCGTTGCAGCGAAAACTGTAAATGGTGTGCGCAATCGAAATTTCACAAAACCAATATTGAGGTTTATCCGTTGGTGAGCGAGGAGGCTGCACTCAAAGAGGCGCTGCACAATGCGTCGAAAGGGGTGGAGCGCTTTTCGTTGGTGACCAGTGGACGGACCTTGAGTGCGGCTGATACGGATCGTATCTGTTCGATCTATCGTCACATCAAACAGCACACTCCGATTCATCTGTGCGCCTCACTGGGGCTATTGACCAAAGAGCAGCTGATCCAGTTGCGAGAGAGTGGCGTAGAGCGTTACCATTGCAACATGGAGACTGCGCCCTCCTATTTCGTGAAGTTGTGTACGACTCACACGCCTGAAGAGAAGATGCAGACCATTGCCTGGGCCAAAGAGGCCGGTTTGAGCATCTGTTCGGGAGGTATCATCGGTATGGGCGAGAGTGCTGAACAGCGCATCGAGTTGGCGGTGACCCTCCAGAAGATCGGTGTCGATTCGATTCCGGTCAATGTGCTGAATCCGATTCCGGGAACCCCATTGGCCGATGTGAAGCCGTTGGAGGATACCGAAGTGCTGGTGGCGATGGCCATGATGCGTATTATCAACCCGACGGCCAATATTCGGTTGGCGGGAGGACGCAACATGATCAAACATATCGAAGAGAAGGCTCTCTATTGTGGGGTTAGCGCTTCGATTGTGGGCGATCTGCTGACCACGGCCGGTTCCGATATCGACACCGATAAGGCGATGTTCCGTCGTTGCGGGTTCGAATTGTAGAGTTCGGCTATTTTTGTGGGGGCTTTGAGTATAGCTAGTTATGCGAGGCTCCCGACGGCCTTCCCTTTGGGGATGCGAGGAATCTTAGGGATGATACGTTTAGCTTGCAGGGTGCTTTTTTAGGCTTGAGGTGCTGGAAGGGCGTGCCTATATGCGGCATGAAACACAAAATACTCATGCAGGTGAACTTGCCGACGGCGGAAGCGAGGAGGAGAAGTGGTACAAGACCTCAAGAACACTGTAAAGGAGCTGAAAAACACCGAATGCAGGTGAAATGACGGGATGATGGAGGCGAGAGAGAAGTTTTGAATTGGATGTAAAAATTAAGGCGTAGGACGATGAAAAGGTTGGTTCTGTTGATCATGGCGCTTGTGACTGGATCATGGGCGTTGGCGCAGCAAACTTCGACGATGAAGTTCGCGCAGGAGCAGTGGAATTTCGGTGAAATCCACGAAAAGGGGGGCAAGGTGTCGCACCGTTTCGAATTCACCAATACAGGCTCCAACCCTTTCGTGATTGAGAAGGTGGTCACCTCTTGCGGGTGCACGACGCCGACCTTTACCCGCCAACCGATCCTGCCCGGTCGCAAAGGTTATGTCGAGATTACCTATGATCCGTTGTATCGTCCCGGTAAGTTTCGTCGTGAGGTGACGGTGGTCAGCAACGATCGTCGCAACCAGAATAAACTGATCATCACAGGCAATGTGATTGCAGCTGAACGTTCACCGCAGGAGACCTATCCTGTCGATTTGGGCGAAGGATTGCGAGTGACCCGCAAAACGGTCGGAATCGGCTATGTGCCTCGTGGAGATGCCAAGGCTGGTACGTTGGAGTATTTTAATGCGTCCGATAAACCGATCACGATCGGCGTAATTTATGAGAATCCACGTGTTCCGGGATTCAGCGTGTCGCTCTCTACATCGAAATTGGAACCGGCTACAGGCGGGGTGATGACCCTGTCGTTTGATCTGCGCAACGCGGATGTGTGGGGCCGGGTCAACCAAACGTTTTATCTGACGGTGAACGGTCAAAAGAGACCGGTTCGGTTCACGGTGTCGGGTATTGCAGTTGAGGATTTCTCCGGGCTTTCGCAGCAGGAGTTGGCCCAGGCGGCCAAAGCCCAATTTACCGCTCAATATTACCATTTCGGCGATATGAAAGCAGGTGAAGAGCGGTCCAAAAACTTTACGGTGACCAACGTGGGGAAATCTCCGCTGATTATTCGTCAGGTCAATCCTGACAAATATATGAGTATTACCTTGAAAGCTGGAACCACTATTGCTCCTGGAGCATCTGTTACCTTTATCGGAACGTTGCGTTCTGCGGGGGCTCAGCCGGGGCGTTTTATGGGAACGACGGTGATTCTGTTGAACGACCCTTCACGCCCGATGCGGGAACTTCGCTTGACAGGCAATATACTTTAGTGTGGCCCCTGGCTGCGTCTTAAAGAGAGAGACGAGGCAAATAAAGGGAGGGCTGTGCAAAGGGCAGTGTCTCAGAGGAGTGAGCGTGTACACGAAAGGACAAAGAAGATTCTGAGGGGTACAGTGTTGGACAAGCACAGCGGGTGGCGATCCGAAAGAGTCCATAAGCCTCACAATGTTCCCAAGTGCGTGATGTGGAATAAGTCGCTATGGCTATATGTCATTGACCGGTAGAAATGTGTAATAAGGCTGTTAATGAATAAAATATCTCTTGCCGTGAGCAAGGGCCAGAATGAAATAAGAATATTAATCGTACGATATGTTTAAGATACTCGGTAAGGAGCTATTGGCTCCGAATATTTACCAGATGGAGATTGAAGCTCCGCGGGTAGCTCAGGCTGCTAAACCCGGACAATTCATCATCCTGCGCCTCAATGAAGAGGGAGAGCGCGTTCCGTTGACCATCGCCGACTATGATACAGAACGAGGCTCTGTTACCATTGTGATTCAGACGGTCGGTTATTCCACCAGTAAACTCTGTGAGATGAATCCCGGTGAGTCGATTGCCGATTTTGTGGGACCTCTTGGCCAGCCTTCAGAATTTGTGCACGAACCCATCGAGCAGTTGCGCGAAAAGCGGATTTTGTTTGTTGCTGGTGGCGTTGGGACTGCTCCGGTCTATCCACAGGTCAAATGGTTGAATGAGCACGGCGTAAAAGCCGACGTGATTATCGGGGCCAAGAGCCGGGATATCTTGATCTATGTGGAGAAGATGAAGGCAGTGGCCGGCAATGTCTATATTGCAACCGATGACGGTAGCGCTGGTTTTAAAGGCATGGTGACCGCCTTGTTGTGCGATTTGATCGATAATCAGGGCAAGCAGTACGATGAGGTGATTGCAATCGGTCCGATGATCATGATGAAATTCGTCGCACTGACCACGCTGAAATATGGTATTAAAACCATTGTCAGTCTCAATACGCTGATGGTAGATGGAACCGGTATGTGTGGAGCTTGCCGGGTGACGGTGGGCGGCAAAACCCGTTTTACCTGTGTGGATGGTCCGGAATTCGACGGGCATCAGGTCGATTTCGATGAGGCGATGCGACGTCAGGGAATGTATCGTACCATTGAAAGTCGGAAAGCTCACATGGCGGAGAAGCGTGCTGCCGGGCACGTTTGCAACATTGGTTTGGACAGATAATCGGAAAAGAGATGGCAAACAAGATAGGACGAGTTCCCGTGCGGGAACAGGACCCGAAAGTAAGGGTCACCAATTTTGAAGAGGTGTGTCAGGGTTATACCCTCGAAGAGGCGCAGTTGGAGGCTTCGCGTTGTCTGCATTGCCGCAAACCGCGTTGCGTGGAGCATTGCCCGGTCTCGGTGCAGATTCCGGAATTTATTGCGGAGTTGGCTTCGGGAGATCTGGCTGCTGCTGCCGCTGTTATTGCTGAAGACAGTTCGCTGCCGTCGGTTTGCGGACGGGTGTGCCCGCAGGAGACACAGTGTGAAGGCTCTTGCGTGTTGGGTGTGAAAGGTGAACCGGTCGCTATCGGTAAGCTGGAACGTTTTGTCGGAGACTGGGCGTTGGAACATCCCGAAAAGTTAGATAGTGTTGAGGCATCGGCCCCGAATGGACATAAAGTGGCGATCGTGGGAAGTGGCCCGGCCGGTCTGGCCTGTGCCTCCGATCTGGCCAAAATGGGCTATGTGGTGACCATTTTTGAAGCTTTGCACAAAGCGGGCGGCGTGTTGGAGTACGGTATTCCTGAATTTCGTCTGCCCAAGAGTGGAGTGGTGGCCCGCGAAATAGAGAATGTACGACGCCTCGGAGTGCATATCGAAACGGATGTGATCGTGGGACGTACCGTGACGATCGATGAGTTGATGGATCAAGAGGGGTATGAGGCGGTGTTTATCGGATCGGGTGCCGGTTTGCCTCGCTTTATGGGAATCCCCGGAGAGAACCTTAACGGCGTACTCTCAGCCAATGAGTTTTTGACCCGTGTCAATCTAATGAAAGCCTATGACGACCATTACGACACTCCGGTTTATGTGGGGCAGCGGGTTGTTGTTGTTGGGGGTGGCAACGTGGCGATGGATGCGGTTCGTACCGCTGCACGTCTCGGAGCTGAAGCCAATATTGTGTATCGACGCAGCGAAGCTGAGCTGCCCGCCCGTCGTGAAGAGGTGCATCACGCCAAAGAGGAGGGGATAGCTTTCCACATGCTCTGCAATCCGGTTGAGGTGCTCGGAGATGAGAAGGGCTGGGTACGCGGTGTACGTTGTATCCGGATGGAGCTGGGTGAACCCGATGCTTCGGGACGTCGTTCGCCGGTCGAAATTCCCGGTTCGGAGTTTGAGATGCCGTGCGACGTAGTGATCATGGCACTCGGAACCTCACCCAACCCGTTGATCGCATCGACCACCAAAGGTTTGGAGACCACGCGTCGGGGCTGCTTGGTAGCGGATGAAACGTATGGTGCAACTACACGTCCCGGGGTATTTGCCGGTGGCGATACCGTAACCGGTGCGGCAACCGTTATTCTGGCCATGGGGGCAGGACGCAAGGCCGCTCTGGGAATCGATCGTTATCTCCGTGGCAAAAAGGCATAATCCCCAGCAATTAAGCCGACATAAGCGACTCTTAACCGCTCATTTGGATAATAGTGTTAAGGTGTTGCAAGACATCTATTGATAAGAAAAAAGCCGACAGAAACCTGTCGGCTTTTTTCTTATAAAGGGTAGGGCTTATCTTGGATTGAACCCTTATTGTCTTTTCAGCGCTGCGAGTTGTGGGTGGAATGGGTTACTCTTCGGTCGGAGGAGTGTTTACTGTAACCAGCACCTTGTCAATGCGGGCGCCATCCATGTCCACAATCTCAAAGTTGAAATCCTGCCAAGTGAACCGCTCGCCGGTAACCGGTATGCGTTCGAGCAGATCCAGAATCAGACCGCTCAGCGTATTGTAGCTGTTTTCGTTGTAGATGTCCTCTTTGTCGAAATAGGCCAAGAAGTCGTAAAACGAGCACTGCCCGTCCACTAAATACCCGCCCTCTTCACGCGGAACGATCTCCTGCTCTTCGCCAAGTTGTGGCATGTTGCCCAACAGCGCCCTAACGATGTCTTTCAACGTAACAATTCCTTCGATGCTGCCGAACTCATCTGTCACGATGCCGTATTTGACCTCGGTCGATTTGAATTGTGCCAATGCATTATAGACGCTCAGCTTCTCGGGCAGATATTTGGCAGGCATCAGCACATGGCGAAGGTTGAACTCCGGAGCATCGAGCTTGCCGAAGAGATCTTTGAGGTAAACGACTCCGACAATGTGATCCAAATTGCGGTCTGCAACGGGATAGGCGTTATAGAGGTTATGTTCGACCTGCTCTTTGATCTGCTGGTTGCTGGCATTTACATCCAACCAGATCAGGTCGCTGCGGTGGGTCATGATGGAGCCGATATTGCGGTCACCCAGGTTGAAGACCCGTTCCACCAACTCCTGTTCCACCTCTTGCACCTCACCATCTTCCGTACCCTCCTGGATGATGGCTTTGATCTCCTCTTCGGTTACTTTGCTTTCGCCCGCTTTATCGAGGCCCAGCATGCGGATTACCCCGTTGGTGCTGCGGGCCAGCAACCACACAAATGGACGCCCGATCTGTGAAAAGAGTCGCATGGGGCGAGCTACCAATCTCGATACCCGTTCGGAAGCGGTCATGCCGATCCGTTTAGGGACCAGCTCTCCGATAATTAGCGTAAGATAGGTGACAATCACCACAATCAAGGTTTGTGAGATCCCTAAACTGTAAGGCTGTAAAGGTGTGATTTTGGCGATCACCGGAGCCAACTGCTGAGCTAATACATCGCCGGAGTAGATACCGGTCAGGATGCCGACCAGGGTGATGCCGATCTGAATGGTCGAAAGAAATACGTCTGGGTTGTTGGCTAAATCCAATGCGGCTTTGGCAGATTTGCTGCCTTTTTTGGCGTCGGTTTCGAGCTTGGATTTACGGGCGGAAACCAGCGCAATCTCGGACATGGACAGTACTCCGTTGAGTACGATCAGCCCGAGGATAATGAAAATTTCCATACAATGATTAAAGGTTGACGCCTTTAAGATACGATAAATTATACAATTACGAAAATGCTCAACGAGAATGGGCCGTTTTTGTATGATGAATGTGCAACGAGAAAGTGTGTTTTTGGGTGTGATTGCGGTATAGTGGCGGGGCGGGGGCTAGGAGGAGCAGGAGGGGGAATAGCGTGGTGAAGTGGGGTCGGATGGAGGCCGGGAGGGGCCGGAGGGAAGGTCGGAGGAAAGGTCGGAGGAAAGGGATTGGAATATGTCTATCGATTTAAATGCAGCTCATTCAGTAGTCTTGTGCCGGGTGTATTCCCCCTTCACCGGATGGCAATCGCAGTTGAAGTAGAGGCTACGGGCAAGAAAGAGGCTGGAGAGGATAGGGGCAGGAGAGGCGACAGAAGTACAGAACAGAGAAGCGGAAAAGCAGATGACCGAGAAGTAGAGATGCAACTGACCAAGCAGCAGAGAGGGGGCAAGACAGCGGTGTATTGTAATTGTAGAAGTAGGGTCTATCTACAAGCGGAATGTCCAGCTCGGGAAAGTCTTCATCGAGCGTAAAGCGTGCAAGGGGTGAGGGAGTGTAGTGCAGTCAGCAGTCCGTGTGCGGAGAAATCCATTTGCTGTGCAGGGGATCCATTTGCAGCGAGCTGGGATTGATTGAGCGCAAGGAAAGAGCGTTGCTCCGAGTGATAATTCGGGTATAAAAGTTCGTCCCGGTCCTCTCGTGCCAAGGAATTGAAAACAAAAAAGAGTTCCGAAATATTCGGAACTCTTTTTTATCGAGATTCTAAGCGTTTAGTGTCTAATAGACTCTAAGCGTTATCATCCAGCTCAAGGCTTACTATTTAGTAAAACCTTTGCCGATTGCGATGAAGTCGTCAGCTTTCAGGGCTGCACCACCGATCAAACCGCCATCAACATCCTCTTTGGCGAAGATCTCAGCTGCATTGGCCGGTTTGCAGCTACCACCGTACAGAATAACGGTTTCGTTAGCTGCGTTGCCGAACTTCTCTGCCAATACCTTGCGGATGTAAGCGTGGATCTCCTGTGCCTGGTCTGCAGTGGCAGTTTTGCCGGTACCAATGGCCCATACAGGTTCGTAAGCAATGATCAGTTTGCTGAACTGCTCCGGAGTCAGGTTGAAGACAACCTCCTCGATCTGCTGACGAACTACATCGAAGTGTTTGCCAGCCTCACGCTCCTCGAGGTTCTCACCTACGCAGTAGATCGGGGTCAAATTGTTGGCATAAGCCTGAGCCATCTTTTTGTTCAGGGTCTCGCTGGTCTCACCGTAATATTGACGACGCTCGCTGTGGCCCAAAATTACATATTCAACGCCCAGTGATGCGATCATCTCTGCAGATACCTCGCCGGTGTAGGCACCTTTGGCCTCAGCAGCGCAGTTCTGTGCACCAACACCAATGCCGGTGCCACGAGACAATTTTACAATCTCTGACAGGTGGGTGAAAGGAGGTGCCACGATGAAGTTTACGCATGAGCAAACTTCGCCCTTCTTGGCAACAATACCTTTGAACAGTTCAACACCCTCCACCGGAGTGGTGTTCATCTTCCAGTTTCCTGCAACAATTTTCTTTCTCATAGTTTTATTCTAATGAAGTTTTATTTGCGTGTGTATGTTATTTCTCTGATTCGTTCATCCAACTGCGCACCTCATCCAACGTCGGATTTTTCAGCCCGAGTTTATTTTTCTTGTTGAAGCCGCACAGGTCGTTGAACAGTTTGCCCGGGGCAACCTTACGCATGGCCTCGACGGTCAGCAGACTCATTTTGTGCAGAACGGGTACCCATTCAGCCGGTACACCCACTGCCCCAAATTTTGCTTCGTCATCTTTCTGTACAGCCTTCTCCGGACGCATCTGCGGGAAGAAGAGCACATCCTGGATGGTGGTCTGTCCCGTCATGAACATGGCCAGACGGTCGATACCCATACCCATACCCGAGCAGGTCGGCATACCATATTCCAGGGCACGGATGAAATCCATATCGATGAACATCGCTTCATCGTCACCCTTCGCCGAGAGGCGCAACTGCTCTTGGAAACGTTCGTATTGGTCGATTGGGTCGTTCAGCTCAGAGTAGGCGTTGCAGAGCTCCTTGCCATTGACAAAGAGTTCGAAACGTTCGGTCAGATCCTGATTGTCACGATGGCGTTTGCACAGCGGCGACATCTCGATCGGGTAGTCGCACACAAAGGTCGGCTGGATCAGATCTCCTTCGCAATATTGGCCGAAGATGGCATCGATCAGCTTGCCTTTGCCCATTGTGTCGTCGATCTCGACGTTGAGTCGTTTGCAGGCTTCGCGCAGCTGCTCTTCACTCTGTCCGGTGATGTCGTAGCCGGTCTTTTCGCGGATGGCATCGGTCATCGTCACCCGGCGGAATGGAGCCTTGAATGAAATGGCACGCCCGTCGATGGTCAGTTCCGTGGAGCCGTTTACTTCGGTCGAAATCCGTTCGAGCAGCTGCTCGGTGAACTCCATCATCCAACGGTAATCTTTGTAGGCCACATAGATCTCCATGCAGGTAAATTCCGGGTTGTGGGTACGGTCCATACCCTCGTTGCGGAAGTTTTTGCCCAATTCATATACACCGTTGAAACCACCTACGATCAGCTTCTTGAGGTAGAGTTCTGTTGCGATACGCAGGTAGAGATCGATATCTAATGAGTTGTGGTGTGTGATAAAAGGACGTGCCGATGCGCCGCCCGGAATCGGCTGCAGAATCGGGGTCTCCACCTCCAAATAGCCTCGCTCGTTGAAGAACTGGCGCATTGTGCTGATGACCTTGCTGCGTTGGATGAAGACATCCTTCACCTGCGGATTGACAATCAAATCCACGTAACGTTGACGATAACGCAGTTCAGGGTCGCTGAATGCATCGTAAACCTTACCGTCTTTCTCCTTGACAATTGGCAGTGGACGCAGCGACTTGCTCAGGAGTGTGAACTCTTTGCAGTGGATCGACAGTTCGCCGGTTTTGGTCAGGAAAACGAAACCTTTGACTCCGACGATATCGCCGATATCGAGCAGTTTTTTGAACACTTTGTTGTAGAGGGTGGCTTCGGGATCGTCACCGCAGACGTCGTCGCGTTTGATATAGACCTGAATCTTACCGGTGTGGTCCTGCAATTCGAAAAATGAGGCGCTGCCCATGATACGGCGGCTCATGATACGACCGGCAACCGAAACATCTTGGAAATTGCCCTTTTCGGGATCGTATTGTTCAGCGATCTGTGCGGCGGTGGCCGTCACCTCATATTTGGCTGCGGGATAGGGATTGATGCCCAATTTTCGCAATTCGGCAAGAGAATTGCGGCGGATCTGTTCCTGTTCACTCAGTTCCAACGTGTTCATAATAACGGTTTCAATGTTAAATTCGGACGACAAATGTACGAATTTTTCGATTTTTATCCTGCGCTAAATGGAAAAATAGTCGTATATTCGTTTTAATATTCAATCAATCTGACAGCGATATGAAATGTTTCTTTGATTTTCGGGTAAAGGGAAGCCGTCTCCTGGCAATTTGCCTCGGTTACCTGATCTGCATGTGGGCAGTGTTTGGTGTTGTGATGTGGTCAAGTAGTGCATACACGATGAACCGTATGATGATGACTGCAGGTATGCCTATGGCAGGGTTTGCTGCTAATAACGCTCCGCTTGTCTCTCTCGGGGTGCAGCTGATCTATTTTGTTGTCTCTATATTTTTGGGATTTTTCCTGATTACGGAATGCGTGAAAGGTCTGTCGTTTAAAGGCTACTCTTTGCAGCCCCATTATGATTTGGGAAAATACGTTGGTCAGGTCGTAACGGGTTTTCTTTTGACCCTCATCACCATAGGGATCTATTATCCGTGGTTTATTACCAAAATTACTCGCTTCTTCGCCTCCGGAACAACGTATCGCGATCAACCGTTTGCCTTTAACGGGAAAGGTGCAACCCTGTTTTTTTTCATG
>UQYM01000022.1 GCA_900545315.1 uncultured Alistipes sp.
ATCAAAGAGGATCTTCCCGGGACGGTGCTTGGCTTCGTTGCAGGCAAAGAAGGCCAGAAGGAACAGCAACCCCGTGCAAAGGAGCACGGTGAGGTACTGCAAAAGGGTGAGATTTCGGTTTTTCATGGTTTTAGGGGTTTTGTTTTAGCGTTGTGGCAGGTTGAATAGCAGGGCATGGATCCGTACCTTGGCATCCGCTGTGGCCAAAGCCCTGTTGAAGAGCAGCTCAATGGTTTCGCGCAGCCACTCCGAATCTTCGAAAAAGTCGTCAAATGCCCTGTCACTTTTCATCACAGCGACATCCCGGGAGACTCTCGAGGCCCTATCTCGGAAGTTCTGCGCAGCTTTGAACAGCTCATTGAACCGATATTTGGATTCGTGCCGGAGGTCGGCTCCTCCGCTTTGCATCTGCTCGCAGAGATCAAACATGATCTGATAGATCACATCCGCAAGCAGATAGGCCAAAGCGGTCATCTCTTTTTGTTTCTCGGTGATGGGCGGTTCGTTATGGCGCACGGGGAGGTTGTCGGGAAGTCTTCTTTCTCGTTGTGATCGCTCCCGTTCGGCCTGCTGGGCCATGTAGAGGGCAAAGTGTTTGGCGATGGGTGGCAGCTTCTCTTTCATACGTTACAGGGTGTTTGAGGGTTCGGCTTGGGCCTGCTGGGCCAGCTCGCGAAAAGCCTGATCGGTGGCGTAGTCGTTTCGATACATTTGGATGCAGTTGTAGATGGTGGATCGGTCCCGATGGATCACCTCTCCAATCTCGCCATTGCGAAACCGCTGCTCCGCGAGCTCGTGACAGAGGATGTTGCGGGCATAGACGATGGCCATGTGCCGATTTTTGGCCCGTATCTCTTCGATGGTCACTCCCGTTGCGGCACTCACCCGGGAGATGGTGTTGTCAATGATTGTTTTTCTGGGATTTATCATCTCTGTTCTTGACTGTTTGAAAACTTTTTGTTTCACGGATCACAAGCCGAATAGCCTGACGAATCTCTCCATCCGGTAGGAGCTTGACATAGCTTGTCAGCAGATCGATTGCCTTTTTTACCTTCATGATCTTTGCAGCTCTTCCAAGAGCGTCCGGCACTCGGTTTGGTTTTTAGGTGTTTCTATGATGGGCGACTCTCCAGCCGTAGAAAACCGCCATTTGAGCATCTTAATTCTCATGTCTCCCTGCTGGGTGTGGTAGCCCTTGGTGTCGATGATGAGGTTGTGATCCGGCAGCCAAAAATCGACAGTGTAGGTGATCGGCCGGATGGCGGCCCCATTGTACTGGAACCCCGGTTGCAGGGTGTAGCGCTTCTGCCGCTCGAAACAGATGCCGGCCATTTTCAGCAGATCATACATAAACAGCTCCAATCGGCTGTCGAATCGGATCCCGTCCCGTAAGACTTTTCGGGCATTTTTGATCTTGCGGTTTTCCGGCAGCAGCGTGTGACGCATCTTGCGGAACTCGGCTAAGGACATCGGCCTATTGTTGTCTTTGTCGCTTTTCATATTTTGATTTTTCGATTTCGTAATATCCACGCCCCGATTCCAACGGGATGCGAACAAACTCTTTTCCGGCCCGTTCGGCCTTGATTTTGGCCAGCAGCTCGATGGCTTTGTCTCTCCAGGGCGAGGGGTCGTTGTGGATGTAATCCTCTTTTTCGGTCATGGGTGGTTGTCTTTTTGTTGCGTGTTAACATGTGTTGAAATAGCTGTCGTTGATGGTCCGTCCTCCGGTGATCCGCTCGGCCTTGTAGAGCAGGACGCAGATCGGATAGATCGCTGAGGGCGGCAGCTTTAGACGTGGAGCCAGCTCCCGGATCAGTAAGGCACTTGCGGGGTAGCATTTTGCCTCTCGCTTCTGCTGTTCGATGGTTTGGATGGCCTCATAGACCTGTTCAGAAAGGGAGGTCACGTTTTGGGGCATTGTCGTAGAGCGTGTAGTCGGTTATCAACGTCAGGGAGGGGTTGTACCGGAAGGGGATCTCTTCGGTACCTCCGTTTCGTTGTTTGGCGATGTTCAGGATGCCGAACCCGTTTGTGGAGATAGAGCCGTTGTCGGTGGGCCACTCCCGGATTCCGTAGTATGCGGGTCTGAAGATGAACCCCACCACATCGGCATCCTGCTCGATGGCACCGGACTCCCGCAGGTCGGACAGCAGAGGCATCTTGGCGGCTCCGGCCCGCTCCTCGCATTTACGGGAGAGCTGCGAGAGGAGCACCACTGGCACCTCCAACTCCTTGGCGATGATCTTGGCCTGACGGCTGGCCTGGGCGATCTCCTGCTCCCGGTTTCGGGTGCGATCTGCGGAGGCGGTATCCGCCAATTTGAGGTAGTCGATGAAGATGATCCCGCAGCGGCCCCGTTTGGCCATGATCTTGGCGTGGGAACGGATGTACCGCATCGATACGACGGGGTTGTCATCGATGTAGATGGGCAGCTGTCCGATCACCTGGGCAGCCCGCTCAATCTCCGTCCAGTCCTGCCGGTCCAACTTTCCGGAGCGGTAGCTGTCCAACGAGACCTGGCATTCGGTGAAGAGGAGCCGGTCAGCGATGGAGGTGCCGCTCATTTCGAGGGAGTAGATGCAGGGCGGGTATCCGGCTTGTGCGGCGGCTTTGGCGCTGGCGAGCATGAAGGCCGTTTTACCCATTCCGGGGCGGGCCGCAAGGACGATGAGCTGCCCAGCGTGCCATCCGGCGGTCAGCTCGTCCAACCGGGCCAGCCCGGTGGGTACCCCCGGGGTGATCCCCTGGCGTTGCATCTGCTGACGGGCCTTGGCCTGTTGCAGGGCCGCATCGAGCAGCGTGCCGATAGGTTGTGCCCCCTTCGATCCGATGGCAGCCATGGCAATCTGGTCCATCCCCTCGTTGAACTTTTGCAGGGTTGTGGCCACATCTTCGTTGTGTTGGATGCCATTCAGCACCTTTGAGGTCAGGACGATCATCTGCCGGGCGAGGTGCTTCTCGCGGATGATCTGCGCATGGCTGACCACGCCGGCCCCCGATCCGACCATGGCGGTGCAGGCGGTCAGCGTCGCCGGGATATTGATACCGGCGAGCGTTTTGTTGCCTTTGCACCGTTGGGAGAGGGTGAACAGATCGATCTGCTCGTTGTGGTCATACATCGAGAGGATGTTTCGGAAAATCTCGGCATTCGCCTCGTTGAAGAAGCACTCCGGCGAGAGGATGTTGGCCACCTCGGGCAGGTATCCCGGCTCCATGACCAAGGCACCGATAACGGCCTTCTCTAAGTTTTCGGCCTGCGGTATGTTGATCTCTGGGGTCATAGACGGATAGCTTTGGGTTGATAGGAGGGTTGGTTTTCAGGTTTTAGGGGGTGGCTCTTCTCCCAGGTTCGGACGGCGGCCCGCCAGTCTTTCATCCTGTTTTTGCCGATCATCCAGTCTTTGGCGGTGTAGAAGTCCACGAAGCTCTCGGCATCGACTCCGTTGTTGCGTTGGGAGCAGTAGTCGGCCACCTCGGCGACGGTAGGAGCCAGAAATCGGGCCGCCGGGGCTCGTTGCCGGATGGGTGACTGCCCGCTGCCGGCCGGCGGGGAAGCTGTTTCGCAAGCAGGTTCAGCGGATGTATGCGGGCTGTGCCCCGGATCTCTCTCTGCTGCGAGGGTGCTTGCACCCGAAGCGGACTCCTCCCCCCAAGAGGGGGATATAGGGGGTATTATCTTTACTTTACTTTCTTTTATAGCATTGCCTTCGCATTGCGATCGCATTGCCTTCGCATCAACAGCTTCGTGCAAAGGCACAGCCTCCGCAGAGGTGCTCTCCGCGTTTTGTATTTTTCTCCATCTCTTGTTTGCTGATTCTCTGGCTTTTGTGCTTTTGGCGTCCTTTTGCTGCATCCGATACAAAAAGCCTTCAGAGTAGAATCGCTTACCATCCTCGGTAAAAGAAAATAACCTGAAGTCCTCGATGACCGCTTTGAGCTTGGCGGCATCGACACGAAGATCAAAGGCTAACAGATTGTAATCTTTGATACTCGTGTAGTCCGGCTCTTCCCGTAAACGTTCCAACAGCATGAAGTAGATTCCGTACCCTTCCGCACCCATTTTCATGCGTAGGGCGATCAACTTGTCAGAGTTTCGCGCATTGCTGTCGTGTGAGAAATATGAAGCCATATTACAGAATTCCGATGTTTAGTTTTTTGCCGATCTGCGCTCGGCGGCGTTGAAGACGGGAGAGCTCCTTGAGTAGTTCGGGGTGCTCTTCTGTCGGGTGTTCGAGCTGCCGGATCAGTTCTCGTTCCTGCTCCATCAGCTGCTTGAATCGGTCGTGAGGATCATCTTTGTTGTTCATGCCTTGCTGTTTTTGGTTAATATCCGGTTCTGAGCAGCCGCATCTGCTCACGTTCGTAGGCCAGCAGCGACCGGGTATGGTCCGCCTGATGGGTGCATGTGGCATTGATGCGGTCAATCCAATCCACCAAGAAGCTCTCCTCGGCAGCTAAGCTATCGACCAATACATTTTGCGCTTTGGCCGAGAGGTGCCCCTCTCGGGCGATCTTGACAATCGTTTGGGCAATCTCCTGGTTCCGTTTTCGGTTGAGCAGCTCTTTGGCCTGGGCGAGCATCTCGCCGCTGCGGGCCATATAGACCTGAAGCGTGCGGATGCGTTCATTGATCTGGGCCGGGTCAGCGGGGCAGAGCTCCTCGAGGTAACGCTGCATGGTCGTAGCCTCAGCACGTAACTGTTCCGTAGTTGCCATATTCGGATAGTTTAAGGCGGTCGGGATAGATCAGATTCTTGGGCTTCGGGTTGGGGTTCTCGAGGTCCCAAATGGCCCGCAGATGCCTGAAGGAGGCGAAGTGCTCCATGCATTTAGTGACCGGGATCAGCTGCCAGCCGGCCCCCTGTATTTTGTTGCCTTTGCCCTCGGTGCGCGTTTTGGCGTTCAGGTGGAGAATGCCGGTGCGATCGACATGAAACTTGCCCCGGTTGATCTCGTTGAACATGACGGTGTAGGTGGCCGCCTGAATCAGATGCGTTTTGTGTACATAGTTCGAGGTCTTCAGGTCAATGAGCCACACCTTCCCGTTAAGGCGGCAGACCATATCCACCGTGCCGGCAATCTGGTATTTGTCGCAGATCAGCGTAAATTCGGAGCTGATGATCTCCGGCTGGAACCGTTTGTAAAAGGCGATGAACCGGCAGATCATCTGCCACTCCTTGAGCGAGTAGCGGGAGTCATCCCAAAATAGCTCGGCCCCCTGCTGGAGCTTGTCAATCGCTTCGTGCACTTTCGATCCGGTATCTGCTGCCGCCTCGACAATCGTGTCGGCCTCGGCACCATTGCGTTTGAGCCATTCGTTGAACTCCTTGCCTTTGGGATATACATCTAATACGGTGGTGACCGACGGGTAGAAGCTGCCCGATTCGGTTTCGTAAAACCGCTCGTCACAGAAGGTGATCTGACGAGCCGTCGGGTTGTGAAATAGTCGTCCCATGGTTTTCCGCTTTTCAGGTTAGAAGGGCAGGTCATCTTCGGTGGGAACCGGCGTGCCATCCGAGAAGGTTTGCGGCTGTGCCGCCGTGGGCCGTACAGCAGGCTGGGTATAAGCTCTACGTGTGCGGGCACCGTGATATGGATCGAGTTCGTTGGGTTGGGCGTTAGGGGTAGCTTGTGCAGCCCGTGCCGCCTCCACCTGTCGTTCATGCTCCCGGGCCATGTAGTCGGCCATATCCTCCTCTTCGGAGAGGGGCTCCTCAGCGGGCAGCTCCCCGAGCCGTTGCCGGTTGGCCTGAGCGATGCGTGGCGAGATCACCTCCTCGACCTGTTTGACGAAAAAGTCGAGAATGGCCGAATCATCGTAGGTGGTGTTACCGCGCGAGTCGATATGTTTTCTCAGTTCGGGCAGCCCGTTGGGGTGCTCCTGGGTGTAGTACCACTCCACATTCACGTTATCCTGCGATAGGTAGAGTGTAGCGCGCTTTTTGTCGTCCACGATCTTGACATACGGCGAGAAGGTGATCTTCTTGCTGAAATCCACGTTGGGCAGCGACTTCATCAGCGAACGGGCATATCCGCTCGACTCCCTAATTTGCAGGATGTAGGTATCCTCACCATCGACAATGGTCAGCAGCCAGTTGTACATGCGTTCGTTGAATCGGTCCGGGCGGTTTTCGATCTGGGTCAGGTAGCCGCTGATGGATCGGTAGTATTTGCTCCAGGATACCTTGCCGCTCTCTTTGCTGGTGACCATAACGGCCCCCGGGGTTCCCTCCTTGACCCGTAATGCGATCTTTCCGTCTCGAATGCCGATGTAGGTAGCTGATGTTCCTTCGTTCAATCCCATGATTATTACATTTTGTGGCCTCTGACAGCTTCGGCCCTTGCTGTGTGAATCATTATGTGTTAAAACAGTTGTTCTATTTCCGGCTCCCCGAACCCCGCTATGCGGGTCCCTTTCGCGGGCAGTGGCGAATCGATGTAGTAGGTTTTGTAGCGGGCTACGGTTCGACCCTCCCGATCCTTCCGAATATTCCAGAAGTCTTTGATCTCGAGCCCTTCCTCTCTGAGCCGAGAGATGATCTTTCTGAAATCGACGGTGCTGGCCAATCGGTTGCCCTGGGCCGTAGTGAGACGGATCCCGGCCAGAAGGGCCGCTTTGATCCGTTGTTTAGGTGCATCGATCGTGTTCATGTTTCTATCGTTTAATTTTGTGGGGAATGCCGGTTCCGCCCCGGCGACAGCTTTGATTCTTACCTGCGAGAAAAGGTATCTGTCATCTTCGTTTCCAGAGGCCGTATCTTGCATCGATACTCAACGGCTTGATTCTCGCGTCACTGATTTCCACTTATCCGGGCGTCCCCGGTAGAAAATTCCCCATTTCAAAAATCCCGGCGGGCCCTCACGGATGGCCGGGAAAACAACCAAATACTAACTTGTCTGTTCTGCTGCTTTACGGCACAGCGGGCCGTTAATTGAGGTACTTGTCGAGGTATTCAGCCAATTGCTTGCATGTGGTGTCGTTTGGTACCTCTTCGCCTTCGATGTAGGTCACCAACTTGGCATAGATCACGGTATATTCTGTCTCTTCATCTTCCGATGGGTAAGGGTTTGACACGTATATGTTGCAGTACAGATCGGCGTCGAGACCTCTATTCAGATCAATGATCTCGATAGGAAACTTTACTCTATCCACACAATCGACTGCGCTTTCGGCCGTTTCGTACACCTTTTGGGCAATGCATTGCAGCTGCTCTTCGGTGATATGCAGGATTTGTTGGTCCATGGGTTACTCCTTTTTGGTGGCAGGCATTTTGCATTTGGAGAGTCGGTATAGCGAACTCACGGCGATGATGGCCCCGGCTAAGTTGATCGCTATGGCCGGGGAGGAAAGGTCGGACTTTGTGGCGGCGGCGAGGGTGAGCCCAACGAAGAACCCCAATACGCACAGCAGAGGTTTCATCGTGTTTTCAGATTAATGGTTAGTAACCGCTCTTCGGCCTGTTTGAGGGCCATCAGTTCCAGTCTGCTGTATATAATTGGTGAGTTAACAGCAAGCCCCTTTCTGTGTCCTTTGATGTTACCCTGTTGGATTTGGCGATCGACCCATCTGCGGCCAAATTTGTCATAGGCTTGTCGTGTAGTTAATTCGTCGGAAACTGGAGCCGCCTCTTTGGCAAAGGCCAAAACAGCCAGTTGAGCCATCTCCATCATCTCTTGCTTGAGTGTGAATAGATCAATAAGATGAGCCATAATCGGTAAGATTTAATGAACGATTGGGTTGAACCTATACCGTTCGGGTGATTGTGATAATGTTTTGGTCTGTGTCGGATTTCATGTCGAAATCCCATCCCTCTTTTCTGAGCAGGCTTCGGGCACTTTGGACACCTTGATAAACTCTTCCTTGCATCTCAAAGGATTTTGTTTCACCGATTGTGAAACTCCGTAAGGTGCCTATGTAATCTGCCCTGGTTTTGAATTTGCTGATTGCATTTTTGGTTGTTTTCATGGTTTATGTTGTTGGTTTTCAGAAAAATAATTCTCCTCCAAATTATTTTTTATTTTTCTTTGCATTTGTCAATGCAAAGAAAGAATTCCCCTAAACGACCTTTTTATATTTGCTTAAGCATGAGGATTTTGCAGCTGGGAATGCTGTGTTTTGATTTTTTTAAATTTTATTGGAAAAGTTATTTGAACAGGATATCTGAGCCCATTTTGCCGGGTTAGTGGCGCTTGGGGGTCGCTATAGTGTCCTTTGGGGAGACGAGAAGGAATTGATATAGGCCCGAAGTGATAACTGATATTTATCAGGTTAATGAGTATCGAGATTCCTCGGTGAAGGTGCAGTGAAATGCAAAGATGGGCCAAGAGACGGCGAATTTTATTACCGAAATTTTGAAATTCGATCGATCAAGAAGATAGACTGTATCGTGTCACTGGGGCAAGTAAAGGTTGTTTGGTAGCGCACATCAAGGGCATGGTTGTTCATCAAGAACTATTCAATGTAGTGGCCCCGTTCGGTGGTTAAAATTGACTTAGCTTATAACAGATGTTCATCCACAAGGTGTTTGAGTGCCGATTGTACAAAAATGGGCCATCCCAAACGGGATGGCCCTTTTTGTATTTCGCTGGATGTACCACCTTGATTCTCTTCGGGATCGGAAATGTTGTAGTACACTGTGTATTGGTATAATATTTGCTTTCTGTAGTAGGTTAAACGCAATTGCATTCGATCCCATCCCCTATTGTTCCGTTTGAATTGATTAAGCGGGAACCGATGAGAGGAGCGGGGTGTTTACGGCTACGAATTTGAATAAGTTGCAATCTCATTGCCCATAGGTTTTGCGAGGAGGGTTGCAACTTCTTTTTATAACCTTACCATGATGAAAACATTATTATTCTCTTTCATGCTCTTGTTAGCGGTCCCGTTGTCAACCAATTGCCAATCAGAACGAGTTTATATCTGTACGGGTTCAAGTTCCAAAGCCTATCATCGGACGTCGTATTGTCGAGGTTTGAATAATTGCCGGGCATCGGTAAAGGCGGTCTCTAAGGCCACTGCTGTACAAATGGGCCGGGTTTCCTGTAAAATCTGTTATTGATATAGTGGGGTATTTGTGTATGCTGCTGGCCTCGACGATCTGTGTGGTTTGGCACATTACGGTGGGACAACGGGGCATTATTGCCGGGACCGGAATTGCGGCATTCCTGGGCATCTCTCGTTGGATGAAGGTCCTGTTGTATAAACGCAACCAATAGCTGCCCTCACGACCTAAACCGGGCGTGGGCACGGTTTAATGTGTTGAGCTGCTTTTGCGATTCGGTTGCGATCGTTACTGTGCTGTGGGGAGCTTATGCTTTTTTGTTGATCTGTTGGAGCGGACGCCAGTCGAAGAGTTTGAGAATCTTCTCATTGGCTTGCCAAAGCACTGACCAGTCCCGATCGATGTAGATATCGGTTACCTTCATGTTTTTATCGACGTGGTTCAACATCTCGTGGACGATCTGTTTGTCGATTCCCACGGCAGCCGAATAGGCAATCGTGGCCATCGAGTGGCGGGCTGCATAAAAGGTCAGATTTTCCAAACCGATGGCCTGGGCCACCTCTTTCATGCCGTGATTCAACGCTCGATTAAATACTAATTCATCGGCGTAGTGTAGATGGAAATTGAAGAGGTGTTGGCCTGTCTTGTCTCGATATTTATCGATAAGAGGCTGGATACAGGCCGGAATTTTGACCTGCATCTCGGCTTTGTCTTGACGTCGGGAGGCTGTTTTACGTCGGTTGTAGGTGATGACTCCTCTTTTTTCCGGTGCACAGTAAAACATATCTGCACTGTTCATACCCATTAAAGCAAACGACAACAAGAAACAATCTTTGGCTAAATTGAAGCGTGTGTGGTTGCTCTCCGGGAGGTTAATGATCGCCTGAATCTGCTCGATGCTGATGGCCCGTTTTTGGGCTGGTGGCGGCGCTTGAATCTTGTATCGGGAGAAGGGCGAGTAGGGGATATTGATCTGCCCGCAATCCTCATCATTGTACTCTTCTTTGGCTCTGTTGTGCATGGCTCTGATGCAGGCCATATATAGGGAGATGGCTCGACCACCTCGTTTGGTAGCGGTCTGTTCGTGGAGGTTTCCGTTTTTGTCGGGTTTCAGGACGGGTTCATTCTCCAAAAAGGCCTCAAATTTTTTCAGGAAGGTGTAGGTGACCTCCGAAATATCCAACGAGTCTCGTTTAATGAACCGTTTGATGGCATGGAGGGTGGTGATATAGTTGCGTCCGGTCCCTGGGGCCATTGTGGCGGCCTGCTGCTCGATAAAGTGCAGGAAGTCCAATTTGAAGCCATCCTTCTGTTCAATGGCCTGTTTGATATACTGGACGACCTCATCGGCGCTCATCTGCTCAGCCGCTATTCCCAAGGTGTTGAACTGCGATCTGAGTTCGCGAATCATATCTGTGAGTTGATCGATGAGGATTTGGTTTTTCAGCTTAAGGCTTTTGGTCAGATCGGTGGCCGAGACATAGATTCCGGTATTCATTCTACGGATGGTTCTTTTGTGGGTGATTCGAATGGCGACGCCCATTGTTCCATCTTTTCTTTTCCGGTGTTTAGAGATTTCGTAAGTAAAAGTAGCCATATTATGTATAAACAATGTATAAACATTTGGTATAAAATGCACCTACATTCTGTGTATGGGTAAAAATAAAAAAGGATTTGCAATAATGCAAATCCTCAATGATTTAGCTACTTTTAAGGCTTGTGGTTCTAGCAGGACTCGAACCTGCATTTAAAGTTTAGGAAACTTCCGTTCTATCCCTTGAACTATAGAACCTCCAGAGTTGTATGGCCAAAAATTGTACTCCTGTTTTGGCTGTTTATCGTGCCATTCTACCACGTGATCGGCATCATCAAGACACCTCTCCTCATGTCAGCGAACGCCTTCTATTATCCACGCTTGCTCTTTTCTCCTTTTCTCCTTTTCTCCTCAATCCCTTTGGCTCCTCAATCCCTTTGGCTCCTCTTTTTCCCCTCGTTTTGGAATCGGGGCCTCAGAAGGGGCAACTCCGGAAAGAAGGAAGATCTCTCAAAAAGAACGATCCGTCGAGCTGGCTGAGTAGGTAGAACAAGCCAAGCAAGTCGAGAGGGCAGGTCTCGCAACTCACCGTCTCGTTATCGGATGTTGTTTTACGGTTGTGGGGTGGGAGCGTGAAGCCAGCCTTGAACTTTATGCCTCGTGCTGTAGCCTCGTCCGTGTTGCGTAACCTCTTGAACCGTGTGCCCCTTAAGCGTGTGCTTTGCCCCTTGAACCGTGTGCTCCTTGAGTCACCCGCTTCCCGCCTCGCGTCGCCTTGAACCGTTCGCCTCTTAGCCGTGTGCCTTTTGAGTCATCTGCCTTGGGCGTTGGGTAGGTTTGTATATGGCTTATAACTTTTAACCTGGATCACAACAATCCAGGTTAAAAGTTGAAAAGCTGATTTTGGTCAACTTTTATTTGGTGAAATCGCCGCCGTTATACGCCCATTTGACGTAAACTGCCCCCCAGGTGTAACCACCACCGAATGCTGAAAGGATCAGGTTGTCTCCTTTGCGCAGGAGTGATTCGTAATCCCACAGGCAGAGCGGAATAGTTGCAGCGGTTGTGTTACCGAACTTGTCGATGTTGATCATGCATTTGTCAGGTGACAGCCCCATACGGTTGGCTGTTGCGCTGATGATACGCAGGTTTGCCTGGTGGGGTACCAAATAACGGATATCATCCGCCGTCAGGTGGTTGCGTTCCATGATCTCGACGGAGGTGTCGGCCATGTTGGAAACGGCAGCCTTGAATACGGGTTGTCCCTCCTGATAGACGTAGTGCCAACCTTTGTCCACGGTTTCGTGGGTAGCCGGGTGAGCAGAACCGCCCGCTTTCATGTGGAGGTGTTGTGCTCCTGAGGCATCTGAGTGCAGGATAGCATCCAAAATGCCAACCCCTTCGGTTGAGGGTTCGAGCAGAACCGCTGCAGCGCCGTCACCGAAGATCGGGCAGGTGGTACGATCCGTATAGTCGATGATTGAAGACATTTTATCGGCGCCGACCACGACGATTTTTTTGTAAGGGCCGGCTTCGATCATTTTCGAAGCGGTGGTCAATGCGAACAGAAATCCGCTGCATGCAGCAGAGAGGTCGAAACCGAACGCTTTTCTCATTCCAGCCTTGTAGGCAATCAGGTTTGCTGTTGAGGGGAAGAACATGTCCGGGGTGACTGTGGCGCAGATTACGACATCCACATCCATGGGGTCGGTTCCGGTTTTTTCGAGCAGATCTTTAGCGGCACGTTCGCCCATATAAGAGGTGCCGAGTCCTTCGCCTTTGAGAATGTGACGGGTTTTGATGCCGATGCGTGACATGATCCACTCGTCGGAGGTGTCTACCATGTGGCTCAACTCAATGTTATCGAGGATGTAGTCGGGCAGGTAGGCGCCTACGCCTGTAATCGCTGCGGTAGTTTTGGTCGTCATTTGTTGAAAATTTCCCGGAGTTTGGTTGCGACGCCGGCTTTGATGGTCTTTTCGGTTTGGAGGACCATGTTAGCGATAGCGTTAGCATTCGAGCAACCGTGTCCGATGATTACGGTGGAGTTAATGCCCAATACGGGAGTTCCACCAACGTTTTCATAATTGAGTTTGGTGAAGTAGTTGTCGTTCACCAATCCTTGTTTGCGGGCCATCTCGTAGATGCCTTCCATCACTTTGAGGAGGGTGTTGCCGACAAAACCGTCACAGACTACTACATCGGCGACAGTACCGTCGAAAACATGTTTGGCTTCGACATTGCCGACGAAATTGAAATCGGAGGTATTCTCCATCAATTCGTAGGTAGCTTTGGTCTGGAGGTTGCCTTTTTCTTTCTCTTCGCCGATATTGAGCAGGGCAACGCGGGGGTTTGGTTTATCCATTACCCCTTTTGCGAATGTGCTGCCGATAATACCGTACTGGTACAGTACATCGGGTTTACAATCGACGTTCAGGCCCACATCGAGCAGCAGTACTTGGCTGTTATCGATAGTAGGGGCGAGGACCGAGATTGCCGGGCGGATTACTCCATCAATTTGTTTGACGGTGTACATACAGCCCACCATCATGGCGCCGGTACTTCCGGCGCTTGCAAAGCCGTCGATTTTGCCCTCGAGCAGGTAGCGGAATCCGACTACGATACTCGAATCGGTTTTTTTCGAGAAAGCCTGTGTCGGGTTGTCTCCCATTTCGATCACTTCGCTCGTAGGTACGATATCGAAGGTATCGGCAGGGCAATTTTCCTGAGCGAGGATTTTCTCGATGCGTTCTTTGTCGCCGAAGAGAACGATCCGACTGCCTTCCGCCAGTTTGCTTGCGGCTTGGATTGCGCCAAGCACGACTGCCTGGGGGGCAAAGTCTCCGCCCATTGCATCAATTCCTATTCTGATCATAGTCATTGTAGCTTAATGGGGAGTCGGTCTGTTTATTCAGCTTTCTTCTCGATCGCTACACGGCCACGATAATAGCCGCATTCGGGGCATACGCGGTGATAGAGAACGGTTGCTCCGCAGTTTGAGCAGGTTGCCAGAGTAGGAACGGCTGCTTTGTAGTGAGTTCTTCTCTTGTCTCGTCTCGTGCTGGAGACTTTATGCTTAGGATGTGCCATGTTGAGAATATTTTTATAATATGACTTTTACTGTTTCTTATTCAGTTGTTCTTGTTCCAGTTTTTTTTTGAGCTTTTCGAGCTCGCTCCACGGGGAGGTTTCGGTAGCGGACAGGGTTTGGTTTTCGGCTTGAGCCTGTTGGGCGCTTTGTTGCACGAAACGGTCAAACTCCTCTTCGCTCACGATTTTGAACCGTGAGAGCATATCCGGGTTGCAGAGGCTGTTGCCTTGGGCATCTTCCGGATGGATTTTGCGGTAGGGCAGGCTCAGTGATATACTTTCATAAATATATTGCCCCAACGGAATTTCCGTTTCATTGGGGCTTAGCCACATCACATCGCCGTCGCTCTCTTTTTCGGTTTCGGAGAACCGCACCTGCAGGGTTCCTTCATAATGCACGGGCATCATGAATTCGTCGAGGCAGCGGTCGCAGGTCACCTCGACCTGGCCGTCGATTTTGAACACGAGGGTGAGCAAACGTTCCGCTTTTGTGAGGTCGATTTGCACGTCAGCGGAGCCACGGTGTAGTTCCGAGCCCTCGAACGCATCGAAAAAACGGTCATTCACTTGGAATCCAAAGTGATGATTTCCAATGCTTAATCCCTTGTGAGGGATTGTATATTGTTTCAAAATGTCCACTCGTCTATCGAAAAAATGGAGCACAAATGTATAAATTTTTGGTGGATATGCAAAACCTCACGCCCATATCTTTACAATCCCTGTGACTTGGCGACCAGAGCCAAGTCGCACAGGGCGGCGGCGACAGCGGCTTCGACCACTACGCTGGCCCGCATGGCGATGCATGCATCGTGGCGTCCCTTGATGATCAATCTTTCGGGGGTGCCGGTTTGGGTATTGAGGGTCAGCTGAGGGGTAGAGATGCTGGCGGTAGGTTTGATGGCCACCCGGACGTTGATTGGGTTTCCGTTGGTGATTCCACCGACAATGCCTCCTGCGTGGTTGGTGACGGTACGGCCATCCGGAGCGGCGATAGGGTCGTTGTTTTCGCTGCCGCGCAGTTTTGCCGAGCCGAAGCCCAAACCGAACTCAACCGCTTTGACTGCCGGGACTGCGTAGAGCAGGTGGCTCATGACGCTTTCGACCGAGTCGAAGAAGGGTTCGCCGAGTCCTGCGGGCAGGCCGGTTGCGGTACATTCGATAATTCCGCCCACGGAGTCTTGTGAACGCAGCGCCTTTTCGATGATTTCGGCAAACTTTTCGGGGTCGTTGCATCCGCCCACTTCGGTCAGGGTACTTTCCACGTGGACTTTTTGCGGGTAGAGTGTGTTGAGAATCAGTTTGGCCACTACGCCCGCGGTGACCAACCCGAGGGTCAGGCGGCCCGAGAAGTGTCCACCTCCGCGATAGTCGGCAAAGCCTTTGAATTTTTGCATGGCGACCCAATCCGCATGCGAGGGGCGGGGATGGGTGACTAAATTGCGGTAATCCCCGGAGAGGGTATTTTCGTTGTAATAGACCACGGTCAGCGGGGCGCCGGTGGTAAAGCCGTTGAATAGGCCGCTGACGATGTGAGGGGTGTCACTCTCTTTTCTGGGGGTGGTTCCACGTTTACCGCTTTTACGGCGGGCCAGATCGGCCGCAAAGCTCTCTTCGTTGAGCGGAATACCGGCCGGTACACCGTCCAGCGTTACGCCGACCATTTGGCCGTGCGACTCTCCGAAGATGGAGATGCGGAATAATCTACCAAAACTGTTCATCGCTATGCAGGTTATAGGATTCTGACCTTACGGCCTGTTGCTTCAATTCTTTTTTTTGTTCTGTGGGCGTTTAGGTGCTCCACTTGTTTTTTTGAGCTTTTGTGTGCTCCCGCTCACTTTTGAGCTTTTGTGTGCTCCAGTTGGCTCTGTGTTTTTTTTGCGCTTCAGCTGGTTCTGTGAACTTTTGGGCGCCCCACTTGCTTTTTGAGCTCTTGGGCGCCCCTGCCGGTGCCGGAGGGGTATTGCCCTTTTGCCTTTCCGACACGCTTCCGACCCCGCATAATTCGCAATTCCGCAAAAAACGCACTCCGCAAAACTGCCCCCCGCAAAAAAACGCAGCCACCAACGATCTCACCCTCCACGATCGCAACAATCGAATCGCTCCAAATCAGAATTTCCTATCCATGAAACTCCGCAGCCAGGAATTTTATTATATCGGGCCTTGCAATGGTCCCTGAAACGATCTTTGAAACGGATCATGAAACGTTCCCTGAAACTACCCGATCTTTTATTGATTTATCGGCTTTTACGAGAGTGATTGTCTGTGTGTTTGGTTTTGCGTTATTTTATTTAGTGAGTCGAATTACAAATGTGCCCAATGGCAAAATTACGTTGCCTTAACTACTCTTTGCAGCGGAGGGTTTCGAGGTCGTGCCAGAACTCCGGATAGGATTTGTCCACGGCATCTGCCCCTTCGATAATGACCGAGCCGTCGCTACGCAGCGCTGCAACCGCTGCTGCCATGGCAATGCGGTGGTCGTTGTGGCTGTCCACCAAAGCACTGCAGATGGGGCCACCCTTGATCAACATCGTATTTTCTTGCGAGAGATCCACCTCAATACCCATGTGCCCGAACACTTCGGCAATGGTTTCGGCCCGATTGCTCTCTTTGTAGGTGAGTCGGCGGGTACCGGTCAGGACGGTTGTTCCTTCGCAGCAGGAGGCCAGAGCTGCCAATGCCGGGAAGAGATCCGGGCAGTGTGTGGCATCGAATTCGAAGGCGTGCAGCGGTTCCCGGTTGACGGTCACCGAGTGGTCGGTGGTGATGATTTCGGCCCCGGCCCGAGCCATTGCATCGATAATGGCCAAATCGGCCTGTTGCGAGAGGTGGTTCAGGTTGAGGATGGTGACGTTACCGGCAATGGCTCCGGCGACTAACAGACACGAGGCTCCGCTCCAATCCCCTTCGATGTTGTAGGTGCAGGGCTTGTAGTGTTGTCCGCCGGGTACATAAAACAGTTCGTAGTCGTTATGTTCGATCGAGACGCCGAACTGTTCGGCCAGACCGATGGTCATATCCACGTAGGGACGGCTTTTGAGGTTATCCACCCGCAGGACGGTATCCTCTTTGACTAAGGGGAGGGCCATCAGCAGTCCAGTGATGAATTGTGAGCTGAGGGAGCCATCTACGCGCACCTCACCGCCATGCATCGGTCCGTTGACGGTGATGGGCAGGTAGCCGCCGTTTGAGACCACCTCGACGCCGAGTGTCTGCAGTGGATCCTCCATCATTTCGATGGGGCGGCGCAAAATTGAGCCTTCCCCGCTGAGGGTGATGGGCAGGTTGCACAGCGAGGCGATGGGGGTGAACAGTCGGGCTGCCAGACCTGATTCGCCGATATTTAATTTGGTGGAGGTGGGGTTTAGTCCGCCCCGGATGGTATAGGTGTTTCCGTCGTGAGAGACGGTGGCTCCGAGTCGTTGGGCAGTATCGAGTGCTGCGCGGGAGTCATTACACAGGTCGAGATGGGTTAGCGTAGTTTCGCCTTCGGCCAGCAGGGCAGCAGCAATGGCCCGTTGAGCATAACTTTTCGATGCTGGTGCCGTGATCTCTCCTGCGACGCTGCCTTTGTGTACGGTAATTTTCATAAATGAGTTTAACGTAATTTGAAGTCTTTTCCCAGATAGACTTTGCGGACAGTCTCGTCATTGGCAAGATCTTCGGCCGTACCGGCTTTAAGGATTTTACCTTCGAACAGCAGGTAGGTTCGGTCTGTGATCGAGAGGGTTTCATGGACGTTGTGGTCGGTGATGACCACGCCGATATTTTTATCCTTAAGCGTTGCCACGATACTTTGGATATCTTCGACGGCGATGGGGTCCACTCCGGCGAAGGGTTCATCGAGCAGGATGAATTTGGGGTTGATGGCCACTGCGCGTGCGATCTCGGTACGACGACGTTCACCACCAGAGAGTTGGATACCCATGCTTTTGCGCACCTTTTGCAGGCGGAACTCTTCGATCAGGTTTTCGAGTCGTTCGCGTTGGTACTCTTTGGAGAAGTTGGTCATCTGCAGTACGGCTCGGATATTGTCTTCGACGGAGAGGTGCCGGAATACCGACGCCTCTTGAGCCAGATAACCTACACCTTGTTGGGCCCGTTTATAGACGGGTTCGTGAGTCAGCTCTTTATCTTCGAGGAAGATGCCGCCTTCGTTGGGTTTGATCAGTCCAACGATCATGTAGAAGGTTGTGGTTTTTCCGGCGCCGTTAGGGCCGAGCAGGCCGACGATCTCACCCTGGTTGACTTCGATCGAGACGTGATCGACGACCGTACGGGTCTTGTATCTCTTGACAAGGTCTTTGGTGTATAATCTCATAGTGGCGACTTCCGCAAGTATGAAACAATTTTGAACAAAGTTAGCGTTTTTTTAAGAAAAAATTTTTATCTTTAGGTTAAAATTGACTTGTATATAAGGGTATAAACGATTTAGATGGCTGACAAAGAGAGTGTTTTATTGCATGAACGACTGAAAGAGTATTTCGGTTTTACCAGTTTCAAAGGGAACCAGGAGGCGGTTATTCGCAACGTACTCGCAGGCAAAGACACATTTGTGTTGATGCCGACCGGTGGGGGTAAATCGTTGTGTTATCAGTTGCCTGCGTTGGTGATGGACGGGGTTGCGATTGTGATTTCGCCTTTGATAGCGCTGATGAAGAATCAGGTGGATGCCATGCGTACGTTCAGCATGGAAGAGGGGATTGCCCATTTCCTGAACTCTTCGCTCAACAAGGCGGCGGTCGCCAAGGTCAAGAGCGATGTACTGGCCGGCAAGACCAAATTGCTCTATTTTGCCCCGGAGTCGCTGACCAAGGAGGATAATGTGTCGTTTTTGCGTCAGATCAAGATTTCGTTTTATGCCATCGACGAGGCGCACTGTATTTCCGAATGGGGACACGATTTCCGTCCGGAGTATCGTCGTATTCGTCCGATCATCAATGATATTGGGCCGGCGCCGTTGATTGCGCTGACCGCAACGGCGACCCCGAAGGTTCAGATGGATATTCAGAAGAACCTCGGGATGCTGGATGCGACGGTATTCAAGTCTTCGTTCAACCGCCCGAACCTCTTTTATGAAATTCGCTCGAAGGTCAACGCCACCAAAGAGATTATCCGTTATATCAAGAACAATCCCGGCAAGTCTGGTATTATCTATTGCCTGAGCCGCAAGAAGGTGGAGGAGTTGGCTGAACTGTTGGCCGCCAATAGTATAAAGGTTGCTCCGTACCATGCGGGTATGGATGCGGCGACCCGTGCCGCCAATCAGGATGCCTTCCTCAATGAGAAGGTGGATGTGATTGTGGCGACGATTGCCTTTGGAATGGGTATCGATAAGCCCGATGTGCGTTATGTGATCCATTACGATATTCCCAAGAGTCTGGAGGGGTATTACCAGGAGACGGGACGTGCCGGACGAGACGGAGGGGGCGGACACTGTATTGCCTTTTACAGTTACAAGGATATCCAGAAGCTCGAGAAGTTCATGCAGGGCAAGCCGTTGGCCGAGCAGGAGATTGGAAAGCTGTTGTTGCAGGAGACGGTGGCTTATGCCGAGAGTTCGGTGTGTCGTCGGAAGACGTTGTTGCACTATTTCGGGGAGGAGTATCCCGAGGAGAATTGCCACTGCTGCGACAACTGTATGAATCCCAAGCCTAAGTTTGAGGGACGTGAGGCGTTGACGCTGATGCTCAAGGTGCTCGAATTCTTGGGAGACAAGTTCAAGTTCGACTATCTGATCAATGTACTGGTGGGGCGCAACAATGCGCTGATCAAGTCTTACGGCCACAACAAGTGCGAATGGTTTGGATCGGGAGCCGATCACAACGATCGTTACTGGGCGGCGGTGATCCGTCAGGCGTTGATTTTGGGCTTTATTGATAAAAATATTGAGAACTACGGTCTGTTGTCGGTGACCGAGGCTGGACGTAAATATCTGGAGCAGCCCTATTCGATTTTGTTGACGGCCGACCATGAATATGAGGATGGGGATGACGATCCGGTTTCTCCGCCGATGGGTAAGGGATCGGTAGCCGATGAGGAGCTGTTTGCGATGTTGAAGGATCAGCGTCGCAAGGTGGCGCAACAGATGGAATTGCCACCGTTTGTGATATTCCAGGACCCGTCGCTTGAGGATATGGCGATTCAATATCCGGTGACGATGGAGGAGTTGCAGAATATTACGGGGGTTGGTGCCGGCAAGGCTCGTAAATTCGGCAAGCCGTTTATCGAGTTGATCAAGAAGTATGTGGACGAGAAGGAGATTATTCGTCCGCAGGACATGGTGGTCAAGAGTGTGGTGAACAAGAGTGGCAACAAGGTGTTCATCATTCAGAGCATTGACCGTCAGATGGACTTTGAGGATATTGCCCGGGCTCGGGATTTGGATTTTGACGAATTGTTGACCGAGATTGAGGCGATTGTTCATTCGGGCACCAAGCTCAACATTTCGTATTACATCAATCAGGTGATTGATGAGGATAAGGCGGAAGATATCTTCCTCTACTTCAAGGAGGATGCGCAGAGTGATTCGATCGAAGAGGCGATGCAGGAGTTGGGAGGTGATTACACCGAAGAGGAGATCCGTCTGGTCCGCATCCAGTTTATGAGCGAGATGGGTAACTAAACCGTTGCCAATCAACCGCACAATCAAATCGCCGCAAATCAACGAGGCGGGTCGTCTTTAAGGCGGGGTGTCTATTGTCGTTGCAGGGTGGCGCGTTGGTTGCGGAAGGCAGCGTATTCCGGGCTCAATGCGTTATCTGCATGTGATATTGTGCCAACAACTGTGCGATAGATAGTTGATGGGTGTTCGACCCGTTGATCTACGGTGTGGTTTAAGTCAGTGCAATGCGAGGTGTATCTTTGAGAGTGGCTCCCTTTTGTGCGTGGCCGGTGCATCGATTGACAGAGCGGAAGGCTCTGAAGCAGCGGCGTGGCTGAGCAATGACCGGCACATGGATCAATGCGATGGGGGTGCGGAGTAAGTTCCCCGATTCAGAGTTTTATTCCAGTTCGGGTGTGATTATAGCGGAGTTACCAAGTTGCATAGTTCGGGAAAATGCCTTTATGAATCAGCGATTGGTTACGGTTGGCGGCACGTGCTTTTAAGCAGGTACCTGCAGTCCGCAGTGTGTAACGTAAGAAAGTAAATCGTTGATTCATAATTTTTTATAGATAATTAGATACTCAATTTGTTCAATTCAATAGCATGAAAAAGATAGGTTGGGGTGTGTTATTGGCTTTAGCGGGTGTATGTACCTTGCAGGCGCAACCTTCGTGTCCACGTAGTGCGGCAGAGGATTCCACACACATTATGGACCAGAAATATTGGGATTTTTGGAATTCGGATGTTCAGGCAAAAATCGATCAGAATATTGAGCAGTATAGGAAAAAGGATGGCCGGGTGAAGGTGGATCCGAACGTTGAGGTGAGGGTAGAGCAGCTGAGCCATTCCTTTATTTTTGGTGGTAACATTTTCTTGTTCGGGCAGTTGGCCAATGCGCAGCAGAATCGCGAATACGAACAGACGTTTGGAACGTTGTTCAATGCGGCGACCATTCCGTTTTATTGGAAGACGTTGGAACCCCAACCCGGTCATCCGCGGTATGAGGCGGGATCGGAGCCGATTTTTCGTCGTCCTCCGACAGATCCGATTGTCGATTTTTGCGAGGAGCATCAGATTTTGGCCAAAGGGCATGCCATGATTTACGGTTTGCGACTTTACGGTCATCCGGATTGGATGCCGGAGGATCGCCAGCAGATGGAGCAATACTTTGAAGATCATATCCGTGAGCTGGCCAAACGGTACAAGGGACGTGTCCAGATGTGGGATGTGGTGAACGAGTCGGTGGATCAGGTGAACCGCGGGTTGATGCCTGACGATTATACCTATAAATGTTTTCGGTGGGCGATGAAATATCTGCCTCGGGCGGTTGAGCTCAATAGCAATGATGTCGATTTGCACGACAGTGTTCCCAATATCAACCATTATGTAGAGATTGTACGTGATCTGGTTGATCGGGGCATACGGATTGACCATGTGGGGGCACAGATGCACATTTTCAATCCGAAGGAGTCTCGTCAGATTGCGGATGGGGACAGCATATTGTATCCGGAGCATCTGCAGGAGGTGATGGATTGTTTACGGGGGACGGACCGTCCGTTGCACATCAGTGAGTTGACCATCAGTGCCCCCGATTCCACGCCGGAGGGGTCGATGATTCAGGCGATATTGGCGAGAAACCTGTATCGGTTTTGGTTCAGTGATCCCGATGTGACGGCCATTACCTGGTGGAATGTGGTAGATGGCGGCGGGGCTCCGGGTGAGCCTTCCTATTCGGGGCTTTATGATCAGCAGATGAATCGGAAGCCGGCTTATGGGGTGTTGGATGAGTTGATCAATAAGGAGTGGAAAACCGATCTGACGGTCCAGTCGGATGCCGAGGGTTGGGTTAATTTCCGTGGATTTACGGGCAAATACAGGATCTCCTGGACCGACAAAAAAGGCAAGCAACACACCAAAGAGTATGTTTTGTAAACAGATTTGGTAAGCTGTTGAGGCGTTTTCTCTTGGTCGAACTTGCATTGATACAGTTGCTTGTGCCGCTTTAGATCTTGGTCTGTGGGCCTTGTTTGAGGGGGGCAGCTCAGGCAGCCTTGCTATAAGAGGTTTGCGGCTTTATCGGTTTTCTGGAGGATTGTTACGTGCTCTTTCAGACTTCTTCTGTGGCCTCAAGGAGATTTTACGTGTGTGGGATTCCAGGGTGATTTTTAGTGATTCCCGGAGAATCTTTGAGCGATCCCGAGGCCCCAAAATCATAGAACAGTTTGTGCTCCATCCTCGAGCAACCTCAAAGCAACCGCGCATTTCTCGAATTTCGAAGGGACCTCCAAATAGTTCTAAATAATTCAAATGGTCGGCATTCTCCCTCCCCGCATTTCGTCCGTATCCCTCCGCATTTTGTCCACATCTTTCTGCACTTTCCCGGCCACCTATATCATTCTCCGATCGGGAACCATCCGAGTGGAGCGCATAGGCAGATCGAGTAGAGGAAGGAATAGTTTGCCGATGCGGACGATGAATCTGGCCCTAAAGACAAGAAAAATGTCCGGTGTTTTGGAGCTTCTGTACAATAGGAGGGCCTGCTAATTTGGGTTGAACGTGCCGGAATATTCTCATTTTATCCCTATCTTTGGGACGGTTTGCAGGAAGGGGGCGTTCATGCCGCCTCACCAAAGCACATTTTCGAGACAAGGGTATGTACGTAAAGCCGAAAAAACATTTAGGACAACACTTTTTGACCGATCAGTCGATTGCGCGGCGCATTGCGGAGAGTCTGTATGCGGACCGATGCAGCACGGTGTTGGAGGTGGGTTGCGGCACAGGTGTTCTGACCCGTTTTCTGCTTGAGCGGAGTGATATCACGTTGTATGGGGCCGAGGTGGACAGTGAGAGCGTGGCCTATCTGCATGAGTATTATCCCGATTTTGCTCCACGGCTGATCGAAGGGGATTTTTTGCGGATGAATTTGGCAGAGCACTTCCCCCAAGGGGTGAATGTGATTGGCAATTTCCCTTACAATATTTCGTCACAAATTTTCTTCAAGGTATTGGAGTATAGGGATTTGGTTCCTGAGGTGGTGGGGATGGTACAGCGTGAGGTTGCGGTCCGCATTGCGGAACCTCCCGGATCGAAGGAGTATGGCATTTTGAGTGTTTTGTTGCAGGCCTATTACGATATTGAGTACCTGTTCACGGTGAATGAGGGGGTATTCAATCCGCCGCCCAAGGTGAAAAGTGCGGTGATTCGGTTGCGTCGCAATGCCGTGCAGCATCTGGATTGTGACGAAACGTTGTTTGTCAAGGTGGTCAAGGCTGGTTTTAATCAGCGTCGTAAAACGTTACGTAACTCTTTGCGGGCTGTTTTTGGCGATTTCGGCGGGGTGGAACATGAGTTTTTTGCCCAACGACCCGAGCGTTTGGGTGTTTCCGAATTTGTGACATTGACCAACTGGATCGCCGCTCATATATAGGGAGCCAGGTGCCTTTCCTTCTCTTTTTTTCTCTCTTTTCTTTTCTTTGATTGCCCCTTCCCTTTAATGTTATTCTATTTCTTTCGTCTCGAAGGGGCGTAAGTTGCATAGCAAGGTCATTGCTGCGAACGGATAGAGCCGCTAAAACACGCAGATTTTTATTCAGACTACTGAAAGGTCCGATTCATTTATTAAAATTAATTGGGGTAAGCGTGGTTTGTAGCACCCACGGGAGTTGCCTGAATTTCAATTTTCTCATTGTAAGTGTGGGTCAACTGACCCGGATCTGCTGAACGCGATTAGGAACCCCAGAAATTTTGGAGGATGATCGACTGCAAGAATTGTCATGCAGCGGTATGTTGTTTGAGGTATTTTATTGCAACTTGATCTATTGGGTTGAGGTTCGAGGGTGTGGTTTAGCTGGAGAATGCCCTCCAGAGTTGTAGTCTGTTGTTGTCTGTCTCCCAGTTTGTCGAGAGGCCTTTGAGCCTGTTTCCTATTCGAGTGATTTATCAAGCAAGTCTTTTTGTTGGGGGGTAACGGTTACGAGGCGGTTCTTGGAAGGACGATTCTTCAAAAAAGTCTTTTCCCGGTTGTCTGGTACACATATCTTGAATAACGAGGAAATTTTGGAATAGCAAAGGAATTTTTTGGAAAAGAGAGGACTTTTGGGGAAAACTTCCGCCCCTTATCTCCAGTTGGAGGTGTGCGGCTGAGGTGAAAGACGGATAACGGGTCTCGAAAAATCGCCGTGCATGGAGGAGCGGATGTAGTAGTGCATATTCTTAAATATCAATCTGGTTTGGTTTTGAGCGGAAATTTCGTTAATTTAGATTCGCAATTTTGGGTCGGAAATATACGGGCCCAAACATTGTGCATTTATCGAATTTTTGATCTAATAATTAGTTGATTTTCAATAGATGAAACGGAGAGAGTTTTTAAAGAAGGGTCTGCTTGGGACGTTGGCATTGACGATTGTGCCTCGTCACGTGCTGGGTGGACCGGGCTACACGGCGCCGAGTGATCAGCTGACCAAGGGGATTATAGGTGTTGGAGGCATGGGCCGGGCCCACTTTGGTTACGGCGGAACCCGATTGGTTGCCATTTGCGATGTGGATCAGAATCACCTGGATGCCGGTTTGCAGTTGGCGGGTGAAAAGATTGCGGCTTATCACGATTACCGCGATTTGATCAACGATCCCAATGTGGACATTGTGCACATTGCCACCCCTCCACATTGGCATGGCATTATGTCGGCTGATGCAGCCAAGGCCGGTAAGGATATTTGGTGTGAGAAGCCGATGACTCGTACCATTGGTGAGGGTAAACGGGTACGTGAAGCGGTCAAACAGAACGGTTCCATTTTCCGGTTGAACACCTGGTTCCGGTTTACGGATACCTTTTACGGCATGAATACGACCGTACCTAAGATCAAGAAGTTGGTTGACAGCGGGTTGTTGGGGTGGCCGTTGAAGGTGACGATCAGCAAGTACACCGGTTTTGGCTGGAAGTTTTATTGGGTTGGCAAGACCCAGTTGGAGGAGCAGAAGGTTCCGGCCGAATTGGATTATGACATGTGGTTGGGTCCGGCGCCTTACAAACCCTACAATGTTCACCGTACGCACTCGACCTTCCGGGGGTATTGGGATTACGATGCCGGTGGGTTGGGCGACATGGGCCAGCACTACATCGATCCGGTACAGTATCTGTTGGGTAAGGATGAGACGAGTCCGATTTCTGTGGAGGTAGATGCTCCGCAGCAGCACGAGGATGCGGTGGGTATTTGGCGAAAGATCGCCTTTACATATGATGATGGTTGCCAGATTATTCTGTACGGTGAGGATAATGGTAGTCCGGATGATCCCTACATTGAGGGGCCCAATGGTAAGGTTTATCCCAATTTTGTATGCGACATTCCGGATTGGGAGAAGAAGTTGGCTGAATTTCCGGATCCGCTGCCACAGCGGACGGACTTTATGGAGTGTATCCGCAATCGTCAGCAGTTTGCATTGAACGAGGACAATGCGTTCCGTTCGTCGACCATTGTCAACATGGCGGTAGTTGCGTTGAGGTTGGGTCGTAATCTCAAGTTTGATCCCGAGAAGTTGCTTTTTGTGGATGATGATGCGGCCAATCGTTTGATTGATCAGCCGATGCGCTATCCGTGGAACCTGTAAAATCGTTTGCAAACCGAAAAATGAACAAAACCATGAAAAAGATATTGTTAGGATTGGCCATGTTGCTGATGGCGGTTGGGGTTCAGGCTCAGACCGCAGCCGGTCGCACGGCCTCGACCAAGGTCTCGGACGCACTGGGGTTGATGCCCGCGCGCGATCAGGCCGAATTTAACCGTTTGATGGGCGATTTGGTATCGACCGGCGCTTCGGGGGTAGATATGTTGACCGCCATGTTCGACAATACCAATAACAAAGAGGTTAGTTATGCACTTTCGGGGTGGGCTGCCTATGTTTCGGCACCGGGGCGTGAAGAGGCACGTCGCACGTTTGCCGAGGGGATTGGTCGTGCTTTGAAGGGGTGCAGTGATCCAGTGATTGAGGCCTATTACATTCGTCTGTTGCAGCGTTGTGGCGGAGACGAGAGTGTAGCCCTGCTGGGCAGTTACCTCAAAGATGAGCAGTTGGGTGATCCGGCACGTTGTGCCTTGCTGGCGATTGGAACGCCTGCGGCTCGGGCATTGGTTCCGGAGCCGACCCCTGTGACGGTCCATTTCAATGCGCCGACAACGGCTATTGCTGCACTGTATGCGCGTCAGCAGGCGTTGGGGGATAAGGCTGTTGCCGAACTGCTCAAGGCCCTCAAGAGCAAAGATCGCACCTATCGCAATGCAGCTTTGCGGTTTTTGCAGCCCTATTTGAACGAATCGGTGATTGCCTCCCTGATCAAGGAGTTGAAAAAGGCGAAGCCTGAGACGAAAGTGGATCTGATCAACTATTTGGGGTTGCATGATGCACAGTCGGCTCTGCCGGCCATTTTGCCCTATATCGGTAACGAGAACGAAGAGTTGAGCGTGGCGGCGATGTGGGCTGCTATCCGTTTGAAATCGGAGGAGGCTTTGCCGACTCTTGCGGCGGTGCTGGGCGATGCCGCTACGCCGGAGGCTGTACGAGAGGCTGCAAGCGAGTGCCTGTTGGCCAGCAGCCACCCGGTGGATGCGCTGGTGGCCGATGTGGTTCGTACCGGATGTGACGCTGGGAAGGTGAAAGCGCTCGCCATTCTGGGAGCCCACCGGGCGACCCCCTATGCCGGATTGGTATTGGAGACCGTTGCTGCCGGTACCGATTCTGTGGCAGTAGCGGCGTACGCCGCACTGCCGTGCGTCGTGTCGGCGGCCAATCTTGAGGCGCTGTATCCGCTGGTGGAGTCGGCTACCGGAGCTGAGTTGGATCTGGCCCAAAAGGCTGTGATCGAGGCGCAGAGCACGTTGTCGGTCGAGGAGCGTATGGTGGCCATCAAGGAGCGCATGAAACTCAATCCGCAGGCGGCCCCCAACTATTATGTGGTGCTTGCGTCGATCAGTACACCGGAGGCGTTGCAGATGGTGACCGATGGCTTCGAGAAGGGGAATGCTGCAGCACGTCAGCAGGCTCTTGATGCACTGTTGGCTTGGAAGACCATTGATGGGGCCGAGATGTTATACAAGATTGCCGGATCTAATGATACGGCTATGGCCGAAAAGGCGATTAAGGGGTATGTCCAGCTGGTCGATGCTTCGGACAAGACGCCTGAGTTGAAGCAGATCATGTTGACCGAGGCGATGGATTTGGCTCGCACGCCGGCGATGAAGGTGGTGGTCCTTGAGCGGATGCGTAACACGAAGACTTTGCAGGGGATGGTTTTGGCCGGTAAGTATTTGGATGATCCCGATCCGAAGGTACAGCAGGCAGCCGTTAATGCGATCTATTATCCTGCTTTGGAGCGTAAGGATCTGTATGGACCGGTTGTTGTGGATCTGTTGACTCGTGCCGTAGAGTTGAGCACCAATCCGGACCAGCGGTATCAGGTTGAGGAGGTGAAAAAACACATCAAATCGATGCCGAAGGGTGGTTTTGTATCGATGTTCAACGGTACGGATCTGACCGGATGGAAAGGTTTGGTGGAGAATCCCCTGAAGCGTGCGGCGATGAGTGCCGAGGAGCTGGCTGCCAAACAGCAGGTGGCTGACGAGACGATGCGTCGTGATTGGAAGGTTGAAAATGGCGTGTTGAGTTACGTTGGTTCGGGTTATGACAATATCTGCACCGAGAAACAGTACCGGGATTTTGAGATGTATGTAGATTGGCGTTTGGCCCCCAACGGCAAGGAGCCCGATGCGGGCATCTATTTGCGGGGCACGCCGCAGGTGCAGATTTGGGACACTTCTCGTCGGGATGTGGGCGCGCAGGTCGGTTCCGGTGGACTGTACAACAATAAGACAAATGAGAGCAAGCCTTCGCATGTAGCGGATAATACGCTGGGCCATTGGAATACGATGTTTATCCGGATGGTCGGTGATCGTGTGAGTGTATGGCTCAACGGCGAGCAGGTGGTTGACAATGTGATTATGGAGAATTTCTGGGATCGGTCTCAGCCGATTCCGGCCATTGAGCAGATTGAGTTGCAGGCACATGGTTCGCGTGTAGATTTCCGGAATCTGTACATTAACGAGTTGCCGAGTGTAGAGCCTTTCCGTTTGTCGCCCGAGGAGGAGAAGGAGGGCTTCCAGGTGTTGTTTGACGGAACCAACATGCACGAATGGATTGGAAATACCCGGGATTATGTCAGCAACAACGGCATGTTGTCGTTGATTCCGCACGAAGGAAGTTACGGAGGCAATCTTTACACCCGGAAGGAGTACAAGGATTTCATCTTCCGTTTTGAGTTCAAGTTGACTCCGGGGGCCAACAACGGTTTGGGCATCCGTACGCCGACTGAGGGGGATGCTGCTTATGTGGGCATGGAGTTGCAGATTTTGGACCATGATGCGCCGATTTACAAGAATATTGCGCCTTATCAGGTTCACGGGTCGGTTTACGGGGTGATTCCTGCCAAACGGGCCAAGTTGAAACCGACGGGAGAGTGGAATTACGAGGAGGTGATTGCCAAAGGGACGCACATCAAGGTGATCTTGAATGGTGAGGTGATTGTGGATGGAGACATTGCCGAGGCCAGCAAGAATGGAACGGAGACGGTTGATCATCGCGAGCACCCCGGTTTGCTCAACGAGAAGGGGCATATCGGTTTCTTGGGACACGGTTCTGAGGTTCACTTCCGCAACATTCGCATCAAAGAGTTATAGTGTTTGAACGTTACGCGTTGGGTTGGGGAAGTTGATTTTCTGCCCACGAGACGATCTAAAAGAAAACTAAAGTTAAAGCCTTCAAGTTTACGAACTTGAAGGCTTTATTTTTTTTCAGGCTGCTGTCATGAGTGAGTCCGAATAACGAAGACCTGACAAGGTTGTGTTCCCGATTCAGCAGATACACTGCAAAGCGGCTATCCGATAGCGTTAAATTGACTTGGAGAGGATTGGGATGCAGAAAAAAAACTATCTTTGAGAAATGTAAATGCATGAAATATCCAAACGATGAAATCTATTTTCGACCTGAACCGATTCGCTATCGCGGTGCTTTTGGGCATGTTGTTGAGTAGTGGTCCATTCAGTGCTAACGGGATTTCGGAACGAGACGAGGCCTATGATATCGGTGTTTGTACCGATCGAGGGAGGGTGAATCTGGAAAACGAAGATACTTGCGGTCTCTTTACGGTGGGTCGGGATATGGTTTGTGTCGTGTATGACGGGGTTGGGGGCTCTGTTGCAGGAAGCACGGCTTCGCGTACGGCCTTTACGGCCGTAAAGACCTACCTCGAGAGCGAAGGTCTCGGTTCCGGGCTAGCCGAGATCAATCAGCAACTTGCTGCTGCATTTGCTTGTGCGGACCGGAAGGTTCGGGAAAAGGCTGCCTCAGACTCTCTGCTGAAGGGTATGGCAACTACCTGTTTGGTTGTTGTCCTACAGAATGATACGCTCTATTATGGACATGCTGGGGATTGTCGGTTCTACGTCGGTGATTCTTCAAGATTGGAGCAGATTACGGAAGATGACTCTTATATGAATATGTTGCTTGCCGATGGGGAGATTACCGAAAAAGAGGCGAAACGGCACCCGTTGCGACGGGCGATTATCAATGCCATCGGCAGCCAGCCGATCCAACGAACTGTATGTGAATGCATGTACAGAAGGGATTCCTGTTCGGGATGACAGGTATTATTTGCTCTGTTCCGACGGGTTGTATGAAGAGTTGTCGGCCAAGCGGATTCGGAAAGTCATTGAACGAAACAGGGATCGGGATAGCCTGTTTGTATCTCGGGAGTTGGTACGGTCTGCAAATCGGGCTGGGGGAAATGACAATATATCGGTTATTTTCCTCCGTCGTGTGAATCACGTTCTATCATCAGGCCTTATGTATAAGAGCCCCCTTTAAGAGTGAGACTGTATTGATCTTTTTTGATTTACGGCGTTTACCTCATAATTTCTTTCGGAGATGAAACCCCAAGCATGCTTATTTATTTTGGTAATAAGTTTACTGTTTTCGTGCAGTCGAGATTATTCGTCAGAGGATCATTTTGGCGATAGCATACTTTTTATTGAAAATGATCCGCAATTATATTTATCGAGAATTGACACAACGAGATTCTCTCGGATAAACAATGGCAGAGAGGCAACCGATTTTCTATTAGCGGCCTTAACGCTCAATTACATGAATAGTGACCGCTATCCAGCCGAGGAGCAATTACAAAAATGCATTCGGATTTTCAAGGCAGAGAAGTTGGTACAACAGCAATTAGAGGCTCAATATCTTTTGGCCGGAGTCTATAGAAAGGAAAAAGATTTGACCAATGAAGTACGTGTCATAGAGGAGGCTATTGACCTGGCCAAGCAGGAACGGGATAACGAATGGCTGTTTTATCTCTACAGCTATTTGGGTGACATGTACATCAATCAATTCAACATGTTCCAATTTGTCAAATACCTTACCTTGGCAAACCAATGTATAAAGGATGTTCCTTTTGCGGATATGAGCCTTTCTACCAAAATCCAGCTTGCCAAAAACCTGTTATATACGGAACATTATCCTGAATCTTATGAAATATTGAAGGAGTTAGAATGCAATGTCAGCAGAAATAATACCTATTACAATGACATCGAACGTTTACAAGGGGTTGCGTTGTATAAAATGAACCGGTTGGATTCCTGCATCAACAAGTTGAATGATGCTTTAGTTACAGAGAAATCTTCGAGTCACCTGTTTACCTGTCACTCACTGTTGACCTACTGTTATTATACCCGGCATGATCTCGTAAGAGCGGAGCAGCACAAAAAACTGGCGATGCAGTATGCCTCTGATGCAGATATTAGACTTGCGGAAATTGAGTTTTACACTTTATGTGCCGACTTTGCCAAAACCAACCACGATATGGAGGAGCAAATAGCCTGTTTGGACAAGGTCAAGGAGAGTTACGCATCTATTTTGGAATACATTAGTGGCCAGCCTTTGGATGATGCGATACAGGGCTATACCCGCATCCACGAAAAAAGAGTGTTCCACAAACAGCTTGCTGTATATCGATATATTCTGATCGGTTTTCTTGTGATAGTATGTTTATCGCTGATCGTTTACATCAGAATACGCAAAAGGCAGGTGTATAAGATTCTTGCCTTACAGCAGCAGATTGATTCGTTGGAAAATTTACGCAACCTAAAGGACGAAGTGAAGGGCTTCATCATGCGTGATTTTGAAATAGCCAAGAAGATTGCCATACTAAGGCATACGCAGCAGGTACAGAGTGCGAAGTTTCTGAAAGATTTGGAAAGACATCATATTATAGACGGCAATGGTTTATTAACTATGAACTGGGAGCAGTTTTATAAATATATAGATCTCTCTTTTGATGGGTTTTATTCCAAATTGACCCAAAAATATCCGACACTAAATGAAAAAGAGATTCAACTTTGTTGTATGCTTCGGTCGGGTTTTAAGACGGATGAAATAGCCGCCATTTGGATGAATAGCGTCTTCTCTGTACACAAGTATAAAACCAATATCAGAAAGAAGGTCGATGCTCCAGAAGGGGCTGATATCATTGTTTTTCTTTCAGAGAAATTATCCTTACAATAGAGTTGTTTTTGATTACAAGTTTTCATTGCTAAACAATATTGATTATTAAGTAATTAGTTGCTACACTTTACAAACAAACAGAGAGGTATTACCAATGGATATTCCGAATGTGTTCTCTACTTTTGCCTTATAAGAGTTGCATTTATTCGTCGGCGATTCAATAGTTGTTTCAAGGGCTTATGTGGTACCAAACGGAATATATAATGCATTGATAATTCTCCGTACTCTGATTCAATTTTTAGGTTGTTTTGTTTCACTTTATGCTCTAAACATGGTGATTAATGAGTAGTAACTTTTAAAATGTTGTGCGATGAAGACAGTTAGAACTACATACAAAAGGATATCAGTATGTTTAATCATGCTTTTGGGTCTTTTGATATGCCAGTCTTGTTCAAAAAATACTCTTCCTGCCAGTACTATCCGTGTGCAGATCGAGGCTAATTCCGATGCTCCGGTCAGGATTTATGGTATCGAGGGAAGTGGTGAGAGAGGTCTTGTTGTAAAGAAGAATTACATCAGTTCGTTTAAGTCGGAAGCCGCTACTTTCTCAATCGATGCAAGATGTAAAGATGAAAAAACTTTAATTACGATTAAGGTGTGGGTAAACGGGAAACTCAAAAAAAATGTTTCAGGCAATAAATATTTAACAAGTGGAGAGATTACTTTGTAGTAATCGCAGAATTGTTCTCTACAAACAGCTAAGTGTGTAAAGTGAGGTATATTTAGAGTGCGTTTAGGGTTGTTTTGGAATGTCGTAATTTCCAGAACAGCCCTTAAAAGCTATTGATACGTTTCGAATAACGCCCCATAAGTAACGCCTGATCTCTCTACTGAAAGAGTAAATCCGTACACAGTCATATACTTCTAAGAACAGGTCTTGGCAGTATAATTTTTGACGCTTATGGGTCTGTCGGCAGGGTTTAGTGTTTAAATATCATTTCTTTATGCTCATCCTCAAGAATTGAGTATTATCATATTGACCCTGCCATCAACAAATAGTTTTTTGTTTAAGTTGGTTGGTGGACCTCTATGTTGTTCGATGTGATTCAGGACCTCCAAGACACGTCGAATCCAGAGACGTTCTTTCAACAACATGGCCTTGTGTTATCATGATTATACCTTTCCCGTAAGGAGGTAATGAAAGCCCATTTGCGTGCCAATGGACCCTTGTATTGATGGTCCGGATCGTTTGGACGACAGAACGGTTGAATACACGATGGTTGCATAAGCAGGGGCTTCATTGACGGCATCAAAAATAGAGAAAGCCAATGAGTCCTATCTTCTGATTGGAGATTGAAAAATTCTGATCGTAGGTGAATCGATGTTATTGTTCGGTCAATTTTTTTCTCAACGATTTGGGCGACTCTCCGAAATTCCGGCGGCAATAATCGGTGTAGGTAGTATTTCATTCTTTCCATTTGAATGTTTATGTACCTTGCGTTTTTATTCCTTTCCAAAAAAAAAAAATCGCTTGTTGCCGATCTCCGTTGACAAAACATCCAACCGCCACTGCACTGCGATCGACATTGCTTGCTGACATAAAGTATATTGCATGTCATAAGGGAGGGTGCACCTTCCGTATGGTCACTGGGTGTTAATTGCCCGACTCTGCTAAGGTGGCAGTGGCTTGTGTAAAATGATGGATCATCGCCTTGCCGGAAGGAGATACCGAGCCTTACTGCATTCATGGAATGTACTCTTCCAGCTAACCGAAGCAGTATTCCTATGTATAATCTTTGTCTTTGATCCGTCGCTTTATGACAAAAAACTAAGGATTTCGGAAAGATTATCTCACTCTTTTTCGGTTTGACCACACTCGATTATCCAATATAAATTCGTACTTTTATAAAAAATGTATGGATCATGTTGAAACGGATTGTTTTGTTGTCGTTGTTGAGTGCTTTGACGGGCTTGGCGGTACAGGCTTCGTCGCTTGTCCAGGGGCGAATTTACCTCAAGGACGGTCGTGTCATTGAGTGCGCCGAGAAGGATCGCATTGAAATTCCCCGCTACTCTCGGGATGTCAAACTTCTGCGTCGAGCCTTCTACAAAGACAAAAGCAAAGAGACATATCCCTTTGAAGCAGTGGATTCGATTGTTTGCTGGCACGTTGCTGCTCCCGACCATCTACGGACCTTCATTCCGGCTGAGCAGATTGGCTGGATGTGGGTGTACATGGAGACTCCCTATATTGGCGCATATGTTTACTCCGAAAAAGGGTTTGGCATTGATAATAATGGCGGAATAGAGGTGCTGTACAAACAGCGATCTTTGAGTCGTTCACGAACAGCCTATTATCTGCGTAAAACGGGTGATACGGAATTTCAGGATGTTGGGTCAGCCAGTCGAAATGCGAAGGAGGGGTTTCGGGAGCGGATTGTAGAGTACATTTCTGACGATCCTGCTTTGGCTGAGCTTATTCGCCAAACCCGTACCTCGAATCGCAGTAAGATCATACTGATGCTTGAGGATTACGTTCCACAAAATGATTGAGTGTTTACCCCCTAAATAGAGGTAGTTATGAAACATTTATTCTTTTGTTGTTTATCGGTTCTGTGTGTCACGGTTGGCACGATTTTCCAGGCCACAGCCAAAGATCCGGAGGATCTTGAATCCGATCACGTGATTGTCACACTCAAGTCGGGTGAGAAGGTTGATTGTTATATTCTCCGCGGATGGCATGCAGAAAGTTCCGTTTTTAAAAATGAGAACTTCTCTTTCAAAGTCCTCAAAACTCCGGAAGACAGGGAGCCCATTGTCTATACGGCCGATGATGTTGTGAGCATTGACTATGTCGAAATGACCGAAAATCACCCGGACGGTCTTCGTTGGGAGTCTCATCCGCTTGCCAGACCCAACTTTGCAAGCCGTTATAATACCATCCAGCGTCTGTTTTGTGTGGACAAGGTGGGCAAAAACGCCACAACCTACTGGTGGAAAATATGGGTTGCATCAGGTATCAATGGCATGAGCCGGTCACTCCAGACCAATTTCGGTATTCGTTTCCACAATGATCCAGAAGGGATTGTTTATCCCTACATGTTGGTCAATTCGGTATTGATGAAGGATCGCTATCCTGGGCTTCAGGATTTCTGCAAGAAGTGGTTCAAGGGTCCTGAAGGCAAGGTTCACAAGCATGAGGCGGAGGAGGATGACTCTTGGATTCTCGATATGTACGATGCCTATTTGGAGCAGATGGGAGACGCTGCCGCTGATCTGCCCCGACCGATTCCTGATAAGAAAGCCGATAAGAACAATAACGAGAAGTAGTTCCGTTATCTATTTCGAGTTCCATGATGTCGAACACCTGTGCAGGGTGCGACGTTGTGGAACTTTACTTTTGCAGGTTTCCGAAGTTGTTTTTTGCCCTCAATGCAAGGAACGCTCCCTGAGGCGAAAAAATGTAAAAAATGGAGCGTTGTTCTGTCGGTCTGTGCAGGTCAGCTTTCTCAAAAAATGTTGATTTGCAGAGGGAAAATTTACCGGCCAAACAAGCAAGAATGTCATTTAGCCAGTTGCCGATTTATACAAATGATAAATGGCTCGTAACCTGTAAATTGAAACAATTGATTCAGCGGTTTTTTGAAACGTTTTTTAGGACAATCAAACAATATGGGAAGTAACACAATGAAACTATTAAAACCTATTGATTACATCTGGTGTGTAGGAGAGGTAAACCACAAGCGGAGAACGGGGCCAGGTGATGGGGAGACCTTGATTATGGTCTGTTGGTATTTGGATATTTTGTTTCCTGTGATCACGTTTGTTTATAGGTTGGGGTTGGATCGCATGGTGATGACCCTGATTAGTTTAATCTTAATTGTTATTCCTTTTGTCTTTTGTCGATGGAGGTATAATCAGAGTCGTCGGGAAGCCATTCTGCAACGGTATCGTTGCGAACGTCCGGGCCGGGCTTTGCTGTGGATCTGGGGCGCCATTGTGGTGATTGCCGGCATCGAAGCTGTTCTCATGATGTGTGGGGGACTATGGGCGAATGGGAATGTGTCGTAAGGCTCTTTTTTTTGCAAGCAGTCGATATTGATCTGACCTATTAGTTTCTCTTCTGAAGGGGAATCGCCAACACGAATCAATAAAGATATTGTGCGCAGATTTTGAACAACAATACCTCGATCTGTTTGGCGTTATTTTTATTGATTTGTCTGCCATTGCGAAGAGCTTCCTTAAACACACAGGTCGCGTAGTGTGGCAGGCAAATTTGGGCTCTCCTTTAGGTGACGTTAAAGTCAGGTTTATCAGCTTCTCCCCGAATCCAATTTTAATTGTGTGGGCTGATTGAGGGGAAGCTGGGCGAACGCTGTTGCCTTGTCGAAGGGGGCGTTGGAGATTTTGATTTTTTGGTTGCCCAGTTGTTGTTAAGTCCGGTTGATTTCGCATATTTTGGGAAGCGTGACCGTTGTTTTGAAGAAAAAATCGTAAATTTCGACAATCAAAAAACTGAGTATATGAAGAAAACGTTGTTTTATCCATTACTGATGACTACGATGATAGTGGGCCTAAGCGGCTGTAAAGAGGAGGACAAAGTCTCCCTGAAGTATGAAAAATATACGTTGGACAATGGTTTGGAGGTGGTTTTGCACGAGGACCATTCCGATCCGACGGTTTCGATGGCCATTGCCTACCATGTGGGAAGCAGTCGGGAAAAACCGGGGAAGACCGGTTTTGCGCACTTTTTTGAGCACATGTTGTTCCAGCGTTCCGAGAACTTGCCTCGCAATGCCTTTTTCCAAAAGATTACCGACATGGGGGGCAACTTCAATGGCTGGACTGCGAATGATATGACCGTCTATTTCGAGTCGGTGCCCCGCGATGCGCTGGAAAAGATTCTGTGGATGGAGTCGGACCGTATGGGTTATTTTATCAATACGGTGACCGAGGGGGGCTTGAAACGGGAAATTGATGTGGTTTCCAACGAGAAACGTCAATATGAGAATGCTCCTTACGGTTTGATGAGTGAATTGTTGGATAAAAACCTTTTCCCGAAAGGACATCCGTACAGTTGGGAGGTAATTGGAGAGATTCCCGATTTGCGCAGTGCGACGGTGGAGGATGTGAAGGAGTTTTACAACAAGTATTACACGCCGAGTAACGCTACATTGGTACTGGCTGGAGATTTTAACAAGGCACAGGCCAAAGAGTTGATTCAGAAATATTTTGGTGAGATTCCGGCACGTCCGAAGCCAGAGACTCCGAAGGTACAGAACATTACGTTGGATTCGACCAAACGGATTTCGTATGAGGATCCGTTCTGCAATGCACCGATGATTGTTTTGGGGTATCCGTCCGTGGAGATGTACAATGAGGATGGATATGCACTCGACTTTTTGTGTAATCTGTTGGCTGGGGATAAAAAATCACCGGTTTACAAGGTGTTGGTAGAGGAGCGTAAATTAGTCCCGAATGTCTATATGGCGAACAGTCAGTTAGAGATTGCCGGTATGATCCGCTTGATTGCGACTACCTTCCCTGGAGTAAATCTGAATGATGTCTATGAGGGTTATCAGGAGGCACTGGCACGTTTTGAGAAGGAGGGTATTGATCCTAAAGATCTCGAACGTTACAAGACCATGGAGGAGACCCGACTCTACAACAACTTTGTTTCGAATCTGGACAAAGCCCAGAATATGGCTTTGAATAATATCTTTGGTGGCGCTCCTGACCGGTCGTTGAAGGAGTTGGCGAAGTATCAGGCTGTGACCCCCGAAGATGTGATGCGGGTTTACAACAAGTATATCAAGAACAAGCCTTATTTGGGACTCAGTATTGTGCCGACAGGTGAATCGGCTTTGGTACTGACCGGTTCGGTACCGGCGGTTGTGGATCAGGAGTCGATCGAGGAGCAGGAGCTGAACTCTCAGAGTGGAGCTATTGTTGATGATCCGTATGAACGTACACCGTCGTCGTTTGATCGCAGTGTTGAGCCTGCTTTGTTGTCGAATACGCCAGAGTTGAATCTTCCGAAGATTTGGAATGATTCGCTCAGCAACGGAATGAAGGTCAGTGGACTGGTTTACGATGAGTTGCCGTTGGTTAACTTTACGATCGAGTTGAGCCATGGTTTGCTGACTGACACGCCAGAGAAGGCTGGTTTGGCATCGCTGACGGCCAATATGCTCAACGAGGGTACGGCCTCCAAGACGCCTGCCGAACTGGAAGAGGCCATTGGTCAACTTGGAGCGCAGCTTTCGTTCCAGTCGGGTATCGAGAGTATGGTTTTGTCGGGTAGCTGCCTGAAGAAGAACTATTCGCAGGTAATGGCGCTGGTGGAGGAGATGTTGTTGCATCCGCGTTGGGATACGGCTGCATTTGCTCAGGTGAAGAGCCGTATGCTCGACGATATGCGCTATAATATGACCCAGCCCGATATGATTGCTCAGCTCTATTTCCGTCGTCTGGTCTTTGGGTCGTCGTCGATTTTGAGCTTTGCTGCGGACGGGACCGAACAGACGCTTTCGGCTTTGACGTTGGACGATGTGAAGAATTACTATGAGACCCACTTGTCGCCTTCGGTGGCCAAGATGAGTTTTGTCGGTGGCTTGAATCAGAAAGAGGTGGTTGCTTCGTTGGCTTCGTTGGAGAAGAACTGGAAAGCCAAGGAGGTGAAGAATCTCTCTACCGAGTATCTTGCTCCTGTGGCGTGGAAACCGGAGAGCAAGGTCTATTTCATTGACTATCCTGGAGCACGTCAGTCATACATTTTGATCGGGAAACCGGCCATGTCGATCAAGGCTCCTGATGCCTATCCGGCAGTGGTGGTCAATGACCGGCTGGGTGCAAGCTCCAAAGGGTTGCTGTTTGACATTCTTCGCCTGAAACATGGTTATACTTATGGGGCCTATTCGAACTTTGCACAGGGGCTGTACAACAACTATTTTGCTGCTCGTTCGAGTGTTCAGGCGACGGTGACCAAAGAGTCGTTAGCTCTGTTCCGCGATATTTTGTCGGGTTATGGTAGCCTCTATTCGCAGGAGGATCTGGATCAGACCCGTACGACTCTATTGCGAACGATGTACGGTTCGTTTGAGACGCCTAAGGCTTTGTTGGGCATGTTGCGGACGATCGATGCTTACGATCTTCCGGAGGATTATTTGATGCAGCGTGTTCAGACCCTGAAAGCGATGACGCTGGATCAAGCCAAGGAGGTCATTGCCAAAGATTTGAACTTTGGCGAGATGGTCATTGTGGTTGTCGGTGATGCGAAGAGCCAGTTGGCGGGTGTAAAATCCCTCAATTTGGGGAAAGTTGAGTTGGTACAAAGCCAGGCGACCAAGTAGCAACGTCTATTTGCATCGGGGTGCTTGTTGAGGCACGTTACTCTTCATGACGTAAGAACGATGCTGAGATATTTTGAAGGGGAGCGGATCGGAAGGTCCGCTCCCCTTTTTATTTGTGGTTGGAAGGGGAAGATGACACAGCCATATTTTTATTCTTGTTTTTATTCTTGTTTTTACCCTCATTCTCATTCTCATTCTCACTCTCATTCTCATTCTCACCCTCACCCTCACCCTTACTCTTACTCTTACCCCCACCGCACTTTTCGGGCAAGGGGGCTTGGTTGTACATTTTATTGATTAAAGGATATATTTTATGTAGGCCATTTAGAGGGTGGAAGGTGATGGTTGGGAGGGCATGAACTTGTGTTTGCTTTTTACATAGTGTCGCTTCACGTGTAGCATGCCATCGTTTTATTGATCAATGAAAAACTTTTGCCGGTTTTATGCCTCTCGTGTTTAGAGGTCCAACAGATTGCCTTTCCGAAAATCTTATACCATGTCGTGGGTTGTGCTTTGCAGGATGGGCTGACCGTTGGTCGAGTGCTGCCTCATTCTAAAGTTTTATTGCCAAAGATTCGCACGGTTTCAACTCAGTAAATACTTAAAATAGAGAGTCCTGCGATTCATGCGAATCGCAGGACTCTTTTCGAATAGTTTGCTATTATCGTAGGAACGGCCAGGACGGGATTATCTGGTGGTGTCGATCTCGCCGATAATGCGACGGATCGAGGCATTACGTGCAGCGGTATCGATGGGTGCTGGCAGTGCAGTGGAGTCGGTCTCCACCTCGATCAATCCACGGCCGGCCATCAACGGTTTGATATCGGGCTCGTGACCACGGAATTTTTTGTAAAGCTCCATACCGGGCTCGCTGCCACCGCGTTCCAGAATGTTTTTGCGGTACGATTCAGCAGTCGGACGATCGAAGATATCACCGCTCTCAACAAAGGCCTGGTAGGCATCTTTATCCAATACTTCCGCCCAGATGTAGCTGTAATAACCGGCTGCATATCCGCCGCCGAAGATGTGTGCGAAGTAGGGGTAACGGTAGCGTGGTTCAATTTGCGGAATCAATCCCCGTTTTTCGTTGAGCATCTGCTTTTCAAAACGGTTCAGGTCGATCGGTTTATATTCGGTAATGGTGTGGATGTCCAGGTCGGAAAGTGACGCAGCCAGCAGCTCGGTGGTGGTAAAGCCTTGATTGAATAGTGAGCTGCGGCGGATCTTCTCGATCAAATCTTCCGGCATGGGGGCTCCGTTCTGGTAGTGTTTGGCGTACATGCGTAACATGGCCGGTTCGAATGCCCAGTTTTCCATGATCTGTGAAGGCAGCTCGACGAAATCCTGCTCAACGCCAGCCAGCCCGGTGTATTTGACTTGCGAGAAGAGGCTGTGCAGTGCGTGACCGAACTCGTGGAAGAGGGTTTCGGCGTCGTCGAGATTGAGCAGAGCCACGCCGTTTTTGGTTGCCGGACGGCTGACATTGGCCACAATTGTAACCACTGGAGCGACCCGTTTCCCGTTTTCGTAGTGGGCATCCCGGTAGGTTCCGCACCAAGCACCGCCCTGTTTGCCGGGACGTGGATAGAAGTCGAAATAGAGAATGCCCAGATGGCTGTTATCCTTGTCGAGCACTTCATAGGCAACGCATTCGGGGTGATACACCGGAACGGATACCGGACGGAAGGTGATTCCCCACAGCCGGTTGCTGAGTTGGAATATGCCTTGTAATACATTGCTCAGCGAGAGGTAGGGGCGTAACTCCTCTTCGTTGAGGTCATATTTCTGTTTGCGCACCTTTTCTGCGTAGTACCACCAGTCCCACGATTCGAAGCTGTCATCACCGGTTTCGGCCTTTTTGATGGCTTTCATCTCTTCGAGCTCTTTCTTGGCCAACTCAAGCGAGGGTTTCCACAGCTGGTCGAGCAGTGCGTAAGCGTTTTCTGGGGTTTTGGCCATCTCTTCGTCCAGAGCGAAGGCGGCGTAGGAGGGGTAACCCAATAGTTTTGCCTTGTCGAGGCGCAGTTTGACAATTTGATTGATGATCTCGCGGTTGTCAGAGCTGTCCCCGTGGCTGCAACGCTCGAGGTAGGCTTTGTACATTTTTTCACGCAGATCCCGGCGATCGGAGTAGGTAAGGAAGGGGATCAGACTCGGTTTGCTGAGGGTGAAGATCCATACGCCCTCCTTTTTGCGGTTCAGGGCTTCGGTGTTGGCGGCCGTTTGGATCGACGAGGGCAGACCTTTCAGATCGTTCGGATTATCGATCACTAAGGTAAAGGCGTTGTTGTCGGCCAGCAGGTTGTTGTTGAACTGTACGCTGAGCGTTGAGAGCTGTTCGTTCACCTGTTTGAGCTCTTTTTTCTGTTCTGGGGTCAGCAGCGCTCCGGCCCGAACAAAACGGTCGTAGATCAGTTCGGTCAGCCGTTTTTGTTGCGGATCGGCGAGCTGGTCCCGTTGGTCGTAAACCGCTTTGACCTTGTTGAACAGGCGGTCGTTCAGATAGATATTGTCGAAATGTGCCGAAACCATCGGTGAGAGCTCCATGTCCAGCTCCTGCATTTGGGCGTTGCTTTCGGCGGCATTCAGCAGCGAAAAGGTGGTGTAGGCGTTGGTCAGGATCTGCCCGCTGCGGTCCAGTGCCTCGATCACGTTGGCGAAAGAGGGGATTTCGGTGTTGCGGACGATCGAATCGATTTGGGCGTTGTGTTGCCGAATGCCCTCTTCGATAGCAGGTTTGAAATGTTCGGCTTTGATCCGGTCGAAAGGCGGAACTCCGAATGGAGTATTCCAGGTTTCGAGCAGCGGATTGGCAGTTTGGGAGCTGTTTTTGCATCCGGTAAAAGTGACCATGGCCGTAGCGATTAGGATCAGTGCGGATAATTTTTTCATGTTGTCTGAGAAATTGTCGTGTAAGTACAGCTTGTTGTTGTATCTTTGCAGTGCAAATTTTCGCTGATAAAATTAGATAAAATCCTCGGCCCATGCAACTTTTCTATGCGCCGGACCTCGATACGGATACCGGTACATATCTTTTTTCGGAAGAGGAGTCCAAACATTGTGTACGGGTTTTACGGTTGACGGAGGGTGATTCGCTCCATTTGACCGATGGACGTGGCTTGTTGTGTCGGGCCGAGATTGTTGAGGCCTCGCCCAAACACTGCCGCGTGGAGATCCGTGAACGTTGGTCCGAATACGGTCGCCGCAGTTATGAGTTGGTGATGGCGGTTGCGCCCACCAAAAACAGCGATCGTTTCGAATGGTTTGTCGAGAAGGCGACGGAGATCGGTATTGATCGGATCGTGCCGTTGTTGACCGATCGTTGTGAGCGGCGGGTGCTCAAAACCGACCGTCTCGAAAAGGTGGCCACCAGTGCCATGAAACAATCCCTGAAGGCTTATCATCCTGTGATCGATGCGCTGACTCCGTTTCGGGAGTTGGTAGCTCAGCCTTTTGATGGTGTGAAACTGATTGCCCATTGTGAAGAGAATATGCCACGCCGGTATATCGGCAAACTGGTTCCGGCGGCGAGTCGGACGATGGTGCTGATTGGTCCGGAGGGGGATTTTTCGCCCGAAGAGATCGCCTTGGCACACCAATACGGCTTTGAGGATGTCTCGCTGGGCCACAGCCGTCTGCGGACCGAAACGGCTGCTGTTACGGCGGTAGCGGATGTAGCCTTTATCAATGAATCCACCCTGAACAACTGATAAACGATGTTCGTTGAATTTGTCATTGCTTTGATGCTGTTATCGTTGGCGGTATTTGTCGTGCCGTTGGCGTACAAATGGTTGACCACGCTGTGTGTTGTGTCGCTGGGCGTGGTATCGGCACTGTGGGTCGCCATCGATGTCTTTGCCCATAACGGTGAGCGCTTTTACGATAGCGGGTACAACGTAGTTTTCGGATTGCAATACGGTATGAGTGATCCGCTTTCGGCCTTTTTTATGGTGATGCTGTCGATTGCTGCCGTATCGGTGATGATCTATGCGCGGGGCTACCTGAAGCCCTATCTCGAACACAAATCGCCAGCACAGATTTCGTTGCACTACTACTGCTTGAGCGTGTTGTACCTCTCGATGCTGTTGGTGGTCACCTTACGGGATGCTTTCGGGTTCCTGTTCGCTTGGGAGGTGATGACGCTCTCCTCATTTGTGTTGATTCTGTTCGATGCCGAACGCCAGGAGGTGCGCCGGGCCGCATTGAGCTACCTGTTGCTGATGCATATCGGTTTTCTGTTCCTGCTGGTCGCTTTTGTTGTGCTGTCGGCTAACGGACTGCCGGCCACCTTTGATTCTATTGCCCGTTTCGGCGCCCAAGGCGGTAATGTCGTTTTGTTGTTCGTGCTGTTCCTGATCGGATTCGGCATGAAAGCGGGTATCTTCCCGCTGCACGTGTGGCTTCCCGAGGCGCATCCGGCTGCTCCGGCCCACATCTCGGCTTTCATGTCGGGCGTGATGATCAAAACCGGCGTCTATGGTGTGATGC
>UQYM01000023.1 GCA_900545315.1 uncultured Alistipes sp.
ACTGTTCACACAGGTGCGCAAACCTCGCATACAAAGATCGAGTTAGAAAAAAACGAATTCAAGAATTCCACTTGAAACATGATGTAGAATTAAAACCCAATTCTAAAAAAAAATAACAGATAAAATTCCTCACGATATATACTTGACATCGTTTTATCCATAACAGATTATATCCGACAGACACATCAATAATGACCTGCTTTATCATTAATAGCCAATTTGCGTAATCTATAAGAAGTCTATATCTTTGATGATATAATTGCGACAGTTATGATAAAAATATATGGGATGAGCACGTGTCCTGATTGCACCTATGTGGAAGAGCAAGTCAAAGACAATGACCATTATCAAGTGATCGATATCGGCCAACATGTACGAGACTTGAAAGCGTTTCTGAAACTGCGAGACCATCACCCAGCTTTTAACGAAGCAAAACGGATGGGGGCAGTAGGAATTCCATGTTTTGTACTGGAAGACGGAACGGTAACACTGAATCCCGTAGATGCCGGATTACGTTCACGCCCTATTCCCGAAGGAACTACATGTAATATTGACGGTAGCGGTTGTTGATTATGACACAAAAAATTCTTTTTCTTCACGGCTTCTTTGCTTCCGGTGCTTGCGCCCCGGCTAATACCTTGAAAGATTATTTCAAAGGTAAGGCAACTGTTTTAGCTCCAGATCTTCCCCTCCACCCTCAGGAGGCCATCGACTTTATCCAAAAGCTATGCGACCAAGAACATCCAGATGTATTGGTAGGCAATAGTAATGGTTCGTTCTTGGCACAGATCGTGGCATCGAAAAACGGCATCCCCGCGTTACTGGGGAATCCTCATCTCGAAATGACGAGTTTCCTGACTCAACGTATCGGTACGCACGAATACAAAACCCCACGCGCGGACGGAAATCAACAGCTTGTCATTAACCAAACCTTGATTGATGAATTCGCGGATCTCCAACAACATCAATGGGATTATTGTCAGGCAGCCAACCAAGAAAAGATCTGGGGACTATTTGGTGATAACGATCAAGTGGCACATTTTGAGCCTCTATTTTTAATGCACTACAAATACTCCTACCACTTCCCGGGTGGCCACGCGCCAACAGTCGAAGAGGTGCAAAAATACTACGCTCCGCTGACGGAACGATTGTTAAAGTTATAATGCAATTTAATCATATCATATAAGGGAGGAAATAGGATTTTTTCTCCCTTATATAATTATTTTTTCCTACCTGATTGACGCAAATTAATCTAAATTTCACCTAAACAATTCTTGTCAATCACACTCAAACTATCCAATTGATGAGAATGGGTGCAATTTGATGCTATCATAGTCTATCGGCACCTCTCATCAGCCTCTTGATGACACAACACTGGACTCAATCAACAAACACCCAAGCCGGCACATTGATTAACTCTTGGCAAACAAGTATCAATCAATGTTATAATCCAAAACTTTTACGAAGCTCATCTTCTTCTGTCTCCATTTGCGACTGGAACGCAGCGAAACTGGGTGCATCTTGAGGAATGCCAGTCCAATTTTACACAGTTTTCCAGCAGTTTCTGTAATATTATACGTTTCAGCAAATCCACCATCGGAGAACGGGAATAACAAAAATCCGTAAGAAGAATTGAATCGGGACATATAGGTAATCGTCTTATAATATACGCTTGTTGCCCGTTACGAATCCTCACTACCTTATCTTTGCCCGAAGGATAATGAGCATATCCAAGTGTATGCTAGGCCAACTGAATTCGTTAATTTTCAGATTGACCTATAGATCATCTTGGTATTAGCCTCGTATTTCTCGACCTCTTCATAGGCAAATTCATCTGCGCTGCCCACACACAAAGCAGACAAGAGACATTTAGGTAGAGAGGCTATCTATTAGGAATGAGCGGGCACCCCTACTCCGCTCACATGTCCTTTCAATTGTCGGTACACGTAAATAAAAGCTGGAACGAGGAAGAGATTAGCAAACAACCAGGCTGTCGGGTCACCCAAGCAGACCCCCTGGAATTTCATGGCCGGTACAAGAATAAGACTAACCAGCACTCGGGCGACCATTTCAGACACCCCCGAGAACATGGACAAGCGTGTATAACCCACGCCCTGAATGCTATAACGCAGAATACTCAACGACCCCAACAAGATAAAGAATGAGGTATTGATATGCAGGAACAAGACGGTATCCTTCATAATCTCCGTCTCATCAGGCGAAATAAACAGCAGAGCAAATTTATCGGCAAACGCCCACATAATTATGGCAATCGCCACAGAATATTCCACCATCATCAGGGTGGCCGACTTGATACCCATCCAGATACGTTCCGGTTTACCGGCGCCATAGTTTTGTCCGGAATAGGTGGCCATGGCCATCCCCAAAGCATCCAGCGGACACATCACAAACATTTTGATACGCATAGCCGCCGTGAAGGCCGCAACACAGGCCGTTCCAAGTGCATTGTTCGCACTCTGCAGCATGATACTTCCGATAGCCGTAATCGAGAACTGCAAACCCATCGGCACCCCGATCGAGAGTAGTTGACTAGCCAAATCCTTTCGGAAACGTCGGTCTTCAGGTTCGGTTTTCAGGATATCAAATTTGCGATACATATAGATATAGCACAGTAAAGCCGAAAGTCCTTGCGAAAAGACCGTAGCGATACCCGCACCCGCAACACCCCAACCCAAGACAAGGATACAGAACAGATCGAGTACGATGTTCAGCACCGTTGAGAACAGCAGAAACCAGAACGGCGTCTTACTATCACCCAATGCTCGGATAATGCAGGAAAACAGATTGTAGAAAAAAATGCAAGGGACCCCCAGAAAAGTGATAAGCAAATACCAATAGGCTCCTTGAAAGATATTGTCAGGGGTCTGCATCGAGCGCAGGATGAAACCGCAAAGCAAACTGGTGATAATGGCCACAGCTATTGACATTACTGCCGTCAGGCGAAGGCTGACCGACACAAAGCGGCGCATGGTCACATAATCACGTGCACCAAATTTTTGCGCCACCGGGATGCTGAAACCACCGCAGCAGCCGTTGCAAAAACCCAATATAAGAAAAACTACGGAGGTACTGGCACCCACAGAGGCCAATGCATCAATACCAAGAAATCTTCCCACAATCGCTGCATCCACCAGCGAATAGGTCTGCTGGAGCAGGTTACCAAGCAACAAAGGAACAGTAAAATTCAAAATCAACGGCCAACTCGGCCCTGATGTCATCTCTTTCAACTGTGCCATAAAATATCTATCCTGTCTCTTATCCCTTTTTCAAGCGTGCAAAATTAAGCTAAAGATGCGAAACAGAGTAATCTCGCGGCATTAAATCTGGTAAAAAAGAGCGCTTTTTGTCTTTCTGCAGACCACAGTAGGCGCTGTGTCGCTTCAGAACCGGCTTATTGAACGTCTGAGAGACTTTGCTAATGCAACAAGGATTTATTCCAACATATCATAACTTTTGCGTTGTACCGGTACGCTCGTTGCAATTTGCAGCGACAAAACAGACTGCATAAGGGGAATATCTCGACACCCCAGCTACCTCTTCATAAATTGCAGTGCAAAAATTGCCTTTCCACGTACCCCAATAGGATAATGACACTCCCCAATAAAAAAGAGCTATAAGGAGCCCATATAGCTCTTTTCTATAAAATTGGAACGTATTTTGTCGTTTATTTCCAATGGTGAAGGTTTAATAAAATTTTGACATTGGATAAATGTTTACCGGATAACTACCCCGATTGACCAGGTTCGTCACCAATTGGGGTTTGTCACCACTGCAATCATAAACCAAAATATTACCGTCAGAGGTCTGTGCTTCGTTCAAGTCGTTCGAAACCGAAACATAAAGAAGATTCTTTTTCGAATCTGCCACAACATTGCAGGTCAAATATTCGGCTTGCGGAGCGTCATCCTTCACGTGAATGTACTCCTCGATTTTCCAAGTCTTGAGCGAGATACGGCTCACGGTCAACGTCCCGGCTGCAAAATAGAGATAGTCACCTGCCAGCGTGATCCCCGACGAATTCATCAACTCGGCTGAAATATCAGCACTGATCGGCTTCTCAAGCGTAGCACTCATAGTTTTCGTATCCACGAAGGTCAGGTAGCTTTTTAAACTCCCCGACCGACCGCAGGTGGCCACTACGATCTCGTGGTCGCCTGTTTTGCAAATACCGCTGATAAATTCACCTGAAAGATCGAGCGTTCGAGTCACCTCATCACAATCTTTCGTAAACTCGAAAAGTTTGGTGTTCGACCAAAAGCCACCACCAGCACAATAGAGGTGATCTCCAATGACCGTCATGCCTCGAGTAGCCACAACGGTTTCGATCGTATTACCCTGGTTACCGAAATGGCATCCCCCCTCAACGAGAGTCAACACTCCCGTTTCGGTATCAAGACGAAACATTCCCTGCCCATCGGCAAAGAAGAGATTGTGCTCGTCGATAACTGCCAGGTTTTCGAGCGGCGTAGCCAACGGCAACATATCAACCTCCTCGAGTGAACCCTCAGGCTTGTGGAACATCAACTCATCGAAACGGAAAACCTTTTCACGACGGAAAGTTTCGGCATCAACAATCACGATCGAGCCATCTCCCGGTTCGCTGTCTCCCAAATCGGGCACCTGATTGTTATTACTCATAATGTAAATCTTCCCGTTACACAGGTAAAGATCTTGCGAAGTATTACCACAGGCGGAACCATTCACCGTACGGTAAACATTCTCCTGGATCTTGCCTGAGGGTGAGATCCAGGTTACTGATCCGTTCTCTAAACGAGGAGCACCTTGATTGAGAATCAATACCCCATCGGGATCGGCATAGCCACCAAGCACAGTCGACGGAGTATCGCCACTCCCCCCTTGATTACCTCCATTGTCATCCATATCGTCTGCATCGGACGAACATCCACCAGCCAAAACCATGGCGCCCATCAAAAATAGGGCTGTAAACCATCTATTCTTCATCATTCTGTCTTTTTTTCAAGTTTACTGACGGCTGGCAGGGAAATAGAAGCCGGCAGGGAAATTGGTGTAATTCTCATATTTGACAGCCGGTACCTCGGCATTCACATCAAAGTCAAAACCCCAAATCTGATTCTGCTCGAACTGAGCAAACGATTTGATGGTATTGATATAAACCCTTCCTGAGGTGGGGTGTACACCCAAGCCGTTATAACGCTGTCCAGCACTCTTGTCCAAAGCCGAGAGATCCACCATCCACTGTTCTGCCTTGAGACCGGAATCAGCCTTGAGATCTTCACTCTCATCGAAAGGCAAACAGTAAACCGTCACGCCATCGGCATAGTAAAGTTTATTACCAAATGCAGCAAACGCTTCACCCGAAGAACCTACTCCCGGTTCCACACCAATACGACGCTGGATCATCGTCCGGTCTGAAAGGTTAAATTTACCGATAGCGATTTGACCCGAACCGACCGTTGTCGACGTGGAGGTCATCACCCACATCCGACCGTCATCGGCCCCCTGAATACCCAGCACACGATTGATCATGCAGGGGATACTGTATGGGAAAGAGATCGACTTCACGGCATCACTCTCCGTAGAGATTTCAAGAATCTTGCTCGAATAGCCCGATTTGAAGGTGTAAGCCTTGCCTCCCATCGTAACAAAACGGCTCTTGGGAGCACCATCCGTACCAGAAATAAAGGCCAAAGTTTTGGCTGTCGGATCAAAACGGTAAATACCGGTTTCATCACGGATATAAAGATGCTGCGCATCGAGTACCGCAATATGTGTGGGCCGATAGAGTCCCTGGAGATCATCATTTGTAAACGCGGCTGTCCGCTTCAAGGTGTGCGCATCCACAACGACCAGCATACCGTCGTTCTCAAACATGGTTCCGTTGGCATTCTGGTTGCCATTCTGCGAAATGATATAGATCTTGCCATCATAAAAAGCCATATCCTGCGCAACATTGCCCAACTCCGTACCATTGACCGTTTTATAAGCATCATCCAACACATACCCTTCGGGTGAGATCCAGGTCAACGATCCATTCTCGGTAGTCATATTGCCCTCGTTCAGGACAAAAACACTGGCCGGATCATCAAACGTATTCAAGCAATAGAGGTCAACGTTCTTTGAAATAGTCTGCGTCCCTGCTCCCTGTGCTGTAACCTTCAAAGTAGCTTTTGTTACCGCATCGGCTGTGGCTGAAATCTCAATTTTATTAGCCGTCTGATCCACCGTTACGCTCCATCCAGCAGGCAACGCCTCCGTTTCTACAGACTTCACATTCCCAGCAACATAGGAAAGTTCTACAGTCTTATCCGGAACAACAAACGTCGGCACATCGGTTGCGATCTCCGTCGTCCACTCAAACGTTGGATCTGGTATCGGTTCGTCATTTTTGTCGGTGCAACTTCCCATTGCCAAAGCCACTGCAACACACACCAGGCCCCATCTCATTTTTACTCTCATGATTTTATTGTTTGATAAATAGCGATTGTGTAGCAGATCCGCTAACAATCAGAAACGTGAACATATACATCAATCTATCCCGATATAAACGCCTCATTGACCAACTGACGATCAGGGATGGATACTCGGCGAAACACTGAAACTTTCGTGTTAATTGAACGTGTACACGAAACACCTTTTGCCTTGTAGAATGTAGTACAGGTTGTCATCCAAACTGCACGCCCAAAGGACGCCTGCATCCGATGTACTTGACAAGGGCAGCACGCGACCTTGGAGTCGTGAAACATCAAACAGGATAACACAACCCCTCAAACGGGAATATGTAGGACAATAGCCTAAAAAAAGCAAGTAGCATTTACCATGTACATTTAACCGTCCTGTCCGCGGGTTCGATTAAACATATAAATTGATGGCAGGTCTTCTGACTGACTCCCCATTCGACACCTTCCCAATCCTTACAAGTGATCAGTGGTTTATAGACTTCGAATGGTTGGTTGGAGCTTCACAGCAGCGGGACTGTCCGGGATTTACACCCGATTCCCTTTTAATCCATGAGACCCGAAGGGTCTCTTGGAACCAATCGGCCGCAAAATTAATATTTTTTTCGAGAACCTTTATGCTATTGCCGTTTTATTCACCCGAAAGGAACGAGTATCTATTTAGCAAACCCATAAACACTTACAAAACAAACAAATAGGCAAACCAAAAGAGAGCATATAGGCAAACTCCTATACACTCTCTTTCCAATTCCCTATTCTCAGGGGCTTTACAAACCCGTATAATCAAGATCAGCTTCAATGGACACGATCATCCGATCAATCATAATACCCATCATGACAATATGACTGATCATAATGAATGATCATAACGAGGTCAAACATTCTGCACGCAGACTTTCTCTCATCCACTCGCTTTAGGTGTCAGCGTACGGCCTCGTCTGGTCAAACAAGTCCCTATCGACCAACGGACTCCTCCTCAGAACTCGACTCCTCAAGTAAATTCAACTTTTTTAATCTGGACTGGATGGCCCCACGACTTCGCTCCAGAGCCGTGATCATGGTCGAAGAGCTCTTTCCTTCAGTATAGAGCTGAGACAACACACTCTCCTCCTCCTGCGTCCAGGGCATGTAGGCTCGTGAATAGAGCCTCTTCTGCCTGGCCATATAGGATTCTACGGGGCCTGCAAACGGTTTCTTTCGACATTTCTCTATTGTAGACTCTTCATTGGATTGTCGTTTTTGGGAAAACTCGTTGATGACCGTCAAAAACTGCTCTCCATAAGCCTCCCTTTTCCGACGGCTGATTCCCCAGATGTTTTCAAATGCCTCGAGCGTCTCAGGTCGTTCTGTGGTCAAAGCATGCAGCGTAACATCGGACATAACCACAAAGGCCGGCCAATTGTTGGCCCGGGCAATTTGCATACGCAATTCTCGCAATCGCTCAAACAGAGCCTTATCTTCAACTTTAGCATCACCCTGCTGGGTACGCTGCTGACCAACGAATACCGGAACCTGTTCAGATCGTGTTTCGTATTGCATAAACCTCTTGGGAGCGGACTGCTCTGCCAACTGCACTCGTTTCCCTTCATACAATACAGCCTTACCAAGCGCCGTAATTTTCAAATGTCGATTTTCTTCATAGGCAATCTCAACAAAACCCAATTGCAACATCTGCAACAAATAGTCTTGCCACGCACGTTCCGAAACCTCCCGTCCAACTCCGAATGTCTTCAACAAATGGTAACCCTTCGCAACAATTTCATGCGATGCTACACCTCGCAAAATATCAACAACCATCGTAATACCGACGCTCTCTTTGGTTCGGGCTATAACAGACAACGCCTGCTGCACCAATACAGTACCATCAAAATAGCTTGGTGGGGCCAGACAAACATCACAATTGCCACAATTGCGTTCGGTGATCTCGCCAAAATAGCTCAATAAAATCCGACGCCGGCACACGCGCGCTTCGGCATACTCCTGCATACGCCGCAGTCGATCCAGGTTATACTCTTTTTGTTCGCTTTTCATCGCCATCCAGCGCAATCGAATCAAATCTTGCACATTGTAAAACAGCAGCGTCTCGGTCGGCAAGCCATCACGCCCTCCTCGTCCAATCTCCTGGTAGTAGTTTTCAATGCTTTGCGGCAGATTGTAATGAATAACAAAACGGATATTGCTTTTATCGATCCCCATCCCAAAAGCGATGGTCGCTACAACCACATCAATACGATCATGAATAAAATCACGTTGCACGCGATCTCGCTCCGTGTTGGATAATCCGGCATGATAGGCACCAACTCTAACCCCATATTCACGGAGTCTGTCTACGACTGTTTCAGTCGTCTTACGCGACAGACAATAAATAATACCGCTCTCGTTGTGATGCCGGGTAATAATATTTAACATGGTTCGTAATTTACCGTCAGACGTCTCTCCACGCCGGACACGCAGACTTAAATTCGGACGATCAAACGAACTGACAAAAATGCGAGGGTCCTGTAAATGCAGCTGTCGGACAATATCAATACGGGTCGTTTTATTAGCAGTAGCCGTCAAAGCGATGATCGGAATGCCTGGAAATTTTTCGTGGATCACTCCCAACTGCGTGTACTCCGGACGAAAATCATGTCCCCACTGTGAGATACAGTGGGCCTCATCAATAGCAAACAACGAAATGGTCAACTGCGATAACCAGGCAATATCGGCAATCAAACGCTCCGGTGACATGTACAACAACTTGACCTCTCGTCGTTGACAGCGTGCGCGAATCGACAGATTTTGTAACTCACTATTACTGCTATTAAGCGTCTCAGCCGGAATTCCATTGGCTTGCAACGCATCGACCTGATCTTTCATCAAAGAGATCAACGGCGAAACCACAATGGCCACACCCTCCAAAATTAACGCCGGAATCTGAAAGCATAGTGACTTTCCTCCCCCCGTCGGCATCAACACAAGCATATCTTTACCGATAAGAAGCTGTTCGATAATCTCCTGCTGCAACGGCCGGAAATCAGGATAACCATAATAGGTTTTTAAAATCTGTTTGGGGGTAGTCATATAATCAACTTATTATATATAAGTATTTTACAGATTCAAACAATAAGACAAATCAGTCTATGGCTCTTCCATCATACTATCGACATTTTGTCCCAGTATATTGTGTAACTAAATATACGTCAAATTCTTACCATTTCCCAATCAAGAGCAAAATTTATCTTAAAATAGGATTGCTGACTTTCAATTGCGACCTTGCTCTTTCAGTGCAGTGACCAATGGTCAAAGAAACGTGCTAAAACCACAGAGGGCTTTCGGACCGACATAGGTTCGAAAGCCCTCTGTGTAGAACTATTCGGGAACGCGAAAGTAAAATCAGATCAACACTCTGGTTTTACAAATGGAGATGGCACCTCTTCATCCATCGCCTCAAGTTTGAAAAAGACAGGGCGTAACCCATCATTGCAACAGGTAATCGCCACACCGGGTTGTCGCACCCAATCATTAAAATAGAAATGCTGTGCACCATTTGCCAAAGCAAATACATATTGATGAATGGACCGCCAAGCTCCATCACAAAATCCGTCAGGTTTTCCCAAACCGGCATAAAAAACCTGCCCCGGCTGCATCACTTGACAGGGTTGCAATCCTGGCATACCATACTCCTGCGCAAAGTCCTCATTGAAAGTTACCCGTAGAACTGTAATTTTCACCTTCTTCATCACTATCGAAATTAAGTAAATCATATGCACCCGTCAGCAGAAAAACCATTGCTCATTGCACAAAAAATCTTCAATCGATTTGTGAATTTCTGCACTCGGAAAGAAGTGCCGATATAACACTCGAATCTTGATTTACTAAGATAAAGAACAATGCAAACAATACGGTTACCTATATGGAGGTTAAACATACCGATATTACAGTTCAAGTCATTCCGAACACCACCGACACCAACCAAGATCCCTGTTTCAAGATTGTCAATCTGGGTAAGTTCCATTAGTCAGAGACCCTAAATCATTATGATCTTTACAATCATTTGATTCAGCTCGCGTAGTTAACCAAAGGCTCACACTGTATAGCTAAACACCAATTTAGCCGTATCATAACCCCGTTCACGGAGTTGTGTCAACAGCTTTTGAAGCACCGGTTCCGGCAGATTTGGTTCACGGCTCATGATCCAAAGATACTTGTCACTGCTGCTGCCAATAACCACATAACGATAATCCGGATCCATGATCAACACATAATAGTCAGAGTAAAACCACAGAAAAAAGGAGACTTTCAACTTTCCCGGATCATCAGGATCCGGCTGCTTCGCCTTGCCTTTAATCTCTTTATACTTTCCGTCCTTGTACCCGGCATTCACCACCTCAATACGCCCGTTGTCCAATAACGTATAGGTTGCACTCACACGAGTCATTCCCTCCTCGAATCGATGGTCATAGCGCGCGATCTCATACCATTTTCCCATGAAGCGGGCCACATCAAAAGTCTTTACCGTGCGATTATCAATAACCGCTCCATCGCTGTTCGATCGACATCCTCCCATACCCAACAAAGTGCAAATCACAATTAAAATGTTTTTCATAGCTATTCTGATTTAACCGATAATATTCTTTTTAATACAATACAATCCAATAAATATACCATACCTCACCGTGCAACCATTTTCGTGCAGGATTTCCATTAACAGGACATTGATTCCCTCGACTAACCCGTATCACGATAGATACGCTACCAAACATCGATCGCCCATCGAAATCACGCCCGAAACGAACATTATCGCAGTCGCTTTCGATGAAGACAACGCTGCCACCGACCTAAAAGTTTGGTCCGGCGAGGAGTATATGAAAAAGGTCAAACGATCCCAAATCTTAGCGGCTGTTCTCATGGGTTTCAGCGAGGGATTCTCCACGGCAGGAGCCGGTTTTGCAACTTCAACAACTACCTTTCACAGCAATTATGGAGGATACGCCTCCCTCCAAACCACGACATACAGTCCTACTGCAGCCGCTCAAGCCAATCTGGCCTCACAACAACGCATTGTCAACTTCAGTCAAGCACTTCAAAACGAAAAAGAGATCAAACAGCTGGGATACTTGAAGAAAAACACCATCTATCCGGGTGAATCCGTATCGGGATACATCCACATCGACTGCACCAAAGGGGTAAGATTGGTGGTGAACGTCCGCATTGAAGAAGCTGAATATCTGTATGAGTGGGGAATCGGTAAAAAGGAGACCTTTATTCTTGAGAAATAAAGCGTATCTTTGGACTCAGCAGACCCGTTATTTTACCCATATCACACTACAATGACGACGGCAGAATTTTACACACAACACCGCCAACAACAAGAAATTGCTTTACAAACCACCTCCCGTATCCGGAATTGGCTCACTACCACGAAACTTCTGCTATTTTCAGGGATTGTTTACACCATTGTCTGCCTGGTTGCCACCCAAAATGTTCCCCTTTGGTTGAGCGTATGCGGAGGGTTGATCCTACTCTTTATCGGCGTGACAGTTTGGGACAATCGGGTTGCCAACCGCATTGCCAAGCTGAAAACATTGATTCGCTGTTGCCAAACAGAGATCGAATACCTGAACGGTGATTGGTCAGCACTTCCCACAGGCGAACAGTTTGCTGAATCGACACACGCCTACGCTTTGGATCTGGATCTATTCGGAGAACACTCTCTATTCCAATCGTTAAATCGGACCGCCACACCCTGCGGCTGCGATCTGCTAACGCATTGGCTGCTGCATCCGGAGCTGGACGCCCAACGTATCGTTGCCCGACAGCAGGCTGCCGCCGAATTGGCCCAATCTCCCGCATGGATGCTAAACTATCGTGCAACCGGCCTCATGCACTCCATCCAACCCAAAGACGACCAGATCGCACGTGACTGGTTAAACGAGACCCGTTTCTTCAAAAATCGCTATGCAAACAAAGTGCTATATATCATCAACGGAATCAGCATTTTGTTATGGGTGCTCACGATTCTGTCTCTCATTCCCTACGGATATGCGTTGTTGTTCTTCTTTATCCAGTTGGGTGTTTGGGGATATTATCTCAAACGCATCAACCGCATCAGTAAACTTACCGACCGTTTTTCCAAAGTGATCGGCACGTACAACCATCTGTCGAAACTGATCGCCACAACCCCATTTACCAGCCCCGAATTACAAACGTTACAGGCCACTCTCGTTGGAGCCGAACCAGCCGATAAGGCTCTCCGCTCGCTGAATCGGATTCTCGACAGCTTCGATCAACGCAACAATATTTTGGTGGCACTGGTTATGAACGGTCTCTATTTAAAAGACCTGCATCACATCCTGCAGTTCGACCGTTGGCGAGAGGCACATCGTCTGCAGGCACAATCATGGTTCGAAACCATCCATCAGTTCGACGCCCTGACCAGCATGGGGCTCTATCGGTTTAACCATCCGACCTATTGCACCCCCGAGATCAGCACCGACCATCTGCTGCATGCCGAAGCGATGGGACATCCTCTTCTACCTGACGAAGGTAAAGTATGCAATGATTTTGAGGTAGCAGCTCTGCACGATATCTATATTGTCACCGGAGCCAATATGGCGGGCAAAAGCACCTTTTTACGCACGGTCGGAGTCAATCTGGTATTGGCTCTGTCGGGGAATGTAGTATGCAGTCGCACACTCTCTTTTCAACCGATGACGCTCTTTACCAGCATGCGGACCACCGACAATCTGGCCAAAGGCACCTCCTATTTTCATGCCGAGCTGCTGCGGTTGCGACAGTTGGTGCAGACGGCAGAGCACGCACAAAAAACCTTCTGTATTCTCGATGAGATGCTCAAGGGGACCAATTCGCAGGATAAGTTGAACGGTTCACGCAAATTTTTACTGAAATTGCAGACTTTACCGATCGCCGGTTTGGTTGCTACGCACGATCTGGCCCTCGGAGAACTCGCTCAACAGGATCCCAGCCATTTTCACAACATCTGCTTCGAGATCGACCATTCCGGCGACCAAATTGTCTATGATTACAAACTACGTCACGGCGTAAGCCGCAACATGAACGCTTCCATCCTGCTCCAACAGATGGGCTTAATCTAACCTGCATCTTTCCAGAATTGTTATAACTGCACCTCTCCCCTCCAAAAAAACTTTACAGCACAACAACCATCTGCTGTTGCTATATTCATTGTGTACAAAGACAACCCCAAAACCGAACGACAACACCTGTACCGCCATTGATTAAAGCGAGGATCCATGTTCGCCTTGGTCACTGTGCAACAGACTGTTCCCAATGGTCGATCCCTCTTTCCTTTCGTTCACTCCGCTTCACCACACATAATACAATAAAAAATCGGGGAGAAAACTTACGTTTTCTCCCCGACACTTCACATTAACCTAAATTAAAACATCTCTTATTTAAGGGACAAGACTATTTCTTGAAATAGCGGTTGTAAAGACCCTCGAAACCTTTACCGTGGCGAGCCTCATCTTTGCACATCTCATGTACGGTGTCATGAATAGCGTCCAGATTGAGTTTCTTAGCCAAGGTTGCGATACGTTTCTTGTCTTCGCAAGCGCCGCATTCAGCCTCCATACGTGCTTTAACGTTGGTCTTGGTATCCCAAACGATCTCACCCAGCAGCTCAGCGAATTTAGCAGCGTGCTCTGCCTCTTCCCAAGCGTAACGTTTGAAAGCCTCTGCAATTTCAGGATAGCCCTCGCGGTCAGCCTGACGGCTCATCGCCAGATACATACCAACCTCTGAGCACTCACCCATGAAGTGATCTTTCAAACCCTGGAGAACCTCTGCATCAACACCTTTAGCTACACCAAGGACGTGCTCGTCAGCCCAGGTCAGACCTTCGCCTTCAACAACTTCTTTGAATTTTGAGCTAGGAGCTTTGCACTGAGGGCACTCTGCAGGGGGATTCTCACCTTCGTAAACAAAACCGCAAACCGTGCAGATAAATTTCTTTTTCATGATCTTCTTCTTTTAAAAGTTCAACTTTATTGTTTTATCAGTTTCAATTCATTTCGTGTTTGCACGCATGACAAATTCCCTTGTAATAAACCTGAACGTCCGACACCTCCAACGAATCCGGGACTGCCTGCATCAAGCGTTCTCCTCCGACCAAAGGCAGATCCTCAATCCGTCCACACTCCTTACAATAAAAATGGGCATGCGGCGTAACATCACCGTCGAAACGGGTATTCCGCGAATCCATGTCCAACTCCAAGACTGCACCATGCTCTGCCAGCAACCGTAATGTATTATATACAGTCGTTTTGGACAGGGTTGGCATCGAGGGTGAGAGAGCCGTGTAGATCTCATCAACCGTCGGATGTGTACGATGCGTCATCAAATACTCCATGATCGCTATACGTTGCATCGAGGGCTTTACCCCGAAACCTGTCAAATATTGATGCAACTTTGCGTTCATTGTTATTTTGTAATTATTACAAATTTGAATTCATTGCAAATTTAGGCCATTTTTTTGGAATCAGCAAATAGTTGGCAACTATTTTTTGAAAATAAAATAGACTGCCAACACCAAAAACATGAAGGCGACCGCATGGTTCCATCGCAACGCCTCGTTTTTGAAGAAGATAAGGGTAAAGAGCGTGAAGACCAAAAGAGAAATAACCTCTTGAATTACTTTCAATTGCACCAGCGAGAAGGGCCCCCCATTTTCGTGGAATCCGATACGATTGGCCGGTACCTGAAACGAGTACTCGACCAGGGCCACGCTCCAGCAGAGCAGAATCACACCGGCCAACGGCAGATTATCGAACCATTTTTGTCCCTTGAGACGCAGCTGTCCATACCAGGCGAAGGTCATGAAGATATTCGAAACAACCAGCAGACCTACTGTCCACAATCCTTTCATAACTACTATTTAATAAAGATATTATTCAAACCGGTGGACAAAATTACAGGAAATGCGTGAAAAACGGGAACGAATAAAAGTTTTTCCAAACAAAAGAGCCTCTATTCAAAACTTAAGGCCCGCCATTATCCCCGAATCCGTCAAATAAATAGGTCTGTACGGCTTTCCCACACAGACCTACTCTATAAAACCCTTGTCCAACTGCTCTGGCAGAGGTCAAGCGATCACACTTCTCGACGAGGATCAAGAACGCACCTGACCGTTACCGTTGATCAAATATTTGTAACTGGTCAACTCGCGCAAAGCCATGGGGCCACGTGCGTGCAGTTTTTGCGTACTGATACCGATCTCTGCTCCGAAACCGAACTGAGCCCCATCGGTAAAGGCCGTCGAAACATTGGCATAGACACACGCCGCATCCACACGATGCTGGAAAATCCGAATGGCTTCGGGATCCTCACTAACAATCGCCTCACTGTGCTTTGAAGAGTAACGCACAATGTGATCCAGAGCCTCTTCCAGTGAACCGACAGTCCGAATCGCCATTCTGTATGAGAGAAACTCAGTTCCAAAGCTTTCGGCCGTAGCGTGCGCCAGCAAGTTTGCAGGATAACGGCCTTCGAGAGCCGCATAGGCCTCCGGATCTGCATAAATCAGCACATTTTTCGTGGCCAATTTTTCACACACAGCTGGAAGATCCGCTAACCGGTCCCGATGTACAATCAGACAATCAAGCGCATTACATACACTGACCCGACGGGTCTTCGCATTAAATACGATATTGGCACATTTGGTCACATCGCCCTTAACATCAAAATAGGTATGACAGATTCCGGCACCCGTTTCAATCACCGGAACATGTGCATTCTTTCTCACATAATCGATCAACCCTTTGCTTCCGCGTGGAATCAGCAAATCTACATACCCCACCGCATCCAACAAAGCCGCCGTTGCTTCGCGATCAGCCGGCAACAACGTAACGGTGTGTTCATCGACCCCATTGGCCCGAAGCACCTCACGAATCACCTCGACAATCGCCTCATTGGAGTAACGGGCATCGTGACCACCTTTCAACACCGAAACATTCCCCGATTTCAGACAGAGGGAGAAGACATCAAAACTCACATTGGGCCTTGCCTCATAGATCACTCCAATTACTCCGAATGGAACCGATATTTTGATGATTTTCATTCCGTTTGGACGCACAAACTGATCCAATACTCGATTCAGAGGTGAGGGCAACGAAGCCACATTGCGCATGTCGCTGGCTATTCCTTTAATCCGTTCTGCAGTCAACATCAACCGATCGTACATCGGATTTTGTTCATCCATCAGAGCCAAATCACGACGATTGGCTTCAAGAATAAAATCGGTTCGAGCCTCAGCCGCATCGGCAACAGCCAACAAAACCGCATTGATCTTGGATTCCGGTATCAGATTCAAACTGCGAGAAGCTACCACAGCTTTCTCAAAAAGTTCGTTAAGCTCCATATTAAGTTACACTTAAAATAGACAGATCAATATTATTCAAAATCAAGTTGATCCAAATACATATAATCGTAATGAATCAACGGGCGTTCACCTTTGGTTCCAGCCAGTTGGGCCGCCTTTGCACTGTCACATGAGACACGACCAACACCAATCTGACGGCCATCCGGTGCCAAGATGCGCACAATATCTCCCTTTTCAAACTCACCCTGTACATCGGTAACACCAATAGGCAACAGACTCACGGCCTCTGGCTTACACAACGCTTCATAAGCGCTTTCACTCACCCGTAGGTCCCCTTTGGCAAAACCTTCAGAGTGAGCGATCCATTTTTTAACTGGAGAAACCACCCGTTCGGAAGGGATAAAGCGTGTACATACGGTCTCAATCTTATCAGAAAGTATACTGGGTAAAATATTCTCTCGCTTACCATTAGCCACAATTACCTCAATCCCCTCTTCAGCGACCTTACGGGCGATACGGCACTTGGTCAACATGCCACCACGACCGAATTGCGACTTGCCGGACTGAATGTATTGTGACAGATCTTGCTGAGGGGCAATCTCACGAATCACATACGAATCGGGATCAGCCGGATTGCCGTTATAAACCCCGTCAATATTGCTGAGAATGATCAAGGCCTCGGCATCCATCATGGCTGCTACCAATCCCGACAACTCATCGTTATCGGTAAACATCAGCTCCGTCACCGAGATGGTATCGTTTTCATTCAGAATCGGAATCACTCCGTTGGACAACATCACCGACATGCAGTGTTGCTGGTTCAGGTAGTGGCGTCGGGTTGAGAGGCTCTCTTTTGTCGTCAACACCTGACCACACACCAACCCATGATCTCGAAACAACTCATAATAGTGGTTGATCAACTTCGCTTGACCTACCGCAGAGAAAAGCTGACGAGAGGAGACCTGCCCCAATTTACGTTTGAAGGTGTGGGCATGCATCTCACTACGTCCTGAAGCCACAGCACCCGAAGAGACCAGAATTACCTCCACACCGCTATGATGCAGATCGGCTACTTGGTCAGAGAGAGCCGACATGCGGGTGACGTCGAGTGACCCATCCGGACGAGCCAACACGTTGCTCCCGACCTTAACAACCACACGTTTAAATCTGTACCCCATGTCTATCGGCTTTTGAACAGACCTGCTTTAACGGCCGGCACAAAACCGGCCTCCTCCATCGCCGCGAGACCTTTCAACGTGATACCGCCCGGGGTCGTTACCTTGTCGATTTCGGTCTGAGGCATCGTCTGATTGTGCTTCATCATCTCCAACGCTCCGCGCATGGTTTGCATCACAATCGCGCGGGACTCCTCCGGGGTAAAACCAAGTTCTACCCCGCCCTGAATCGATGCATCGAGATATTTCAGTGCAAAGGCAATTCCGCACGAGGCCAAAGAGGTGCCGGCCACCATCATCGATTCATCAACCACAATGGTCTGGCCCAATTCGTCGAACAGCGAAACCACAAATTTCAGCTGATCGTCCGAAGCGCCCTCAGCAGCAATAAAGGTAACGCTCTCGCCCAACGAGATTGCAGTATTGGGAATAATGCGATACATCACTGGCACTACACCAGAGCCATTATCGAGCATCGTCTTCAACTGCTCAAACGACACTCCAGCAACGACTGACGCAATTGTCTGGCGGGAATAGTCGAGCAGATCCCGAAAACCAACGACAACCTCTTCGAGCAACCACGGTTTAACCGCAATAATGATCAGATCGGCATCTTTTACCGCTGAACGATTATCAAGAGTCGTTGTAATTGCGGCATCGTAGCCTTTGATTTTATCCAATGTCTTTTGCGTGTGAGCCGTTACGGTCAAATTGGCTGCAGGGACAAGCGAGCCGGCTGCAATACCTTTGGCAATTGCACCGCCCATATTTCCACCACCGATAATTGCGATTTTCATCTCTTTTCTATTTGGATCATACAATTTTTCAAAGGTAGTAAAAATATCCTGCCAAACCCACTCCTCTACTCAGAATACGTACCACAACGACGCTTCCTTGCGGCGTATTTTGCCGAATATGCACCCCAAGATCAATCATAACATGCAATCAGGAAACGACACAACCCCATTCCACACACATCTATTAACCAATGCCTATCAATTGAGAACCACACCAAAAGCTAAAAAGGGGAATAGAGATAACGTCTCTACTCCCCTTTAAAAATCAGTATGTGCAGAATACTATCTTTTGCTCAAAACATCTTTACGCCAACTGCTGCAACGAAGAGAGAATATCCTTCACAATTTGCGTATCGGTCAAGCGATTGGCTCGCATCAATTCAGCAGCTACATAACGGTCTGCGAACTCCTTGCGCAATCCGAAATTCAGTACACGCATGGCAGAATCACCATAATAACGAGCTATCTTCTCACCGAAACCACCGTCCAATACGCCATCTTCAAGTGTTACGACAATCTGGTGATCGGTTTTCAGCGATTCGAGCAGATCGGTATCCAATCCGGTAATATACCGGGGATTAATCAAGGTTGCTTGCAATCCGGCATCTGCCTCCAATTTTGTCCGGACAGCCTCACCCAATCCATAGAAGGAACCTAAAGCCAAAATAGCCACACGCCTACCCTGCTGCGTCACCCGATAACGGTTCAACATACTATAATCGGTATCGAACGGCTCCTGGCGCGATTCGACAACTACTCCCGGGACACGTACCGCAACCGGGTGTTCACGCTGTTGAATGGCCCAACGCATCATGGCAAAATACTCCTCTTTACAGGTCGGAGCCAAATAGACCATATTGGGAATATTGGCAATCAACGGAATATCGAAAAACCCAAGGTGGGTTACATCATTCATACCGTTCACAGTTCCGGCAAACACAGCGATAACCGCCGGATTATTGTTGATACACAGATCCTGCGAAAGCTGATCGTAACAACGCTGGATAAAGGTACTGTAAACGCCATATACCGGATGCCCGCCATTGGCAGCGATTCCGGAAGCCAACGCTACAGCATGCTCTTCGGCGATTCCGACATCGACAAACTGCCGTCCAGCCTGCTGCCGACGCTCCGGCGTAAATCCAAGAACAGTCGGAGTTCCCGACGAGATGGCAACCAACGTCGGATCTTTCGCCATCTCCTCGAGCAAGAACCTACCGGTCAGGTCGCCATAATCCTCGGCTGTGCTACGATTCTTCGGTTCACCGGTCTGCAGATTGAACGGTCCACCCCAATGGTATTTCTCACGATTCTGTTCAGCAAATGCATAACCTTTACCCTTCTGCGTGTGGATATGTACCACCACCGGATGTGAAGCATCTTTGACCTGACGAAATGCAGCGATCAATGCGGAAATATCATTGCCTTCATCAACGTAAAGGTAATCCAACCCCAATGACTTAAAGAAATTGCACGGAGCCTCACCTTTGCTTTCGCGAAGCTGACGGAGATTACCATACAGACCACCATGATTCTCGGCAATAGACATGTCGTTGTCATTAACCACGATAATCAGGTTGGTTCCCATCTCTGCGGCATTGCTCAGCCCTTCATAGGCTTCACCACCGCTGAGTGAACCGTCACCAATCACGGCAATCACATTTTCCGAGTCACGTTTCAGATCACGGGCCTTCGCCAGGCCACAGGCCAAGCTGACCGACGTAGAGGTATGGCCAATAGTAAAGAAATCATGCTCGCTCTCATATGGATTGGTGTAACCCGAAACCGATGCATATTTAGCCGGATCCAAAAACGCCTCTTTACGTCCGGTCAATATTTTATGGGTATAACATTGGTGCGAGACATCAAACACCAGCTTATCTTTGGGCGAATCAAAAACAAAATGCAGCGCAATCGTAGCCTCCACCATACCCAGATTGGGCCCGATATGACCGCCACACGTACTCAGACGATTCAATAACGCCTGACGAATTTCACCGGCCAGTACCGTCATCTGTTCCGCGGTGAGCTGTTTAAGATCTTTGGGAGAATTAATCTGTTCAATATACATAAGGAACTGTTTTGGTTTTACACTTTTTGTACAGTGCAAAAATAAGATGCCTAACCCAATCCGACAAAACCCCAATTACGGACAAACATACCCTTTTTCTCGAACCGGTTTTATTATAACGGCACCACTGCTACTTTGCCTTAGGATATATGGGGATAAATAGTGGCACCACTCAATCTTTTCCACCCCATAAAATAAAGAGGGCGACCACATTGGGTCGCCCACCTATTGGATTCGCAGGTATTGGATCGAGTTGCACTGCAGCTTTATACCGCGCTGCTACAACGAAACACGCTCAAGCAGCACGATACTGTTGCGATTCTGAATCTGTACCAAGCAATCAATCAAACTCTTAAGCAGGACGAAAGTCATGCAAAACCCGACGCAAGCTTCAAGTGCGAGTGTTACCGAATATTAGCAATACTGATAATATCCGCAAAGACACCGGCCGCCGTGACACTGGCTCCGGCACCGTAACCCTTGATCTGCATCGGATACTCTTTATAACGTTCGGTGGTCAACAAAATGACATTGTTGCTACCCTCCAGGTGATAGAACGGACTATCGGGCCCCACTTCACGTAATGCAACCTCTGTCTTGCCGTGATCCATGCAGGCAATGAAACGCCAACGTTTGCCCTCAGCAGCCAGTTTTTTACGCTGCACTTCGAAATCGGCATCCAACTCGGGAACACGCTTCCAGAAATCCTCGACACTGCCTTCAAAATATTCAGACGGAATAAACAGATGTTTCTGGACATCCTCCTGCTCGACACGATAACCGGCCTCACGGGAAAGAATCACCAACTTACGAATCACATCCATACCGCTCAAATCGACCCGTGGATCCGGTTCGGCATAACCGGCCTCTTTGGCCATCGCAATGGCTCGACTCAGCGGCACCGTTTCGTTCATCTCGTTGAAAATGTAGTTCAACGTACCGGATACCACCGCCTCGATCTTCAAGATACGATCCCCGCTATTGATCAGATCACTAATCGTATTGATAATTGGCAAACCTGCCCCAACGTTGGTTTCGAAAAGGAATTTTACACCTCTTGTCCGAGCTGTGTTTTTCAGTTTCAAGTAGTGGTTATACTCCGAAGAGGCTGCAATCTTATTGGCGGCGACAACCGACACATTGTGCGACAACAGCTCCTCATAGATACTTGCCACAGCCGGGCTGGCCGTACAATCGACAAACACGGAATTAAAGATATTCATCGACAAGATCTCATCCCGGAACCGCTCCGGCGTGGAGACAAGTGTCGAAGCCGCCAACTGCTCTTTATACGTATTGAGGTCGATGCCTGAACGCGAAACAATATAATGGCGGGAGTTGGTGATGCCGACAACCCGGATCTTCAACGAATTTTCGCGCATCAACTTCTCCTGCTGCTGGCGAATCTGCTCCAACAGGTTGCTGCCGACCAAACCCACACCGGCCAAGAAGATATTCAGTACCTGATATTCGGACAAGAAGAAGGAGTCGTGAATCACGTTGAGCGATTTGCGCAGATTCTCTTTGGTGACGACAAACGAAATGTTGGTCTCCGAAGCACCCTGTGCACAGGCAATCACATTGATACCGTTTCGACCCAACGTACCGAACAGTTTTCCAGCCACACCGGGACGGTGACGCATATTCTCTCCGACAATAGCCACGGTAGCCAGATCGTGCTGCGTAACCGGCGGGTTAATTTCACCCATCGAGATCTCTTGGGCAAACTCCGTCGAAAGCACCTGTACGGCCAGTTCTGCATCCCCGTTGCGTACACCGATCGAAGTGGTATTCTCCGAAGCCGCCTGCGAAACGAAGAAGACGCTGATCCCCGATTTCGAAAGGGCTTTGAAGATACGGTAGTTCACACCAATCACCCCGACCATACCCAAACCGCGGATCGTAATCAGACAGGTGTCGTTGATCGACGAGATACCCTTAATCGTACGGCTATCCGGAGTCTTATCCTTAGTGATATAGGTTCCAGGGGCATCCAGATTGAAGGTGTTGCGGATACGAATCGGAATATTGTTATGGTAAGCCGGGAAGATCGTCGGCGGATAGATCACCTTGGCTCCGAAATTACAGAGCTCCATAGCCTCGACAAAGGTCAGGTGTTCGATCACATAAGCATTGCTGATCACCTTCGGGTCGGCGGTCATAAAGCCATCGACGTCGGTCCATATCTCCAGCGAATCGGCCTTCAGCGTCGCCGCCAAAACCGAAGCAGTATAATCCGAACCACCTCGGCCCAAATTGGTGACATCACCCGTCTGGTTATCCGATGCAATAAAACCGGGGACAACCGTCACCTTCGGCATCACCGCAAAGCGGGTACGAATCAGCTCCTCGGTCGGCGCAAACTCAACGATATGTTTTCCAAAATAGGGTTTTGTCTTGATAAACTCACGGGCATCGTACAATTCGGCAGGAGCCAACACGCCCTGAACGATCACCGACGAGAGCCGCTCACCATAGCTGACAATTGCATCCCCTGTTTTCGGAGAGAGGTCCTTGATCAGACATACCCCCTTAAAAATATTGGCCAGCTCGTCGAGCAGCGCATTTACGGTAGCAAGCACCTCTGCCCGGCAAGAACTGTCCACCGTATCATCAATGGCCTGACGATGGCGCATGACGATCTGATCGAGTTGGTTTTTATATTCCATATCGCCGGCCGCAGCCATTCGTGAGGTCAGCAACAGTTGATCGGTAATACCTCCCAACGCCGACACCACGACGATAACCTCCTCATGACAGGCCTCCACCACACGTTTCACCTGTCTCAGACCCTCCGCACTACCGACGGAAGTTCCTCCAAACTTCAGTACTTTCATAGATTTATCTTAGATGTTACAAGATCGCAATTTTAGAAAAATTCCCCGACTTCTCCTAATTTTTAGAAGCAGCCCGTCGTGAAAATCCTGCGAAATGAATATATTTGCTCTTCGTTCCGCAAAACGACATTTTTTATTATCAAACAACATAACCAACATGAAACTGAAAGAAATCCTGGCCATATCGGGCCAAAGCGGACTGTTCAAGTTCGTAGCACAGAGCCACAACGGAGTGATCGTCGAGTCATTGACCGACGGGAAACGCAGTAATGCATCCGGTTCGGCAAAAGTGAGTGCGCTGGGTGAAATCGCCATCTATACCGAAAACGAGGATATGCCGCTGGGCAAAGTGTTCGAAAACATCTACAAACAGACCGACGGGAAAGAGGCCATCAGTCCCAAATCGTCCCCCGAAGAGTTGAAAAAATTCTTTGCCACGGTTCTGCCGGAATATGACCGCGATCGCGTACATGTATCCGACATGAAGAAGGTGATCACCTGGTACAACATTCTGGTCAGCATCGGCATGACCGATTTTTCAAACGACGAGGAAGAAGAGCCCGCTAAAGAGGCTTAATTAACGGAAATAGATCACAATGAAAAAAAGTTTTATTGTTCTCTCCTGCGCTCTGTTGGTCAGCGTCACGATGGCGCAAGGACTGGGCGTCAAAGATCGCCTGAAGGCACACGTTTACACCCTGGCAAGCAAAGAGCTCGCCGGCCGTAAACCCAATACCCACGGAGATACTCTGGCCGTTAACTATATTCGTGAACAGCTTAAGACTATGCCCGGCGTCAAACTGCTGGCAAAAGATGGACTCCAGGAGTTCTCTTACACCGCCTACCGTTATCTCACCAACGAGGGAAACACCCTGAAAGCCGGTAAACGGGCTCTGGTACTGGGACGTGATTTCATTCCATCGGTCACCTCGAATACCGGCTCGTTCAGCGGTGAGGTTGTCGACATGGGTGAAGGCAAGGCTCGTGACTACGAGGGGAAAGATGTCAAAGGTAAATTTGTAGTCGTACACCTGACGCCCCGCTCCTACTCCGATGGTAGCGAACAGCGTTCGCGGGAGACGACAGCCCTGAGAAATGGAGCCAAAGGTATCTTAATGGTGGGACAGCCCTTGAGCAATCTGCCGGCTCGCTGGCCGACCGCCCCCGATTTCATGGTGATAAAGGTTAGCGAAAAAGCAGCCAAAACCCTGTTGGCACAAAAACAGCTTGAAGCCACAGTATCCATCGATGTCAATACTGAGCACACCTTCAATGTCGTAGCCAAAATCGATGCCCCCAAAGAGAACAATCCGGAAGGGGACGTCCTGATTATTGGGGCACACTACGACCATATGGGCATCGAAGAATATGAAGGCGAACCGGCCATCTTCCCGGGAGCGGACGACAATGCTTCGGGTACAGCCGGTATTTTGGAGCTGACCCGTTACCTCAGCGAACGTCGTGCGTTCCTCAAAAAAGATGTAGTCGTCATTCTGTTCGGTGCCGAGGAGCGTGGTCTGAAAGGCTCCCGCTACTATGCCGAGCATCCGGTCGAACCGCTCGACAACGTAAAGGCTATGGTCAATATCGACATGATGGGCCGCATGCCCAACGAGCGTACCTTAGGCATTCGCGGTTTGGGATCGGCCTACGAAGCACCGGCACTGTTCGCCTCTCTGCCCAACAACGATAACCTCGAGTTGGTTTGGGAGTTCCGCGAAAAGGGTCCAACCGATTATTCGTCTTTCTATGCAAAAGGGATTCCGGCCTTCTCGTTCGGCACCCCGCACCATGTAGATTATCACAAACCGACAGACACACCAGATCGTATCAATTATGACGGCATGGTCATGGTGTACAACTATGCGGTTAATCTGATCAATCGTCTGGCCTTTGAACCTCTGCGGCTCACCTATCGCCCGCAACCTGAGAAATAGCGGTCAACCACCAGACTAACATCGATCTAAAGAAGTCCTCATACTCCCAGGAGGGAACTACCATACCGAGCACGGCCGACAGTCAATAAAACTGTCGGCCGTGCTTCTTTATTGGTTCTTTATAAATGAAACGACCTGTTTTGGTCAAAGAGTGTTACCACAATGAACCGGGAATCTTCCATCCTAATCTTCCCAAAGAATTAAAACAGCAACAAGCACACCCATACTTCCGAAACTGCTTGACAACCCACTTAACATATTCAATACCCATAAAACATCTTTATTGTCATCTCTTTGGCGATCCTGTCCAACAGCAGCACACTAAATTTGTGTTACCTCACAACACACCACACAGCATCTGCTGTACATATTTCGCGGTACGACACATCGACATATACTCCTATCTCGCACAAGCCTTGGTCACACCACAATACTAAATACTAAAAAAACCCGACGCTATCGCATCGGGTTTTATGAACGAAGACCCCAAAGGGTTCAACTTGTTTATCGACTATTTCGCAGGAGTTGCAATGTCAGAAGGATCACGCATCACCATGTTCTTATCGACACGAATAGCGACATTGCTATCCACTTCGACCAGCACATAACCCTCTTTAACCTCTTTTACGGTACCATAAATACCACCGGCTGTAACAATCTTTTGCCCCTTTTCAAGTGCATTGCGGAATTTGACCAGCTCTTTCTGCTTTTTCTGCTGAGGGCGGATCATCAGAAAGTACATCACCGCAAAAATCAGCACCATCATAATCAGGAACTGCATACTGCCACCACCGGCCGAAGGCTGTGCCTGCAACATAATTGTCATCATATTCATAATAAAAGATATTTGATTGATTGTACAAATATAAAACATTCCGTAATATTTTCCACACATTTCCCAAAAGTGTGGAAAAATAGGCGATTACTACCACTCAATATTCTACGACTGGGGAACCACCTCTCCCGTCACAACCAGCGTATAAGGCTGCGATCCCAGCGATGTACGAATGGTGATATGTTTTAACTGATAGCCATTAAACCCACGGCTGTCAAACTCAAACGAGAAAGGCACCAACTCGTCAGGTTGGATTGGTTGTTTATAAAAATCAACCTGGGTACAGCCACAACTGGTGCGAACCTCCAACAACAAAAACGGGGCTTTTCCTTCATTGCGTATGGCCAAATCACGCCGAATCACCTCCCCTTCATACATTCGGCCCAGATCGATCGTATCGTTAACCGCACCTGTCTGTAACAACGAATCAGAAAGCTCGATAATTTTCGAAGGAACGGCCGCAGAGGTTTTGTCTCCCCCTCCCGTTTGTTGGGCAGTTCGTCCGCAGGCCACAGCCACGAACGACACCATAACCACCGCACTACATAGCAACAAAATACGGGAAACTGACATGGATTTTTTTATTGATAAGGTTTACATGCGTGGAGAACGGCGTTTGCGCCATTGTGCTCCATAACACGAGCGATATGTCCCTGTTCTCTCTAAAGGCACAACTCTCATCTAAGGACGGTATCACCAACTAAAATTGTACCTTACTTTGTTCCCTACCGAGATCGTCACCAAGCCACGACTCATTTCACTTGTAGCCGGAGACATATTCTTTTAAGAGCAGTTGCAAAGACTTATATGAACAGCCGCCACCGCTACACTCATTCCCCCAGTAAAGAAAAGCTATATAAAAAGAAATACGGCGATTCACAGGGTAAAATGAATCATCAAGACTACAACTTACGCCCCGAAATCCCTACTCCAACAAAAGTTTGCATTCAAAAAGAGTACCCTATTTTTCCAGCAATCCGCGACCGCTTTTGTTGATCTTGCCCTCTTCACGCAACGCCTCGACCACCTTGTCCAATACGCCATTGATAAACGTACTGCTGCTCGGGGTGCTGTAATATTTGGCAATTTCGATAAATTCATCAAAGGTCACCTTGACCGGAATCGACGGGAAAGCAATCAGCTCAGCCACCGTAGCCGCCATGATCAGATTGTCCATAAAGGCAATACGATCGACATCCCAATTCTTGGTAAAGCGGCCGATGTACTCGTAATACTCGTTGTAATGTATGACAGTCTGACGGAACAGCTCCTTGGCATACTCCCGATCATCCTCGTTTTTGTATTCGGGCAACAGATCGACCTCCGTCTGCGAAGCCTTCATATTGGAGACGGTACGAACGACCATAATGTTGGCAAAATCGAGATCGTCAGCCCAAAAGATTGACTGCTCCTCCACAACATTCTCCAACTCCTCGCATCCGTCAACCGTCTGCGTGTAAAAATTCTCGACAAATTTGCGATCCTCCTTGAAAGAGCGAGTCGGCGAGGACATATACTCCTTGTAATAGTCGCTTGCAACCATCGAATTGTACAGCGACTTGATCAATTCAGGATATTGAATCCATCCCAACTTGTGAGCAGCCAGATAATCGGTCAGATTCTCACTACCGCGCAGCAAAGCAACGACACGGTTCTCGATAAATTTGGTATTGGGATTGCGCTCCTCTTCGGTGGGCAGATGCTTTTTGCGGCCCAATTCGATGCGATTTTCGGCCCATGTGGCCACATCGACAATCAGCCATAACAACTGATGGTACAATTCGTAAGTCTTGTCGATGCTAAACATCAAATTTTTCTCGGATAAAATCAACGAATCGGATTCCGATTTGAAATGGGCATAAAGCGCTTTGAGAACCTTAATGCGTAATAATCTTCTGCTTAACATCTGGTCAGGACTTTCGTTACTTGTTCATTCTGCCGAAGCCACGTTCGGACAAATGGTCTGCAAATGTACACATTTTTCGCAGAAACCTTAATGGAAACTGAACCGATTTTTTACCTTTGTCCAAAAATCGGACAATGAGACACTACTCAACCGTGGTCATAGGTGGAGGTGCCGCCGGTATTATGGCGGCAGGAATCGCAGCCGCAACCGGTCGTAAGGTGCTCCTGTGCGAACGCATGGAGAAACCCCAACGCAAAGTTCGTATCACCGGAAAAGGCCGTTGTAACCTGACTAACCTCTGCTCCGAAGAGGAGTTTCTCTCCAAAGTTCGCAGCGGAGCCGATTTTGTTCGTTATGCCTGGCAACAGTTTGACAGTCGAACCGTCATGCAATTTTTCGAACAGATCGGGGTCCCGTTGAGTGTCGAACGCGGGCGTCGTGTATTTCCAACCAGTGGGCGCGCATGGGATGTCGCCGAAGCTCATATTGCATGGTGCCGGCAGCAGGGCGTAGAGATAGCCACCCACGCCCGTGTTGAAGAGCTACACACGCAGAACAAACAGATCTCGGGCATCACGGTACGTTACAACGATGGCTCCACAGAGCAGATCGCTTGTCAAACCGCTATTCTTGCCACAGGAGGGGCCTCCTACCCGACAACCGGCTCCACCGGTGACGGATACCGATTGGCTCATCAGCTGGGCCACACCATCGTCCCGATCCGCCCGTCACTGACCCCGCTGATTGCTGATCGCCCCACTCCAAAACCATTAATTGATTTTACACTGCGCAACATATCGGCGCAACTCTATATCGATGGTAAAAAAGCCGCTGAAGAGTTCGGAGAGCTCACCTTTACACCATTGGGAGTGGGTGGAGCCATTGTGTTGCGACTAAGCAGGCAAGCTGTTGATGCGCTGATCGATGAGCGCAAGGTAGAGTTGCGGCTCGACCTCAAGCCGGCCCTTACGGCCAAGCAACTCGAGGCCCGAGTCGAACGCGAGAAAAACGCGCTATCCGCTAAAACGCCCCTCAGACAACTATTGGCCAAACTGGTCCCGTCTGTCATGATTGCAGAATTGGCTCGCCGTTCGCAGCTTGACCCAAACCGTCCGATGGCCCCCCTAACCGACTCCGACCGGCAACGACTCATCGGCACTCTGAAAGCCTGGCGAATCCCGTTAACCGACTACGCCCCATTCCGTGAAGCTATCGTCACCGCAGGCGGCGTCTGCACTGATGAGGTCGATCCGCTGACCATGCAATCAAAGTTGATCCGTGGCCTCTATTTTGCTGGGGAAGTACTCGATATCGACGCCAATACCGGCGGATATAACCTGCAATTAGCCTACTCGACCGGCCATCTTGCCGGAAACCTTAACGCATAACCCATGACTCTGATCGTCAGCCTAAAACGCCAAATTTTCCGAAGTTACTTCCGTATCGGAGGCAAAATTCATGTGCGACACTGGCGTGGACATGGCGTACACTCCCCCTTCATGTATGGGATCGTACGCAACGTCTTTATGAAAAATCGTATCATCGGCAACGACCGCTCCCTATATCAGGCGCTCATCCGACGAGGCATTGGCCAAAAAACAGGCATTCTGCTCCAAAACCTGTACACACACTGCCAAATGGATCAATACGTCCTGATCGGAAACAATACCTGCGAACTCCCCGATGGGCGCGTTTTTTGCATATTGTTGCCCAACGCACCGCTCGACGTTATCGCACAAATGGCCCAACAAGCCTTGACACGTCCCGGTTGTCTGGTCATGCTCTCGCCCTACCGCACCGCCCAAAAATGGAAGCTTGCACAACAACTATGTGAAGCGTATCGTTGTGTCAGTGTCGATCGACGTGTGATGATGCTGTACTTTGTTGATTCTACACTGCAACCGCAACACTATCGCATCTGAATTGTTGCCCCCATCCACAACACAAACGTAACACCTAACACGCGACACTTAAAAGTAAACCGTAAAAGAATAAAAATATGAAAATCTACACTCGAACCGGAGATAAAGGGACCACCTCCTTGGTAGGAGGCACCCGCGTAGCCAAAACACACCCTCGACTGGAGGCCTACGGCACCGTCGATGAATTGATGGCGCAAATCGCGTACCTGCAAGACAATATGGCCCAATATGCTCAATTAACGGTTTACCACGATCAGCTGTTACAGATTTTGGATCATCTGATGCGTCTCTCCTCGTACCTGGCCACTGAAGAGGAGGCAACCAAATATTTACCGGAATTTAACAATTCACATGTGGCCTTGCTCGAAAAATGGATCGACGAAATCCAAGAGACGCTGCCCAAAATTACGAAATTCACGCTGCCGGGAGGCGATCCGCTCGTATCGCTTTGTCACATAGCCCGTACCGTATGCCGACGCAGTGAGAGACGTTGTATCGCACTCAGCGAACAACATCCTGTCAGTGAAGACATTATCAAGTATTTAAACCGTCTTTCTGATTATCTGTATGTACTGGCCAGAAAAATATCTCAAGAATTTCATATAAAAGAGATACTTTGGGTGTACGAAAAATAAAAAAATTTCTATTTTTGTAATCCGATGAAAAGATCAGTGTGATCACTGATCATCAACGACTAAAACAGAAACGATTATGTACTGGACATTAGAGTTGGCTTCCAAACTGGAAGATGCACCATGGCCCGCAACCAAAGAGGAGCTGATTGATTATGCGACCCGGTCAGGAGCGCCCTTGGAGGTGATAGAGAACCTCGAGGAGATCGAAGACGAAGGCGACATCTACGAAAGTATCGAAGATATTTGGCCCGATTACCCAAGCAAAGACGACTTCTTCTTCAACGAGGAGGAGTATTGACGCTCTTAGAATAGACTAAACAATTAAATACCAGCGCGATAAACAATGAAAATTTGTTTGTCGCGCTGGTGTTTTATGGCCTCAAATGGTGCGGTTTGTTTGTCTAAAATACGGTTTTTCTTCCCAAAATCGGAGTTTGTTTGTCTAAAATACATTACCTTTGTTTATCCTCGGGAATATTAAAACAGGAGGAAAAACATATGGGAAGACCGAAAAGACTATACCCGCTTGGCAGATACCGGCTCCGTGTCCCCAAAGATGCGGAGGCGGACAAAGCCTACCCTGTCGTATTGGAATATACCTGGAACCGACAGATTATCCGTAAAACGACAAACGTCTTTGCAAAGATTGCCGACTGGAACCAGAACGGGAATCAAGGACGTGGTGAGCTGCGTGTCAGTTACGGAAGCGAGTATAAACGTCTTAACCAGCTTCTGCTGGCCCGTGTTGAACGGATTGACAGTCTGCTTGCGGAGTATAATGAGAGGAATCCGAATCAGATTACAGCCGAAGTTGGGGCGGGCTTCCTTGCAGACAAGCCGCTTGCACGGCGAGACCAAGGGAAGGATTTTGTGGAATTTACTTTGGAGCGCCTTTCGTCCGATTACTCCCGAAACAGAATTGGCAGGAGCCGTTATGAAAATGGCAAGAGTTGCATGAATATCTTCCAGACCTTTCTACGGGCAACCAAACAAGGGTCCTATCGACCCGATGCAATCTATGTAGGCGATATGACTCCGGAACTGCTGGACAGATACATAGCTTGGCGTAGAGACGTAAAGTTGAACAGTGATGCGACAATTAACCATGCCTTGACGCCGATATTGAAAGCTTGCGCCTATGCGAGCGAGATGGGCATGATGGAACCTGCAGTCAATGCTAGAATTCAGGATATGCGTATCGTGTCAAAAGTCTCGCTTTCGGAAGAGGAAGTTGAGTTTGATGGTAAAAGTCTGTCCAAGGAGCAAATGTTATCTCTTCTTGAATATTACAAGACATGTCTTGAACCTCGCCGCAAGGAGTTTCTGGAAATGTTCTTATTTGCTTTCCATGCCTGCGGACTCCGTGTAGTGGATGTGATGACCTTGCAATGGAAACATATCGATTTTTCCCGGAAAGAATTGCGGAAAATCATGATTAAGACGAACAAACGTCACGTGATTCCACTAACGGAACCTGCCTTGCATATACTACAGCGGTGGCAGGAGAAACGTGTCGGATGCCGGTATGTATTCAACTTAGTAAAGGACGATCTGGATCTTGATGATGCAGAAGCTCTGTACAAAGCCCGTAACAATGCAACGAAATGTATCAATCAGTCGCTGGCGGTTGTCGGAGAACAGATAGGGCTTCCGTTTACCCTCTCAATGCATGTGGCCCGGCATTCGTTTGCGGTCTTTGCACTGAACAAGGGACTTTCCATGTCGGTTGTCAGTCGTTTGCTCGGTCATGGAAGCACGGATGTCACCGAAAAGGTTTATGCCAAATTTCTGCCCGAAACGCTGTCGGCGGAAGTGGCTCGTCTGAAAGAGGATTTTGCATCTCTGGAAATTGTCTGATAATTGTAGATGGCTATTATAAACAATCATTAATTTTATATCTAAAATTGATTTGATATGACTATTACGAAGATATTCCTATTGCTGGTGTGCGCATTTGTTCTGGTATTGCTGCTTTCTACTATCTTTAATAAGCACCATAGGATAATTATGTGGTCTGCTGCAATAGTATTTTTTATAGGAACTCTGCTCCTTATAGGTCTTGGGATAATTGATCCGGTAAAGGACAATCATCCTGATCCTGTCGTTATAACAGGCATTGTCACCGCCCTTATCTTATCGGGGCTATTTGCATACGGAGCAGAAAAACTGCACATCAAACTTAGGGAAAAGAATCAGCAAACCGTTCAAGCCATAGATAATCAGTCAGAATGTCCGGATTCCCCAAAAGGGGTTGTATTGTCGGGAAGACTTGATACTTCACTTGCCCGTACAATCTTTGCGAAAGCAATAGAAGCCGGATATATTGAAGAGGTCGGGTCCCATTATAGCTGGAAAGGGACAAAGGCTCTTCTTGCCTATATGTGTGGTCGAATATATTGCGGCGATTATCCTGAATATTCCAAATACGAACAGAAGACTTTTTGGGAATTCGGCAACGGACTCTTTCCCGATGTCGAGCTTAACGCACTATTTGAACAGACCGGTATCGGACAGTCCCGGCAGAACAGGAGGGATATGCCCGTCCCTAACAATGCCGGAGAAATTGACAAGTTTTTTCAGAAGTGATAAAAAACGAAGGGTATTATCTTCGTTCTTGGCAAGTCTTAGCTTCTGGCTTGTTATGCATTTTGTTTCGCTTCATCTGGCAATCTTCGATTTTTTCAATTTTATTTTCCTCTTTTTTATTACTGGTAATCAACTGGTTACATACAATGTTGTGACAGAATCATAACTTTCCATAACACCTGTCCTAACATTGGATAATTTATTGTAACTTATTAGTTCTCAGCTATTTCATACATTCGTGCCGTGATTCTGGTGCGATGTGCACAATCGTACCATATCGTATAACCAGGCTGAAGGTCTGAGTGTGCATCAGGGCAATCGGCCATAATTGTTTTAAGTATGGCTAAAGAAACGAATGTAGAGAAGCTATGCGACCGGGAATTGCTTGAAAAGATTCTCAGCATAGTAGAGAGACAGGAGAAACTGCCGCCTCCGGCACAGGAAGGCGGGCACTGTCTCTATGACAACAAGTCTTTGATGGAAAAACTGCACATCAAGGAGAAGTATCTGAAAAAGCTGCGCGACAACGGCTATCTCGGCTACTCGCGCGAAGGCGACAAATACTGGTACACGCAGGCGGATGTCGACCGCTTCCTGCGCCGTTTCCACTACGAGGCGTTTGCCTCCGGCATCATGCCGTCCGATCAGGAAGGAGGTTCTCATGTATGACCGGCTACAACTGACCAATATGCTCCGCTCGGAGGTGGAGCGTATTCCCGAAACGGGCCTGCCGCTGGAGGTATTTCCGGCGAGTATTCAGGAACTCGTTCTGAATTTGGCCCGTTACGAGAACTTCAATGTCGAATATACGGCCTCGATACTGCTGTCGGCGGTGGCAACGGCCATCGGGAACTCCTGCCGGATCCGAATAAAGGGAGAATGGAAGACCAGCCCCTCTATCTACATGATGCTGGTCGGCAGGCCGGGGCTCGGCAAGACACCGCCGCTTGGTTTCCTTTACAGACCAATCCGCGAGCACGACGACCGGATGTACGAGAAGTACAACGAGGAGTGGAACGCCTATGAAAAGGCGCTTGCCTCGTCCGGGAACCGGCGTGGCGGTGAGGTGGAGAATTGTACGCTGCTTCGGAAGCCGCAGTTGGTAACGACCGTCATCTCGGACTTCACGCCCGAGGCGATGATGAGCATTCACCAGCACAACCCGCGCGGCATTGCGTTGGTAGTCGATGAGATTCGGTCTCTGTTCAACTCCGTGAAACGGTACAACAACCGGAACAATCTCATCGAAGACCTGCTGACAGCCTACAGCGGCCAGCCGTTGAAGGTGATCCGCAAGTCGGAGGCCCGGCCGATTCTTATCAAGAATCCGTGCATCAACATTATCGGTTCGGTGCAGACCAATCTGCTGCCGGAGATTTTCCGGGCCGAATACATGGCAAACGGACTGCTCGACCGCTTTCTGTTCGTCTATCCGAAAGACCGGAGGATTTCGGGCTGGAAGCGCTACGACGGCACCATTGCCCGGCCGGATCTTGTCGGACAGTGGCGGGAGGTGCTGGACAAGATAGAGAACCTCCCCTATCCGACAGGTGTTGTGCTGAATATGACCGACGACGCGGAGGCGTATTTCTATAACTGGTACAACGGTATCATTGAGGAGGTGAACGCCATCGAGGACGATGCAGAGGTGGAGAGCCGCAAGATGAAACTCAGCGGCAATGCCGCCCGGCTCTCACTCGTGTTCCAGGTGTTGAAATGGGCGACGGACGGAGACGGTATGCAATGCGTAGACCTCGAATCCGTACAGGCGGCCATTCGGATGATCGGCTATTATGAGGAGACCTATCGGAGGATTCAGGAGCTGATAGTCGCGAACAATATCGGCGAGTCCAAAGAGGCGTGGCTGTCGCTGCTGGGCAATACCTTCACGGCAGGCGATGCGATCGTCGCGGGAAAGAGGGTTGAGCTATCGAGACGCTCTGTCTATTATGCCTTGAAGCAGTTGTGCTGCCAGCCGAATCCCCTACTGGAGAAGATTGACCACGGAACATATCGCAAACTCTGTCCAAACAAAGCGGCTGCACATTGCACTATTGCACTTTCGGACGGCGAAACGGGCGGGGCCGGGAGTCAAAGTGCAAAAGTGCAGTGTGCAAACGACGATAATCCGCGCGGCCATGAGTGAGTACAGATTCCATCTTCAGAAATACCGTTACGGGAACAAGATCAGTTGTCCCAACTGTGGTAAAAGCCGTTGCTTCGTCCGTTATGTCGATGAAGAAGGCATTATCCGGTTTCCGGGTACGGTGGGCAAATGCGACCACGAAAACTCATGTGGGTATCATTATACGCCGCGGGAGTATTTCAGGGACAATCCCGATGTGCTGTCTCAAACGGACGGCGGCAGAGCCGATCGTTGCATCTTGCCAAGGGCTGCCGAGCGTGAAACGCCCCATCCCGATCCCTCTTTTATCTCAGCCGATGTGGTCGCGCGGAGCCTGTCGCACTATGAAATCAACCCCTTGTATTACTACCTCTGCCAGACATTCGGCGAGGAGGAGGCTCAGCGTCTGTTCCGGTTATACCGCATCGGCACTTCCTCCAAATGGGGCGGCGCGACCATCTTCTGGCAGACGGACCGGCAGGGACAGGTGCGGACCGGGAAAATCATGCAGTACGATCCCGCTACCGGGCATCGGATAAAGGAGCCACGGGCGTATGTCAGTTGGGTGCATTCGGAGTTGCATCTGCCGGACTTCCGTCTCCGGCAATGCCTTTTCGGCGAACACCTGCTAAACCGCTCCACCTCGTCTCCGGTAATGCTGGTGGAAAGTGAAAAGACCGCTGTTGTAATGAGCCATTTTATCCCCGATTATATATGGCTGGCAACAGGTGGAAAGAACGGTTGTTTCAATAGTGAAGCCATGCAGGTTCTCAGAGGCAGGGAAGTTACTCTCATCCCTGATTTAGGAGCAACCGAACAATGGAAAGAAAAGTCTGCTTTGTTGTCTGGAATATGCAAACGGGTTGTTGTGTCGAATGTTTTGGAATGTACATCCGATGAAGAGCAACGCAGCCAAGGATTGGACATTGCAGACTTCTTTCTGTATTCACCATCAAAGAGACAGATACTCCATCAGATGATACAACGTAATCCAACATTGCAGTTGCTCATTGATGAACTGGATCTGGAACTTATTGAATAGTAAAGGAACTTGTTCCGAGGATTTATAGAAAGTCCTTAACACAATAAGGACTTTTTGCCTGACGGCAATAAAATCCGGTCATTGTCCCGCAGAGCGGACTGGCACAAGAGCAAGCTCATATATTAATCATTTATCAAAAGAATACCCTATATGAACACAGATATTAAACAGGCCATGCATGTTGAAGCCGGGAAGTCATTCGGCACAGCAGAGGCGAATGAAAACGAAAGGCATTGGAATGACGACAAGATTGATAGAAAGAATCAGGATCCGACCAATCACTATGACAAGACCCGAATGAAACTGAATTTCGAGATTGGGCCCGATGGGAAGGTTCATCCGTTAGGCTATCAAGAGAAATCGCTTGAAGTACGTTTGCAGGAACGGTTGACTGAACTGGGCTGGAAACCCTTCAAGCCGGACAGCAAAATTCAACCAAACTGTTGTGCGAAATTTATCTTTGGAGGCAATCATGACCGTACACTTGAGATGGCATTTGGGACCCAAACCGTAAATCTGGAAAAGGGTGCAGATAACAGTCATCTTCAGCGATGTCCGGAAATCGAACAATGGGCAAAAGATGTCTATGACTGGTGCGCCAAACGGTACGGACAGGAAAACATCATCGGTTTTCTGGTTCACCTCGATGAGAGCAGCCCACATATCCATGCCTTGATCGTTCCTGTCGGACAACGAGCCAAAAGCGGACGTGAATGCGTTATGTGGTCGGCTAAGTTCGGCAAGAGCCGTTATGGGTATGGACATATTCTTCGGGAAATGCACACCTCACTATATGAAGAGGTAGGGAGCAAGTACGGGCTGGAACGTGGTGACAGTATTGAAGGCCGGAATGTTAGCCATCTTAGTAAACGCGATTATATCCGGAAACTGTCCAAAGATGCGAAACAGGCGGAGAAAGCAGTCAAGGGACTGCAGACTATGACCCGGAGGTTGGAAGCACAGATATTCAGGTCGCAATCCCAACTTGAAGAAATTGAGAAGTCTCTGGCTTCCGGCAAAATCGCTCTTCAGGAATATGAAATTCAAAAGACCAGGATACAAAAACAGATTTCCGAATGCCAGTCAAAACTTGAAGACAAGTCATGTAAGCTTCAAGAAAAGGAACAGGAATTGGAACAGATGGCAAAGAATATAGGCCGTGTTGGTAGAGTGGCGCAACCTTTCCGCAATCACAAGATAGATTTTGAGCCGCCACGGATCACTGGCAAACCTCCGATATTCGGTGTTGACAAATGGATTGAGGAGCAGAACAGGTCTATCGCCAGCCGATTTGTGAAGATTGTCCGTCAGATTGAAGAACTGTATCGGAAAGATGCCGAACAGCAAATACAAGCGGTGCGGAATAATGCGTTGCTGGACTATCGGGAGTTTAAATGGCTGCAACAGGAGTATGCACGACTGACGGCTCTCAACGACAATCAGGCTGAACAGATGCGGACGTTTCTTGACCAGTTGGCTGAGCCTTCTGTACGGGAACGGATCTTCTCTATCGCTGATGCTTTGATTGGCGGACAGCCTGTCGCTGTTTCATCCGGTGGTGGCGGTGGCAACTCCGACTCAGACCTTCGCTGGGACGGAAGAAGGCCGGATGAGGAGGAAGAGGCGTATAGGCGAAGGTGTCTGCTATATGCATTGCACATCATCGGAATTACAAAAAGTGGCTATAGGAAGAAACATTAAAGATTAGTTCTATTAAATTATCCCGGTTAAGTTGTAGCTTAACTGGGTATTTTTTAGTGGTTTTAGAGTTAGTTTATAAACAGTTTAATTATAATTTGTTATGATTTACGGATATATTCGTGTTAGTAGCGATAAACAAACAGTAGAAAACCAGCGTTTCGAGATAAATAATTTCTGCGAGCGTGAGAGCATCCACATTGATGGATGGATAGAAGAAACCATTAGTGGGACTAAAGCATACGATAAGAGGCAATTGGGAAGACTGCTCAATAAAGTTCAAAAAGATGATTTAATTATCTGTGCTGAACTTTCTCGACTTGGAAGGAACCTTTTTATGATTATGGAGATACTCAATATTTGCATGACGCGAGAATGTAGAGTATGGACTATTAAAGACAATTATCGTCTTGGTGATGACATTCAAAGCAAGGTATTAGCTTTTGCTTTTGGCTTATCAGCTGAAATTGAGAGAAATCTTATCAGTCAGAGAACAAAAGAGGCATTAGCTAGAAGGAAGCAAGAAGGAGTTATTCTTGGACGACCAAAGGGAAGAAAGAATGCTCCAGACAAATATAAGTTATCTGGTAAAGAAACATTGATTAAAGAATTATTATCTATAGAGGTTTCAAAACGTAAAATTGCTAAAATTTGCAAAGTTGACCGCAATACTCTTGCTCGTTTTATTAGAGAGAATTTAGCCGAAAACAATTGAGCGTTTTTGTGCAGCAAGAGGGAGTTGATTGCGATTTTTCTTCATCTGAGTCCTGGGTTATACTCTCTCCAATAGAGCAGAGTATTAAACGAAAAATTGAGGCAGTCGGTACGCCTTTGAAGGATTGGGATATTCAAATCAACTATGGAATTAAGACTGGATTCAATGATGCTTTTATTATAAGCACCGAGAAACGGAATGAGATATTGGCAAACTGTCAAACAGAAGATGAATATACTCGAACGGATGAACTTATTCGACCGATTCTTCGTGGCAGGGATATCAAAAAGTATGGCTATAATTGGGCAAATCTGTGGTTGATTAATACACACAATGGTATAAGAGGTCAACTACCACGTATTGACATTAAAGATTA
>UQYM01000024.1 GCA_900545315.1 uncultured Alistipes sp.
TGGTTGCAAAACTATAAATCAACGAGTTAAACCTTGACAAGCAAACCTACGCAGAGCGGCGCAAACGGAACGGTGACTGTTAAATCTGCATTTCTGACGGGTAACGATTAGGAAACCGTTCTCTTTCTCCAATCCGCTTTGAAACGCTATTCAGCCCTCTATCCAACTTCCGCGATTTTCTCCTAACTACTTAATTCACAGATTACATTGCGTTAATCTGCCGAATTTTGGAGGTTTTTCCATAGATTTTTCGTAACTTTGTTTATATTATGGTTTGAACATATCAAACCATAGATACTCAATCAATTAACCAGAGAAAAACCTAATAAAGCTACTATGAATAGCAGAGAGCGCGTTATGAAGGCTTTCCGTCGCATGGAGGGTCTGCCCGATCGAGTACCTGTTCAGTTCGACCTGTGCCGTCAGCACTTGGAGTATTTCGGTAAAAAACTCAACATTCCGGTACATGTGACCGATAACCTGTACGAAGATGTGACGTACCGTATCAGCGGCAATGAAATTCGCACCGCCATGGGTAGTGATGCCGTCATTGTAGGGGCATCGGTGTCGGATGATTTCAAAATCGAGAAGCGCGAAGACGGCACTTGGCTCAACGAATACAAAATGCGCATGCAGCAAGGATCGCTCTACGTCGAGGTGGTCGAATACCCGTTGGCCAATGCACAAACCGCAGAAGACATCAAAAACTACCAGTTCCCAGATCCGGATGCTCCAGGACGCTATCGCGATGCCGAGGCTCTGATCAAAAAATACAAAGATGACTACTTCATCATCGGGGATATTGAGGTAACCCTCTTTTCTCTGGCACACCAGCTGGCCGGTTTCGAAAAGATCCTGATGAGTATGTTCATGGAGGATGAATATCTCGAACCGCTCTTTGCTGCTTGCGGTGAATTCCAGACTCAGATTGCATTGCGCCTGATCGATCGTGGTGTTGATGCCATTTGGGTGGGTGATGACTTCGGATCACAAACCAACACGCTGTTTGCTCCCGAAATGTTCCGCAAACTGCTGATGCCTTATTACAAGAAGATGATCGACACCCTGAAAGCCAAGAAACCGGATCTGGTTATGATTCTGCACAGTGACGGTGCCGTTGGTTCCTTGATGCCTATGATCAAAGAGTGCGGATTCGATGTCTTCAATCCTGTTCAGCCGGGTGTTCCCAAACACTCTCCCCAGGAGGTTAAAGACAATTTCGGTGATCAGTTCGCGTTCTGGGGTGCTATCGACCAGCAGTACCTGATGCCTAATGGCACCGATGAAGAGCTGGAGAAAGATATCAAAGAGCGTATCGAAATTCTGGGCAAAGGCGGTGGATATATGGTGGCTCCGGCGCACATTATTCAGGCTGATGTGAAACCTGAACGTGTAGAGAAATTCATTGAACTCTGCAAAAAATACAGTTATATTTACTAACATAACTGACTCACAACACTGAAGAAAATCTTTACGGCACGCGACACTTTTTTCACCCATCGTGTCAGCGCCAATAACAAAAGAAGAGGCGGCAGAATTATCTGCCGCCTCTTCTTTTGTTTATCTTCAACCAGACTCAAGCTGCTATTCAGAACACAAACAGTAGCGCAAATCCTTTCTTCACGTGTGTTATGCTTTCAGCGTAGCGATCAACGCAGGCATCATTGTCCAGACTGTATTTTCAGTCTGTGCCGTGTAAAAATTGCCATCAATGACTGACTTTTCGTTCGTGGCCACACCCAAACGGATAGCAGGTTGAGCCAACGGATGCAGGGCCAATTTGTGTCCGGCTGTCACGCCCGCAACATCGAACATCATAGCCGCCGCACAGTGTCCGATCATGATTTTGCCCTTCTCGCCAAAAGCCTTAATCACCTCCATCATGGTTACATTATAAGGTTCAGTGGCATGCTCCTGAAAAACAGGTATTGCATCACCGCAGGCAAACACCAACGCATCAAACTCATCCTCTTTGCCTTTTAGGTTGGCCACCACATCATCGGTCACCACCGTCAGCCCGGAATTAGTTTTAATTTCACGGGTAGGAGCCACCGCGAATACTTTGTACTCGATACCGTTTTCAAAGAATGCCTCCAGATACTGGAACAGGCCGAATCCATTTACCGGATTAACAGCCAAGACTGCAACACGTTTTGCCATAATTCTTTTTATGTTAATGTTAGTTACTTATTGTAAGTTTATTACTTTTGCAATGCGAAGATACAGTATAGCACACAACTTAACAATAAGGCACATCAATATCAGATAGTTACATGACGGTAACCAATATTGAAATTCAACATTCTACCACAACAAAAAAGATGCAAAATTTTCATCATACGGGGACCTGTCCGGTGCGGGATATTTTAGCACGTATAGGGGAGAAGTGGCCCATGTTAGTCTTGATCACACTCCACAGCAATGGCACCATGCGTTTTAATGACATTCAACGATCATTAGCGGATATTTCACAACGCATGCTGACCGTAACTTTGCGACGATTAGAAAATGATGGCTTGATCTCCCGACAAGTTTACGCTGAAGTTCCTCCCCGTGTTGAATACGCTTTGACGGCGATGGGAGAGAGTTTAATTCCTCACATATCGGGGTTGGTTGAATGGGCCTTGACACATATGGATGCTATCATCGCTTCGCGACAATCAGCCCAAAACAAATAGTGCGACAATGGGGAGTTAAGTTACATAGCTATTTTTTTTGCAACCACCCAAACAATAAATATTTCAAGCTAAGTAGTGCATAAACAACAGAATGGCCCTGCTTCTTGTTACAGCAGACGTTTGGAGATAACCTCAGTAAAATGGTCTTTGTATGAATCAGTAATCGGAATATAAACTTTACCAAATACAATGCGATTGCGCTCAATGGTAGTCACTCGATCCAGGTTGACAATAAAGGATCGGTGCACTCGAATAAAACGCGATGCAGGAAGGGCATCTTCCATGGCTTTCATGCTCATCAGCGTCATGACAGCTCCGTCATCGGTATGTATCCGCACGTAATCCTTGACCCCTTCAAGATAGAGAATTGAATCAAGGCGAATCTGGACAATTTTGTAATCCGTCTTGACAAATATGCTGCGACTCTCCACGGGTTCACTGGCAGGCGCCGGAATCGGTTCCGCCACATGATCATTGGCAAACCAGTGTTGTGCTTTTTGGGCAGCCTTCAAGAAATCGGCATAACTAACCGGTTTGAGCAAATAGTCAATCGCATCAACCCGAAATCCCTCCAGGGCGTACTGTTCAAAAGCCGTGATAAAAATTACGCGAACCCTTTCCGGCAACAAACGAGACAACTCCATTCCACTGAGATGGGGCATCTGAATATCCAAAAACAGCAGATCAATCTGCTCGTCGGATTGCAACGCCTCCATAACACTCAAAGCGTTAGTATAACATCCGGCCAACTCTAAAAAGGGGGTTTGACGCACATAACCCGCAATCAGATCACAGGCCAGCGGTTCATCATCGACTACAAAACAACGCAAAGCAGACATTACCAACTTCTTTTTATCTGAGCAAGATACTCATTTTTATCCGGACTGACAATTAGCGATCAATCAACAAGGGTTTCAAAGTCAAAATCAACTGAGCCACAAAACGGTCACCGATCCGATCCAAACGCAAAATATGACGATCTTGGTAAAGCAAGTTCAATCGACGTCGCAAATTTTCAATTCCGATACCGGAACCGCTACGATCCTGACCATTTTTCGGGAAATAGCTATTCTCGACTGTACAGATTAACGTATCAGCACCTGTCAGTTTGATTGAGATATGGATAAAAGAGTGCCCTTCGGGGCTAACGCCATGTTTAAATGCATTTTCGATCAACGTAATAAACAGAAGCGGTGCCACCTCAAAACCTTTGTCATCCTCCGGCAGATCGACCTGAAGCTGCACATCTTTCGAGAGTCTCAAACTCATTAATTCCACATAGCTGCGGATAAAGGTCAATTCTTTCGATAACGGCATCAACTCCCGATTATTTTCATACAAGACGTACCGCAAAAGTTGCCCCAATGAATGCAATGCATATTGAGCCTGTTGCGGATTGATAGCAACCAGGGCATAGATATTATTCAACGTATTGAACAGAAAGTGGGGATTAAGTTGACTTTTCAGATTTTGCAATTCCGCTTTGGTACGCTCTTTTTCGATCTCCTGTTTTTCACGTTCGACTCGATACCAACGGCTTGTCATTTTGATGGCCACACTCAGCCCAGTGATCAATAATAGAATACCGGCATCATGGAGTATAAAAACAATTGAAAACGATTTTCCACGAGGACGAGGCATCGGGGGTGGCGGTGTCCCCATCAGATAGATCCGATGAAACAAGTGCCAAAGGTGTGTCCCATACGCCAAAATCAGAATCAGCGCCACATTAGCCAAAATAAATGCGGTTAATCTTTGGCGGAACAGCAAGCGGTCAATCAGCACATAGTAGTTGAGATAAAAGACTATAACGAACGAAAGGGATGAAACACAATATTCGAAATAGCGTCGCCAGGCGATTGCTCCGCTTTCACCCTGCATAAATATCAAAGGAGAGGCAAATAGCAGTGCCCAAGCAATCAAATGGACTAAAAAAAGAATCGAATTATTACGGGTTAACGGTCGTGCAGACATACAATTGAATCGATAATTAAACAATATAAATGTAGGTGGATTTTTCCGGGCACGCAATCGAATCGTATAGAAAGGGCAAAACCGACGACCGATCCCTATTTTTTGACGATTAATTGGTCCGGCGACGGTTAAGCCACACAACCAGGGAGACCGAGACCAATATCAACAGCAGACCAGCCGCATACTGCACATTAAAAGGCTCCCGAAACCAAAAGATTCCGACCAAAACAGCAGTCAGGGGTTCCAGGGAACCCAAAATAGCAGTAATGGTCGAGCCCACATGTTTAACGGCTAAAATCAGGGTTAAATTGGAGATCACTGTTGGGACCAAAGCGATCAGCAACACATTGATTGCCTGATTTCCGGTATGAATCCGATCGATTCCAGAGGTACAGCCAGCGACAATACCGCACACAATCGTTGCCACCACCAGCACATAAAAGGTGAGCAGCAAAGAATCAATACGATCTACTCCTGACTTGTTCACTCCAACGATATAAGAGCCGTACGTCAATACCGTAATCAGCACGATAGCAATTCCTTTGATATTAACATATGCACTGTTACTCCAACTGAGCAGTGCGACTCCGATCAATGAAACGACAGCTGCGGCGATCAATCCCAATGAACACTTTTCCTTAAACAGCAGAACCATCAACAGCGCGACAAAAATCGGATAGAGGAAATGAATCGTCGTTGCAATTCCACTGGGAATGTAGCTATATGAAATTATCAAGGCTAATGCGGTAGCGGCGTACAATCCACCCAATACAATAATTTTCAACAAATCGTGAAACGTAATTACAAAACTCTTCTTTTGAAGCACGGCGATTCCGCCTATCAATGCGGCACCAACGCCCATTCGATAGAACAGGACGGTTGCTGCCGACAAGCCACTATCGAGCAGGGCTATCGAAAAGAGCGGCACCAATCCGAATGTCGCCGAAGAGATTAAAGCATAAAATATGCCTCGAAAATTTCCCATAGTCATTCAAAACGGTGCAAAGGTAACCGAAAACCATCGAGTTGGTCTCAAAATTAGGATTTGCCGTCCTACTAAACTAAGATTTGTTGAGAATCTTGTATTATAATAGGGTAAAGATTATCTCGTGCCCTTTTCTCATAGAGACATAAAACCCACCTTTTATAGTTGCTCTTATTACCAGAATTGTCGCAAATTTTGAATATTTTTGCGCTGTGAAAAATACGAACAGCATCTATCATTTTATGGCACTCGCAGCCGTCGTGCTGTGGGGAACGACGTTCGTCTCGACCAAAACCCTATTGGGACATGGCCTGACACCGGCCGATATTATGTTTTACCGTTTTTTACAGGCCTATATCATTATGTGGTTCTTCTCCCCACATTTCCATTGGCCCAAAAACTTGAAAGACGAGTTGCTGTTCATCGGAGCCGGCATCTGTGGTGGATCGCTATACTTCCTCACCGAAAACAGTGCCCTCAAACTGACCTTGGCATCCAATGTGGCTTTGTTGGTCGGAACTGCACCGATTCTCACCGTTCTGCTTTCGCGATTCCTGCTCAAAACCGGACGATTACGGCACAATCTGATTATCGGTTCGTTGGTCGCCCTGTTCGGTGTCGCCTGCGTCGTTTACAACGGAAGCGTCATCTTGCAAATTCACCCGGTCGGAGATCTGCTCAGCCTGACTGCCGCCGTGACCTGGGCCCTTTATAACATCTTTCTCAAAAAACTGGATGGCAAATATGACACGCTCTATATTACACGCAAGATCTTCTTTTATGGCGTTCTGACCTTGTCTCCCGTTTTTCTGATTCACCCTCTCACTACAGATATTGCACTGCTTACTCAACCTGCGGTACTGGGAAATCTGCTGTTTTTGGGATTGGTTGCCTCGCTGTTCTGTTACGTCATCTGGAACCGAGCCGTCAAACAACTCGGCACCATTGCAACCAGCAACTACATCTATATCGTTCCTCTGGTCACCATGCTCTCCTCTGCGTTGATCCTTAAAGAGCAGATCACCCCGATGGCATTAACCGGAGCCGTGCTAATTCTCGGAGGCGTCTATGTAGCCGAGAATGGACTCTCAATCCCATTTTTCAAAAAGAGACATAAAGACCCTGCTCATGAATAAATTCATCATACGCAACGCCACTCCTCAAGACACAGCTGTTCTGTTTGACTTCATTCACAAGATGGCCCAGTACGAAAAACTGGAATCGGAAATGGACACTTCAGTTAAGGCACTGCATCAAGCTCTGTTTGTGGAACATCAAGCCGAAGTGGTTATTGGGGAAGAGAATGGGGTTCCGGTTGGATTTGCCCTCTTCTTTCATAATTTTTCCACCTTCAAAGGACAACGGGGACTATATCTCGAAGAGCTGTTTGTCGAAGAGCCTCACCGCGGGAAAGGGTACGGCAAAGCCCTGCTGCTGCACCTCGTACAAATTGCAGTCGAAAGAAAATGCCGTCGCATGGATTGGCTGGTTTTGGATTGGAACGCTCCTGCCATTGCATTTTACAAATCGCTTGGAGCTATTCCTTTGGAAGATTGGACCATTTATCGCCTGACCGAAACGCAATTACATCGATTACTTAAAGAATAACTAAACCTATTGCACCTATGATTATCAACGAAAGAGAGAGCCGCCAGGATTATATTGTTGAGGCTGCACGACAGATTATGGCTGCCGGACGAACTGCACCACAGAGCAAAGGACTGGATCATCTGGAGATCATTACCCTTACCGGAGAATCCATTTGCGAGCTGGCCGCAGGCATGCGATTGGCAGCTGAAAAAACCGGCATGAAATTCTTTCTACGCGATGCAGATAATATCGAGCAGGCCGGCGCTGTGATTTTGGTGGGTTCCCACCCTCAGACCATAGGTTTGAATTGCGCTTATTGCGGTTATCCGACCTGTGCAGACAAAAAAGAGCACGAAGAGGTACCGTGTGCCTTAAACTCGGTTGATATTGGCATCGCAATCGGTGCCATGGCAGCTACCGCATCGGCCCTACATATCGACAATCGCATCATGTTTTCCGCCGGATACGCAGCTCAGGAAATGAACCTGCTGTCCGATTGCAAATCCATATTTGCCATACCATTGAGCATCAGCTCAAAAAATCCGTTTTTCGACCGGAAACCGAAACAGTAACAAACTACATACAATCATCTATGACTATTCCCTCACCAGCTCTCACCGAGGAGCTTACGCTGCGCTGGAATAAGCTCCAGCAACTCATGCATGAAAGTCATGCAGACGGACTGTTGATCAGCGATAATGTCAATCTGTTTTATGTATCGGGGCATATCTTCCGTGGGTATTGTTATCTGCCTGCAACGGGTCTCCCCATCTTCTTTGTGCGACGTCCGTTGGGTTGGGAGGGACCGCAAATCGTCTATATCCGAAAACCTGAAGATATCAGGGACTATTTTACCCAACATGGGATCCCGTTTCCCGAAAACTTACTGCTCGAATCGGATTCGATCAGTTATTCGGATTACAAACGTTACGAAGCAATTTTCACCCCTAAAGAGATCTCAAACGGGACTACCGTATTGCGCCGTTGCCGCAGCATCAAAACCCCGTATGAAATCGAACAGATGCGTCAATCGGGGAAACTTCATGCAAAGGCTTATGCTGCCATACCGGCACTCTATCGTCCAGGCATGACTGATCTGGATTTTTCAATTGAGCTCGAACACGAATGCCGCAAGTTGGGATCGCTGGGTATATTCCGCATTTTCGGCCAAAGCATGGAGATCTTTATGGGATCGGTTCTGGCCGGCGATAATGCTGATGCTCCTTCTCCTTACGATTTTGCCATGGGAGGCGCAGGGCAGGATGTTTCGCTCCCAGTGGGAAGCAATGGCACAGTACTCACCGGAGGGATGAGTCTCATGGTCGACATGGGAGGAAACTTTACCGGATACATGACGGATATGACCCGCACCTTTGCGATCGGGCAGGTGCAAGAGTTGGCTCGGAAGGCGCACGAAACTTCCATTGCCATCCATCAAGCCATTGCCGCCACGGCTCGTCCAGGTGTAGCCGCCAAAGAGCTGTATGAGATGGCAGCTGAAATGGCCCAACAGGCCGGATTGGCTGACTACTTCATGGGGCATCGACAGAAGGCAGGATTCATCGGTCACGGAGTCGGCATCGAAATCAACGAATCACCCGTATTGGCACCTCGATCACGGGATATTCTGGCAGAAGGGATGGTCTTTGCACTCGAACCCAAATTTGTCATCCCAGGGACCGGTGCACTCGGTATCGAAAATACCTACGCCGTAACAGCCGACGGAGTGGAAAAACTGACTATCTGCCCTGAAGAGTTAATTGCTTTGCAATAGACATTAACAGCATTACTTCGTAACTCTCATTTTGTGCGATGAATCTTAAAGATTCATCGCACATTTTATTTCGCTATCAATAGAAGTAATATTTTACCATACCTGCATCAACAAAAAACACAATAACATTATATATATCATTATTTTAATAAACAGTAAAGGCATTGATTATTACCGTAAGCACACATACCAATACGACTTTCAAATATTGACATGGACCTTATTGGTTGTATATTAGACAATACAAACTTGCATCGCCTTGCATAATCCGAGAGCCCATATCTGTCCTACAAGCCCTGTTTTACATCGAGAATTTGAAATATATTTCTTACATTTGTTAGAATGGTTGGTATCTATTGTTAAGCTGCCAGCCCCTACAACTACGAATCAACCTAATCGAAACAAAAAACATCCCGATCGTGAAGACACAACTCTCAAAAGTGCTCGTCCTGGGTTCAGGTGCACTCAAAATCGGCCAGGCCGGAGAATTCGACTACTCCGGATCTCAAGCGCTCAAAGCGATGAAAGAGGAGGGTATCTCTACCGTCCTGATCAATCCGAATGTAGCAACTATCCAGACTTCGGAAGGGATCGCAGATCGCGTCTACTTCTTACCTCTAAACGCCTATTTCATCGAAGAGGTCATCAAAAAAGAGCGTCCTGATGGCATTTTGCTGGCATTCGGCGGTCAAACCGGACTGAACTGCGGCACAGAACTGTACCGTAACGGCATACTCGAAAAATATGGGGTCCAGGTACTCGGCACCTCGGTCGAAGCGATCATGAACACCGAAGACCGGGATCTCTTCGTCAAAAAGCTGAACGAGATCAACATTAAAACCCCGCGTAGCATTGCTGTCAACACGATGGAAGATGCCGTCAAAGCTGCTGAAGAGATCGGCTTCCCCATCATTATCCGCTCAGCTTATGTATTGGGCGGCATGGGTAGCGGCTTCTGCAACAACATGGACCAATTACGCACCCTGGCCGAAAACGCCTTCTCGTATGCTCCGCAGATCTTGGTCGAAGAGTCTCTCAAAGGATGGAAAGAGATTGAATTTGAGGTGATCCGCGATAAAAACGACCATTGCTTCACCGTAGCCAGCATGGAGAATGTCGATCCGCTGGGCATCCATACCGGTGAAAGTATCGTGGTAGCACCTACCTGCTCGCTCGATCAGGAAGAGTTGACCTTCTTGCAGGAGATGTCCAAAAAGACGATCCGCCACCTCGGTATTGTCGGAGAATGTAATATTCAATACGCATTCAATTCTGAAACCGATGACTACCGCGTTATTGAAGTAAATGCACGTTTAAGCCGTTCGTCAGCTTTGGCATCAAAAGCAACCGGTTATCCGCTGGCCTTTGTAGCTGCCAAACTGGCCTTGGGCTATACCCTGGACGAAATCGGCGAGATGGGAACCCCAAATTCAGCCTATGTAGCCCCCGAACTCGACTACATGATCTGTAAGATTCCTCGTTGGGATTTGAGCAAATTTGCGGGTGTTTCACGCCGTATCGGATCGAGCATGAAATCTGTCGGCGAGATTATGGCCATTGGCAAAAGTTTCGAAGAGATCATCCAGAAAGGTCTGCGTATGATCGGACAGGGGATGCACGGTTTCGTTTGCAACAATGACCTGAAATTCGACGATCTGGACGATGAATTGGCGAATCCGACCGATATGCGAATGTTCGCTATTGCTACAGCATTCGAAAAGGGTTACACCGTAGAACGTATTCACGAATTAACCAAGATCAGCACGTGGTTCCTGGCCAAACTGGAAAATATCTATCGTTATTCTCTGGTCATCAAGCAGTACAACCAGATCAATGAACTTCCCGTAGAGGTCTTGCGTGAAGCTAAACGATTAGGATTCTCAGACTTCCAAATTGCCCGTCTGGTAGAGAACCCGACCGGCAGCATGGAAAAAAAGGTGATCGAGGTCCGCAACTACCGCAAACGTTTGGGGGTATTACCTTCTGTAAAACGAATCAACACGGTAGCTTCGGAACATCCCGAACTGACCAACTACCTCTATTTGACCTACGACGGTTCGGAACATGATATTGCTTACTACCACAATCGCAAATCGGTCATTGTATTGGGTTCCGGTGCATACCGCATTGGCAGTTCTGTCGAATTTGACTGGTGCTCGGTCAACGCCGTGCAAACAGCACGCAAATTGGGCTACACCTCTATCATGATCAACTACAACCCCGAAACGGTTTCAACCGATTATGACATGTGCGACCGGCTCTACTTTGACGAACTCTCCGAAGAGCGTGTGCTGGATGTCATCGATCTGGAGCAACCCAACGGGGTGATGATCTCTGTGGGTGGTCAGATTCCGAACAACCTGGCTATGAAGTTGCAGCGTCAGAATGTGCCCATTTTAGGCACTCCTGCCGTCTCGATCGACCGGGCCGAGAACCGCCACAAATTCTCCTCAATGCTCGACATTTTGGGTATTGACCAACCGGAATGGAAGGAACTCTCCTCCATGGAGGATGTAAATGAATTTGTCGATCGCGTCGGCTTCCCGGTATTGATCCGGCCCTCATACGTACTTTCAGGTGCCGCTATGCGTGTCTGCCATACTAAAGAGGAGATGGAACATTTCTTGGGCATCGCAGCCAAAGTCTCCAAAGAGTTCCCGGTGGTGGTTTCGAAATTCCTCGAAAACGCCAAAGAGATCGAATTCGATGCTGTAGCTCATGCCGGCGATATTATCGATTACGCCATCTCGGAACATGTCGAATTTGCCGGAGTTCACTCCGGTGATGCAACCCTCGTGTTCCCGGCCCAAAAGATCTACTTTGAAACCGGACGTCGTATTAAAAAGATCAGCGCAAAGATCGCCAAAGAGTTGAATATCAGCGGACCGTTTAACATCCAGTTCCTGGCCAAGAACAACGAGATCAAGGTGATCGAATGTAACCTTCGTGCATCCCGCAGCTTCCCGTTCGTATCGAAGATTCTCAAACGCAATTTTATTGAAACTGCGACGAAGATCATGCTCGATGCTCCATATAACAGGCCTGATAAGTTCGACGTGGATTACATTGGGGTCAAGGCAGCACAATTCTCCTTCGCACGCCTGTTGAATGCCGACCCGATTCTCGGCGTCGATATGGCATCGACCGGTGAGGTCGGCTGCTTAGGAGACGATTTCAATGAAGCACTGCTCAACGCCATGATTGCGGTAGGATATAAACTGCCTAAGAAAAATGTCATGATTTCATCGGGGACAGCAAAATCAAAAGTCGACATGCTCGAAGCCTGCGGAGAATTGGACAAGAAGGGATATACGATCTATGCCACTTCGGGGACAGCTCAGTTCTTGATGGAGAATGGGGTCAAGGCAATCGCGGTAAGCCGTCCGGACGAAAACAAAGAGGATAATGTACTGCATCTGATTGCCGATAAGAAATTCGATCTGGTGGTCAATATTCCGCGTGATCACACCACCCGTGAGCACACCAACGGCTACAAGATTCGACGTGCTGCAGTCGATCACAACATTCCACTGATCACCAATGCACGTCTGGCTGCCGCCTTTATTCATGCTTTCTGCACGATGAAATTAACCGATATTGCTATCAAAGCATGGGACGAATATAAATAACCTATCGATTCGCCTCGCGAATATTCTGCTGACGGCGTCTAACAACAATATGAACGCTCTGACTGGATTCAACACCAGTCAGAGCATTTTTAATCACCTCTTTTGATATAATTTAAAAATTAATACATCGTAGATTACAGTTATGGAATGTGGAAAATATGATTATCGGATTCAACCCGGAGAGGTCGATTTGACTCAACGGGCATCGATCATTACATTGGGGGATCATATTTTGCATGCAGCCGGTGAGGATGCCGATCGTTTGGGGTTCGGACTACGCTGGATGCAAAGCAATGATACGACATGGGTCCTTTCCCGTATGGCCGTTGAGATGGAACGCTACCCAGACGAATATGAAACCTATCAGATCGAAACCTGGATCAGTGATGTCAACCGATTGATGTCCACCCGTAATTTTATTCTTTACGACCTGAAAGGAAACGTAATCGGCAAAGCCTGCACCAATTGGTCGATGATCGATTTTAAAACACGCCAACCTCTCGATCTACGCAACATCGGACAATATCAAGCTGCCATCATGCCCAAAGATCCGCCAATCGAACGTCCCGCTAAAATTACCAAAGTAAACGGCACAATTTCTGAATCACATCTAATCCGGTACAGCGACATCGATTTTAATCAACACACCAATAGCATGAAGTATGTACAGTGGATGGTCGATATGTTGCCACTTCAGAAGTTTACCGGCCAACGTTTATGCCGACTCGATATCAATTTTCTGCATGAAACACGCTATGGACAACAAGTGCAAATCGAGATGGAAAACAATGATAATTTGGATAAATTCGAGATCAAACTGACCGAGACAGGTTTGGCAGCATGCAAAGCCTCTCTACGTTGGGCATAAACACGAAATAAACTTTTTACAAAGACCATGAACAGCGAAGACGCTATCAAACAAAAAGTACAACGTTGGATTGTCTGCGGGTCCGCCGCAATTATGCTCGGTAAATTCATTGCTTTCTGGATTACCAATTCGGTCGGAATTCTGACTGATGCCATGGAGAGTATTGTCAATGTTATTGCTGGTTGTATCAGTTTATACAGCCTCTATTGGGCCGCTAAACCCAAAGATGCCGAACACCCATTCGGGCATGGCAAGGTAGAACTGATCTCAGCCTCAATCGAAGGTTTGCTCATCATGGTGGCAGGGGGAATCATCATTTTTGAAGGGATTCGTCGTCTGTTCAACCCCTCTGAAATCGGACAACTGGACGTCGGTATTATTGTTGTAGCCTCAGCAGGTGTGCTCAACTATCTTATGGGAGCATACAGCATTCACATGGGGAAGCGTTACAACTCCATCGCACTGATCGCTGGAGGCAAGCATCTCCAATCAGACACCTATTCCACAATCGGTTTGGTTGCCGGCCTGTTGCTCCTGTATTACACCCGAATCGGCTGGATCGATAGCGCATTGGCGCTGATTTTCGGTTCAATCATCATCATCACCGGGATCTCCATTTTGCGTCGGACTGTTGCGGATCTTTTGGATGAAGCTGATAAAGAGTTCCTGAATAAAATGGCCCAAACGATCGCCCAAAACCAACGCCCGGATTGGATTGACATTCACAACCTTAAAATGATTAAGTATGGCAGCAGCTTCTATATCGATTGCGATCTGACGCTGCCTCGTTACTACACGATCGGTCAGGGACATGATGCGTGTGTAGCTTTGGAACATGCAATCGAACGGGATTTTTCCAATCGAGTCACGCTCTCGGTACATTCTGATTCATGCGAAGAGAAACACTGTGAGCACTGTAAAATGGAGGAGTGCACCTTCCGTAAACAAGCCTTTGTCGCACCTCTGAAAATTACACTTAATGAACTGACCGAAACGGACGAACAACGAGGAGATGACGATGACAAATAGATATAATACCTGAACTCATCGCATACATCACCTCAAATCAGATTAACAAATAGGGAGGACCGTGCATTTCAACTCATAGAAAGATTTCTCAGGTAATTGCTTGGAATTTTCGTTCTCCGACTCATATCGTTTCACTATAAATTCCACGATGCAAGTTGTATCGTGGAATTTTATATTCTCTCATACCGACTACTGAGAATTACTTTCGAATTATCAAATCGAAAACACATATTCAATTAGCCATTTTACCATCTTTACGCATCTTGTTGTATTTTTGCACGCCGTAAGTCGGTAGAGTTTCCATTCCGGACAGACTCATCTTTAACTATCTCATACCACGAAGAAACATGATTACAGTATCGAATCTCGAAGTGCAATACGGTAAACGAGTGCTTTTTAAAGGCGTTAATCTGAAATTTACTCCCGGTAACTGCTACGGTGTTATCGGAGCCAATGGGGCAGGGAAATCCACCTTTTTAAAAGTGCTCAGCGGTGAAGTCACCCCTACACGCGGATCGGTCAGTTTCGGCCCGAACGAGCGCTTGTCCGTCCTGAAACAGGACCACTTTGAATTCGATCAACATACGGTATTGGATACCGTTCTGATGGGACACCAACCGTTGTGGAACATCATGAACGAGAAGAATGCCCTCTACGCCAAAGCAGACTTCAGCGATGAAGATGGCATCCGCGCCGGTGAACTCGAAGAGAAATTTGCCGAAATGGACGGGTGGAATGCCGAAAGCGATGCAGCCAATCTGCTCAGTGGGTTGGGCATCAAAGAGCATTTGCACTATGAACTGATGGGCAACCTGAACGCCAAAGAGAAGGTGCGCGTGCTGTTGGCCCAGGCGCTGTTCGGCAAGCCCGACAACCTACTGCTCGACGAGCCAACCAATGACTTGGATGTCAACACGATCATGTGGATCGAAAACTATCTGGCCAATTACGAAAATACGGTACTGGTCGTTTCGCATGACCGTCACTTCCTCGACGCGATCAGCACCCACATTATCGATATCGATTACAGCGACATCAATCTTTTTGCGGGTAATTACAGCTTCTGGTATGAATCGAGTCAGTTAGCGGCCCGCCAGCAGGCTAACCAGAACAAAAAAGCCGAAGAAAAACGCAAAGAGTTGATGGAATTTATCCAGCGTTTCAGTGCCAACGTCGCCAAGTCCAAACAGACCACCAGCCGTAAAAAGATGCTCGAGAAGTTGAATATTGAAGAGATCAAACCATCGATGCGTAAATATCCGGGAATCATTTTCCAACCGGAGCGCGAAACAGGAACCAAGATTTTGGCCGTAGATGGTCTGAGCAAAACGGTCAACGGTGAAAAGCTGTTTGACAAGGTTTCGTTTACCATCGAAAAGGGAGACAAAGTGGCCTTTCTCTCTCGTGAGCCCCGTGCTGTTACGGCTCTTTTCGAGATTTTGGCTGGCCACGATCAACCCGACAGCGGCATGATCGAGTGGGGAGTCACGATCAATCAAGCCTATCTGCCACTGAATAATGCCGATTTCTTTAATAATGAGCTGACTATCATCGACTGGTTGGCACAGTTTTCGAACGACACCAGTGAACTCTACCTGCGGGGATATTTGGGTAAGATGCTCTTCAGCGGCGAGGAGATTTACAAAAAGGTCAATATTCTCTCTGGTGGCGAGAAGATGCGTTGCATGATTGCTCGTATGATGATCAAACAGGCCAACACCTTGATGCTCGATTCCCCGACCAATCACCTGGACCTGGAGTCGATTCAAGCTTTCAACAATGCACTGATCTCCTTCAAGGGCATTGTTCTGATGACCTCTCATGACCACGAATTCATCAATACGGTAGCCAATCGTATTATCGAGATCACGCCCAACGGAATGATCGATAAATACATGGAGTACGACGACTACCTGTTCGACGAACGTGTACAAGAAAATCTGGAGAAATTATATAATAAATAGTTCTCATTCTGAGTTTTATTATAAAAGACCAACGATCTGAAGGACTGCATTTCTCTTGTGTAGAAACAGATGAATTCCTATCGCGCTATGAATTGCTGTGAATTCCCGTTGGGGAATGGAGTCATGTTTCGGATTAGCTTCTCTCCTGATTGGGAATAGGAATGTCACACATCCGGAGATCAGCTCCGAAGTGTAACTTAGGTCTGAACCAATTTGGTTTGCGGTTACGCTTCCTATGTTTGAATAGGAAGCGTAACACCCTTACGGTTGCATTGGATTGACCAATTGGGCCGAAAATGTTACGCCACGTACACTGACAGTCCTCCGGAGGCGCATCAGCCTTTTCATAAAACTGTTGAGATGAATCGCCTATCACACACCTTACCCCTGTTAAGTGCCGTTTTGCTGGCTCATTTGGTCAGCTGCGGGATTCTTCAAGCTCAGACGCAGACCGATTCACTAACCCTGTCAACAGATCGATGGGACACCCTCGAAGTGCATCAAGGCTTGGTTGTCAGTAAAACTGCATTACGACTCTTTGACTCGGAGCAACAGCTCTATCGCATGGATATTAATCCACGTTTGTTCTATCTTCAACCCATTCAACCCACCAAACGTCAAAAGGTTAAACGTATGGGCAAAAAGAACGGCGCCACAGCAGCGATCAACGGAGGTTATTTTATCACGAAGACCCACAAAGCCATTGCCAGTTACTTTTTAAAAATCGATAACACGATTGCCCGTTATACAAACGGGTGGGGTGAAGCAGCAATCGCTGTGGATAGCACAAAAGCCTTGACGTTTATCAATCAGTTATCACAAATTGCTACTCAAGACCCAACATGGCACAGGCCCTATCCGAACGTACTGAGTGCAGGCCCTATGCTAATTTGTGACGGCAGACAATTAATTCTCTCCCCACAAAAGCAGGACAAACGACACCCACGAACCGTTATTGGCATACAGTCGGACAGCACCATTACCTTGTTGGTCGTGGATGGTCGCCAACGGGGAGCGGAAGGAATGACCCGCGTGGAGTTAGCCTGGACATGCCGCGTATTGGGAATGAAAGAGGCCCTAAATTTAGACGGCGGAGGCTCATCGACCATGTGGTCCCAACGACAAAGAAACATCAATCACCCTTCAGATCGGATTCTCTTTGTCCGTATTCCCCGCAAAGTGGCCACTGCTATCTTAATCCTCCCCAAAGGAAGTCAATAAATTCGCCTCCACACACTACTGCACCGTTATAGAGGCGACTATACTTCTGCCAACGGCGTGCAATCCATTGGAAGCAGTTCTCTATGAATGAAGACGATGTGCAGAAATACTACGTAATTCTCATGTTCCAATAATCCCTCCTTGGGGTTCGGCAGAATGGGCATATCGTTGAATGCATCGCAATGTCTGGCGATTCAGCATAGCCCAGCCGCCACTTCAACGAGCTCTACCTGAATGGCTAAATTTTCGAGGTAGTTCCGCATACACCTTTTTTGTATCTTTGCTTAGTGTCAATATTACTCTTGTTACAATATGTTGAAATTTTTCATCGGACTATTGGCCGTAATCTCGCTCTTACAGGACTGGCTGATCTACCGTCGTCTGCAACATACCTTCTCGAAGCCGTGGATTCATCGCAGCTATCTGATTTCGTTCCTGACACTCGACATTGCCATTATCTGTGCCCTAATCTTTTACCGAACGGCAACCGACGCCGCTTCCCAAACTCATGTACAGATTATTCTGTGGACCATCGCCATCTTTATGATGACCATTGTGCCCAAATTGATCTACCTGATCCTCTCACTGCTCGATTATCCGATCTCCAAAATCCGTAAACGAAAAACCTATTGGTTTTCTCTCCTCGGCGTAGCTTTAGGAGTATATTGCCTCGGAGTGATGATTTACGGAGCCACCCGCGGCCGGAACCACATCGAAGTCAAAGAGGTGACCCTAACTTCTGATCGCCTCCCCGCAGCATTCGACGGTTACCGAATCGCCATGTTTTCCGATCTGCACATTGGTAACTACCGAACAAAAAATACGCTGATCGAACGAATGGTCGCCACCATTAACCGTTTGCATCCCGACATGATTGTCAATGGGGGAGATTTGGTCAATACCAATGCACGTGAACTAACCGCCAAAGATCTACAACAACTCCGTGCACTGCAAAGTACGGATGGTGTCTATTCGGTATTTGGCAATCACGATTTGGGTTTCTATATGAAACGTCAACCCAACAACTTTACCCCAGCCGCCAGCGTCGCACTGCTGGCTCAACGCCAACAAGAGATGGGATGGCATTTATTGAACAATGCATCCATCACACTCCATCGGGGAGGAGATTCATTGGTTGTTTCCGGGGTAAACTATCCTCGGGATGGCTTCCACAATGGACATGAAACCGGATTGGGAGGGTGCGACTTGACAGCTACGTATCGTCACGTTTCCGACAGCACGTTTAACATCACCATTTCGCACACACCGCAAAATTGGGATGAAATTCGTGCCGCTGGGAAAGCCGATCTCACACTTTCCGGCCATGTGCATGCCATGCAGATGAAAATTCATCTCGGGGGAAAGACATGGTCTCCAGCACGTTGGATGTATCCTCGCTGGAGCGGTTTGTACACGGAGGATGGCAAATACCTCTATATCAATGATGGTATGGGGTACGTCATGTATCCGATGCGAATCGGAGCCTATCCGGAAATTACGCTGATCACCTTACGCTCGACTCGGAAATCGTGATGCACCGCTCATGAAGCACCATAAATGTGATTTCGGCATCAACACCGCCATCTTTTGACAAAAATGCCCGCAAATTTGCTTCTAAAGCGAGTATCCTGACACAAAAGGCACGTTCATTGAAAAAAAATTCCTATATTTAGCGGCAAATTTAATTCCCACCACATGAAACGACGTTTCAAAGTCGGCTTGTTGCTGCAAATTGTTATTGCAATCGTTCTCGGTATTTGCTGTTCATGGTTCTTCCCCGAAGGTATGGTAAGGATCTTTGTCACCTTCAACTCCATCTTCAGTAACTTCTTAAGCTTCTCTATCCCGTTAATTATTGTCGGGTTGGTAGCGCCGGGAATCGCCGATTTGGGATCCGGAGCGGGGAAATTATTGGGAATTACCGCCCTTGTCGCATACATTTCTACTCTGTTCGCCGGATTTTTCTCCTACTTTACCTGCCTTGCAACATTTCCATACCTTTTGCCAGGAGGTGGGGCGCATGTCGTTTCAGCGGCCGGGACAGCTGTCGAGGCAACCAATCCGTTAGCCTCAATCTCCAGCTCAACGATCGAGCCTTTCTTTACCATTGCCATGCCACCTTTTATGGATGTGGTCTCAGCTCTGGTGCTTTCATTCATTTTAGGACTGGGACTGGCCGCATTGCCGGGACGAGCCTTCAAAGATGTTCTCAACGAATTTGGAGACATCATCAATATGTTGATCGGCAAGGTGATCGTACCGCTGTTGCCACTCTATATCTTCGGCATCTTTCTGAAAATGGGGGCAGAAGGACAGGCTGCACAAGTCATGAAACTTTTCCTGAAGGTGATTATCATCATCTTTATCATGCACATTGCGCTGCTGCTGATCCAATATCTGATTGCTGGAGCCATTGCGAAACGGAATCCGCTCAAACTCTTAAAAACCATGCTGCCGGCCTATGCCACCGCATTGGGCACTCAATCTTCGGCAGCTACTATTCCGGTTTCGCTGCAACAAACCATCAAAATGGGAGTACACCCCGATTTGGCTGGCTTTGTCGTTCCGCTGTGTGCCACCATCCATCTCTCGGGTAGCATTCTGAAAATTGTCGCCTGTGCACTAGCCATTATGTGGATGACCCCTGACACCTATCCGATTACCTTCGAATTATACACCGGCTTTATCTTTATGCTTGGTATTGCTATGGTTGCGGCCCCGGGCGTTCCTGGTGGCGCGATTATGGCAGCACTCGGTTTACTGTCGTCTATTCTGGGCTTCAATGCCGATTTACAAGCCTTGATGATTGCGCTGTACATTGCTATGGATAGCTTCGGAACAGCCGGTAATGTAACCGGCGGCGGCGCCATCGCCATCATCATGGATAAGATCTATCGGAGCATGTTGAAAAAAGGGCAGGTAGGTAAAACCCCAAAAATTGCTTAATCATTCCACATTGTAAGCTCTAATATCATGAGACAACGAAGCGCAAAGATCATTTTGCTGTGTACCGGCATTTTGATGTTGGCGCTATCGGTATTGCCTCATCACCACCATTGCGACGGCACGATTCGGTTCAGTGTCGCTGCCCATTGTACCGAATGTCAGCACAACGACCCTGCCACCAAACACAGCCATCCTGAAAATGATGCTACTTGTGATTTGCGGCAACTGTTCGTGATGTCGGAGCATCCCCATGACAAGAGTCATCTCTACTGTCTGTGCCATGCGCATGATCAACACGCTTCCGACTTTTTCGTATTTGCACATCTATATTTCATCTATACACCGGACTCCTCCGCAACATTGGATCTTCTCGAATCGCCATGGGAATATGCTCGACAGGCGATTCTCCCGAACGAAGTCCAGGTGTATGAAACCTCTGCTCTCCGGGCACCTCCTGCATTCATAGCTTAATCCACAATCTTTGCCGATTGTGGGTCAAAACCTGTCGGACAATCACCGCCTGACAGGCAATCGTATATGTACTCACATAAAGCTATGAATATGTATAAAATCACAGTTACCTTGCTTGCCGCAGCGCTGGTAATCAGTTGCGGTGAGCACCAAAACAATACTCATGACCATGACTCCCACGAATCGGAAATAACACACGAGGGTCATGCACACGAACACGACGAACATGAAGGTGAACACGAAGAGGCCGGGGGACATCATGCTGGAGAGATCGTCTTCACCAAAGAGCAGGCAGCGGAGACTGATTTTGCGTTGTATGAGGTAAAACCGGTCACTTTCAACGAGATCATTCCAGCCAGTGGACAGATTCTCTCTGCGCAGGGCGATGAAGCGACCGTTGTTGCTCCGGTCAGTGGCATTGTCTCCTTCTCGTCGAAAAAATTGTCGGAGGGCACCGCTGTCAGTCGAAGTGAAACGCTGTTTTATATCTCCTCCAAAGAGATTGCCGAAGGAGATTATGCAGCACGTATCCAAGCCACCTATATTCAGGCCAAAGCAGCCTTCGATCGTGCCGCCAGTCTCATCAAAGAGAAGATCATCTCACAAGCCGAATATGAACAGGCCCGATTAGCGTACGAAAATGCCAAAGCGGCACAAGAGGCCGTGGCCGGCAAAACTACCAGTAAGGGGACAGGTGTCAGCGCCACCATTGGGGGCTATTTGACCAGTGTTGTCACCTCAGAGGGAGCCTATGTTGCCGTAGGTCAACCGCTGGCTACCATCTCCCAAAACCGTCGCCTCAAATTACGGGCTGAAGTCTCGCAACGTTATCACGGCCTGCTTTCAACCATCACCAGTGCCAAGTTCAAAACCTCATACGACAATAAAGTTTATTCACTCAAAGATCTGGGAGGACGTCTCGTATCGGTAGGCAAGGCCTCGGACGGCATGTCGGCCTATATTCCGATCACATTCGAATTCGATAATCGTGCTGGCATCGTATCCGGAGCTTTTGTCGAAGCGTTTCTGATCGCATCTCCTCAGGCCAACAGGCTGATTGTGCCGATTAGCTCGCTGATTGAAGAGCAGGGAATATACTCCGTATTTGTACAGATCGATGAGGATTGTTACCGTAAACAGGAGGTCAAACTCGGAGGCAATGACGGAGAATATATCGAGATTCTTTCCGGCCTAAAACCGGGTGATAAAGTGGTCAGCCGCGGAGCCTACCGCGTCAAAATGGCCTCCTTCTCCGGCGCAATTCCTCACGGTCATCAGCACTAAACCTTCACAGCCATGTTGAATAAAATTATCAACTTCTCATTACACAACAGATTGTTGGTAGTGATTATGGGGGTTCTGCTCCTCTGTGTGGGGGCCTATACCGCCCGGCAAATGGAGGTAGACGTTTTTCCCGATCTGAATGCACCGACGGTTGTCGTTATGACCGAAGCACCCGGTATGGCAGCCGAAGAGGTGGAACGCACCGTTTCGTTTCCTTTGGAAACAGCTGTCAATGGAGCAACCGATGTTCGTCGGGTTCGCTCCTCTTCCACAACGGGATTCTCCGTCCTTTGGGTAGAGTTTGACTGGGGAACCGATATCTATAAAGCCCGCCAAATCGTATCCGAAAAGCTCGCTGCCGTATCGGCCTCACTGCCCGACAACGTCGGAAACCCAACCCTCGGACCACAGTCGTCAATTCTGGGCGAACTGATGATCATCGGACTGACCGCTGACAGTACCTCACTCGAAGAGTTACGGACCATTGCGGATTGGAACATTCGTCCCCGATTGCTCTCGACAGGCGGAGTGGCCCAAGTAACCGTAATCGGAGGAGATATTCGCGAATACCAGATTCTGCTGGACCCGATCCGAATGAAAAACTACAACGTTTCATTGGATGAGGTGCTGGCTGTGGTAGACAACTTAAGCCGCAACTCCAATGGCGGAGTATTGAACCAATACGGCAACGAATACATCATCCGAGGTATGCTCTCTACCACGTCGGCCGATGAGATGGGAAAAGCGGTGATCAAAACCGTGAACGGCAATCCCATTCTGCTCGAACATGTAGCCGATGTCCGTACCGGAGCCAAAGCTCCTAAAATGGGTATTGCATCGGAGCGAGGCAAGCCGGCCGTTCTGATGACCGTAACCAAACAGCCCAACACCAATTCGCTGGAGCTGACTGCACAGTTGGATAAAGCTATCGCCGAAATTCAAACCCAACTGCCACCGGATATTCATCTTTCGACCGACAGTTTCCGGCAAGCCCGTTTTATCGAAGGATCGATCAACAACATCCAAGAATCGCTGATTGAGGGAGCCCTCTTTGTCGTCATTGTGCTCTTCTTCTTCCTGATGAACGTACGTACGACGATCATCTCCCTGATTGCCTTGCCGCTATCGCTGTTAGTTGCGATTTTGGCTTTAAAACTGATGGGACTGACGATCAACACCATGAGTCTAGGAGGTATGGCGATCGCCATTGGTTCGTTGGTGGATGATGCCATTATCGACGTCGAAAATGTATTCAAGCGTCTGCGTGAAAACCACCGACTCCCCAAAGCACAACAACAGCCAGCACTGCGGATTGTATACGAGGCTTCGACCGAGATACGTACCTCAATCGTCCACGCTACTATCATCACCATTGTAGCCTTTATTCCGCTCTTTTTCCTCAGTGGAATGGAGGGCCGCATGTTGCGTCCGCTGGGTATTTCGTTCATTGTCTCACTGTTTGCCTCAATGATCGTAGCCGTCACGTTAACTCCTGTGCTGTGTAGCTATCTGCTTACCGGCGATAAAGTACTGTGCAAAAGCGACAAAGAACCCTTCCTCTCTCGCTGGTTGAAGCACATCTACAAACCCGCTTTGGAGTGGGTACTGGGTCATAAAAGAGTGGTGCTAAGCAGTACGATAGGGTTGTTCGTCATTGCATTGGTTATCTTTTTGAGCCTCGGCCGCAACTTCTTGCCCCCGTTTAATGAAGGGGCCTTTACAATTAATGTTGCCACCATGCCGGGCATTTCGCTCGAAGAGTCGGATAAGGTGGGACGTAATGTCGAAGAGATTCTGTTAGGCATTCCGGAAATACAGACCGTCGTCCGAAAGACCGGGCGTGCCGAACTGGACGAACATGCACTCGGTGTCAATGTCTCCGAACTGGAAGCCCCCTACGTGCTCGGCAAAAAATCCAAAGATGAGTTAATCGCAGAGGTCCGGCAAAAATTGAGTGTCTTGAAAGGTGTCAACATCGAAATCGGACAGCCTATTTCACACCGCATCGATGCAATGCTTTCAGGAACTAAAGCCAACATCGCAATCAAACTGTTTGGTCCGGACCTGAACCAGCTCTTCAACCTCGGCAACCAGATCAAAACAGCTATTTCGGATGTAGAGGGTATTGCCGATTTGAATGTTGAGCAACAGGTGGAACGGCCACAGCTGCAAATCAAGCCTAAACGCGAGATGTTGGCGCGTTATGGCATTCCGTTGACCGAATTTTCGGAATTTATCGAAGTGGCCTTGGGCGGCAGGGTAGTCTCCCAGGTGTTTGACCAGGGGCGTTCGTTCGACGTCACTGTCAAGGTCAACGATCTCAACCGCAGCGAGATGGAACGCATCGGTAATCTGACCCTGGATGCCGCTAATGGACAAAAAGTTCCGTTAAATTACGTAGCCGAACTGATCTCATCCTCAGGACCAAACAATATCAATCGTGAGAATGCGCAACGAAAGATTGTGGTTTCAGCTAACGTAGCAGGACGAGATCTCCGGGGAGTCGTAAACGATATCCAACGCATTGTCAAAGATGAAGTACCCCTGCCAGAAGGATACCATGTCGAATATGGCGGTCAATTCGAAAACGAACAATCCGCATCCCGTATTCTGCTTTTCACCTCGATCATCTCGCTGCTGATCATCTTCCTGTTGCTGTTCCAGGAGTTCAAAAAGCTCTCAATGGCAGGCATTATTATGATCAACCTGCCGTTAGCGCTGATCGGAGGTGTATTCAGTCTGTGGATCACCGGGGGAGATATCAGCATTCCGGCCATTATCGGATTTATTTCGCTGTTGGGTATCGCCACCCGAAACGGCATTTTGTTGGTATCCCACTATAATAATCTTCGAGCCGAAGGGATGTCCCTGCACAACAGCATTATACAAGGATCTTTGGATCGTCTGAATCCGATTTTGATGACCGCGTTGACCTCCGCCTTGGCCCTGATTCCGCTGGCCTTAGGAGGCGATCTGGCTGGAAATGAGATTCAGAGCCCAATGGCCAAAGTGATCTTGGGAGGACTTCTCAGTTCGACCCTGCTCAATGGCTTTATCATTCCGGCCGTTTACTTGATTATTAACCGTAAACACGAACAAGCATGAAAAAGAGCATAATTACGATCATTACGGTCTGTGTTTGCGGCATTCTACCCACACAAGCCCAACAGAGCATCGATGAAGTGCTGCAATATATCGAGCAATCTTCCAAAGAGTTACAGGCACAACGCAGATTGACCGAAGCTCAAAAACTCGAAGCCCGTACCGGTAACTCGTTGCAAAATCCGACAGTCGAGTTGGAAAATCTGTGGCGCCATCCAGCAAAGTCCGGTAGCGATGCCGAGTTGACCGTAATGCAAGGGTTTGATTTTCCAAGTGCTTATGTAGCCCGCAACCAAATTGCCAAACTGAAAGGTTTTGCCTACGAAAGTCAAGGGGCCGAGGTTCGTCAACAGATCTTGTTGCAGGCCAAACAGCTCTGTTTGGAGATCATCTACCTGCGTCAGCAGCAAGCCTCTTTAAATGAACGGTTATCCAACACCAAACGTTTGGCTACCGTCTATGCAGAGAAACTGGAAGCTGGGACAGCCAATATTCTGGAGACGAACAAAATCAACGTAGAGCTGATTACCACTCAGACAGCTGTGGATTTGAATGCCACCTCTCTACGCACCTGCATGGAACAGCTCTCCAATCTCGCAGGAGGCAATCCAGTCAACTTCACCGCAACGGAGTACCCCGTGGAGCAGCCTCTGCCTGACTATGCGACCCTCGAAGCCCTCTATTTGGAACAAAATCCCGAACTGCAACGCTTGGCGCATGAGCACAGTGCGGATCAAAAAAGCATTGCACTGAATAAAGCGCTCGGATTGCCCAAATTTGAGGTAGGGTATCGCCACAACTATGGGTTGGAAGGGAGATTGAATGGTTTTGCGGTAGGCATGTCCATTCCGATGTTTGAAAACAAGAACAAGGTGAAGGTTGCGCGTGCCCAAAGCTACTTTTCGGATACCAAACTGCAAAGTGCAAAATTGAACAACATCACACAACTCAAGCAGCTCTATCAACAGGCCCTGACCTTACGCGCTTCGGCCACCTCACTGGAGACCATCCTCCGGAACCAAAACACGCTTGATCTGCTGAACAAAGCACTTGATGCCGGACAGATCTCGGTGATCGAATATTTTACCGAGGTCAATGCACTGTATCAAAACCGCGAAACTTTGCTCAAATTGCAAAAAGATTATCGCACCGTTACTGCACAAATCTTCCGATACGAGCTCTAAACAGATATCCGTAACATAATTTATTCTGAAAAAGAGAGACCGAATGTTCGGTCTCTCTTTTTCTTACCATATTTATTAACTGATTGTGCAAAACTTTCCGGACCAAATTCGACAAATAATCCCTATATTTATCGAGAATTTAGGAACGTAATGTCCCAACACATTTCTCAAATCAACCCACTATTACACATAAAATTTTATTATATTTTGTATATTTTACAACAAATAAAATAAAATTTTAACACAGTAAAAGTTTTCCAAAATAGTAGGGTTATATTTGTGCGACAACAAGAGAGTACAAGCAATACAAACCAATCGGAAATCATGAAAATCGTAGGCGAACCAAAAGCATTCCTCAGTAACGAGGCGCTCCAGCTGCTGAACCTGTACGAATCTTTAGGTGAACGTGCCGAAATCTTTTTACCCCGGCACATTTTCGACAATTTGACCAACTTCGTCAGCCTCTGCATGGAGGAGCCCGATGATCCCGCCCGTCAACAGGCCGAGATCAACCGTTACCTGCTCAAGTTCCGTGAGGACATTCCCGGCTATACCGATGTATCGTTGATGTTGATTCCTCACAACAATTCGAAAGCGTTCGAATTGAGCAGCAAGCGTGGGGAGTTCGTCAAAAAGATCAACGCTGTGCTCGACACAGACGGAACCACCACGGAGACCAAAAATATCCTGATCAATATCCGTGACAGCCACGACCTGTCGGTCGGAACGCCTCCGATCAACAGTTCACACATCGATTTCATGTCCCAAATCCAGCTGGGCGGACATGTACGGGATTTGCGCAAATATCGTGATGTCATCGGTGTAACGGGAGATATCAATGAGGCTCACTGGAACTATTTGATGGATACGCTGGAGCAGATGATCAGCCAAAGCACCCACTACACGACCAAAGCCGAGGTGAATGACTTCCTGCAGCGCAGCCGATGGGCCGTGAACTTCAAGGGTATGAACGGTCTGATCCGTACCGTTATCTCAGGCAATGCTGATAAGGCCGTATCGTTGCTTCGCGGCGACGTCTTCAGCAAAGATTGTGTCGTGGTGATGGAGTCTCCTGCGCCGGAGGTGCTCTACGAGCGCATGACGGCGGACACCACCTCCGTGTTTGTGGTCAAAGTCAAACATGCACGTATTAACCATTACGCCGGCGACAAATGGTTCCCGCTGTTGACCCGTTTGGTGATTGTGGATGACTCGAAAGAGTCGCGCAGCTCCAATACCTCGTTGGTCTTCTGCTTCCACAACGGCATTATCAATACGCTCAACAAGGTACACACCAAGAAGTTGGGGTCGCCTTCCAATACACAGCTCAACCTGCGTCTGATTCTGGAAAACGTCAACCCGTCCTATCTCAAGGAGTTCCGTGAAAAGATCGAGGCTCAGATTGCAGAGTATGCCAACGAGATCCGCACCCAGCTCGAGGAGCAGACCGGGGATCCGAACGATATTGAAAAGAGAATCACCCTGTTCAAACTTGATTCATTCTCACGTCAAATCGTCCAGGACAAATTCTCTTTGGAAAAGTTGCGTGACTTTATTTTCTTCCTGGAAAATTGTCACAAGCAGGATACCAAAAAAGTGCAGACTCAGGAGCTGATCGACGAGTTTGAAAGCCGGATGAAAAACTACTTCTATGCCGGCAACAAACTGATCGACATCGTCACTATTTTGGAGGGTGGCGGACGTCATCAAATCAAGACATTCGGAGATTATCTGCGAAGCAAGACCTACAACAATCTTAACAGTAAGATTCGTTACGCCTGCCAGCTGATCCTGGACATCATTCCCAGCTGCTACGAACGGACCTTGCACAACCATTTCCACAAGAATTTCGGGATCAACCTCTTCTTGGAAAAATATCAGGAGTACCTGACCAAAACCGTTAAGGATGCCGACAACAAGGGACGCTTCGAGAAGTTCTTGATCGACTTGGGTATTCGTGACAAATACTTCGCCCTGAAGGATGAAGACAAAGATATTGTCAAAAACTTCCTGGCCGCATTGGGTAATCTGGATCAGACCTCGATTTCGGACGATGTACAGATGATCATTCGCGACCTACTGTTCAATCCGAACGGTCGGCCCAAACCTTACGTGATCTACAACGAGATTCAGGCGTGGGAGTACAAAGACCTGCTGCCGGATGACTGCTTCGATATCAATCCATTCGACATTGAGATCGAGAACGACAGTCAGGGCCGTTTGGCGTATGACCGTCTGATCGACAAATTGCAACGGATCAAATCGACGCTTTCACTGTTTGACGACAGCGGCAGCTTGTGGGATCTGTTCTGTGAGAACACGACGATCATCATCAATGACCCGAACAATCCGACCGGATACACCGACTTCAACAGCGATGCTGCCAACAATTTCCTGCGCTTCCTGAACAGTTGCAAAATCACGCTGTTCCTCGACGAGGCTTATGCGGAGAGTGTGAAGATCGAAGATCGTGACCTGCCGAAATGGCGTACGCTGTCTCGCTACATCATGAACAATATCTATGCGCAGACACGTATCAAAGCGGTTTCCTCTCTCTCGACAACAAAAAATCTGGCTGCCACCGGTGAACGTCTGGGTGCGGTAGCAGTAACGCCTCAGGCTGCCGATTTTGCCAAATACGCCCGGGGATGCAACAGTGCAGAGCATGGTAACAACACCTCGCTGTTGATGTTAAATAATACCCTGGAGGTTGCGCAAGTTGCCAAAAGCATCAAGGATCAGATCGAGGCTGAATTACCGAAAAACGCTTCTCGCTCCAAGATCAAGAAGGCAATTATCAAATTTATTGTCAGCCAAATCGAGAAGACCAAACAGAGCAACGAGATCAGCAAGACCAACCGTCAACTCCACAAAACAGCCGGATTTGAAGGTTCTCCGCTGTATCTTTTCCTGCTGGATGAGTTGATGGCATTGGATAAATTGGACGTATTGGGTCTGCCCGATGACTTCAAATACCACGACGAGCCCTTCTTTATCTATTACCAGAGCAAGCTCGTCAAGAATTTGAACCGTTTCCGCGTGAACAAGAACTTCCGCAAGGAGTCACTCACGCGTATGCGCATGGCCAAAGAGATTGGTCAGCGTTTACTGGACAATGCACCCGAAGGAACTCCGCTGAAAGTGATCCAGTCGGACGGTTCTTACCTGTTCAATTTCAAGATCACGGGTCCATACTCCTATCCAGATCTTTTGCTCTTCTGCCAAATGTTGGCAAAGAATAAAGGGGTCGCGATTGTACCGTATTCGACTGGTTTGGCTCGTTTCTCGCTGGGAGGTTACACCTCGGCATCGAAAGAAGGATTGAAGATTCTCGGAGCAGAATTGGAGGATGCATTCTCAATCTTCATTAAATACTGGACCGAATTTGCCACTAAACGTGCCGATCCAGCCAACAAAGAGCGAGATAGTCTGTCGATTCTCAACGAAATGTTCTACTATCCGAAAGATCAGGATTTTATCGACAGTATTATTGCCGATTACCCGCTTTCATCGAAGTACAAGAAAGACAAAGCACCGTCACTGCAGATCCGTGACGTTCGTTCACTGTATCACGCTTCACCCGAAAAGAGTGGGGTAACGATTACGACCATTGGACGTTCAGCCAATTCGGTGATTGAGCTGCACGGGGATATCGTAGGGACCTGCCAGGACGTTTTCGAATTTATTCGCAGTTCAGCGTTTACCAAAATTTACGAAAACTTACTGGCCCAGGTCTATAAACGTGTTCCTGCTTTGGCGGATCTTGACTTTAACACCGTCAGCTCGAAATACAGTAAGGCTATCATCTTAAAGTATATCACCAACAAACGCACCTTCCAGCCGAACCACCACGTGCTCGACAATCCGGAAGAGAGAAGCGTCATGATGGAGATTTTGATCGAGATGGAGAACCTGCTCTTCTCGGACAGCAAGATGAAAATTTTGGCCATCAACGCAACCGGCAGTCCGGAACTCGACAAGGCCAAAATGGAGGGGTTGAACTCAATCTTTAAGAAGTATATCCGCGAGATTTTGCTCCACTTCAACCTGCCCTTTGAAAAGGAGAGTCTTGAGCCGAGCCGTCGAGAGATCATCCAAACGGCAGGCACCTGCTTTGAGGAGATCACCGGTATCAAACTTTCACAGTTCAACCTCGACATCTGGATCGACGAGTTCATGCGCAACCTGCGTAACCGTCCAGAATTCTGCAGTTTGAACATCTCGAAAAAGAGCATCGGCTATATTGAAGATGTGCTGCGTGCCGGAGTGGACAATGCACCGGAAATTACCGACAAGATCCTTTATCTCTATCTGCTGGAGAACGACAAGTCGTTCTACAAAATGGTCTGCAACAAGCTGGCCTATTTCGACAAGCGGATCAAAGAGTGCGATGATACCGAGATGAAGATGCTCACCGAAGAGTTTGTGTCGAGCATTCTTCCGATGGAGTTGCAGGAACTGAGCAACTACATCATGCGCAAAAAGGATATCAAGATCGCTGAAAACGAGATTTATGCCGTCAGTCGCAAAGTGGTTCGTTTCTACATCAGCTTGATCAAACGTACACGTGGCACCGACTATTACCGTCGCTATGCCCACACGATTGTACGCCTCGTCGAGACGGCCTTCAAGAAACAGAACTCAAGCGTCAACGAGATGGTTCAGCACGGTATCTCGATCTACAAGGGGTTCGATATGGAGAACAAAACTCTCGAGACCTTTGCAGGTGGACGGATCAACTGGATCAACGAGTTGATGTCCAAGTGCGGTGTAATCTCTTCGGAACAACCGGTTCAGGAGCACACCCGTATCGTCACCGATGCCAAGAAACGAGAGTACCCGTTCCACAAAATGGACCGCATAGAGAGTCGCAAACCGGACGGTCTTATTCCGTCGGATCACCCGACAGAGTATATCCGATACATGGATCTGCGTCCCGATTCAGCTTTCTTTACGCACCGTTTGTCGCGTTTCGTTGCCAATATGGACTCAGACGACTATCGTTGTAAAGTGGTAAAACACGGGATTGTCAAGGAGTTGGTGATCTTCCAAAAAGGTTATCTGAAATACCTGACCGACAACTACCGTCTGAACTATACGGAAGATATCAGTCTGAAAGATATTCGGAATTTCGTGCCGGATGTGATTTCGCTGCTCGGAGCTCCCGAGAAGCTGATCTCCTTCCCACAAATCGGCTACTTCGACATCAAAGGTCCGACCGGAAATATCAAAACGATCGTCACCCCATTGAAGTCAGAGGCCGACTACTTCGGTGATGTTAAAAAACCTCGTTTGACCGTCATCAACGAGAAGGTGAAAGAGATGGGTGGAACCCCACGCCACGGATCGTTGTTCATGGTCGAAGAGAACGATGGTAGCGTATTTGTAGTCGAGATCAATGGTGACAGTGGTGTAGGCAAGAGCGAGATGATCGCTGCCTTTGTCCTGAAATGGTTGCGCAACAACCTGGAGGGTATCCGCTCTGTTAAGATGGTTGCCGGAGATATGTTCCACGAGTTCCAGGATGCGGACGGTAATCTGTACGGTATCGGAACCGAAGTTGGAGACTTCTCCCGAACCACAGACTTTGACCCGGACTACATCAAATACTACAAATATCTCTTTGAGAGCAGTGCCGACAGTAATGTCGATGACCGTAATGCCCGCAGTACCGTAAGCGGCATGTGCGACATCACCATGCCATACAAGGTGGACATTATGTTGTCAGCCAGCAACTATGCCAAGAGTGAAGGGGGTATCACCCGCATCGACAATCCGGAAAACTTCCTGTTGTACATCGATGCACACGGCGAACGCAAAGAGAAGGCAACCAGTAGCGATGGCCCGAACTTCCAGCGTACCCTGAAACGTTATACGGCTGATAAGAATATTGTCGAGGTGATTTCTCGCCATGGTAACTATCTGGATGATATCCTCGACTGGGATTTCTGCCAGGCCGACAAACAGTACTATCTGGCATCGTCATTCAAGCTGCTCGACAAGATCGATATTACGGAGGTAGTAAAGATGATCTTCGTTGGTCGAACCTTCACCCGCGTTGAGGTGGAATACACAATCGAAGATGTAGCATTCGACATGATCCAGAATCGGTTCATCGCCACAGTGTCGTACCTGTTCGAAGGGGATCGCATCACTGACGAGAAACTGATCGATCGCAAGATGTTCAGTTCAATGTTCGATGCGCTGGCCAGCACACCGGGTGGACAGCCATTCATTGCTGAAGAGGGCCAACTCGAGTGTGTCCAAAATCTGATCACCTGTCTGCGCGGTGGCAAAGACGGCAAGGGTGGGGCACGCCACATTCAATGCGGCGTACTTTCGACCGAAATCGGTAAAAAAGGCCGTGAGATCACTGGACCGCAAAAGGCTGCCGCTGCGTTGAAGCAGTTGATTCAGGAGGTGCGTGTCAACAAGCCCGAAATCAATGAAGGCAAGATTAAGGTGAAACGTCTGTTGAACGAGAAGTACAACCACATCTTCCACGGTGAGATGAATAGCTCGGAGTTGTGGCGATACAATTTCTACCTCTACCAGCTCGACAACATGCGTAAAGCAGATCTTCGCCGGATGGACAACCGCTCGAAAAAGGTGGATATCTCCAATCTGGTAAACTTTACACCCTCGGATCCAAAGCGGGAGTTCAGCCCCTTGTTGATCAACCCCAATCTGAATATTGAGTTGACCAGCTTCGGTGAGACATTCGAAGAGTTGATGAGTCTGCCGAACTATCCCGACTTTGCAGAAGAGTTTACTGCAAAGGTTTCACTGCTCTACATTGCAGAGGGATACAGCGAAGAGACCAATATCAACAACATGATTGTGCAGTTGTTGATGCTCGAGGGCTACATCAATACCGATGATCTGGCCCGTGGCAGTGTGATTGAGAAGGTAAATCGGGAGACCATTGCGGCAGCCAAATATGCTGTTGTTCAGTATTTGACTGCACTCAAAGCACAACCTAAGGCAGCGCCTGCGGCAACCGATACCGCATGTAAAGGTACCACAAGCAGTGCAAAAGGAGGCTCTAAACGCTAATCCGAAGCGCTGACCAATGATCCGATCATCGATCGGAGAATAACAAAGAAGCGGGACACTCTAATGAGTGTCCCGCTTCACTTTCAAACCTTAATAACCCACAGAACTAACAAGGCAAAAGAAAAGCCTGTTATTTGATTGTCCCATAGACAGCCGAGGCACTGCCTTTGGGATTATCCTTGATACCGTTCAAACCGGTAGAGGAGCCGTTATTAGGCAAGAAGAAGGTGCCTAAATCGCTGCAATCGCTGTTGTCGTAATTTCTCCAGCGCAGCGTGACCAAAATCGACTCTTTACCTTCTGGAACCAATTTGCTGATATCGAACGAAACCCGCCCGAAAGCCAATGAAGTAGTAGGATCGTTGTATGCATTATGCTTCAGCACAACCACCACATTATTTTCATTGGATCCCTCCTCATCGACATACAAATTAATAAAATGTGCCAACTGGGGATCGAACCGGAGCACTGCAAAATCAATATTCAGATATTTACCTCCGAACCATGCATTCTCCACATAGATAGGATCATTGCCCAACTCCTCAAGCTCTTCCGAGGTTAACTGCGACGAATAGACCGGCTCTTTGCTCAACACCTTTTCGATCGCATTCAGACGTACATTCAAATCCGTACCTGTCTGCTCCTGAATGGTAAAATTCACCCGGACACGCATGCCATCTTCCACCGGGAAAGTTGGCAACAGATTTTCGACGATATGGAGCGTATTGCCCGCATCAGTTTTGATTGTATAAGATTCGGCCGTACCGTTCACCTCGCCGTAGCTGACATAAAAATTTTCGCCATCGGTATCTGTATCACACGCCGAGAACAACAGAGTTCCGGCCGCTGCAACCACCATTGCGAACAATTTCGATACTCGTTTCATAAGTGCTAATGTTCTTTAAAAGATTAGTTTTTAAGACGTCTTTTCATAAAGACGTTAACTGCAACAGAAATGTTGCACGCACCTTTTAAAATTTGAATCGGAAACCGACTCGTACATTGAAACTCCACGGATTATCAGTCCAATAGGATTGCGGGTGGCTCGAATTGGGGAAGTAATAGTTAGCCCCTGGCTCCAGGTAAATCCCGAAGTTACGTACAAAATCATAACTAATACCGGCGCCGAAATTGATCGACCACAGAGCACCATTGGCGGGCAGATCTTCATTGATACTGGAAGCAAACTGTCCATGATCGAAGATGCGGGTTTGCCCGTGCGCTGAAAGTGCAAATTGAGCCATACCACCACCTTGCAGATAGATATCAAGACCCTTGTTGCGATACAACGAGAAACTTACTCCCAGCGGAACACCTAAATAGTGAAGACTCTGTTTGTAGCGATACTGATAGGCTGCATCAAGATCCGCTGTCGATTGCAGATAAGAATACACCAGTCCCGATTCAATGCTCCAACGATCTGTCAACTGTTTCTTCACATTCAGACCGACCGATACCGGGAAGTGGTGCTTTAGATTCCGTCCCATGAAGGAAACGGCATTCTTCGTATAATTCGATTCTACCAAAGCCGCATTGAAGGCGGTATTACTGCTCAACAACTGCATATTCGAACCTCCGGCTGCATAGGCATTGGTATAGGCTGACATCATCCACGGACGGCGTTTCTCCGCTTTAACCTCTCCCCAATCAAAACCATTGTCGAACAAATTCCCGTGAGCCGATTTACCAGCCCGACCGGCAGCAGCATAGACACTGGCAGGAGAGCGGTGAGCCGATTGAGAGGACGAGGACCAATCTTTCGAATCAGCGTCGGCGTCAGGAATCTTCATGGCACCCATTTTGGCCACTTCGGGTGACAAGGTAGCCATCGGTTCAGGCCACGGAGAATTGTTCTTCGAAGAGGATAAGGTAGCCAGACTGTTGTTTAACGGACTTTTCGCCGACTGTCCGGACATCGGAGTCACACTCCGTACCGAACGGAATAGTTTGTCCAATTGGGGATCATTCAGCGATTGTGGTTCCACCAACTTATCGGCCGAAATGGCACGCTCTTCCAAACCGGCCAAAGCACTATTCGAGGAGGACGGTTGCTCCAACGAAATCACGATATCCCGGCTATGCCGGCCAAAATGGTAGGCACCGGCACCGATCAACAGCGCAACCATCGCCGCAATACCATACTTGAAACCGCGACTCAATGACCGCTTGGGCTCCACTCCGGCTGCATTTTCCGACAGCGTGAGCTTACGTTCCATCTCACTCCACGAAGGAACCGCATAACCCGGCTGAGGGTCCTGCAACTTAGAGTGCAATATGTCATCGAATCGATCCCGTTTCATATCAAATTATCCCGGCCTCCCGGAGCAATTTCTGCAGATAGATTTTGGCCCGTGCATACTGTGATCGGGAGGTACCTTCGCTGATGCCCAACATCTGAGCAATCTCTTTGTGCGAATACCCCTCCACAGCATACAGGTTCAACACCACACGATATCCGTCCGGCAGCTGATCAATACAACGTCGCAATTCCTGAGCCTCGATCCGTTCAAGAGCTGACGTCTCTCGGCTGTCGAGTTGGAGAACGTTGTCCACGGGTACCGCAACATTAAGTACATTATTTTTGCGCAGGTACCCCAATGCCGTATTGACGAATATTCGTCGCATCCATCCTTCAAAAGAGCCTTCGGAGCGGAAATCTCCTATTTTACTATATACGGTAATAAATCCGTCGTGCATCAGATCACACGCCACATGATAATCTTTCACATAGCGCATGCATATGCTCAACATAATCGGAGCATATTTCTCATACAACTTTTGTTGAGCGACGCGGTCATGCTGGCGACAACGTTTAATCAACTGTTTCTCAGTCACTGTGCACGTAGAATAAATACCGATCTACCGTGAATTTATTAGATAGATGGAAAATGGTTGTTAATTGTTGCTTGTATAACGTGAAATCGTGTAAAATGTTTCAGCGATAGATACATTTTTCCATCCTTCATCTACATGCACAACTTCCCATGTACAAAGGTACACAAATTTGTGATTTAGGAAAATTTAGACCATATTTGTTTGCTTAAAATCAGCTTAAATCGGACATTTTTTCCAATTATGATTGTTTGGGCATCAACTGCCGTCTCTTTAGACGGGTACATCGACGATAACACACCGCAAAGATTGGTTCTCTCCAGCGCTGAAGATTGGGAGCAGGTGCGCGCACTGCGGGCCGCCTGTGATGCGGTACTTGTCGGGGCAGAGACTATCCGCAAAGACAATCCGGCCTTAGTGACACGCAGCGCCACATTACGCGAACAACGTCTTGCACAAGGTCGACCTGTAGACCCGATCAAAGTGACGGTCAGCGCCAGCGGCCATTTGGATCCCAATGCCCGATTTTTCACGGAAGGGAGCGGCGAAAAGATTGTGATTGCAAAAGCGGACGCCGATCCGCAACAATTAGCTGCACTGCGCCAGGTAGCCACCGTTATCACCTCTTCTCAGCCCATCACCCCCGAGTCGATCAAACAAACCCTGACTGCACAAGGCATAAGGAGCCTATTCCTTGAAGGTGGAACCAGCATGTTAACCCAGTTTCTGGAGGCCAACGCCGTCGATTTTTTACGCTTGGCTATAGCCCCTTTTTTTGTTGGCGAGGCTACAGCTCCACGTTTTGTTCACAGCGGACACTTTCCGCACGACAAGGCCCATCGAATGCATCTAATCCGAACCGAAGCAGTAGGGGATATGGCAGTGAGTGTTTACGCCCTGCACGCTTCGGCTGAAGACTATCGTTGGATGCACCAGGCTATTGCGCTCACCAGGCAATGTCCCCGTTCGACCAGTGCTTATGCCGTCGGTGCGATCATTGTCACACAGAACGGGAAGGTATTTACCGGATACAGCCGAGAGACTTCGCCCATCAACCATGCCGAAGAGGAGGCGATTCTCAAAGCGGAGCATGCAGGTTGTTCCCTCGAAGGGGCGACCATCTATTCCAGTATGGAACCCTGCACGACACGCAGCTCCAAACCGACATCCTGCTTCGAATTAATTATTCGGCACCGAATGCGTCGAGTGGTCTTTGCCGCCTATGAACCTCCAACATTCGTCACCTGCCACGGTGAGGAGATGCTTCGCAATGCGGGGATTGACGTGACCATCTTGAGCGATCTAAGCCAGGAAGCGCTTACCGCCAACAGACACCTCCAATAATGTTCTAAACCTTCAGTGCAACAATACCTGCACCTTCAAGGATCTATTTTTGGCACCCGTATCTCTTTTTGAAATCGCTTTCAACAGAGTGATTCACTCTAACCACGCTCAAAACAATCCCTGCTGAAGTTTTTCAAATAGGGGTAAGCAGAGACGCATATCACTTCCTGCAATACTCTGCCACCTCTCCACAGTACTAACATTTGGTACGAAACATTGATCTCACTAGGTCCTTCGAATAATCTAGCGATACATATCAACCCGAACAAAACTGTTCCCTCAATCCAACTTTTCATTATTACACATTACTGAGCGAACGGTTTAACAGGATCGCTGCCACATCAAGCATCACCAAAGAGATTTATCCATTTTTCCCGGAACGGAACTACCGTCACCGTTTCATTCAACCATTTGGATGATCTTTTCGTTAATAAATGAACTATTCTACGTGTACCGTTTGCTTTTTCATAAACCTAAAATCCGCAAGCAATCTCAATGACAATCTCAATTGCAGTAAAGAGCTTGAA
>UQYM01000025.1 GCA_900545315.1 uncultured Alistipes sp.
ATAATACAAAATGTAACGATTAGAATCCAAAGAACCATCCAAAGAATATTGATCTAAGCAACCAAATTCCTTTAATTTGTTTTCTAATTCAGATTTATTCATCGTACAAAATTATTTTATTGTTTCTAATTATTTCATGTTTCAACAAAGGATCTGCAGTAAGTGGAATTTTATATTGAGTGCCTATCCCTGTTGATTAAACCCGTTGGACACTTTTACCGGTTTGTGTAGGAAAGGTCGTAAACGGTTTGTTCCCTTAGGGCTGTTTCGGAGTTTTTGTGTTGAAATTGTGTACCCGGAAAAATAAGGGGAGGTACGTTACAAATTAAGGGGTTGCGATTTTTGATCGTAACCCCTTGATTTTAAAGTGACACCGACAGGATTCAAACCTGTAACCTTCTGATCCGTAGTCAGATGCTCTATTCAGCTAAGCTACGGTGCCTTTCGTTTTGCGTGTGCAAATATAAGTCAAAAAATAGTCTCCGGCAAATATATTTTCGATTTTTTTGTGTTTTTTATTGGCCGGTGTCTTCTTGTCAGACCTTAAGTCGTTGTGGGAACGTGAGATCAAAACGGAAATAAAATTTACTTTTTTCGGGTATTTTTTGTGCGTTCACAATTCTTCAGCCGTAAACCATCGTTGCCCATAATGGTGCCCCGCAAGCGATGGACGGAGAGTGTTTCTGCAAGCAAGGATGGCTCCCCGAGAGCGAGGACGGATTGTGTCTCCGCAAATGAGGAAAGATAGTGCCCTTGCAAGTGAGGAATGATGGCGCCGCAGAACCGATGGATGTTTTTCCTGTAGGTGATGGATGCTATGTAGGGACAAAAGTGTCGTCTTTGCGCTTTGCACAACGCACGTCCCAAGGAACTCATTTGTCGCTCAGTGTACACTTTGAGTCACATACGCCCGCTGTTCGGCGTACGCTTGTTGTTCAACGTGTGTCAGCTGTCCACTATCACCCGTAGCTCATGGCCCGTCGGCTATCCACTGTGCGTCCGCAGGTCAACGTGCGCTTATTACTCGCTGCTTTTCCATTGCTACAAGCCCGTTGTTCGACGTATCCAAGCGTTATCCAGGCTTTCCCGAAATAGGTGTTCCGAGAGGTCAGGCCCCGAATTATTTGGTGGAAGCGGACTCTGGCTGTGGTTGGGTGGGGTGCGTGCTATTGAGTAGTTCAGAGAGCTTATTGTAGAGGTCATGGCCCATTAAATTGCGAGCCAAAATGGTTCCATCTGGGCCAATCAGAATGTTGGAGGGAATGGAACGTACTCCATAAATTTCCGCCGCAGAACTCTCCCAAAAACGCAACTCACTGACATGTTTCCAGGTAAGATCTAACGTCTCGATTCCTTTTTTCCAAGCATCGGCATCTTTGTCGAGAGAGACGGCGTAGATTTCAAATCCTTTGGGAGCAAATTTTTTGTAGGCTGCAACCATATAGGGGGCTTCAGCCCTGCAAGGCCCGCACCACGAGGCCCAAAAGTCCAGCAACACATATTTATTTGGCCCAACAAGGGAGGAGAGGGCAAGGGGATTTCCTTGTGGATCGGGAAGGTTCAGGTCTGTATAATGTTGGCCAACCGCGGTCTTTTTCTGGGCATCGGCCATGCTGGCGACCAGTTGCAGATAAACCGATTGGCGGATCGGTTCATCGAAGGCTGCAACGGCATCATAGAGTTCGTTGTAGGTCATATAGTAGGAGAGCTCGCGATAGAGCACATAGGCCGCAACAACGCTGTTGGTATGTCCTTTGACAAACTCCATGCGCTGTTTGTTGACCAGCATTTCGAGTGAGTCCCGGCCTGCGGCGGTTGCCCAGGCGGTGGAATCGGCATAAATGATCTTTTCGGCCGAATCGATACCGGCTAAATAGGCCTGATAGGTGGCCTCTGTAGTCGAACCCAAAACGGTAATTTCTTCGGGCTTGTCGGCTGATCCATTGATGGTAATCGGGCTGTTCTCGAGGAAAAAACGCAGCAAGGGACCTGCCTCGGTCTCAATAGCTGCTAGAATCGGAAGTGATTGATTTCCTTGAAAGGTAAATGTACCGTTGTTTGCCTCGGTTGAATCGATGCGTTGAGGCATTTTGCCTTCGAAAACGGTCAGATAGATTTTACCGCTCAGCCCGGTAATCTCTCCGGTGATGGTGTAACCTTTCTGTTGGGGGTGAGATTGACCGCAGGCAACCAGTAGAAGCACCAGTAGACCGGAAAACAAAAAATTGGTTTTCATACGAACTAAAAAGTTATGTTGGGTGTTAGGGTTATAGTTTTTACAATAGAGGAATTCAGCCGAACAAATAGAGTGTTTAAGTGCTCGTTTTATGGATAGAACGGCGGTTTGCGGTGTTTTATTTTATTTTTTATGGGGTAGCGGCTATTTGTTGCCTTTGATGCGTTCCGGGTGCAAGGTGATAAATTCGGTCCAACTTTTCGACCCTGTACGCCCTCCTCCGAGAGCCTTTTTCAGGGGTGCGGTATCGACGCTGGCCACAACGGAACTTTGAAAATGGTGACATACTGCAACTGCCAGACCATCCGTTGCATCGAGACGTTGGGGTAACTCCTCGAGTTTCAGCATACTTTTCAGGATGGCGGCCACCTGCTCTTTGGAGGCTCCTCCTTGGCCCGTAATGGCCTGTTTGATGCGTCGTGGGGCATATTCTGCGACCGGGCAACCTTTGCTCAGTGCGGCGGCAATCGCTACGCCTTGTGCACGGCCCAATTTCAGCATACTCTGCACGTTGTGTCCGAAGAAGGGAGATTCCAGTGCGACTTCGTCCGGGCGGTACTCTTCAACGAGTGCACAAACCCGATCAAAGATGTGGCGCAATTTGGCATATGGGTCACTGATTCGATGCAGGTCAATGATGCCGAGTACGACGCAACGCATCGATTTCCCGCACACTTCGAGCACCCCATATCCGGTAATGTTTGTTCCGGGGTCTATTCCCAAGATGGTTTTTGACGCTTTGGTTGGCATGGTGCAAACAGATGACCGTCGCCGGAAGGGTTGGCGACGGTAATTCTCTATACATCCTTTTTTCCCGACGAGGTCATTTCGTAGGGACTGTACTATTTTGTGTTTATGTGGACGACATTACATTTTTGAAGCGATACCCGGCTCTATCGGTTTTCGGTCTCGACAGCGCCTGCTTCCAGCAGTGCCGCCTTAGGCGGTCTCCAGCTTCGGCAGGTCAAGTAACGTTCAGTGGATCCACACAACCTTCGGTAGTCGCAGGCAGTTCCCGAACTCGGCGGCTCCCACTTCCGGTGGATCTTGCTCCAGCTACGTTCCGCACCTTCTGGCGGCTTCAAGTAGCTTTGGGGCCGACACACGCCCCACACAAAGCCCGCCTCCGGCGGCGGTTTCTGTTCCCAAGCAACCTCAAGCAGTCTCAGGTAGTTTCAGGTCTCCGGCATCGTTCAGTTGCTCTCGTCCTGGCGGCTTCCAGTTTTGGCAGCGCCTCAGCTTCTGTCTCCTCGGGCCCCCTTGGCACCTCCCTCAGGCTCCATCCAGCAACACCACTAGTTTCGGTTTTTTCCAGCAGTGCCCCCGCCTCCAGCGGCTTCTGATTTTGGCAACCTAAATTTCACCCTGAATTCAGGCCGTGCCTCAGGCAGTACCTCTCCACCTCCTCAGTATCTCGAGTCAACGTCCTCGCCCCCTGGTGCCTCCGGCACCTTCCAGTTTCCGTTACCTTTCAATAATACCCCGGGTTCTGGCAATGCTCTCGGTCTCTCGGTCCCTTACTCTTTTTCGGCCAGTTTGGCTTCGAGTTGAGCGATCTTTTTCTCGAGTTGACGAATCTGGGTGCTCATTTCCGGCAGCTTGCGGAACATGGCATGAGACCGGTGGAATTTGATCCCCGGCATAATGGGACTGCCCATATAGCCTCCCGCTTCAGTCACATCGTTCGAGATGCCCGATTGTGAAGCGATCTGTACCTGGTCGGCAATGTGCAGGTGACCGGCAATGCCCACCTGACCTCCGAACATACAGTGGTCGCCAATATGGGTCGAACCGGCTACACCGAATTGAGCAGCTGCTACGTTGTTCTTGCCGATCACCACATTGTGACCCACCTGAATCAGGTTGTCGAGCTTGGTACCGACCCCGATGCGGGTCGAACCCATCGTTGCACGGTCAATACAGGTGTTGGCACCGATTTCGACATTATCTTCGATGACGACATTGCCCAGCTGGGGAATTTTGCTGTATTCGCCCTTTTCGTTGGGGGCGAACCCGAATCCGTCTGCTCCGATGACCGTGCCGGCATGGATGGTTACGTGGTTCCCCAAGACGCACTCTTCGTAGATTTTGACACCGTAATATAGTGTTACGTTGTCGCCGAGTGTGACGTTATCTCCAACACAAACCTGCGGATAGATTTTGGCGTTTTTGCCGATCTTGACATTTTTGCCAATGACCGCAAATTCGCCAATATAGGCCTCTTCACCAATGGTCGCCGAGGCGTCGATGGCCGCTTTGTCGCTGATGCCCTGTTTTTGAGGCTTGCTTGCGGCATAGAGTTCGAGCAACTTAGCAAAGCAGCTGTATGCATCATCGACTTTGATCATCGTAGCCGGAACCTTTTCGGTCGGTTCAAACGTCTTGTTCACAATGACGATTGACGAGCGGGTCTGATAGATATAGTGCTCGTACTTGGGGTTGGCGAGGAAGGAGAGGGCACCGGGTGCTCCCTCTTCGATTTTGGCCAATGTAGAGACGGTCGCTTGGGGATCGCCTACGATTTCGCCGCCCAAAAATCCGGCGATGATTTCAGCAGTGAACTTCATATCGTTGTGTAGTGTTGTTCGGTTTGTCCGGCGGGGTGATTCCGACGGGTTTACAGGTAATCTCTGATATTGATATTTCGAGGCATCAGCGGGGTAGGATCTCCACCGAAGTTGAGCAGTTCGCGGATCACACTCGAGGAGATCGCCACATATTTTGCCGGGGTAAACAGCAGTACGGTCTGCACTTCGGGGAAGAGTGTCTGGTTCACCTGGGCGATGTTACGTTCGTACTCGAAATCCACGTTATTGCGCAGTCCTCGAAGAATAAAGCGTATGCCCAGTTCGCGACAAAAGGCTCCGGTCAGTTCGGTGTAGGTGCGGACTTCGATCCGGTGGTCGTCACGATAGAGATCGCGGATCAGGCGCACGCGATTTTCAGCGCTGAGCAGGGAACGTTTTTCTGTGTTCACCCCCACGGCAATCACAATGTGGTCGAACAGCTCGAGGGCTTGATCGACGACCACTTTGTGACCGAGCGTAAAGGGGTCAAATGAACCGGGAAACAGGGCTTTGCGTTCCATGGGTCACCAATTATAGAATCTTTTGAAAGAGCTTGTGCAGGCTCACTTCGCTGTTAACCAGTGCCGGCAGTTCGTCGATTGCCACACGTTGCTGCTCCATGGAGTCGCGGTGGCGAACGGTGACGGTCCGATCTTCGAGAGTCTGGTAATCCACGGTGATGCAGAGCGGGGTTCCGATGGCATCCTGACGGCGGTAACGTTTACCGATACTGTCTTTTTCGTCGTACTGGATGTTGTAGTCGAACTTGAGCATATTTTTAATTTCGTGGGCCAGTTCGGGCAGTCCGTCTTTCTTGACCAGCGGCAGGATAGCGGCTTTGACCGGAGCCAATGCGGCTGGAATGCTCAGTACGGTACGGGTTTCGCCATTTTCGAGCTGCTCCTCTTTGTAGGCCGCAGAGAGCACCTGCAGCACCATACGGTCCACACCAATTGAGGTTTCGATCACATAAGGAACGAAACTTTCTCCGGTTTCGGTATCGTAGTATTGGATCTTTTTGCCGGAATATTTTTGGTGTTGGCTCAGGTCGTAATTGGTACGCGAGTGGATTCCTTCGACCTCTTTGAAACCGAACGGGAATTCATACTCGATATCGGTTGCAGCGTTGGCGTAGTGGGCCAGTTTTTCGTGGTCGTGGAAGCGGTAGTGTTCATCGCCGAAGCCCAGAGCACGGTGCCATTTCATACGGGTCTGACGCCACTGATCGAACCATTTGAGCTCTTCGCCCGGACGCACAAAGAACTGCATCTCCATCTGTTCGAATTCACGCATCCGGAAGATGAATTGGCGGGCAACGATTTCGTTTCGGAACGCTTTACCGATTTGGGCGATACCGAACGGGAGTTTCATACGTCCGGTTTTCTGGACGTTGAGGAAGTTGACAAAGATACCCTGTGCGGTTTCAGGACGTAAGTAAATTTTGTTGGCACCCTCTGCCACGGAACCCACTTTGGTTTCGAACATCAGGTTAAACTGGCGAACTTCGGTCCAGTTACGGGTTCCAGAGATGGGGCATACGATGCCGGCATCGAGAATGATTTGACGCAACTCTTCGAGGTTGTTGTCGTTGAGAGCCTTGACCATACGATCGTGTGCCTGGTCACGTTTGGCTTTGTGTTCGAGGACACGAGGGTTGGTCTCCAGGAACTTCTTCTCGTCGAAACTCTCGCCGAACCGTTTGCGTGCTTTTTCGACCTCTTTTTCGATCTTTTCGTCCTCTTTGGCGATGAAGTCCTCGATCAGCACATCGGCACGGTAACGTTTTTTTGAGTCGCGGTTGTCGATCAGCGGATCGTTGAATGCGCTGACGTGACCCGACGCCTCCCACGTTTTGGGGTGCATAAAGATGGCTGCATCGATTCCCACGATGTTGTCGTTGAGTCGGGTCATTGCATCCCACCAATATTTCTTAATATTGTTCTTCAACTCAACGCCCATCTGTCCGTAGTCGTAAACGGCGCTCAAGCCATCATAAATTTCGCTTGATGGAAAGATAAATCCATACTCTTTGCAGTGTGCGATCAGTTTCTTGAAAAGTTCGTCCTGTGTCATATCTCTAACTTGTTGTTGATTATTCTTTTTTGTTGATGGTCTGTTAGGCGGCTAAAATAGTAAAAACTCTCGGTTATTTGATCGTTTTGTCGGAGTTTGTTTTGTCAGATGCCGTGAAATGGCATTTTACGGTGGGGATTCCCTCGCTGTTTTCTTCGATCAGGAAGAGTTGTGCCCGTTCATTGGGCCACTGGTTGGGTTGGTGCAGGGTCAACACGAGTTGTCCGTTGAAGGTACGCACCAGCATGCCGTGGCCACCGTCGGAGGTGAAGAGGGGGTGAGGAAGGTGTTCCCAGGGACCTTGAATTGCTCCGCTGCGCGAACGCGCGATGCCCAATGCGTAGCCATCTGTTCCGAACGAAGACCATAACATCAGGAGCTCTCCTTTAGAATTGCGGAACAGAAAGGGCCCGTCGGTCACATATTTTTGTGGAGCGTGGGGCTTCACCCACGGGGCGGAGGAGGCGGAGAAGAGGGTTTGCGGGTCACCAGCCGGGGTTTTTAGATCAGTGCTCAGGGGCATGGCCGCTATGGTTCCATCGCCAATTTGGGTCCATTCGTGGCAAAAGACCATCCACGGATTGCCTTGGGGATCGATGTAGAGGGTGCCGTCCAAGGCACCCCACGTGGGTGGGGTCAGTGGTCCGATGGCATGTTCACGGTAGGGTCCTTCGGGACGATCCGCAACCAGCACCGTAGTCCCTCGCAGTTGGGTTGTGGAGTCGTAAAAGGTGGCAAACAGGTAGTATTTACCTCGATAGGGGTGGCACTCTGGAGCCCAGTAGTTTTTCGAGCCCCAAAAACCGGGGAAGGGGCGAAAAATGGGGTATGGGCCTTGCCACGTTTGGAGATTCTGACTGGTGTAGAGGTCGAATCCTGCGGATCCGGACTTTTGGCTGGAGGAGGTTGTGCCGAAGAGGTAGTAGGTTTGAGTGGCGGAGTCCGCCAAGAGGTAGGGATCCCGAATCCAAATATCGGTTATAGCGAGAGAGTCGCTCCCGGGTGGGGTGCCTTGGGGTTGGGCTTGCACGCAGGGGATAATGGCCCAAACGAGCCATACGATGCAGAGTGTGAATCTTATGAATTTCAAGATAATGGGCCTTTTGAACAAAGATAGTGTTTTTTTGTCGAACGGGCTAATAGATAGCATTATAAAGGTGTATTGAGTCAGATCGGTTGGCGGTGATACCTCGGCCAAAATTACGGGTGCAGTTGGATTGGTTGCTGCTAGTACTCTTGAGAATTATTGGGGAGTGAAAGTGTTTTTTGTTCGAGTCGTTGGGGTGTGAGGTGGGCAAGAAGGGCAAAAAGGTTGCGGTGGTGGAACGGGCCTAACAGCGACGAGAAAGTAGCATGACAAGAGCAATGAACACGGCCAGCGTGATGGGAAGGCGTGGCAAGAGTAATTGGGAAGCGTGACCAAAGCGGTGGAGTTGCAGAACTTGGACAATGAACACGTACGGCCAGCGTGATGGCGAAGTGTGATTAGATAATGGGAATGCAGACCCGAGTAATGAACACGCACGGCCTGCATAATGGGGAAGGGTTGCAGCAACAATGGGGAGCGCGACAGAGGCAATGGGAAAACGCGCCCAGAGCGAAGGCAAGGTCTCATCAGTATTGGGAGTGGCTCTTGGCGTTGGATGGGTGCTCCTTGATGCCGGTCTGGGTGGGGATGGTAGGACGAGCGGTTTGGTGCCCCTGGACTTGGATGTCGTGTAGGCAGCTGGACTGTACGGATGCGTCGGGGAAAATAGTTGAACACAAAAAGGTTGTTGCCAAAGGCACGTGTTCGGTGAAAGGAGGAATGTTTTGGGTGAGATGTGGTAAACCAATGTTATTTTCGTACTTTTGTAACCGCAAGATTTTTGTAAACATGGGACGTATTTTGGCAATTGATTATGGACGCAAGCGGACGGGACTCGCGGTCACCGATCCGTTGCAGTTGATTGCCGGAGCACTCGATACAGTGCCGACCCATACGTTGATGGAGTTTCTTCGCACCTATATCTCTGCAAACGAAGTGGAGACGGTTGTGGTGGGATTGCCCCGTCAGATGGATGGCAGCTATTCCGAGTCCTATACTTATATTCGTCCCTTTGTTGCGCGTTTGCAGAAGACATTTCCGACACTCAACGTAGTGATGTTCGATGAGCGGTTTACGTCGAAGCTGGCTCATCAGGCGATTCTCGAGGGGGGAGTCAAGAAGTCCCGCCGTCGGGAAGACAAAGGGCTTGTGGACCGGATCAGCGCAGCGATTATCTTGCAGGGCTATTTGGAGAGTCGCCACTAACGGTAACTTAGGGCAGGTAGCTGGACCAGAGGCATCCCTGTAACCTGTAAAAAAGAGAAGCTGAATTGGACGACGTTGAGTTGTGCAGCAATTGGTCGCATAAAGCTGGGTCGGACAGAACTGAGTTGTGCTGCGGTTGGTCGAATGAAGCTGTGGCAGATAACGGCGGGCTGTGCGGAGTTGGGTCGGATGAGGTCTGGCTCTGGATAGGTTACACGGGGGAGGCTTCGATGAAGTGGCAGCGTGCGGCATGTTGAGCCAGTGTGAGGCGATGCACCTCTTCAGCGGTGAGAGCCCTAAACAGGAGGTTGATACCGTGGTCTGACAAAGGCTGTCGGATAGCTGAACGATGAGAATTTAAAGTCAATAGATATGTTTTTGCCGATTTACATTTACGGTTCGACGGTGCTGCGTAAGACAGCCGTTGATATTACATCTGATTATCCGGATTTGAAGAAATTTATCGCTGACCTCTGGGAGACGATGTATGAGGCTGATGGAGTAGGTTTGGCTGCTCCACAGGTTGGGAAAAGTATTCGGGTATTTGTGGTGGATGCCACCCCTTGGGCTGATGAGGAGCCTGAGTTGGCCAATTTCAAAAAGACCTTTATCAATGCGCAGATTTATGAGCGTTTTGGTGAGGAGTGGCGTTTTAATGAGGGGTGTTTGAGTTTGCCGGGCATTCACGAAGATGTGATGCGTCCAGAAGGAATTAAAATCCGTTATGTGGATGAGAACTTTGTGGAGCACGATGAAGAGTTTACCGGATATGCAGCCCGTGTGATTCAGCACGAGTATGATCACTTGGATGGGAAGTTGTTTGTTGACCATTTGACACCGTTGCGTCGCACTCTGTTGAAAGGGAAGCTGAGTGCTTTGACCAAAGGGAACGTCCGGGTCGGGTACAAGTGCAAATTGGTAAAGAAATAGTTGCTTTTACAGCCAATTCTTAAATAATAAGGGAATTACGAAGGGTTGACAGTCCGAAGGAGGGTAACTGTATTGCTTTTGCCCCAATGCCTTCGGGTGAAGGTGCAACTCTTCAGACTAAACACTTCGTTGCCAGGTCCACGGGACGATTGAAGGGCAAAGGCGAAAAGGAAAGAGTTTATAGAGAACGCTGCAGTCATTCTGCAGCGTTTTTTTGTTGCAGGGTTTTGAAGCCTAATGGTTTCGAGGCAGAATATTGGAACACGTTGCAGTTGATGCCGGGACGCTTTTGGGGGGGAGGACTGTCGGGCCGCCTTTGGAACAAGCTGGGTCGTCTTGATGTCCTGTCGTGTTGCCTTAGGGGCTACTTTGGGATCAAATGGGGGCGTCTTGGGTTCTTACTAGGCCGCTTTGGAATCGTGTGGGTGTCTTGGGGTGCCTGTTGGCTTACCTTTGAAATTGAGTAGGTGTTTTGGGGAATATGCCGAACCGCCTTGAAGATTAGTTTGGTCGCTTGGGGAACCTGTCTGCCGCCTTTTGGAACCAGCTGAGTCTTCTTGAGGCCCTGTCGTGTTGTCTTGGGGATCGGCTGGGCTACTTTGGGATCAAATGAGGGCGTCTTGAGGCCCTGCCTGACCGCTTTGGAATGGAGCGGGTTTCTTTGGGCCCTGTCGCTGCTTGTGTGTAGGAGGAAAATCTTAGTAGGTTGCGTACAGGTTTTGGAATCTGTCGAACTTCCTTTGAGATCTACCTGGCCGCCTTGGGTAATCAGCCTGGCCACCTTTTGAATCAGCCGACCGCTTGTGCGAAGAAGAAAAATCATAGCAGACAGCGTTCAAGTTTAGCAGTGGGTGTACAAGAGCAGCTATTGGCATTCAGGCGTACAAGCTCAGTTGTGTGCGTTGTGCAAGCGCTCAGGATTAGTTGTGGGGGTATGGGATCGGCGAAGAGGGTAACAGCTGTGGGTATAATATGGGTATAAAAAAAGAGGGAACCTCACGGTTGCCTCCTTCCCTCGGGGACTTTCACCCCTAAACTACTAACCCAAACTTAAATAAATGAAGAAACCTTTGCATGCTTGTTCCCGGTTGGGAACATCATCTGTTCTTTAGCAGCAATGACATCTCTTTTACTTGAACATTTTCAAAATCTGTGCCACTTTATCGTATCGTCTTGTCGGTAGTTTGTATAATGATATGCTTATGAAACTGGTGTTGCCATAGTGTATGCGAATCCCGTGCCGAAAATGGAAAAACCGTCCGAAAAGGTGATATTTCGGGCGGTTTTTAGGTTTGCTTGAGAGTAAAGTGCTCGTTTGCGGTAAATTGTGGCCTATTGGATAAGGGAATAGGCCGTGAGCTACTCTATGTTTACAGGGGGGAGAAGCTGAGGCTCCACCGATGAATGGTTGTCGTTAGATAAATAGGATGAGAAGCAGGGCTACAATGAATCCTGCGGCCAATCCGGCGACTACTTGGGCCAGGTTGTGGCTGCCGAACCAGAGGCGTGCACTGCTGAGCAGACCGGCGAGTATGATGAAAATCAGCAGTGTGGAGTACAATTGTCCCAAACCGGCGGTGTGGAGGGCACACAACAGGGCCAGCAATCCGCCGATGGAGATCATATGCAGGCTGATTTTCCAGAAGGGGGTGATGATCAGTCCCACCAGCACACAGCCGATGGCTGCAATTAGAAAACGGCGGATGAGGAATGCGGTCATCACATCCGAGAGCATCATCAGGCAGCTGATATAGCCCAACAACACGATCAACATGGGGATGAGTCGTTGGCGCGGTTCGATCAATCTCAGGTCGGGCAGCAGGCGGAACATTCGGAGCATACCGATGCAAAAAGCCGGAATTCCCCAGGTATTCAACGCCAGCACGACCAGAAAGAACCATTTGATGTTGATCGGCAGGGTCGCCATGATGGTGTTACCAAACATCAGCAGGATACCGGCCCACATGGGGATGGTCAGCGGATGCAAAATCATCGAGATGCACCGACTCAGTTTGGTCAGGGTCTGTTCGGTTGGAGTTGGGTTCTGTATTTCGGTTTGGGATAGTGTCTGCAGTGGTTCCATAGTCTCTTGTCAGATCTGTTTGCGTAGTCGGGCAACGGGGATGCCTAACATCTCCCGATATTTGGCCACGGTACGTCGGGCGATATGGTAGCCCTTGTCGTTGAGGATGTCCATCAACACCTCATCGGTCAACGGTTTGCGTTTATCCTCTTTCTCGATGCATTCGCTCAGGATTTTTTTGATCTCATACGAGGAGACCTCCTCTCCGCTATCGGTCTGCATCGCCTCCGAAAAGAGCCGTTTGAGCGGAATGATCCCGAATTGGGTCTGGACATATTTGCTGTTGACAACACGCGAAATGGTTGATACATCTAGTCCTGTTTTATCGGCAATATCCTTGAGAATCATGGGGCGTAGCTTGGATTGATCGCCTTCGATGAAGTATTCGCGCTGATAATCCAAAATGGCCTGCATGGTTCGCATCAGGGTATCGTGTCGTTGTTTGATTGCCGAGATGAACCATTTGGCGGAGTCGAGTTTGTTTTTTACGAACTGAATCGTCTCGCGGTCGGAGGAGCTGGTTGGTTTGCCATCTTTGGTCACCATGTTGCGGATCATCTCCACATACCGGCGATTGATCTTCAGGTCGGGTACATTGGCGCCGTTGAGACTCAACTCGAACATCCCGTCGTGATAATCGAGAATGAAATCGGGGGTAATGTAGGGTTGCATCTCGTTTCGTCCGCCGTTGTACAGATTGCCTGGTTTGGGGGAGAGGCGGACAATCTCTTCGATCGCATCGCGAAACTCATCTTCGCTCACACCGAGCCGTGAAATGAGCTTTTCGTAATGTTTTTTGGTAAATTCATCGAAATAGTTGGTCAAAATTTTGATTGCCAACTGTTGTGCGGGGGTGTGGTCGCTTTGCGCCTCGAGTTGCAGGAGCAGACACTCTTGCAGGTTACGTGCCCCGACGCCGGCAGGCTCCAGTTCGTGAATCACCTTCAAGACCTTTTCGAGCTCCTGTTCGTTGGTCTCGATGCCCAGGCTGAACGCAATATCATCGGCAACGGAACGCAGATCACGGCGCAGATATCCGTCATCATCCAGGCTGCCGATCAGGTATTTGGCTAATATTTCGTCGTGTTCACTCAGGTGTTTGAATCCGATCTGTTGGATCAGACTTTCGTGGAAAGAGGCACCCTCGGAGAGATAAATAGGGCGTTTCTCATCGTCTTTGGAGAAGTTGTTGACCCGATATTTGTAGCTGGGGGTATCGTCATCGGTGAAATACTCTTCAACGGAGACCTCTTTGGCCTCCTGCTCCTCTTCCGGGGTCTCTTCCTCCTCCAAAACGGGATTTTCTTCGATCTCTTGTTTGATGCGCTGCTCCAGCTGCAAGGTGGGCAATTCCAGTAGTTTGATCATCTGAATCTGTTGCGGCGAAAGTTTCTGCAATATCTTCTGGACTTGCCTTTGGGAAATGGCTGACATAGGTTAGAGTTTTACGGGTCTGGGTGTACTGTTTGCTTAACAAAGATAGCAAAAAAAAGCCCACTGAAGCAGTGGGCTCACAAGAATTGTACCAGTCTTTAGCCGTCAGCGACGCTTTAGAACTCGGCGTTCTTAGGAGTTCTCGGGAAGGGGATGACGTCACGGATATTGCTCATTCCGGTAACAAACAGTAACAGACGTTCAAATCCCAATCCAAACCCGCTGTGTGGAGCACTGCCCCAGCGGCGGGTATCGAGGTACCACCAAATATCTTTTTCGGGGATGTGCAGTTCAGCTACACGTGCTGCCAACTTTTCGTAGTTCTCTTCACGCTGCGAGCCGCCAATGATTTCGCCGATCTTCGGGAAGAGCACGTCCATAGCCCGAACGGTTTTGCCATCGTCGTTGAGTTTCATATAGAAAGCCTTGATCTCTTTGGGGTAGTTGATCAGGATGACCGGTTTTTTGAAGTGTTGTTCAACCAGGTAACGTTCGTGTTCACTCTGCAGGTCGAGCCCCCAGCTCACCGGATATTCGAATTTGGCACCGCTCTCCATCAGGATCTTGATACCTTCGCTGTAATCCAGGCGGACGAAATCGTTGTTGACCACAAATTTCAGGCGGTCGATCAGCTCCGGATCGAACATCTTGTTGAGGAATTCCAAATCGTCCTGGCAGTTGTCGAGGGCATACTGAATCAGGTATTTGAGGAAGTCTTCGGCCAGTTCCATGTTGTCTTCCAGTTCGTAGAAGGCAACCTCGGGCTCAATCATCCAGAATTCGGCCAAGTGGCGTGGTGTATTTGAGTTTTCGGCCCGGAACGTAGGTCCGAAGGTGTAAATCTGTGAGAGTGCCAAAGCTCCGAGTTCGCCCTCCAGCTGACCCGAAACGGTCAGGTTGCACGATTTTCCGAAGAAGTCTTGTGTATAATCGACCTGGCCTTTATCGTTTTTGGGGACGTTGTTCAGGTCGAGCGTGGTGACCTGGAACATGGCTCCGGCCCCTTCTGCGTCGCTACCGGTGATCAATGGGGTGTGCAGGTAGTAGAATCCCCGATCGTTGAAATATTTGTGGATGGCGTAGGCCATGGCATGGCGGATTCGCAGCACAGCGCCAAAGGTGTTGGTTCGCGGGCGGAGGTAGGCGATCTCACGCAAAAACTCCATGGAGTGTCCCTTTTTCTGGAGCGGGTATGAGTTAGGATCGGCTTCGCCGTAGATTTCGATCTCTTTGGCTTGAATCTCGACCCGTTGGCCTGAACCTTGAGATTCAACCAGCGTACCGTTTACGCGGAGGCAGGCGCCTGTGGTGATGCGTTTGAGCAGGGCGTCGTCGAAATTGGCCACATCGACAACAATCTGAATATTGTGGATGGATGAACCGTCATTAAGGGCGATGAAGGCAACGTTTTTGTTACCTCGTTTGGTACGTACCCACCCTTTGGCTGTTACTTCACTGCCAGCGGGTGTCGATTTCAACAGCTCTGCGATTTTAATTCTGCCTCCTTGTGACATGGAAAATTCGTTTTTTGATTTTTTAACTCACAAATATCGTGTTTTTTTTTCAAAGTGGGGCACGCTGAAGCTGTTTTTTACATTGGAAGTAAAAGTCATCATTGATATAATATCAAGAGATGCATGTAATGTTCAACCTATTTTGAACATGAAATCGGTGAGTCAAGTGTGATAGTGATGGGGATCCAATAAAAAAAGCGGAACATTTAATTCCGCTTTTTTTATTGGATCAATTGAATAATTTTAATTTGAAGAGGAGCTAATGGGAATATCGTAACCGTGACAGGTCATCTTCATTGATGAGGTGCATTTATTCCCATTATTTGTGTCCGAGTCGTTGTCTGTGTCTGAACTGGTATTGGGTGTCCATGTAACGCTTGTGAAATCAAGCAAATCCTCACTCTCGGATAGTCGAATTACTAAACTGCCTTCAGTAATAGTTTGACCACATTGGGGACTATAAATCACAATTGGTGAAGGTGTATTGACAGTTACTTTTTCTGCGATCATAGAAGGTGTGACACCAATAGTTTGGCTAATGTCTAATTTATATGATGAATTAGTAATACCATTGATTGATTGATCGCCAGGGTTATTAACTTGAGTGATAGTCATGATCCCAGACCAATTCGAACCTTCGGAATTATATTGCGTTTCCCCTTCACTATTGATTTTGGCTACATACTCTCCTAACGAAACTTGCCATTCATTCTCTTTAGTAGAACTGATTTGGTAGGATGAGGCTTTGATGGAAATTAGGGTGCCATCCATGGAGATTGTGTATGGGTTTTCTTCGTTTAAAAATACGTACCAAGTATTTCCTACAGTCATTGGGCTGCCATTACCCGTACGAATCTCAATGTTTCCAGATCTTAAAATCTTGTTATTGGAATTCATTGAACCGATGTTATCGATTCCATAGATATTATTTCCTTTGTCGACAATGGTTGCATTTCCGAAAAGTTTGCTTTTTGCCGAGCAATTGTTCATAGCTTCGGCTGTAATGACAGGATTAGGGTCTCCATTCTTTTCTGCTTCGAGCAATGTCTCGGTCATTAATGTATTGAGTCGGAATGCAATTTCAAAAGGATCCAGGTTGTATTCGATTTGGGACGAAACGGACATGAACAGTACTGTGCCAACTTCGTAATAATACTGTTGCCAAGCTTCGTCAGTTGTTGGCTGTGAAGACTCGCAGGAGGAGAATAACATTGCAGAACCTGCCAGCAAAAGGAAGAATTTTTTCATATAATCGTTGGTTTGTTGATTTGTATGAACGTGACGTACCTCTTAGTAACGCATATTAAATAGACGTTATTGCACGTTAAAATGTTGCATGGAAAAAATGTTTCCAGCACCTTTGCAAAGGTAGAATTAAAATTTGAATCGTGCTTTGATCGAAAGATAAAGTGAAATGAATTTGTAAAAGAATCGTATTTTTGTCACAATTCAGAATATTCATGATTGAAAAACAGTTGAAAAGATATAGACCTCTTGAAGGTGAGGAGATTGACCTCTTGTGCCGGCAGGGGTGTTCTGCACAGAATTGGGCCGATATAACCGTAGCCGAAGGGTTTCATCCAACCTATTTGACCAATGTGTCGTTTAGTGGGAAGATCCAGTTGGGAGCAAATGGGAGTGAGATCGTTTGCGGTTCGGGGGTCGTTCGCCATTCGGGGATATACAATGCTACATTACATAATTGCACGGTTGGGGATCATGCGTTGATCTATAATGTTGGCCGCTATATTGCCAATTACGATATTGAGGATGATGTGGTAATTGAGAATGTGGGGCAGATTTCGTGCGATGGCCCCAATGCTTTTGGTAACGGGACTGAGATCTCGGCGGTGAATGAGGCCGGAGGGCGAGAGGTGCCCATTTATGATGAATTGACGGCCCAGGTCGCCTATATTATGGCTATGTATCGCCATCGTCATCGTACGATTGAACGGCTGCAGGCCCTGATCGCACATCGGGTCGAGGCCAAAACATCCGATCGGGGGGTGATTGCGCAAGCGGCTTCGGTGGTTAATACCACCTCGCTGCTGAATGTGCGGATCGGGGCACATGCTGTTGTGGACGGGGCCTCGACGCTCCGCAACGGCACGGTAAACAGTTCAGCTGTGTCGCCGACCTACGTCGGGTCGGATGTGGCTGCCCGTAATTTTATCATTGCCTGTTCGGCGCGGGTCGATACCGGCGCCATGTTGCGAAGCTGTTTTGTCGGCGAAGGGGTGATCATCGAAAATGGCTTTTCGGCAGAACAGTCGCTCTTTTTTGCCAACTGCCACTGTACGCACGGTGAGGCTTGTGCAGTCTTTGCCGGTCCCTATACGGTGACCCACCACCGTGCGACGCTGTTGATTGCCGGTTACTTCTCCTTTTTCAATGCAGGTAGCGGCGCCAACCAAAGTAACCATATGTATAAGTCGGGCCCGGTACATCAAGGGATCCATCAGCGCGGGTGTAAATTCAGCAGCGATGCCTATATTCTCTTGCCGGCAAATACCGGAGTGTTTACCATTGTCAAGGGGCGCCATTATCAGCATCACGATACCGACGCCATGCCATTCTCTTATTTGATAGAGGAGAAAGACGACTCGTATTTGTTGCCGGCCTTGAACTTACGTAGTTACGGTACGGCCCGTGACATTCGCAAATGGCCCGGACGGGATCGGCGTCGGGGAGTGGCCAGTGATCTGATCCGATACGAATTGATGACCCCCTATACGGCAGGCAAAATCTTGCAGGCGATCAGCGAATGCGAATATTTGATGCGACGTTATCCGACGGCTGAAGAGGTGACCTGGAATCGGGTCAAGATCAAAATGACCGCTTTGCGTAAAGGGCTGTTGCTGTATAAGCAGGCTCTGCGAGGCTATCTGTATGAACTGTTGAAGAGTGATGGGGTGGCCTGCACACCGGTCTCATCGTTGCCCGATGATGCGTTGGCCGGATTGGTACCCTCTTCAAAGGAGTGGATCGAATGGGTGGATTTGGCCGGGTTGATTGTACCGGCGGCTGCGGTGAATCATCTGCTGGACGAGGTGGACTCAACGGTGGTCAATGACCTGGATGAGTTGGCGAACCGTCTGAAGGCGTTGGATCGGGATTATCCGCAGATGGTGGCACGATGGGCGGTTTATGCTTTGGAGACGTTGTTGGGGAAACCGGCTGCCGAAATTACGGCAGGAGATTTGCGTCAGGTGATGGAACAGGGGGCTTCGGACCGCAGAGCCTTGGCGGCCGCTGTGGCCATGGACGTGCATCGTGATTTTGCACCGTTGATGGCGGTGGGTTACGGTATCGATTCCGAGGCGTGCCGGGATGCCGATTTCCGGGCTGTTCGGGGCGAGGAGCCTGCCGTGGAATTTCCGGAAAGTTGATTATTTTTGCACCGAGGTTAAACAAGCAAATATGAGCATAGTAGCTATTGTTGGCCGTCCGAATGTGGGCAAGAGTACGCTTTTCAACCGTTTGGTGGGGATGCGCAAGGCCATTGTGAACGATACGGCGGGAACCACGCGTGACCGCCATTATGGAACGTCGGATTGGAACGGTCGGGAATTTTCGGTGATTGATACCGGTGGATATGCCCTGGGAGGCGAAGATGTCTTCGAGGAGGAGATCCGCAAACAGGTTGTGTTGGCCATTGAAGAGAGCGATTTGGTGCTGTTTATGGTTGAGGTTTCGACCGGGATCACCGATTTGGATATGGTGATTGCCGATCTGTTGCGTCGCAGTGGCAAGAAGGTGATCTTGGTGGTCAATAAGGTGGACAACAACGATCTGATATACCAGTCTCAAGAGTTTTATGCGTTGGGGCTGGGGGATCCATATTGTATTTCGACGATGAGCGGTAGCGGTACAGGTGATCTGCTTGATGCCGTGATTGCTGCGCTGCCTGAAGATACTGAGGCCGAAAAGGTGGATGACCTGCCCAAATTTGCCATTATCGGTCGGCCGAATGTGGGGAAATCCTCGCTGACCAATGCTCTGCTCGATTCGGAGCGCAATATTGTGACGCCGGTTGCCGGAACCACACGCGATTCGATTCTGACCCGCTACAACAAGTTCGGTATGGACTTTTATCTGATCGATACGGCGGGTCTGCGCAAGAAGAATAAGGTGACCGAAGATTTGGAGTTCTATTCTGTTTTGCGTTCGGTGCGGGCGATCGAGTCGTCGGATGTATGCATTTTGATGCTCGATGCTTCGCAGGGGATCGAATCGCAGGATATGAATATCTTTTCGCTGGTGGTGCGCAACAAGAAGGGTTGTGTAATCGTGGTGAACAAGTGGGATTTGATCGAGAAGGAGAGCAATACGATGAAGGAGTTTGCCGAGGCCATCCGTCGTCGTTTGTCTCCGTTCAACGATGTGCCGATTGTCTTCACCTCTGTGCTGAACAAGCAGCGTATTTTGGAGGTGTTGCAGACAGCCATGCAGGTCTATTACTCCCGGATTCGTAAGATCCCGACCTCGCAGTTGAATGAATATCTGTTGCCTATTATCGAGGAGACGCCACCCCCTTCGACAAAGGGAAAATACATCCGAATCAAGTACGTAACTCAGTTGGCATCGCCGACCCCCTCGTTTGCCTTCTTTGTCAATTTACCGCAATACATTAAGGAGGGTTATCGTCGATTCCTGGAGAACAAGATTCGTGACCGTTGGGATTTCCACGGGGTGCCTCTGCAGCTCTTTTTCCGCCAAAAATAAGCTGGACCGGCAGCGCCGCATAATACAGTAAAGGCAATCTTCGGGGCGAAGTACGACTGTTCGTTGTAGCTTTCCGAAATGGTTCGCAAAGTTTTCCGAGGGGAGAGACAATAAAATAAAAGCGATGGTAACGCTATATGGCATCAGGGCTCGAAACCGTAGTTTCGAGCCCTGAATTTTTATTCTGGATGTTTCAGCGCATGGTTGACGGGACTGATGCGGTGTTGCGACCTCATTGCGATGGTATGCTGTCAAAGACGATTATTTGACATCTTCTGCTGTAAGATCAACCTGTTGGGAGTACCAGTACCAGATGGTGGCCAATTGGTCGATTCGGATTGTGGTGCCCGGTTTGACCACAAACTCGCTGACCCCAATCTCGTTGTAGGGATTTCCCCAGTCGTAGGTGTACCCTAACTGTGTCCAAATACGGGGACGTTTGGCAGCGGGTGTTTGTTGCATGGTCTCGATCCACTGTTTGTGCACGGGATCGACTTGTTCGGGGAACGAGACGGTAGAGAAGTGGTTGTGTACGTTAGGGTCTGGGGTGGGGCGCACCAATTTTGAGACGGGCACCCAGAACTGAACCATATAGACATACTCTTGTTGTGGCTGCAATCCGAGAATCTGTTTGATACGCATGGAGGAGGTAAGCGAATCGAGCAGCGGGTTGTTGTGCATCACCATGCTCAGTTCGGGTGAGAGGCTGACCCACAGGGCCTCCTCATACGAAGCGGGCGTCTGTTTGGTGGGGGCTCCCGTCCAACGGGCCACATCGTCTTTTGTCAAGGGCATAACCACCAGAACCAACGTGTCTTTTTTATCCACCCATTGATCATCGACGCTCCAGAGTCGATCGATCATTTTGTCCGGGGTGATCATGGTGCTGCGTTCTACGGCTTTGCGGTATAACCGTTGTTGCCAGGCAAGTTCTTTGCGCAGTTGACGGGATGAGTCTTCGGTTGTCGTATCGGCTTTGGGAGATGGAGTGGTCTGCGATTGACCGTTGGCCGTGAATAGAGCCAATCCCAAAGCTGCCACACTCAATATGATTTTTTTCATGGTACTTGCTATCTATAATGTTTTTATGGTGTTGGGGCAAAATCCCCCTCCACAAAGAAAAGAAATATTTTAACCAATTCTATCTGTATTCTTTCAGTCTGTTGTTTTATTGCTTACAACCGATTGTAAATAAAAATATTACATCAAACAGTCTGTTGCTCTCCGTGTAGCGATAACTCGCTCGAAATGTGTGAGATGACGGTCAGTGTTGCGTGTCGTGGACTTTCCAGATTTTTTTGGGGGAGTGATCTGTGGCTCTATGCTGCATAATGATGAGTGTTCTCGGATCGATCGGGTGGCTCGCAGTCTTCGTTATGAAAGCGGACGGTGCTCTTTGGAGCGGCTGGAGCATGGGTATTGGGAATGGATTTGGTTAATTGACAAAAAAGATGAATTTTTGTATATTCCAATAATGAGATTCGAACTATGAAACATATGTCCCGTACAATGTGGATTGCAGCTCTTGGACTTTTTCTTCCGGGCTGGCTTGTTGCTCAACCGTGGGCAGACCCAACGCACGCAGCAGAGGGGAAGATTCAACCGCGTCAGGAGTTTATCAGTTATACGATTCGTGATTTGGCCCAGAAGGGAGATGAGAATCAAGCTCACCACTATTTGTCATTGGCTGGTAAGTGGCGGGCCTATTACTCTACGACAGAGCAGGGCGGAATGGCCGGTTTTTATCAACCCCGGTTTTCAACGGCCAATTGGCGTGAGACAACTCTTCCCAATACGGCTCCGACAACCGACAAATCGTTGTTGGGTTTAGTTCCTCCGCAGTTGCCGGCCGAGAACCCGTTGGTGCAATATCGGGCTGCGATCGAGGTGCCGTATCTGTGGCTGGATCGAGATATGTATATTCATATTGAGGGAGTAGGGAGTGCTTATACACTTTACGTCAACGATCATCGGGTCGGTTACAGCAATGATAGCCGTACCCCGGCCGAATACAACATCTCCGACGCTGTAACCGATGGGGTGAATACCATCTCGATCGAGGTGTATGGATTTTCGCAAGGCAGTTGGATGGAGACAGGTATTCCTGCATTGACGGCAGGCAGTCTCGGTAACATTTATATCTATTCACAGCCGAAATTGCGCATTGAGGATTTTGTTGTCCATGCGACGTTGGATTCGGCGCGGGTGAATGGCGTAGTTTGGGTGACGGTGGTGATGGCCAACAGCTATCGCAGTACGGAGAAGATCTCTTTGGGTTACGATATCTACTCTCCGGCCGGGAAACTGATTACCTACAACCTGTATGAAACCGAGGTTGCTCCTGAAAGTTACGATACACTCCGTTTCAAGGAGTATATCTATCCCAGTATGAAAAAGATGTGGTCACCGGCAGCGCCCAATCTCTATAACATGATGTTTTATGTACGTCGTGATGGCCGTATCACGGAGTATATCCCTTTCCGGTTTGGTTTCAATATTACCGAGCTGGAGAATGGCCGGTTGATGATCAATGGTAAGGCGGTACAATTGAAGGTGGCCTCCTATAATGCGGCCTCGAGTATGGCTCGGACGGCTGATGAGCTTCGGGCTTTGAAGCATCAATACAATACGGTTTGGGTTTCCTATCCTCAGCCCCGTTGGTTTTATGAGTTGTGCGACGAAATAGGTCTGTATGTCATTGACCAGGCCAATATCAACAGCAGTTATCGTAAAGATGATCGCAATGTTGGCGGGGCAGTGGCCAATGATCCGCGTTTTTTGCCCAATTTCATAGATCGTGTTGCCTGTATGCAGGGCCGTGTCAAGAATAACACCTCATTGATCGCCATTTCCATGGGGGGCGAGAGCGGTAACGGTTATAATATGTACAAGGCGTATCAATGGTTAAAGGCTAACGATACGTTGCATTCGGTTACCTATCGGGATGCTCAGGGGGAGTGGAACAGTGATTTCAACTGTCCGGCACCTGAGGATGTACGACGTTATCTGCAAGAGAATACAGTGGTCAGAAAGAGTTCAAAAGCCCGTCGCTGATGAATATAGATCTGATCGTGATCGGGAAGACCGACTCCTCCCAAATCGAAACACTGCTGAACGATTACCTCAAACGGCTGAATTTTTACACCAAAGTTTCGCTGGTGGTATTGCCGGATTTGAAAAATCGGAAAACGCTTTCGCCCGAGACGCAAAAGAAGCAGGAGGGTGAGGCTCTGTTACGCCGTTTTTCGGAAGGTGATTGGGTTGTTCTGTTGGATGAGAAGGGGAAGCAGATGCGTTCGGTCGAATTTTCGGACTGGGTTCAGAAGCGGATGAATAGCGGGGTGAAGCGACTCTGTTTTGTGATCGGGGGGCCGTACGGATTTTCCGACGAGGTGTATGCCCGCTCCAATGCAAAGTTGTCGTTATCCTTGATGACCTTTTCCCATCAGATGGTACGACTGGTTTTTCTGGAGCAGCTTTACCGGGCTTTTACGATTTTGAATAACGAGCCGTACCACCACGAATAAGGCTTGTTGAGCATCGGCAGAATGTTCCATTGGTTATCAGGCGGCAAACGTGTTTGTTGAGGAATGATCGATTCCCCTCTGCGCAACAAGTCCAGCAGTTGTCAATGATCCTTGACCGACCAATGGTCCGATTTTCCTTTCTGGAACAGCAGAGCAGTACAGAGTTGCTATGACGTACCTGAGGCTCAATAAGCCGACCCGATCGGCCCTTGGGCATTTTATTGTTGAAATTCTGTGTTGGATTGCTTATCCTGAATTTTCCCTGAACTTATTTGTTGGGGTTAGATCGCGCATGAAAGGATCTGTTGTGCTGTCCCGTGTCCCGATCTATCCGTTTAAATATGTTGGGCCGAGACAGCAGCTTTTCTACCTTTTTCTATACCGATATTAATGGAATAAGGCCGAAACTACTATGGAATAAGGTTGAAGCCCTTTTCCTCCCAAGGCTAAGCAGGATTCCTCGAAACAAATGGGCCGTGCCATCATCATGATGGCACGGCCCAATATTCAGGTGTATTATGCTTGGAACAAGCGCAAACTCTGATATAAGAGCTAATGTCGGCTTACATTGCTTCCACCCTTGATGGTTTACAGCTCCAGGTCTGTATCTGCATCTGCCTCGTCGTCCGTTTCGTAGGGATCTATTTTACGGACATGTTTGGCAACGTCTTGTCTCTGTTGATTCTTTTCGATCGTAAACTCAACGGTGTCACCCACTTCGAGATCATTGAAATCCCCTTCGACATCCTGACTGTGAAAGAACAGGTTGTTATTGGGGTATTTGATGAATCCGAATCCATTTTTCAGACTCAGAATCTCGCTGATCTCTGTTGGGCGTGAAGACGAAACGTAATTGTTGTCGTTGCTTACGAAAAGGTTGCGAACAACCGGGTCGTTTTGTTCCAATCCTTGGTCGATTACATCGTGCATGGCAATCGGGTAGGTGGCCAGTGAGAGCAGTTCGTGCGATGTTTTGGTAACCATACGTACATTGTCATCGGTTACATATTCGAATTCCCAACTCAAAAGCATGATCGGAATACCAATAGCACGGATTTTACGAAGCAGAGGGGTGTAATCGGTATCTGAAACGACCAGTACAATGATATCCACATCTCCTTTGCTGGCCAGTTCGTACGCTTCGAGAGCAAGCCATACATCCACGCCACGTTCTTCGCGTCTGCCTTGCACATTACGCAAGGGTAGATAGTGGGTGTTGATTCCCTCGGACATCAGGATGTCGTCGAAAACACGGTCGTTATAGAGTTGGTTGCCTCGCATAGCTGCGTCAGAGGCGTTGAGTCGTCCTCTGAAATAGTGTGCTGTAGAGATCTGGCATTTGATCAGTTCACAACCTGACTCTTGCGATACACGGTGGCGAATAAATTGATGTAATCCATTGAGACTAAGTCTCTTTTTCTCAGGATGAATGTAATTGTAATAATTGGAGGCGTGCAACAGGAAGTTCCCGTCGTAAAACACGCCAATGCGGCATGCTGTGTTTATCGAACTCATGTATAAGAACTAATATGTCAAATAAAATAAATTAGGATTCAATAATGGTTAAGTGGTTTGATAGTTATAAGTGGTTGGGGAATCGTACAAATATACAACGAAAAGACATGAAAAATGCAATTTTAGATTAAAAAAAGTATCTCCATATATGGAATAGCCCGAAAGGCCTTGGCAAATGTGTTTAAACAGGTGTAAGAAAATCGGATCAGACGTTTTGTATTAATCCGCAGAAAGGTTAACTTTGAACGGAATTTTGCGTAAAAGGTAATTTGTATACACTGATTATCGATATGTTATTTTAGGAGACTTATGATCGGTGTATGGTGTAGAATTTATTCAGCGTAAGATATAGATTTACGCAAGAAAAATGGATAAAGCAATGGATTTGGATCGTGTGCTGGTTGAGCTTGATGGGATCGGACGTATTGCGAAAGAGTGGAAAACGCAACGTGTGATTGCCGATATTGAGCGTGAAATCGTACTGGCAAAACTCCGAGATATTTATACTGAGATCAAGTTGGGTAGCTCCGAAACGACGACCCGCTCCTGCTCGACATCTTGTGGTGAACAACAATCGTTGTCCACTTCTACTGTTTCCGGATCATCTGTCGATAGATCTTCTGCAGTGGAAAAGCCTGTGGCTTCAGTCCCGTCTGAAACGGTTGAGGGGAAGGCGGGTGAACCTTCCACAACGATGCAACCCAACGGTGCGGATCAGGTCGCAGCTGCGATTGCCGCAAAGTCACTCGCCGATGCAGATAAGCCTGATACTAATGGAGCTTTTGCGACTTCTGAGCAGTCAGCCGGGCAGGACACGATGAGTCCCGGTATGGCAGAAGGAAATACTGTTGAGCCTAAGCAGATTGATACTGACAATAGTGGGTCGGTAACGGCCGCATCGCAGCCCTCGATACCGAGTAGCGGAATCGATGAGGGTCAGTCCGAGGTGGCGGAGAGTGGCCTGTCAGACGAAAGTACTGCAACCTTGTCCAGTGATGGGCTGAAGATGACGGCTAATCCTGTTGTTGGGGTATCGGCGGTTGATGCCGCTGGAACAGTTCACGCAATGGGGCAGACCGAAACCATGTTGCGAGAGGAGCTGTTACGTCGGTCGAGATTGGATAAGCGTCTGATACTCTCTTTGTATGGTGATGAGCCCCTGCCTGAACCCTCGCCAATCAATGCGCATGGTGTACAACAGCCGGTAGGACAACCGACAGAAGCGGTATCGGCAGCGGATGTATGGACACAGGATATGAATGCTGGCTCGTTAGGAGAGTCGAGTAGTGATCTACCCAACAGTACGGAATTGTCGGATGACGCTGTTGTGCCGGAATCGACATCGGAGGCTGCTGTTGAGGCGGGGGCATCCGGTGCCGGAATCGGTCAAGTTAGTTCGTCGTCAATATCGCTGCCGGAGGTTGTTGTCGAGAGTCAAATGCAAAGTCAGGGTGATCGTGCAGAGGTATTGTCTGGAAACAACACGGATCAGCCACAAACCGGTGTCGAGGATTGTGCTGTACAGTTGCAGCCAGAGAACGCGGCATCGCAATCGACTAGTGCTGTTGATGATGCAGCGCAGACAGCCGATGCTGATGCATCACCGGCTGAAATCAAGGAGTCCGATACGGAGCAACTTCACCAAGCTCAAGCACCCACCCATATGGAGGTTGCATTTGAGTCGGAGCAGGTCTCGATGGAGCCTACGGTTACCACACCGATAGTGCCGTCAACAGTGTTTCCTGATGCAGCAGTGAAAATTGCATCACAGCCGAGTCAAACTGTTACAGCTAATGATAAGGCCTACGCTGCGTACGACAAAGCTGAGCAAATGTCTCCATCTGGAACGGGTAAAGCCTCTTTGGGGGATCGGTTTGTTGCGGGACTGAAATCGGGTGAAAGTGCGCCTCATTTGGAGATGCCGCATAAAAAGGTGTTGGGGGAGACATTGGCTGCTCCGGCCAAGGCTGTCAATGAGGTGTTGGGTGAGAAGACCCACCATACTGATGTCGCTTCTAAACTTCGTTCCAGAAAAATAGCTGATTTACGTCACAGTATTGGCATTAACGATCGCTTCTTGTTGATTCGCGATCTGTTTGGCGGGGATGCGGATCTGTATGAACGGACCATCTCCGATTTGGAGCGGTTCACACATTTGGACGAAGCGATGATCTATATTCAGGAACATTTCGATTGGGATCCGGACAGTGACGGGGTTACGTTGCTGGTGGAGCTGCTCGAATGCAAACTTGAACACTGATGGGTAAACTCTATTTGGTGCCGACACCGATTGGCAATCTCGACGATATTACGTTGCGGGCTATTAAAGTGCTTCAGGCGGCGGATATTGTGTTGGCTGAGGATACCCGCACCACACAGGTGCTACTCAAACATTTGGGGCTGGAGAAACGTTTGTGGAGCCACCACAAATTCAATGAGCATGCGGCCGTTGAGTCGGTTGTGGAGACCATTGCCGCAGGTGAGACGATTGCATTGGTTTCGGATGCCGGGACGCCTGGGATCTCCGATCCCGGTTTTTTGTTGGTGCGCACCTGTCTTGAACACGACATTGAGGTTGAAACCTTACCGGGGCCAACGGCATTTGTTCCGGCTCTGATCAATAGTGGTTTCCCGTGCGATCGCTTCTGTTTCGAGGGGTTCCTGCCTCCGAAAAAGGGACGTTCAAAACGGTTGCAGCAACTGCTTGATGAGCCACGAACCATGATCTTTTACGAGTCGCCCTATCGGCTGGTGAAGGCGTTGACCCAATTTGCCGAGTTGTTCGGGGCGGATCGAGAGGCGGCCGTGTCGCGGGAACTGACCAAGAAGTTCGAGGAGAATGTGCGTGGAACGTTGCAGGAGTTGATCGACCACTTTTCGGCCGGAGAGGTGAAGGGTGAGATTGTGATTGTGCTGAGCGGTAAGTCTCGCAAAGCCAAACACGATATAGATTCCGAAGAGGAGGACGATTAGAATTTGGATGAAAGATATAGCCTGAAAAGCTGACGGCGGGACAAAAATGTATCGCGTGTCGGCTTGGATTGAATGAGATAGGAAAAAGAAGATGGATTATAAATCGTTGTGTACCGCTGCGTGCGGCATAGCCCGTGAGGCAGGTGAATACATTGCCCGTCAGCGTGAAACGTTTACCTTTGCCGATGTTGAGTTCAAAGGTACGCAGAATATGGTCTCCTATGTGGACAAACAGGCCGAACGGATGATTGTCGCCTATTTGAAGGAGCTAACGCCGCAGGCCGGCTTTATTACCGAAGAGGGGACGGCTGGTGCTGCTCAGCAGACAGATTTGCAGTGGGTGATCGATCCGCTGGATGGTACGACCAATTTTATTCACGGGTTGGCTCCGTTTTGTGTCAGCATCGGGCTGCTCGATCGTGGAGAATTGGTGGTCGGCGTGGTCTATGAAATCAATATGAAGGAGATGTTCTATGCCTGGAAAGGTTCGGATGCATACCTGAATGGTCGCAAAATTTCGGTTTCGACAACCGACAAACTGGAAAATTCATTGATCGCCGTAGGATTTGCCTATTCGGTTCAGGCCAACGAAAATGGCTTTATGGACAAAATGGCCTGGTTTCAGCAGAACACCAACGGTATTCGACGTTTGGGTTCTGCGGCGGCGGATTTGGTCTATACGGCCTGTGGTCGTTTCGATGCCTTCGTGCAGACCCGGCTTTCGGCATGGGATGTTGCTGGCGGGGCGCTGATTGCCAAACAGGCAGGTGCCGTTGTGACCGATTATAAAGGAGGAGATAATTTCCTGTTCGGAGGGGAGATTATCGTTACCACACCTAAGATTTATGAAGAGTTCAAACAGCACGTGTGATGAAATTGACCTTCTGGCAAACTTTACAATTTTACTTCTTATGGGGAAGCTGCCGTCTGATTGGACTGCTGCCGGAGTGGCTATTGTATGAAGGGCTGGGAGGTTTAGTGCATGTGGTTTTGTACCGGGTGGTGCGTTATCGCGTAAAGGTGGTTCGAGAAAACTTGGCCCATTCGTTTCCCGAAAAGAGCAAAGCCGAACGACGCGAAATCGAACGTAAATTCTATTGGCAACTGGCTGAGGTATTTGTTGATACGGTTTATTTGTCGTCGATCAGCAAAAAACGGATCTGTGAACGCATGGTGTATGTCAATAACCCCGAAGTGGAGGCTGCCATGCGGGGAAAAAGTTGGATTTCGGCCATGTCTCATTTTGGTTCGTGGGAGTTGACGATCAATTACGTGTGTCATACCGACCATAATGTGTTGGCTGTTTACCGGCCGTTGCACAGTGCCGTATTTGATCGGTACTACCATCGTGCCAGAGCCCGTTTTGGTACACAGCCTGTCCCAATGAATGATATTTTGCGGGAGGTGGTTCGTGCACACCGTCCCGGTGAACGTCCGGTAATTGTGGCTATGATTGCCGATCAGACGCCTCCGATTCCGGATATTCGGCATTGGTTCCGTTTCTTAAATCAGGATACCCCGTTTTTTTCGGGATTGGAGAAGATTTCGACTCGTTTCAAGATGCCGATCTATTTTATGTATATCCGGAAACGGGCCCATCACTGTTATGAAGCCGATTTGCAGATGATCTATGATGGAAAAGAGGAACTACCGGAGTATGAGTTGACACAACGTTATATCGATAAACTTGAAGCGATGATTCGGGAGACTCCCGAGTTGTGGATGTGGTCACATCGTCGTTGGAAACATTCGCCAAAGAGTGTAGCCCGTTATCACGAAAAGTTGCGTCGTGCCGGTAAATAGCTGTTTGAGTTTTAGCGTGCAACGTGTGTCAATTGAAGAATAAACGGAGAGGACAGATAAGCGTCAAAATCGTATGAAAGTTAAAATCGTTATTCTGAACTGGAACGGCCGGGCTCACCTCGAACGTTTTTTACCTTCGGTGGTGGCTCACAGTAACGGTGCTTCGATTGTGGTGGCCGATAACGGTTCGAGTGATGATTCTGTACCTTTTGTGCGGGAACGTTATCCGCAAGTCGAGTTGCTCTTGCTGGATCGAAATTACGGTTTTGCAGAGGGGTACAATCGCGCCTTGAGTCAGATTGAAGCTGATTGTTATGTATTGCTCAATTCGGACGTGGAGGTCGAAGAGGGGTGGCTCGATCCTTTGGTCGCTAGGTTAGAGGCAGATGAACGCATTGCTGCCCTTGCTCCGAAGATCCTGGCGTATGAACGGCGCAGTGATTTTGAATATGCCGGCGCTGCGGGCGGATTCTTGGACTGTTTCGGGTACCCGTTTTGTCGAGGAAGAATTCTCGATACGATCGAGAAGGATCGAGGACAATATGATACGGCTCGGGAGGTCTTTTGGGCCTCAGGGGCTTGCATGGTCGTGCGGGCCGATCTATTTCATAAGTTAGGCGGATTTGATGGTGATTTCTTTGCCCACATGGAGGAGATCGATCTCTGTTGGCGTATGCAATTGGCCGGTTACCGTGTGATGGTTGAACCGCGCAGTCGGGTCTTTCACCTCGGAGGAGGAACGCTGCCCAATAACAGCGCTCGAAAACTATACCTGAACTACCGCAACAACCTCTCCATGTTGTTCAAGAATCTTTCGCGAAGGTCTCTGTTACCGGTATTGTTTACCCGTATGGTGTTGGATGGTCTCTCGGCGTTGGTCTTTTTGTTGCAACGGCGCCCGGATTTTTTCAAGGTAGTTTTCCGGGCCCATATGGATTTTTACCATGCTCTCGGTAAGTTGCGAATCAAACGCCGTCTGATTCAACAAAATCGCGTTGCATCGGCCTCTTCCAATATCTACAAGGGAAGTATCATCTTGCGGCATGCCTTGGGGAAACGTACTTTCGACCATCTGATGTAACGCGGACCATTGACCTCGGCCAGTATGGTTTCTATTGTCAGCTTTCATGAGATCGCTTCCAGCCCCCATTGCAGAGCTTCTTTCTATTGTAATTATCCGAATATCAGCAGTAGATACCTGAGCGAAAGAGCAAAACGCTTTATCTGCTTTTGAGAGGTATGTTTTAGCGAGAGCGGCAGCGTGAAGAGCGTCCCTTGGGTTATGGCTCTTCTCACGGGGAGGTTTTATCTTTCGATCAGCGTTCCCCAATAGACCATCAAATAGCCTATAAATACCATCAGTAAGAAGATGACGGTAAAGAGCAGCAGGTTCTTGAAAACGGTCGATTTTTGGGGTTCGGAATAGGGGCGTGAATGTTCACGAATCATCTCCTCCTCTTCGGGGGTAAGTGGTTTAGGCATGGTTGTTTGCTTTGGTGATTTTAGCGAAGTGATCGTAGAAACGGGTGATTGTTTCGATTCCCCGGAAGAAATTTTCCAGTGCGTAGCTTTCGTTGGGGGAGTGAATCGCATCCTGATCGAGGCCGAAGCCCAGTAAAATGGATTTTAATCCCAAAACGAGCTCGAAGGTACTGATAATTGGAATGCTTCCCCCAGAGTAGTAGGGAAGGGGAGCCTTTCCGAAACTCTCTTCAATGGCTTGTGAAGCTGCTCGGTAGGCAGGTAAATCGGTCGGGGTAAGGTAAGGATATCCGCCATGCAGCATGGTTACTTTGACCTGTACGCTGGTCGGAGCAATGGCCTGCATATGCTCTTCGAACAGTTTGGCCACCTCGCGGTAGTCCTGATCGGGAACCAGGCGCATCGAAATTTTGGCCCAAGCCTTCGAGGGGATCACCGTTTTGCTTCCCTCACCGGTGTAACCGCTCCAAATGCCGTTGACATCCAGCGAAGGCCGAATCCCGGTACGTTCCATTGTGGTGTACCCCGCCTCTCCATGCGTCGTACGGATTCCAAGCTGTTTGCGATAAGCCGCTTCACAAAACGGGGCCCGTCCAAATGCCTCCCGTTCGGCAGGGGTCAATTCGTGTACTTTGTCATAGAAATGGGGAATGGTGATTTGTCCCTGCTCGTCGGTTAGTGAGGCGATCATCTTGGTGAGGACATTGGCCGGGTTGGCGACAGCTCCTCCATAGAGTCCGGAGTGGAGTTCCCGATTGGGACCGGTCACCTCGACCTCCATATAACATAGCCCTCGCAAGCCGCAGGTGATGGAGGGATTTTTCCACGACAGCAGACTCGTATCCGACACTAAAATAATGTCGGCTTTCAGAAGCTCTTTGTGAGCGGTACACCAAGTTCCCAGGCTGGACGAGCCGATCTCCTCCTCACCTTCAATCATGAATTTGAGGTTGCAGGAGAGTGCGTCAGTGGCTAAGGCCGCCTCCATTGCTTTGATGTGCATGAAGGATTGTCCCTTGTCATCGTTGGCACCCCGGGCCCAGATCCGACCCTCACGAATTTCGGGTTCGAAGGGTGGAGTGGTCCACTGATCGATCGGATCAACCGGCATAACATCGTAGTGGGCGTACACCAGGATGGTCGGAGCGGCTTCATCGACCATCTTTTCCGCATAGACCACCGGATTCCCGGAGGTGGACATAACCTCGGCACAATCTGCTCCGGCTTTCAGGAGTGCGTCTCGCAACCATTGGGCTGCTCGTTGGATGTCGTCGGCGTGTGCACTTTCAGCGCTGATGGATGGAATGCGCAAAAGTTCGAAAAGTTCATCGACAAATCTTGGGCCATAGTCCCGAATATAACGTTGTGTAGCAGAGAGCTCTGTCATGGTCAGTGTAATTTTGCCTTCACAAGATAACGATTTGCTGCCGGATTGCAAAATAGGCGACCAGCCGTTGATTCGAACGCTCCATGTCGGACAGAAGATACCGGCCCGACTTTGAGCAGGGCACGAGACTCCTTAATAGTATCCCCATCTTCAGGGACAGAATTGTTAAGGGATCAGCTTAGGTGCGTGTTTATGTTGTTGGGTAAATGGAAGAAAAATCCGGCAGTGTAGTGTGTCAAAATGGGGGCTATTTCGGCGAGCTATGTATAAAAAGAGGCCCCTATGTTTTAGGGGCCTCTTATTGTATTGGTGCAATTGTAAAAGCCGGAGCAAATGGACCCGTGTTGGTAGTTGTAATCTACGGGGAAAAGTTGTTGCCGCCGAAAAGATTACGGCTGTAAGTCTCCGATTTACCTGTTTAGTGTATGTCGGAGAAACGAGGCTGAGCGGCGAGAGCAAGCCCTCTTTTGCTATCCGTTCGATCCGATGCGTTGCGCCGTTTTGGTGACTATTTGCCTACAATTTCGCGAATCTCTCCGATAATCTTTTCGGCCAGTGCATCGGCAGATGCCTTGTCTGCACTTTCGCTGTAGATACGGATGATCGGTTCGGTATTTGATTTACGCAGGTGAACCCATTGGGTCGGGAAGTCGATTTTTACACCGTCAATATCGGTAACCTGCTCTCCGGCGTATTTGGCCTTCATCTGCGACAAAACCTTATCCACATCGATATCGGGCGTCAGTTCGATTTTGTTTTTCGAGATATGGTAGGCCGGATATGTGGCCCGGAGTTGCGACGCTTTGAGTCCGCTTTTGGCCAGCAGCGTGAGAAACAGAACAACCCCGACCAATGCATCACGACCGTAGTGCAGTTCGGGATAGATCACCCCGCCATTCCCTTCTCCTCCGATAACGGCACCGACCTCTTTCATTTTGGTTACGACGTTTACTTCACCGACTGCGGCGGCGTAGTATTTGCAACCGTGTTTTTCGGTCACATCACGCAGCGCACGGGACGAGCTGAGGTTCGATACGGTGGCCCCATTGGTATGGGACAGCACATAATCGGCCACGGAGACCAGGGTATACTCTTCGCCGAACATGGATCCATCTTCGCAGATGAGGGCCAGACGGTCCACATCGGGATCGACCACAATACCCAGATCGGCCTGCTCGGCAGGAACGCGGGCTGAAATCTCGGTCAAGTTTTCCGGGATGGGTTCCGGATTGTGGGCAAAGTTGCCATCGGGGGTGCAGTTCAGTTCTATCACATTCACCCCCATTTCACGCAACAGTGCCGGGATGACGACACCTCCAACTGAATTTACGGCATCGACCACCACTTTGAAGCCTGCTTTGCGGACTGCCTCGATATCGGCCAGTTTCAGGGCCAGAGCCGCTTTAATATGTTCGTCGTTGTAGCTACAGCGTTCGATCACATGGCCGATGCTGTCGATCTCCGGATAGGTCTCTGTGCCGGCTTCAGCCAAGGCCAACACCTTTTTCCCCTCGGTGTCACTGAGAAATTCTCCGTGAGAGTTCAGCAACTTGAGTGCATTCCATTGGCGTGGATTGTGGCTTGCTGTCAGGATAATTCCTCCGTCGGCTTTTTTACCGGTTACGGCAACCTCGACAGTAGGGGTGGTGGCCAGACCGATGTTGATGACATCGACGCCGCAACCACACAGTGTGCCTTCTACGATAGAGGCTGCCATCTCACCCGACAGACGGGCGTCACGGCCGATTACGACTTTCAACTTCCGACCTGGAAATTCGCCTTTGAGCCACTGGGCATATGCCGAGGTAAATTTAACCAGATCTATCGGGGTAAGGTTTTCACCGGGTTTTCCGCCGATTGTTCCGCGGATACCGGAAATGGATTTGATCAGAGTCATGTTGTTATGAATTTTGGCGTAAATTAATTACTTTTATACCAATAAACAAAATTAGCAAATTCCTTTATGAGAACCATAGCACCTTCCGAATTGGTTATTAATCAAGACGGCTCCATATTTCATCTTCATCTGCATCCGGGCGATTTGGCCACAACGATCATTTTGGTTGGGGATCCGGGCCGGGTGCAGCAGGTGGCAGACCATTTTGACAGCATCGAATGTGAAGCCTCCAATCGGGAGTTTCACACCATGACAGGTATGTTTCGGGGCAAACGTATGAGTGTTGTTTCGACCGGCATAGGCACCGATAATATCGATATTGTGGTCAATGAGATCGATGCGTTGTTCAACATCGATTTTAGGGCACGTACCGAAAAAGATCAGAAGACTGCTTTGACGCTGGTTCGGCTGGGAACGTGTGGCGCGTTGACTCCCGATCTGAAGATCGGTGATCGGATTTTGTCCCGCATATCGGTCGGGTTCGATGGTTTGCTGAACTTTTATAAAGGTCGGAACCAGATTTGTGACCTGGAGATGGAACAGATTTTCATGGAGAAGGTCGGTTGGAGTCGGTTGTTGACATCGCCCTATTTTGTTCGTTGTTCCGATCGGTTGGCCGAGTTGTTTGCGGATGTTACGGTGCCCGGAATGACCATTTCAGCACCGGGATTTTACGCTCCTCAGGGTCGTTATCTGCGCCTCTCACCGGCCGATCCGGAGCTGAATGCCAAGATCGAACGGTTCGAATATGCCGGATATCGTTTTACCAACTTCGAGATGGAGGGGTCGGCTCTGGCCGGATTGGCCAAATTGCTCGGTCACGAGGCAACCACAATCTGTACCGTCATTGCGCAGCGGGTTGCACAGGATATGGAGACCGATTATCGACCGTTTGTTGATAAGATGATTGTAACGTCTTTGGAAAAATTGGCTCAAATCTGAAAAATTGGATTATCTTTGACATAAGGTGGATTGGGTGTAGTCCGCTTGAATGACGTAGTTTTGAAACAATAAAATCGTAGAGAAATATGAAATTCGTAGTATCTTCATCGGCCCTGCTGGGATTGCTCCAGACAACTAACAAAGTGATCAGCAATAAGAATACACTGCCTATTTTGGACTATTTTCTGTTCGATCTCAAGGATGGTGTGCTGAAAATTACTGCGTCCGATCTTGAAACCACACTGGTGGGTACGCTACCTGTAGAGAGTGTGGAGCGAGAGGGCTTGATCGCCGTTCCGGTGAAGTTGATGCTCGATTCCCTGAAAGAATTTTCGGAACAACCCTTAACCATCGAGGCCAATGAGACGACCTGGGAGATTGTTGTTAGTTGGAAAAGTGGTAAGTTGACCTTGCCGGGAACCTCTGGCTTGAGCTATCCGGAGTTGCCACAACTGAACGAGACCAAACAAACTATCACCCTTGATGTAGACACCTTGTTGACAGGAATCAACAAGACCATCTTTGCGACGGCAGATGACGAATTGCGTCCGGTGATGAACGGCGTGTATGTCAATATCGAGCCGCAGTCGGTTACCTTTGTGGCGACCGATGCGCACAAGTTGGTTAAATATACCGCAGAGAATGCATCCGAGATGGCAGCCTCGTTTATCTTGCCGAAGAAGCCGGCCAACCTGCTGCGCGGTATGCTGCCCAAAGAGGAGGAGAATGTAACGATTGAGTTCGACGACAAAAATGTCCTGTTCCGATTGAAAAATCAGGTGCTGATTTGCCGTTTGATTGAGGGGAACTATCCCAATTACAATGCGGTTATTCCGGCCAATAACCCCAACAAGGTATTTGTGGATCGGATCGAATTGTTGAATGCGATCCGTCGTGTAGCGGTCTGCTCGAATCAGTCGACCAACCTGATCAAATTCGATATCAAGCAGGGTGAAATTAACCTGACGGCGCAGGATCTGGACTTTTCGGTGTCGGCTCAGGAGTCGTTGCCGTGTGATTACGAGGGAGAGAATATTGTCATTGGTTTCAAATCGACCTTCCTGATCGAGATCCTGTCAAACCTCGAGACTCAAACCGTATTGATCGAGTTGGCAGATCTGACTCGTGCCGGTGTCTTCAAACCGGTTTATGATGAGCAACCGGCCAACGATACGCTGATGTTGTTGATGCCGATGATGATCAACGCGTAGAGAGATGAAACTGAATCTGAAGCGACCGATTGTCTTCCTTGATTTGGAGACGACCGGTGTTGATCCGGCCAAAGACAGGATCGTAGAGATATCGTTGGTCAAGGTGATGCCTGACGGCAGCCAGGAGGTCAAGACCCGTCGGTTGAATCCGGAGATGCATATCCCGGAGGCAGCCTCGGCTGTACACGGTATTCACGATGAGGATGTAGCCAATTGTCCCACCTTCCGCGAAATTTCAAAATCGCTGTGGAGTTATATCAGCGGTTGTGATTTTGCCGGTTACAACTCCAACAAGTTTGATATTCCGGTACTGGTTGAGGAGTTTTTGCGGGCAGGGATCGATGTGGATATGGATAAATGCCGTTTCATCGATGTGCAGAATATCTTCCACCGCATGGAGCAGCGGACCTTGGTTGCCGCCTACAAGTTCTATTGCGGGAAGGATCTGACGCAGGCCCATTCGGCCGAAGCCGACACGTTGGCAACCTACGAGGTGCTCAAGGCGCAGCTGGACCGTTATTCCGAGTTGCAGAATGATGTCGAGTTCTTGTCGGAATTCTCGGCCCGTTCGCAGAATGTCGATTTTGCGGGGCGCATTATCTACGACGACAAGGGTGTCGAGGTGTTTAATTTCGGCAAACATAAAGGGCGTTCGGTGGCCGAAGTATTTCGTACTGAACCCAGTTATTACGCGTGGATGATGAACGGTGATTTTCCGCTCTATACGAAAAAGGTGATTACGGCAATTCGTTTACGGGAGATGAATAACAAACATTGATTTGGATCTGAGCCTGGATGAGCAGGTAAAGCCGTTTGGGAATATTTTTTACCTGTTAGGATAGGGCTTTGATTGAAAATAAAAGGATTCCACTTTTATGAGGAGTCCTTTTTGTTATATTTGCGATATAGTATTTACGTACCTATGAGAAAAGTATTGCTCTTATTGGCCTTGACGTTGGGTAGTGCTCCTTTTTTGCAGGCGCAGCAGTCAACGGAACGTTCAACCAGTCGGGTGACGATTGCCGGCCAAAGTTTCTATGTCCACACGGTCCAGGCGGGGGAGACCTTCTACTCCCTGAGTAAATTGTATAATACGGACGAGAAAACTATCCGCGCATACAATCCGATTGTCATTGATGGATTGAAACAGGGGCAGATGTTGAAAATTCCGGCAGGAGCTTCCACACAAAAGGAGCTGTCGGCTCGGAAAATGAGTAAACTATTCGACACCCATATTGTCAATAAGGGTGAAACGGCCTATTCGATTTCGAAACGATACGGCATTTCGTTGGCCACTTTGATGGAGGATAACCCGGGGTTTGATCCGGCCCACCTTTCGATTGGGCAAAAGATCAATGTCCGCATAAAAAGCCAAGGTGAGTCGAGCAGTTCGGATATTGATCAGGAGTTGGGACAGTATAGTCAAACGTTGAATGCCATTTCACCCCGGTTTACCCATCATGTTGTAACGAAAGGGGAGACGCTCTACTCGTTGAGTAAGGCCACCGGTCTT